>CAKSEE010000017.1 GCA_934446455.1 uncultured Oscillospiraceae bacterium | reverse complement strand
GCTTATAGGCAAGTTCCTCGGCGAGGATATTCCCGCGTGCGGCTTCTCAATAGGCTTTGAGAGAATTTTCAGCATTCTGAGCGACATGGGGCGCAGGGCTTCTGCAAGAGAAAAGATAGCGCTGCTTTACGACGGCGACTTCTCTGCTGCCTATGAAAGGGCGGAGGAGCTTCGCGCACAGTACGACACGGCGATGTTTACAAAGCCCAAAAAGCTTCGCGCCTTCCTTGACAGGCTGAGCGCTAACGGCTATGCGGGGTTCTGCTTTGCTGACAGCGAGATAAAGCGCTTTAGCGAATAAACGGATTATCATATAATATAATGCTGCAAAGTGTATCTCTCAAGGGACACTTTACGCGTTTTTCGGTATTGCATTTACCGTTAAAGTGTGTTAAAATTAAAATGCGGCTAAATAGGTGGAAAATATGAACAAGGTTTTTATAGCGGGTCTGCCCGAGGGGAGGGCGGCAAGCGCGCATTCCAAATTCTGCCCAAGCGCGGAGCTTCTCACGGCGGCGGCGCTTTCACGGCTCGGCGTGAGCACGGCGTTTATGACGAGGCTTGACGGCAGGCACGACGGCGAGGTGCTTGGCATTCTCAGCGACTGCGGCGTTGACGTGCGCAATGTTCTCCCCGCAAACGGCAGTACCATTTGTGCGGAAGATTTTGCGGGTATTGACCTTAAGGATTACAGGTACGTTTTCTTTACGGGGACGTTCCCTGCCGAATCTCAGACAGCGCTTGCAGCGGCAAGGGCTCTGACGGAGCGTGCGCGCGAATGCCCTGCCCCGCCGGTATTCGACCCTGATATGAGCGGGATACCCGCAGAAAAGCGCGCGGATTATAAGGAGCTTATAAACGAGTTCGCTTACGGAGCGGAGGTTTTCGTACCGAATCTTGACGAGGTAAAGGCGCTTTGCGGGCTTTCCGAGCCTGAGCAGATTGCCGCGCACTACATTGAGCGCGGAACTAAAAAGCTCGTCATCAAGCTTGGCAAGGGCGGCGCGTTCTTTATGAGCGCAAAGGAATACGGCACGGCGCCGACATTCCGTGCAGAACCCGTTGACATTTCGGGAACCGGCAGCGCTTTTGCCGCAGGAATACTGAGCGGACTGTGCGAGGAGCTTCCACTGGGCGAGGCTGTTTACCGTGCGAACGCGCTTGCATCAATGCAGATACAGTTCAGCGGCAATAACGAAACCATGCCTACAATGAAGCAGCTGCGCGGATATATGCTTGACCACCGCTTTGTGGTGGACGGTTGCAAGGAAATTTAACATGACCCTTTATGTTTCAGATTTAGACGGCACGCTGCTGCGCCCTGACGCTACCATTTCAGAAGCGGCGGCAAAAAAACTGAATACGCTGATAAGCAACGGCGTGCTGTTCACCTATGCGACAGCGCGCTCGTTTCTGAGCGCTTCCCCGCTTGTGAGGGCGCTTAAGCTCAACTGCCCCGCTGTAACGTTCAACGGGGTTTTTGTCGTTGACCCGAAAACGGGCGAACACCTTGCGGAAAATGTCCCCGACGAGCAGCAGCTTGAGCTGGCGCGCGCATATATTGCTGAGAACGCCTATGCGCCGATTGTGTACGCCTATATCGACGGCAAGGAGCGCGTGAGCTACCTCGCGGACAGACTTGACGATGTGCGCACATATGTTGAGAGCAAGCGCGGCGACAGGCGCCTGCGCCCTGTTGCGAATTACGACGCGCTTTTCGAGGGCAGCATATTCTACATTACGCTTTTTGACCTTACTGAGCAGCAGCGCGCTTTAGCTGATGAGGTGTTTTCGCGCGGGAACGGTTTTGCGCATAATTTTCAGCGTGACACATACAACGATTCCTTGTGGTACGAGATATACAGCGACTGCGCGGGAAAGGCGGCGGCAGTAGTTAAAGCGGCGTCTCTTGCGGGCGCGGACGAAATAGTATGCTTCGGCGACAACAAGAACGACATACCAATGCTGCTCTGCGCGGACAGGGGTATTGCGGTATCAAACGCCTGCGAGGAGCTTATTGCTGCGGCAGACGAGGTTATCGGCTCTAACGTACAGGACGCCGTTGCCGAATACATCTGGCAGCGCGAATCGGCGCGCATAAAGCCGCCCGCGCCGGCGCGTAAAAAGGCGCCGCCTGCGCGCAAAAAATCAACGCCGTCCGCTATGGACGAGCAGACGCGCGAGAGATTCTCTGCGGCGCTTGCAGACGCAATGTGCCGCACGCGTGGAAACCACGGCTCGGTTGGAACGCAGAAGGAAAAGCTCATTCACGCAACGCTCAAGAACTATTACGTTCCGTCGGAGGCTTCGCAGGAGATACGCATAGGGCGCTTTATTGCAGACGCTGTGGGCGAGGACGGTATTTACGAGATACAGTCGCGCTCGCTTCACCTGCTGCGCGACAAGCTGGAGGACTTTACGCAGGCGGCGCACGTTACGGTAGTTCACCCTGCGATTGTGCGCTCGCGCACGCTCTACATAAGCGAGGATACCGGAGAGGTGGCGGACGAAACGCAGTTCCGCTCAATGCCGTACCTGAGCGGGCTTTTTGAGGAGCTGTACTCCTTACGCGGCTGGCTTGACTGCGAGAACGTGGGGCTTATAATCGCCTGCCTTAAGGCAGAAAAGCGCGTGTTCTACACGGGAAAGAACATACCCGACCTGCGCAGCAGGAGCGCGCGCAAACGCATTCACACCGAAAAAGTGCCGCTTGAGCTTATAGAAGAAATTCGGCTTTTTGCACCGCGCGACTATATGCGCTTTATGCCGCAGGGACTTGACGAGGAGTTCACCAAAACGCAGTTCTGCAAGGCGGCAAAGGAGTCGCGCAGCTCGCTCAGGCTTGAAGTGCTGCGCTCGGCGGGCGCAATAGTGCATACGGGAAACATCGGGCGGCAGTACGTCTACCGCTGTGCGTTTACTGACAGAAAGGACAACAAATGACGAGCTTTTTCATTGCAAGGGCATACCACGACATCTCCGCTGCGCTGCGCGGGGAACTTATGCGCACGCTTGAACACGCAGACAGGCGCGCCATATTTATTGTGCCCGACCAGTTTGAGTTTGAAACGGAAAAGAGCATTTACGGGGCACTCCGCGAGAAAGCCATGCTTGACCGCTCGGGAAGCGTGCGCGTTGCTACGTTTGCTGACATTTCCGCGGAAATAATAGCCCTTTGCAATGAAAAGAAACGCACCGCGAATGATGTTGTAAAGAACATCATCATGCAGCGCATTATCCGCGAAAATAAGGACAGGCTCGGCGCTTTTGCGGGTGTGTGTAATAAGCCCGGCTTCTGCGCCAAAATGGTGCAGACCGTCACCATGCTGAAAACTGCAGGAATAACGCCCTACGACCTGTCTGATCAGTCTATCAGCGACAGGCTTTCCGCGCCCGACGAGGGCAGACACAGCATAAAGCGCTATTCCATTGCCGCGCAGAAGCTGCGCGACGTGGGTCTGCTCTACCTTGAATACAACGCGCGGCTGGAGCGCGACTGGCTTGACAGGCTTGACTGCACCGCGCGCGCAGCGGAGCTTCTCGCGGCGGGAGCTGCCGATGTGTTCGACGGCGCGGACGTGTTTGTGGACGGCTTCAACGACTTTACAAACAGCCAGCTGCATTTCATGAAAAGCGTGTTCTGCCGCGCTGAGAACGTGACGTTAGGGTTTGCTGCGGAGCGCACGCCTGCGGACGAGGGGCGCGGAGAGCTTTTCCTTACGATAAACTCGCAGATAGACCGACTTTTTGATTATGCAAAGGAAGCCGCAGAGGAAAATGGCGGCAAACCGCCTGTTTTCGTTACGGAAGGCTTTACCGAAAAGACCGATTCTCCCCTGCTTCGCGAGGTGTCCGACAGGCTTTTCGGAAGCGAGCGGTGCGCGTGTGAAAACGACGGCGCGCTTGACGTTATAACCGCCGCCGACAGCGCGCAGGAAATAGACTTTGTTGCTGCGAAAATAAAGCAGCTTACCTCGCACGGCATAAGATACAGCGATATAGCGGTGCTGTGCGCGGGCTCGGGCGAAAGCATAAGCTGCCTTAAAAGCGCGTTTTCGCGCTACGACATACCCGCGTTTTTCGATATCCCAGAGCCTGTGCTTCATCAGCCGCTTTTCGCGCTTGTTACCTCGCTGCTGGACGCTCTTGAGGAGTTCACGACCGAGCGCGTTTTAAGCTACATCAAAACCGGCTTTGCACAGAAGCAGGTACCCGCAAAGGACTCCTGCGGCAAGGAAAAAATACGCTATGTGGGACTTACGGGCAGCGACATAAACAACTTTGAAACGTTTATGTTCGAATGGGCGCTGACCGCGCAGGCAATGAAGAAACCGCTGACTGAATGCGGCGGACTGGGCGGCGGCAGCGAGCGTTCCACAGAAGCCAACAGGCGCGCGGCAGAGGCTGCCGAAGCAGTGAGAGAAGCCGCCGTGGTGCCGCTGCTGGAGCTGCGCGAACAGCTCTCAAAGACCGAAAACAGGTACGGCGACAAGATAACAAAGCTGCTGCTTGAATTTCTTGTGGACAAGGTGGGCATATCGCGCGAAATTGCCGCGCGCACTACAATAACCGACAAAAACGGCGAAAAACGCCCCGACGCGCTTGCGGTGCGCGCCTATCAGAAACTCTGGGATTCGCTTTCAGGGATATTCGACGCGATGTATACGGGGCTTTCGGGCTACCCGCTGAGCATTGCGGAATATTCGTGCATTTTCCGCGAGATATGCTCGCAGACAACCATTGCAAGTCCTCCGCAGTATATAGACACGGTGCTTGTCGGCGATATAGACCGCACGAGAACGCCGAATGTCAAGGCTGTATTCATAGTGGGCGCAGGATACGACACATTTCCCCCGCAAACTGCCGCGCAGGGCGTTTTTTCCGAGTTTGAAACGCAGCTTATCCGCGAGAACATAATCCACATAGATTCCAACGACAAAAAGGAATACTGCCTTAAAAGCGCCAAGGAGCAATACTGCCTGTCGCTTTACCGCGTGTACAGGGCGCTTTCCCTCCCGTCTGACTACCTTTGCATAAGCTGCCCCGAGGCTGACGCGGCAGGCGCGGAAATAGTCCGCTCCGAGGTAACGGACGGGCTGCTGGCGCTTGTGGGCATGGCGCAGCCGATTTCTGCCGGAGCGTTTGACGCGGGCTTTTACGCGCGCAGCACGGGCGCTGCAAAGCTCATGTTTTCGCAGAAGCTCTTCTCCCCTGACGGCGATGGCGCGGCGCTTTCACAGGCGCTGTGCAATGTCGGCGAGGGCGGCTTTGTAAGCAAGCTTTCACGGCTGAAAAACGCGCACATTTCGGGCGAACGCCGCACGATATCGGCATACAGCGCGGGGCTGCTGTTCCCGCCGCGCGTTTCGGCAACGGATATAGAAAAGCTCTGCAAATGCCGCTTCAGCTATTTCTGCGACAGGGGGCTGCGCATAAAGGAGCGCACGCAGCACACATTCAACGCGATAGAGCGAGGAAACGCCGTGCATTACGTGCTTGAAAAGATTCTTTCCGCCTATGCGGACAAAATGGAGCAGTTCATTGCGCTGGGCCGCGGGGAGCTTGCCGTACTCGTGCGCGAACGTCTGGCGGAATACCGCGCGGAAAGACTCGCGGAGCTTATCACGGACGACGCGCGCACCGACTTCCTTTTCAAGAATCTTGAAAACGCCGCGCTCGACGTGCTTATGCTGATGCAGGCGGAGTTCAGCGGGCGCGCCTACCGCCCGAAGCTGTTTGAGGTGTCCCTTGCGGACGAGGCGGGAGAACACACGATAGCCTACCGCACAGAGGATATGCAGTATTTCCTTTCAGACGCGCTGCCCGAGGAAAACGCGGTCGAAAAGCCGCTTCTCCCGACAGAAGCACAGGAGAAAAAGCTGATTGTTGAGCCGCTTGAGGTGCAGACTCAGGACGGCGGGAAAATACAGATAACAGGCACGATTGACCGCGTGGATCTGTTTATCTCAAGGGACGGCACGCAGTATCTGCGCGTTGTGGACTACAAGACCAACACGCACAATTTCAGCATTCCAAAGGCGCTTAACGGCGTTAATATACAAATGCTGCTCTACCTTTTCGCGCTCTGCGACGCAAACGCGAACAATCCCGACAGCGTAAGCGCGGGGGGCGTGAGCTATAACCCTGCAAAAGTGTCCGGCGCTGTTAAAAAGAGACTTACTGCGCTTGAACTGCTTGCAACGCAGTACAAGCAGAACGGAATGCTCGTAAGCGACAGCGCGACGCTCGAGGAATCGACGCGCTACGCCGCAGCGCTTCTTGACAGAATCTCTGCGGAAATTGCTGCGGACAGCAGCGCGCAGAGCGATATTCTGACGGACAGCAGCGACGCGCAGGAGCGCGAGGAGGCTATCCGCGAGTTCATGCCGGACCCTGCGGCAACGCTCACCAAGAAAGGATTTGACAACCTGCGAGAGGACTGCGTTTCCATGCTGTCGCAGACACTGAGCGGGCTTCGCGGCGGAGATGTTGCTGCCGTTCCCGTGAGATACAAGGACGGTACTGTACGCAAGCCCTGCACATACTGCCGATTCGCTTCTATATGCGGAAACGCCGGCGAGGTTAAGAACATTAGCGAGGACATGGATATGTCGCGGTATATTCCGCAGGAAAGCGAGGAATGCTGATGAAATTCACACCACAACAGCAGGCGGCGATAAACGCCCCGCACGACCGCAGCGCTATAGTCACCGCTGCGGCGGGCAGCGGAAAAACCACGCTCCTCGTGGAGCGAATGATACGGCTGCTTTCAGACAAATCGCTTGAGATACACGGCGATTCGCTTGCGGTAATGACGTTTACGCGAAACGCCGCCGCTTCGCTGCGCAAAAAGCTCATAGGAAAGCTCTCAGAGCGTATTAAGGCGATACGCGCGGAGGGCGACCCCGACGCCGTGGCGGATATGCTCTCAGAGCGTCTTTTTGAGCTGCGCTCCGCAGCGATAGGCACGATAGATTCATTTTGCATTAACATACTGCGTGAAAATGCGCAGATATTCAACCTGCCCGTTGGCTTTACGGTTGCGGGCAGCGCAAAGCTCTTTTCCATGAAGAACGCCGCAATGCAGAAAACCATGCAGATGTTCTACTCTGACGACTTTTTTTCGCAGGAGGAACGCGGGGCGCTGTTCTACACGTTCAGCTTTGAAAGCGACGACGCCCTGCGCGAAGCCATTTCTGACATTGCAGAAAAAGTGAGCAGCTACGCCGACAGCGACACGTGGCTTGAAAAGTGCGCAGAGCGCTACCATTCGCTTGACACGCTTCTTGAGAGACCGATAATGGCTGATATCGCGCGTATCGGAGCGGTTATAGCAGAGTGCGCGGACATTCCCGCAAGGTATGCGGATATCATTGAATCCTACGAGGAAGAAAAGAAAGCCGACCCCGCAGTCGCACAGCAAATGCGCGATTATGCGCAGGGCGACGTGGACTATCTATCGCGTGTCAGGAGCGCTTACGAAGCGCTTTATGAAGCGCCCTGCGCGGAAAACCTCGGGAAATTCTACGAGCAGGCGCTGAGGCTCAACCCGTGCGCATTCCCAAAGAACGAGAACCGCAGCAAGGCGCACACCCAGCTTGGAAAGCTTGTTAAGTGCTTTACGCTTCCAAAGTCGCTTACGCAAAATGTGTTCGTTTATGAGGAGGAGCAGCGTATTCTGCCGCAGCAGCGGCTTACAGTTGCGGCGCTTACAAGGCTTGTACGCACATATCTTGACGAATACCGCAGCATTATGCATACAAAGGGCTGCCTTGACTTTGCGGAGTGCGAGTACCTGCTGCTGAAAAAGCTGCGCACTGACGAAGTGTTCCGCAGTCAGCTTTCAGAGCGGTTCTCCTGCATTATCGTAGACGAGTTTCAGGACTCAAACGACATACAGGCTGAGATTTTCCGCCTTATTGCAAACGGCAAGAACAACCTGTTTTATGTCGGCGACGTCAAGCAGTCCATATACGCTTTCCGTGGGGGCAACCCAAAAATCATGGAGCGTCTTTGCTCAACGCCGAAACATCTTTCCCCCGCGCCCGCGGCAAAGCCCGCCGCAATTAAGGGCGACCCCGCGCGCTATGTGCGCGAACACCCGTCATTCCGCGTTATCCCGCTCAACAAGAACTTCCGCAGCCGCGCTGCCGTTATCGACAGCGTAAACGCGGTGTTTTCGGGTGTTATGACGCGCCGTTACGGCGGCGTGGACTATGCCGCAGGCTCTCAGCTGGAGCTTGGCGCAGCCTGCCCTGAGCTTTCAGACCCGCAGGGTTATCTTACTGAAATCGACCTGCTTCGCTGCGGCGACAGCACGGACGACGACAGCAACGTTAAAACTCTCTGTCAGGCGCGCTATGTTGCAGGACGTATAAAGCAGATGCTTGATACGGGTTTTCAGGTGACGGACGGCGACGGAATGCGCCCCGCAAAGCCCTCGGATTTCGGCATACTGCTGCCTAAAAACAATCACATGACTATTTACAGGGACGCTCTTTCGGAGCTTGGTATCCCGAGTGTTATCCCCAAAAGCGGCAGCTTCCTGCAGGCTGAGGAGATATTACTGCTGCTTGACCTGCTGACTGTTATAGACGACCCCATGCGTGACGAGGAGCTTATCCGCGTGCTGATGTCGCCCGTGTTTGATATGTCCGCCGAGGAAGCGGCGCAGCTGCGACTCGGTATTCTCGGGCTGCCGCTGGACGGTATCGGAGAGGATCTCTCCCCTGTTGCAAGGCACGTAAGAGGGCGCTCGCTTTACGGGTGCGTTACTTTCTGCCTGAGGGAGCTTTCGTGCGAAAACGGCTCTGACGAGCTGAAGGAGTTATGCGAAAGGCTGCGCGAAAAGGGCGTCAAGCGCGCGGTAAGCCCGCTTTTGCAGGATTTTAACGAGAAGCTGCAGTCTCTCAGATTCTTTATGAGCAGCAGTTCAATTGACGCGCTCATAACAAAAGTATGCGATGAAACGGAGCTTTACAGTCTTATATGCACCTACGAGGGCAGCAGGCAGCGCCTGGCAAATATAAGGCTGCTAATAAAATATGCGGAGGACTTTGAAGCCTCGGACGGCGGCACGCTGAGCGACTTCCTGCGGTTTATCTCAAAACTCGACAGCAGGACGCTTGACGCTGCGGGCGCGCCCGAAAACGCGTCAAGCTCCGTAAAGCTTATGACTTTCCACGGCAGCAAGGGTCTTGAAATGCCCGTGTGCTTCCTGTCTGACCTTGAGAGCAGAATAAACATATCCGAATCAAACGGACAGTACCTTTTAAGCCACGACGACGGCATAACGCTGAGGTATGTGGACATTTCTGTGCGCTATCAGGCAGAAACATTCGCCTACGGTTATCATAAAAAGCAGATAACAGAGCGCATATGCGGCGAGCAGCTCAGACTGCTGTATGTAGCGCTCACGCGGGCGCAGGATAAGCTTATCGTAACGTCGATCTACAACAGCAAGGCAGCGGGACTTAAAGCAAAGCTTGATACGCCCGTGGGCATAGTTGACGGAATAGTGCCGATTAAGTGGCTTACCCGCTCGCTGCTGCGCAATACCGACGGTTCGGTGCTTAAGGATATCGACAAAAGCGAATCCACGCTTTCGCAGATAGCCATAGGCTCCCACACGCTTATGCAGCTTATTACCGAGGACGCTGAGCTTATGGACGAGGTGTTCAGCGATGAACGCGACGAGCGCGAGGCTGAGCATGAAGCTGCCTGCGAAGAGATAACTGCCGACCCTGCCCTTGCAGAGCAGATAACCGCGCAGCTCAGGCAGCAGTATCCCTATGCGCCGGAAACAACTCTCCAGGCAAAATACACCGTAACCGAGCTTGCTCACAGCGCTGACCCGAATGCAATGATGGTATACCTGAATATGCCGTCGTTTGCGCGGGGCAATGCACCAACGGGCAAGGAAGTCGGCGACTCATATCACCATTTTATGGAGCATTGCCCGCTTGAGCGCTTCTCGCAGAACGTTACACAGGACATGATAGCGCAGACGGTGGACGAGCTTTGCGACAGCGGGCTTCTTACTGCCGCAGAGGGCGACATATTGCACTCGCCGAGGCGCGGCTGCATAAAGAACCTTTGCGCATTCTTTGAGAGCGCGCTTGGCAGGCGAACGCTTGCGAATGTGAACATGGTGTTCCGCGAAACGCCGTTTTACGCGGAGCTGCCCGCGCAGAAGCTCGGGCTTTCGGGAGAAAGGCTTGTGTGCATTCAGGGCAGGACGGATATGTACTTTGTGGAAAACGGCGGCATAATACTTGTAGATTACAAGAGCGACACGCAGGAAAACCTCGAAAAGGAGCTTGACAGCTATTGCAGGCAGCTTGAATCATATATGGAAATACTGCCGCAGGTGACGGGGCTTCCCGTAAGGGAGCTGTACATCTACAGCTTCTCGCTTGGCAGAGAGATAGACGTGCTGAGCTATCTGCGCTCGCACAAAGAGAAAGGACAGGCATGAAACGATTTATTTCTGCGGCAGCAGCAGTCTGCGCCGCGATAGTTACGGCAAACGCCGTTTTCGCTGAGGCTTCGGTTTCTGAAGCGTCTGCGAAAAGCAGCGGTTTTTCGGGCGCGCAGTCGCTTGTGGCGCTTGCAAAAACGCCTTATGACCCGAAATACACCGAGGTTGCATGGAATACCGATACCGCCGACGGCGCAGGCGTTCTTACTGCTGTGGGAGCGGGTGTGATGTTCCCTGCGGGAAACACGGTGGAGCTACTCGCCGAAAAGGACGGGACAGTTACAGGTACGGCTGAGCTTGCTGAAAAGGTGTCTGAATGCTGCAGGGGCGCAGCGCTCGGCAACACTTATGTTCAGCCCACGCGCACGGGGGTTGCGGTGATAAACACGCTCACAATGGAGGTCGTTTCCTACAGAAGCCTTGGCGCTGACATTCTCACTGACGCTGCAATAATTGACAACCGCGTATATATCGGCGCAGGAAGCGCAGAGGAGAGCACGATGTACTGCCTTGATATGTCAGACGGGCTTGAAACCGTTTGGGAATACCGCGTGCAGAGCGCAGTCACCTCACCCGCTGTTTATGACGAGTATATCGTGTTCGGTGCGGGAGAGCGCCTTGTGTGCTGTGAACGCACAAGCGGCATTGCAGTAGAAAACGAGCTTGCAGTGACAATGTGCGCAGCGCCGTTTGCCGACGAATACTCCGTCTACCTTTCCGCGCAGGACGGGTGCGTGTACAAACTGCGCCTTACCGACGAGGGAACTGTCGAACCTGACACGCTCACTCCGTGCAAAGTTGGAGAGTCGCTTACAAGACCCGTTGCATATAACGGAAAGCTGTATGTCGGCGCAGAGGACGGCTTCTATATCCTTGACAGCCTTAATATGCAGGTTGAACACACGCTCACCGAAATAAAGCGGCCTACAGACCCGCTTATAGGCGTGGGCAACGGCACGCGCATTTATATGGTCGCACCGCTTGAGGACTACTGGTGCCTGTACAGCATTTATGATATGACAGAAAGCGGTGAACCCGAGACGTCAAAGCTTGCGAAGCTTGAGAACTTTACGGGCGGGTGCTTTACAGCGGCGCAAAGCGGCACGATGTATTTCCGCGACGCAGTGGGACGAGTTTATGCGCTTGCTGCGGCAAAGTACAGCATTATTACGATAATAATAAAGCTGGTGCTGCTTCTGGCTGTATTGGCAATGGTCGTTCTTATCCTGCGGGCATGGGTAAAACAGCGCGCAGCGAAAAGACCTCCGCAGTACTAAACAAAACAATGACTGCATCAGCAGCAATTTTGATATAGGAGGAACATCATGGAAATCACCCTTAAAAATGAAAACTGCTCTGCGCGCGTAATAACAAAGGGCGCGGAGCTTAAATCGCTGCGTGTGGGCGGCAGGGAGCTTATGTGGCGCGCCGACCCCGCATTCTGGGGAAAGACCTCTCCCCTGCTTTTTCCGATGATAGGTACGCTTAAGGGCGGTTCAACGCTCATAAACGGACAGGAGTACCGCATAACAAAGCACGGCTTTGCGCGCGACCTGGAGTTCACGCCCGAAAGCTTTTCGGGGACGAGCGCGCTGTTTTCGCTCACCCAAAGCGACTACACAAAGGCAATGTACCCGTTCGACTTTAAGCTGAGCATATGCTACACGCTTAAGGCGGACGGAATTTCCGTCACCATGCGTGTGAAGAACGAGAGCGCGGAGGATATGCCGTTCTGCATAGGCGGTCACCCTGCGTTTGCCTGCGACGGGGACATGACGGACTACAGGCTTCTTTTCCCGAAAGAGGAAAACGCTGCCGTTCCGCTTTACGACGTGGAAAAGGGACTGCACATTGAAAGCTCACGCACTCCCCTGCTGAACGGCGAAGCAACGCTTCCGCTCTCGCACGAGATGTTCTGCAAGGACGTGTGCTACTTTGACAAGCTCGTTTCGCGCTCGGTGCAGCTTGTCGGCAAGGACAACAAGGGCGTGCGTGTGGATTTCCCCGACTTTACGAGCCTTGGCGTATGGCAGGCAAAGGACGCGCCTTTTCTTTGCATTGAACCGTGGTGCGGCTCTGCCGACTTTGACGACTGCACGGGCGTTTTCGCTGAAAAGCGCGGCATAGAAATACTTAAGCCCGCAGCAGAAAAGGCGTTCACCTACGCAATTACCGCTATTTAACGCAATATTACGAAACCGCCGTTCATGCGAACGGCGGTCAGTCTGTCGAAAAATGGTTTTTGTCTGCGGAGCGGGCATTGAAATGCGTTTTTTTCAAAATAAAGCGCCGTCGGGTAATCCCAACGGCGCTGTTTTATTACTCTCCGCAGAGTTCCTTGTAAAGTCCGATGTAAAGCTTAGCCGAAGCCGCCCAGCTGAAGTCAGCCTTCATTGCGCGCGTTACCAGCTTGCTCCACTCGCTCTTGTTGTCCCATACGCCTTTTGCACGGCGCACCGCGTTAAGCATATCATGCGCGTTGTAGCTCTGGAACGTGAATCCTATACCATTGTCGCCGTAGTCGATGATGGAATCCTTAAGACCGCCCGTTGCGCGAACTATCGGCACAGTGCCGTAGCGTGCGGCTATCATCTGAGCAAGACCGCAAGGCTCGCTCTTGGAGGGCATGAGGAACATATCGGCGCCCGCATAGAGCCTCTTTGCGAGGGGCGCATTGTAACCCTTGTAGAAGCCCACCTTGTCGGGATAGCGCCAGTGCATTTCAGTGAAGAAGTCCTCGTACTGCTTTTCGCCCGAGCCGAGTACCACTACCTGAATATCCACGCCTATCATTTCGTCGAACACATAGCGTACAAGGTCGAAACCCTTGTGGTCAGCAAAGCGGGAGATCATAACAAGCAGCGGGATCTCGTACTGCGGCATACCGAATTCCTCGAAGATAGCGCTCTTGCACGCAGCCTTACCCTTGTGAGAGCGCGCGCTGAACTTTGCAGCAATCGTGTTATCCGTTTCGGGGTTGTAAAGGTCGGTGTCAATACCATTGAGGAAACCGCAGGTCTTGTACTGTTTGTTGACAAGGATCCTGTCAAGTCCGTGCGAGAACCACGGGTCAAGAATCTCCTTTGCGTATGTGGGGGAAACCGTTGTTACCTTATCTGCAGTTTCGATAGCGCCCTTCATAAAGTTGATGTCGCCGTCGTATTCAAGCAGGCTCACGCTCTGCGGGGGTATGCCTACGATATCCTTTACAAGGTCGATACCGTACTGCCCCTGATAGCCGATGTTGTGAATGGTGAAAACGTGCTTGATACCGCCGAATCCCCACTCGTTCTTGTAGAAGAGGTTGTAATACACAGGGATAAGCGCGCACTGCCAGTCGTTGGAGTTGATGACCTGCGGCTTGAAATCAATGTAGCGCAGCATTTCAAGCACGGCACGGCTGAAGAACACGTATCTCTCAGCGTCGTCAAAATAGCCGTAAAGACCTTTGTCGCGCTTAAAATAATACTCGTTGTCGATAAAGAAGTATGTAACGCCGTTCACCTGCTGCGAAAACAGCCCGCAATACTGACTGCGCCAGCCTACAGGAACATTGAAGTTGGTGATGAAATTCATCTTTTCCTTCTGCTCGGGTTTGATCGTGTTTACATAGTACGGCATGACAACGCAAGCCTCATGCCCCGCTGCAACCAGCGCCTTGGGAAGAGAGCCTGCAACATCTGCCAGACCGCCGCTCGCCGCAAACGGGAGCGCCTCACTCGCCGCATAAAGTATTCTCATACATAAACCTCCGATATTTTTTTGTGCGCCCGGCACACCTGCCGACTGCGCACGGGAAAACCTGTGAATATCCCTATAAATTAAATATACCACAAATCTTACTTTTTTTCAAGTAGCTTTGCAATATTTATTTGCAGATATCAGTCGGAATTCAGAAAAAATGCCCGCCGTGAAATCCACAGCGGGCATAATAGTTACTTCTTCGACTTGATGTATTCGTCCATTGCCTTGGCAGCGGTTTTGCCCGCGCCCATTGCAAGGATAACGGTAGCTGCGCCTGTTACGGCGTCGCCGCCTGCAAATACGCCCTCGCGGGAGGTCTGACCGTTCTCATCTGCGATAAAGCAGCCGTGCTTGTTGGTATCAAGACCCTTTGTGGTATTGCGGATAAGCGGGTTCGGCGATGTCCCTATAGACATTACAACGCAGTCAACGTCAAGCACAAATTCGCTGTCAGGCTTCTCGACAGGTCTGCGGCGGCCGCTTGCGTCGGGCTCGCCAAGTTCCATTTCAACGCACTTCATGCCCTTTACAAAGCGGTGCTCGTCGCCGAGTATTTCAACGGGGTTGTTGAGGGTCTTGAAAATAATGCCCTCCTCCATTGCGTGCTCTACCTCTTCCTTACGCGCGGGCATTTCCTCAAGACCGCGGCGGTATACTATGTATACGTTCTCCGCGCCGAGGCGCTTTGCGCAGCGTGCTGCGTCCATGGCAACGTTGCCGCCGCCTACTACTGCAACGCTCGTGTTCTTCTTGATAGGCGTGTCGGAATCGGGTTTATACGCCTTCATCAGGTTCACACGGGTCAGGAACTCATTTGCGGAGTATACGCCCTTAAGGTTCTCGCCGGGAATATTCATGAAACGCGGCAGACCTGCGCCCGAGCCTATGAATATAGCCTCGAAGCCCTGCTCGAACAGCTCGTCTACCTCGATGGTTCTGCCGATAACGACGTTTGTTTCTACCTTTACGCCCAGTGCCTTGAGGTTCTCAACCTCTCTGCCGACAATGGACTTGGGCAGTCTGAACTCGGGGATACCGTACACAAGAACGCCGCCTGCAAGGTGAAGCGCCTCAAAAATCGTAACATCGTAGCCCATTTTTGCAAGGTCGCCCGCGCAGGTAAGACCGGAGGGACCCGCGCCTATAACAGCGCACTTGTGTCCGTTCTTGGCTGGGACAGCGGGAGCTTCCGTGCTGTGAGCGTTGTGCCAGTCGGCAACAAAGCGCTCCAGTCTGCCGATTGCCACAGGCTCTCCCTTAATGCCGCGAACGCACTTGCTCTCGCACTGCGTTTCCTGCGGACATACTCTGCCGCATACGGCAGGTAGGGAGCTGCTCTCATGAATAATGCGGTACGCGCCCTCAAAGTCGCGCTCCTTGACCCTTGCAATGAACGCAGGGATATCAATAGAAACGGGGCATCCGCCCTGACAGGGCTTGTTCTTGCAGTTAAGACAGCGGTTTGCCTCGTCGACTGCCTGCTCCTCGGTATAGCCGAGCGCTACTTCTGAGAAGTTACCGCTGCGTACCTTGGGGTCCTGTACAGGCATTTCATTCTTTTTTAGGCTCATATTAGGCATATCACTTTACCTCCTTGGCGAAGAGATTGCATACTTCCTCGCGCTTGTGTGCTTCAAATTCCTTGTACATCGTGCCGCGCTCCATTGCCTCGTCAAAATCAACAAGGTGTCCGTCGAAATCGGGACCGTCAACACACGCAAATTTGGTTTCTCCGCCAACGGTAAGGCGGCAGCCACCGCACATTCCCGTGCCGTCTATCATTATCGGGTTCATGGAAACAACGGTCTTTATGCCGTATTCCTTGGTGAGCTTGCACACGAATTTCATCATAACAAGCGGACCGATGGCGATAACCTCGTCGTACTGATTGCCAGCCTTGATAAGTTCGTCAAGTGCGTTTGTAACAAGACCCTTTTCGCCATGGCTGCCGTCGTCAGTCATTATCTTCATAACGTCGGACACCGCGTTGAACTCGTCCTCAAGGATAACAAGATCCTTGTTTCTGAAACCAACTATAGAATGCACCTCGCAGCCAAGCCCGTGGAGCTTCTTTGCGATAGGATATGCAATAGCGCAGCCAACACCGCCGCCTACTACGGCTACCTTCTTCAGACCCTCCGTGTGGCTCGGTACGCCGAGGGGACCAACGAAGTCGTGGATATACTCGCCCTGCTCAAGGTGGTTGAGCTTCTCTGTCGTTGCACCGACTATCTGGAATATGATAGTGACAGTGCCCTTTTCGCGGTCAAAATCAGCGACAGTAAGCGGAATGCGCTCGCCGTTTTCGTCAACGCGCAGGATAATGAACTGACCCGGCTCTGCCTTTGCGGCGATAAGCGGAGCGTCAACCTCCATAAGCGTTACGGTGGGATTAAGTACCCTTTTTGTAACAATCTTGAACATACTTTTTCTCCTTGTAAATAAACCGAAAAAACTGTCCGGGCTTCTTTTTTTGCGAGAAACCCAAACAGTATTTTCGTGATTTTAATGTGTCAGAACCGCATTACAATGCGGTATTCTGCCGTGGAAATCAGAAATCCACTTCGGTGTCGTAGTAGCAGCACTTAAGCAGTTTTTCCATTTCTTCCTGGCTGGGCTGGCGGGGGTTGGAACCCGTGCAGGCGTCAGCGATAGCGTTCTTTGCGATCTCGGGCAGTCTTTCAAGGAATACTTCCTCGGGAACAAAGCCCTGCTCGCAGGGATAGCTGTCTGCGCCGTAATGCTTTATGCAGTGCGGGATTTTCAGCTCGTCGTTCATATTTCTGAGATACTTGATAAGGAGAGCTACCTTCTCATCGTCGTTAGACCCGCCGAGGTGCATATAGTCCGCAATTACGCCGTAGCGCTTCTTTGCGGTGGGATCCTTTGCATTGAACGCGATTACCTTAGGCAGGTACATAGCGTTTGCAGCGCCGTGAATGATATGCGCGCCGTAATCTGCGAAAGCAGCGCCCGTCTTGTGCGCCATGGAATGAACGATACCAAGCAGCGCGTTGGAGAACGCCATACCTGCAAGGCACTGTGCATTATGCATTCTTGCACGCGCTTCCATATCGCCGCCGTAGGACGGGATAAGATCCTTCATTATCATCTCGATCGCGTGGATAGCGAGCGGGTCGGTGTAATCGCAGTTAGCGGTGGAAACGTACGCCTCAATTGCGTGAGTCATAGCGTCCATACCGGTGTGAGCGGTGAGTTTCTGGGGCATTGTTTCTGCAAGGTCGGAGTCAACAATTGCAACGTCGGGTGTTATCTCAAAGTCAGCAATCGGGTACTTTATGCCCTTGTCGTAATCGGTAATAATGGAGAACGCAGTAACCTCGGTAGCCGTACCGGAAGTTGACGGAATAGCACAGAAGTGAGCCTTATGGCGAAGCTCGGGGATACCGAATACCTTGCACATATCCTCGAATGTGCAGTCGGGATACTCGTACTTAATCCACATTGCCTTTGCAGCGTCAATAGGAGAACCGCCGCCCATTGCAACTATCCAGTCAGGCTGGAATTCAAGCATCTTTGCAGCGCCGTTCATAACGGTGGTAACGGACGGGTCAGGCTCAACGCCCTCAATAAGAGATACTTCCATGCCTGCCTGCTTGAGGTAATCCTCAGCTCTCTGAAGGAAGCCGTTTCTCTTCATTGCGCCACCGCCGACAACGATGACTGCCTTTTTGCCCTTAAGGGTCTTAAGCATTTCAAGCGAGCCTTTTCCGTGATACAGATCTCTCGGTAATGTAAATCTAGCCATTTTGTTTTCCTCCCGGAATATGTCCGAAAAATGTTTTGTATAAGGAATTTAAGAACCGCACAGAGTTGCGGGGACGCACCCTTTCATCTGCGCTTATGTCCTGCTCTTTCTGAGCTCATTTATATTATAGCACCACTTGCCGCTGATGTAAAATGCTTAATTTGCATAGCCATAATACAATTTCGGCATAATGCCGACTTGCGGACATTATGCCGAAAAACTTTTGGAGCAATTAGCCAAAATCACTCGCGCTTTATAGCTTCAAGCGCGGAAATATGAACTGCCTTGTTCGCAGGATAGAAGCCTGAACCCAGACCTATGGCTATTGAGAACAGTATCGCAAATCCTGCCAGCCAGAGCGGTACAATAGATACCGGGCTGTTTGCAGGATCCATTACCATCGCTATATTCGCGGGCGCGAAAAGCGCAAAGAACTCCTTTACACCCGCTATTTCCACACCCTTTGAAACAAGGTTGATAATCAGCGCTATAAGGAAGCTTATTCCCGCGCCGATGATACCGCCGATAAAACCGATGAAGCCCGCCTCCATAAGGAACATTGTGCGGATATTCCCAAGATAGCAGCCAAGCGCTTTCATAACGCCTATTTCGCGTGTGCGCTCGGAAATAGACATTATCATCGTGTTTGTAATGCCAAGCGCTGCAACGAAAAGCGACACCGCACCGAGTCCGCCAAGCATCATCTGCTGCTGGCGCGCTTCCTTTTCAAGCGGCTCGCGTATGCTCTCCATGGAGTAGGTGCTGTAGCCGAGCTTCTTTATCTCGGTTTCAATTTCCGCAACGTCGGAGATGTTCATTGCCTTTACATAAATCTGGCTGTAGGTCTGCTCCTTGTTGCTCTGGGGGTAA
Organism: uncultured Oscillospiraceae bacterium; assembly: GCA_934446455.1. Taxonomy (GTDB): domain Bacteria; phylum Bacillota; class Clostridia; order Oscillospirales; family Ruminococcaceae; genus CAG-115. The sequence goes on along the minus strand of CAKSEE010000017.1, from coordinate 30,423 downwards.
ATCGTCTTTGTAAGCGCCTGAAGGTCGGTCGTGAGGAATATGAAGCCCTCGCCCGTGGCGTAGTCCTTGTTGTAGTCCTGTTTTACAACGCCCGTTACGGTAAACTCTTGCGTGTACTTCTTGTCGTAGTCCTCGTAGCTATAATACTCCATTTTAATCTTCGAGCCGCAGAGTTTCACATACGGGTCGGGAAGATTATCGGGGTTTTCATTGTACTCGTAATTGCCCGTATCGGGGTTATACTGGTATCTGTATTCCCACAGGTCTATCATATTCTGCCCGTCGGGGCGCTGCGAGTCACGAAAGCTGTACGCCGCGTACTGACCCGCAAGCACCTGATATTTCTCCTTCGGGAATGAACCCTCGATAAGCTCAAAGCCGAACTTTTCAAGCGCGTCCTGATTTATGCCGACAATGCTCGCCCAGTTTATCTGATAGCGGTCGTTGTCGCCCGCATAAATGTTGAAGCCGATATTGTCAAGGCTTGTTTTGCCAAGCGCAACGTCCACTTTGGGGATATTCTGGAACTTTCGTATCGCATCATCGTTGAGCTTGGCCTTTTCGCCGTTGCCGTAGACCTCAATAAGCGTAAGGTCGCCCATGCCCTCCAGCATAATCTGCTGCGAATTCTGCACGCCTATGCCTATCGAAAGCATCGTGACAATAGCGCAGCAGCCTACGACAACGCCGAGAACGGTAAGCACCGTTCGGCTTTTTCGCCGCAGCAGATTTTGCAGGCATATTTTTATTATGTCGTTAAGTTTCATACCATGCCCTTCGGGTCAGACCTTTGTCGTATCGTTCTTGTCGTTCTTATCGGTCAGAACGTCGTCGAGGTCGTCTTCCCAGTCTATGTCGTCCGCTGTAAGCTTCTTGCTCTTTTTCTTCTTGCGTTTAACAACGCAGATTATGGTTATAACGCCACCCACAACGATAACGCCTGCGCCTACCCATATTATCCACCACGGGAAGCTGCCTGCTTCTCCGTCAACGTCGCTTGTTATCGGCATATCCCATGAGCCGGGGTCGGGGTAAGACATCTCCTCTACCATAAAGGAAACGGGAAGCTCCTTTACAACCTCGTTGAGCATTGCGTCCTCATAGGTTATCTTTATTGTAAACGAGCACTCGCCCGCCATATAAGGCGTTACGATAAAGTCGAACGTGCCGTTGCCGCCGGGCGCAATGTTGCCTATTACCTTGGAGGTGGACAGCGCGCCTACGTCGCCCACAAGCTCAGCCTTTACATTAGCGATGTCGCTTCTGCCCTTGTTGAGGTAGCTTGTGGTGATGTAAACCTCGTTGCCCGCATATACGGAATAAGTCGGTACGCTTACGTCAAAGGACATTTTGTCGGGCTGATATACGGGAATGTAAATCGTCTGGCCGGTGGTCTGAGTGTTGCGCTGACTGCCGTCCATATAGTCGTATTTGAAGCTTATTGTAACGGAGCTTGTGCCCGTTTCAGCCGTGGGGAGCGCACGAAGCTTTACGACCTCGTTGAGAGATGCCGCCGCGCCAAGCTCGTTATAGAAGTAGGTGTTGCCGCCGCCGTAAATGCTCAGCGAGCCCGAAGCGTCGACTGTGATTACAAGGTTCTCTACCTTTTTTTCAGAACTTGTGTTGTACAGGTCGAATGCAAGGTCGAATACCTCGCCTGCGGGAATCTGGTCGGCGCCGATATCGTAGTTTCCGATAATAATATTGGGCGCAGCGTCCGCAGCGGAGCTGTCAGCGCCTGCTGCAATAAGCGTAACGGCGGACTCCGCCTCGCCCTTCTGCGCGGCTGCGGTCGTGCCGTAAACAAACTTCATCGCCGCAGATATGCTCTGCTTGAGCGAGGAAATGTTCTCAGTCGTCTTGAATCTTACGGTAACGTCAGCGCTTTCGCCCGGGCGGATGCGCTCAACCTGCGCGAACTCCGTACCGTTAAGAAAGTAGAGCGATTCGCTGGAGGTAAAGTCGATTTTGAGGTCCCTTACAGAAATATCGCCGTAGTTATGTATGGTTACAATGTAATCGTACTCGGCGTTGGGCTTTATCGCCTCATCAAGGCGCTGTCCCGTTATCCTGAGCGACGGCGCGGAGGAAATCTTTGCGTCAAGGGAGAGCGTACGCTCGTCCTGAACGGTCTGTTTCTTTCCCGAAGCGGTGAACGAGTAGTCGAGATTTACGCTGAAATACTGTATAGCCGAAGAAAGCTCCGCCTGTGTACGGAATACAACGGGAATGATTTTTTTCTTGCCCGCGGCGAGCTTCTCAATGAATGCCGTGTCGCTGCCCTCTGCAATGATAATGCCATCGCTGCTCTTAATGGTGAGGTTTACATTCTCCATTGCAAGGTCGCCCTTGTTCTCAACGGTAATGTTGTAGCGGTACTTGTGGCCGCCCGAAATGGGCTCGTCAAGCGTGCCGAGCGTAAGCACGGGGCGCGGCGCAGTGCCCTGGCTTATCGGAGCGAACATTGTAAAGGTGTTTTCGTTGCTGCCCTCAAGCTCGTCGCTGCCCATGATATAGGTGTACTTTACGTTCATGCCGAGAGAGAGCTTTATGGAGCTTATCTCTGAGAGCGTCCTGAGCTTTACGGGAACCTTGACGCTCTTGCCCTGGGCGAGCTCTGAGATGTAGCAGAAGCTTGTGCCGCCGGTCAGGATAAAGCTGTCGCCATCGGTGAGGTTTACGAAAATGCCCTTCATGTCAGCCGTACCAATGTTCTTAAGGGTGATGTAGCCCTCGTAATCGGTATCGGGAGTGAGCTCCTTTTCAGAAAGGCTGAACTCGGACATTACAACGGGGTAAACCTTTTCCACCGTAGAAATTTCGGAAGCCACGCTGAAAGAAGCCGTAGAGCTGCCCTTGACCTCGTTCATGCCGACCTCGTAGAAGTATGTAAGGTTTACCGTAAAGTTCTGCTTTGAGGAGTTGATTTTGTCAAGCGCCTTATACCCTACCTCTATCGTCTTGGTTTCGCCCGAGGTTATGTAGCTTACTTCCTGCGAGGCGGTGCTCTCTGTCACCATGATATCCTCGGGGGGAACTATCTGGATAAGGGTTCTCTCTGCAGTTGTGGAGCCGAGGTTCTTTATCGTCAGCTCAAACTTTCCGGATTCACCCGCCTTAATAACAAGGTTGTCTGTCTTGGGCTTCACGATGAAGGCGGGCTCTGCCACGTTATCGTCAACAGGATCTGAAGAACCCGAGGAATCGCTGCACTCGCGCACAACAACAGAAAGATCGGTGTAATCGCTGCCCTTGGACAGATAGCCTGTCATAAAACCGAACGAGTTGCTGTCGCCCGTCCACTTGCATTCCTTAAGCTCAACAGCATATGTAAGAAGCGCGTCTGCCGCGGAGGTTATCTCCACCTTGGACACCTCGCCCTTGAACGTGTCAAGCGTCTTTATAAAGTCGATATCACCCGAACCGCTTATATCCTTGGTCTTTATCGCAAGGTCGCGGATAACTATGCGGATATTGAAATTCGCATTCTTTCTGACGGAGGTAAGCTCCTTACCCTTGCTGTCGGTAAGGTAGTAGTTTATAACCACGGGTTTTGACTGCGACTGATTGTTGCCCGTTTCGGTCGTCTGCGTTGTTTCCGCATATGCGTTTATTGCAAAGCCCTGCGGTACTGTGAGGGCGGCGCTCAGCAGCAGTGCTGCGGCAGCCTTATACAGCTTGTTCATCTTGTTCTCCTTTTGTGTCTTTTACTATTTTGCCATCGACCAGAGTCACTATTCTGTCGGCGTACTGTGCAAGCTCGGGGTCGTGCGTTACAAGCACTATCGTAAGGTTGAAATGCCTTGCAAAGGACTTTATCATGTCCATTACTTCAATTGTCGTCTTAGAGTCAAGGTTTCCTGTCGGCTCATCGGCGAAAACCACATCGGGCAGCGCCACAAACGCTCGTGCGATACCCACACGCTGCTGCTGACCGCCTGACATCTGCCTCGGATAATGCTTCAGCCTGTTTGCAAGCCCCACCTTTTTCAGAATAGCGACAGCCTTGCGCGTTCGCAGGCGCTTGCTTTCGCCCCTGAACATCAGCGGCATTGCAACGTTCTCCGTTGCCGTCATAAAGGGCAGCAGATTGTAGGACTGGAACACAAAGCCGATGTGCTTCTGGCGGAACGCAGCAAGCTCGTTCTCGTTCATCTGCGTTATTGCCCTGCCGCGTATCCACACGTCGCCGAACGTGGGCTTTTCAAGCCCCGCAAGCTGGTTTAGCAGCGTTGACTTACCTGAACCCGACGTGCCGAATATGCAGCATATCTCGCCCTGCATTATGTCAAGATTTATCCTTTTGAGCGCAACGACGGTATCGTCGTCAAGGCGGTATTCCTTGCGCAGATTCCGCACCTTTATCATGACCCTTTTTTTCTCAGGGTTGTCTGCCAAAAATTTCCCCTCCTGTCTGTGTGACGGGTATCCCCCGTTATCATTCTCTATAATATATAACCGCTTAACGTCCCGAAAAGTTGCACACTTTCGGAAATAATTTCTGAAAATGCTTCCGACCCGAAACGCAGCACTTTTATTACAAGTTTATTGTACCATCTGTATTGCTTTTTGTCAATATCTGTTACAAAATTGTAATTATTTTTTAAGAATAGCGCATATTTCAAAAATAAATATCCCCGCAGTTACAGAACTACGGGGACGATATTGCGTGTAAAAATCAGTTGCTCGAAGAAATGAACGGCGAAATAGCGCCTGCAACATTGCTAATAGGCATTGTCTGAAGATAAATCTTGCCGGGACCCGTAACAACCGTGTTGAACAGACCCTCGCCGCCGAAGAGAGCGTTGCCTATGCCCTTAACCGTCTGAATATCCATCGTGCAGGTGCCGGACATTGCTGCAAGGTAGCCGGTGTCGATAACCATCTGCTGACCTGCCTCAAGGTTGTACTCTACAACATAGCCGTCGATTTCAACGAAAGCCATGCCCTTGCCCGAAAGGCGCTGCATGATGAAGCCCTCGCCGCCGAAGAAACCTGCGCCAAGCTTCTTCTGGAACGCGATGGAGAACTCAACGCCCGGCTCGGAAGCAAGGTAGCCGCCTTTCTGTACAATCATTTCGCCCTGAGAGATGTCAAAAGCGAGAATAGAACCGGGGAAGCTGGAAGCGAAAGCGATCATTCCGTCGCCGCCCTGTGCCTCATATGTATTGTGGAAAATAGACTCGCCCGAGAACATCTTGCTGAATGCCTTACCGATACCGCCGGTGCCGGTTTCCATCTTCATGTTGGGTGTCATCCAGGACATAGCGCCCTTTTCACACATAACCTTTTCTCCGCCGTTAAGGTAGCAAATAACTACGGGCAGCGGCTCGCCCTTGATTTCATATCTCATGAAATACCCTCCATACAATTATTAACCAATACAGAAACCTATACGGTTTATTTTATTATACCTTATAGCCAACATATTGTCAAGCGCACGTCAAAACTTTGTAAGTTATTACAGTTTGTCCTCGGCTTTTTTGTATAATTTCCCTGCTCACGGCTTGATCACATTTATCAGCAGAAAATACGCTGCCGCGCCCACTGCCCATATTCCAAGTCTGCCCGAAAATGCCGCGAGAGAACCTGCGCACACTGCAAGCGTTATTATGCCGATTGCCCGACAAATCCCGTCTACACGTTCAGGGGCAGCGCATTTAAGCACTGCAAGCCTTAGCAGCCGTGCGCCGTCAAGCGCGCCCGCAGGAAGAAGATTTATAGCGCCCGTTATAAGACAAAGCGCGGCAGGCTCGCGGCATTCAAGCAAAAAAAGCGCCGCCGCAAGCAGTATATTTGCAGCGCTGCCTGCTGCAAGGACAGCCGCCTGCACAGACAGGCGTTCACGCTCCGCCTCACGCGCCGCTATGCCTATACCCGCACCGCAGAATGTTACCGACTGCACCTCTACCCCGCAAAGTGCCATAACCATAAGGTGCGACAGTTCGTGCACGGTGCAGAACGCGAACGCAAGCGCGCATAGCCTTGCCTTGCCGAACATAAGGAAGAACGCCGCAGCCGCAAAGAATGAGAAGTCCAGCCGCAGCACCGTCCTCCCGAAAGTCATTTCTATCATGCTTTATTCTATTGCCGCTGCTGCCGAAAAATGCCGCCTGTCCCGAAAAATCCGCGTAATATTCACACAGACAATTAAAATCCCCGCCGAAGAACAGCGGGGATTCAATGTGTCCGATTTAGTCCTCAAAAACTGCGCCTGTGTTTGCAGACGTTACCATCTTAGCATAGCGCTTGAGGTAGCCGCCGAACTCTCTGGGCGCCTTGATTCCCTTCTTGCGGCGCTCGGCGATAACGTCCTCGGGAACAAGCAGCTCAATGCTTCTGTTCGGGATATCTATGTGGATTTTGTCGCCGTCCTCAACAAACGCGATAAGACCGCCCTCCGCAGCCTCGGGGGATACATGACCTACCGCCGCGCCTCTCGATGCGCCGCTGAAGCGCCCGTCGGTTATGAGCGCTACGCTTCCGTCAAGACCCTTGCCGACGATTGCCGCGGTAGGCGCAAGCATTTCGGGCATACCGGGACCGCCCTTGGGACCCTCATAGCGGATAACAACAACATCGCCCGCCTTTATGCTGCCGCCGAGAATAGCGTCGCATGCGTCCTGCTCGCCGTCGAATACGCGCGCAGTGCCCGTAAAGTCCATCATCTCAGGCTTGACTGCACCCTGCTTTACTACAGAGCCGTTTACGGCAAGGTTGCCGCTGAGTATCGCAATGCCGCCGTCCTTCCTTACGGGCGTTTCAATCTTATGGACTATTTCTCCGTCGGCGTCGCGCGCGGCTGCAATACGGTCAGCCTGAGTCCCCGAAACGGTAAGAACGTCGGTGTTGATGTGCCCGCCCTTTGACAGCTCGCGGATTACCGTCTGGATACCGCCTACTGCGTTGAGGTCAGTGATGAATATGCTTGAAGCAGGGTTGAGTTTCGCAAGCTGCGGAGTCTTTCTGCTCATGGCGTCAATATCGTCAAGCGTGATGTCCGCCTTAGCCTCGTGCGCTATCGCAAGCAGGTGAAGAACCGTATTGGAAGAAGCGCCTATCGCCATATCCGTTGCAAGAGCGTTTTCCATGTTGCGCTTTGTAAGTATCTGCGAGGGGCGGATATCCTCCTTTACAAGCTCGACTATTCTCTCGCCCGTTTCCTTTGCAAGGCGGCGGCGCGCGGAATTAACGGCAGGCTCCGTACCCGCCGTGGGCAGCGCAAGACCTATAGCCTCGGTTAGGCAGTTCATGGAGTTTGCGGTGTACATTCCCGAACATGAGCCGCAGGTAGGGCAGGCGTTGTTCTCATAATCCTTTATAACGTCGTCGCCAATCTCGCCGTTGGTGTACTGTCCTATCGCCTCGTAAATCTCCGAATAGCCCACGCGCTTGCCCTGAACGCACCCGGGGTTCATAGGACCGCCGCTTACGAAAATGGACGGCAGGTTCATTCTTGCCGCAGCCATTACCATGCCCGGCACTATCTTATCGCAGTTGGGGATAAACACCACGCCGTCGAGCGGGTGCGCGGTAAGCATAACCTCAATGCTGTCCGCAATAAGCTCGCGGGAAGCGAGGGAGTATCTCATGCCCTTGTGATTCATTGCAAGGCCGTCGCAAACACCGATGGTGAAGAACTCGAACGGTACGCCGCCCGCATTTCTTATGCCGTCCTTTACGTAGCGGGAAATCTCGTGCAGGTGCTGGTGGCCGGGCACATAGTCCGAAGCCGCGCACACAACCGCGATAAAGGGCTTGTTCATCTCGCTGTCGATAACGCCCAGCGACTTCAGCACCGCTCTGTGAGGCGTTTTCTCAACGCCTGCTTTAATAAGGTCACTTCTCATTTTCCTGTTCCTTTCTCTGCCTTTCGGCTTATTTCTGAGCGCTTCTGTAGAGCATTGCCGCGCCTATCACACCCGCGTCGTTTCCAAGCGAGCAGATGACTATTTCGGTGTTCTTAGCGCTGTTTTTGGAGTATATCTGTTCTGCGACCGCCCTTTTAAGCGGTTCAAGCAGAATATCGCCCTCGTTGCATACGCCGCCGCCTATGCAGAGTATATCGGGCTGGAATATGTTTATAGTGTTCGCAATGCCGCACGCAAGGTACTTTACATACCTCTCCGTGACAGCCTGTCCCGTGGGGTCGCCCTGCTTCATGGCGATATACGCAGTGCGTGCGCTTACCCTGCCGTCAACACGTATTATCTCTGCGACAAGCGACGAGGGGTTCAGCTCCGCGGCCTCTGCGGTCATCCTGACAAGACCCGTGGCGGAAGAATACGCCTCAAAGCACCCGCGCCTGCCGCAGGTGCAGGGCAGTCCGTCCGCAACGATTACCGTATGCCCTATCTCTCCTCCCGCGAAGTTGGAGCCGCTGTATATCTTTCCGTCAACTATGATTCCCGAGCCTACTCCTGTGCCGAGCGTTATCACAACGGCGTTTACAGCGCCCTTTGCCGCCCCCGCGCAGTATTCTCCGAAAGCCGCGGCATTGGCGTCGTTGTCAAGAAATACGGGCAGCCCGAACTCCTTTTCGATATCATGGCGCAGCGGCACGTTGACAAAGCCTAGGTTGTTGGAATACTCAACGCACCCGCTTTCCTGGTTGCATATGCCCGGACAGCCTATGCCTATGCTGTACGCTTCAGAGGGCGCTATGCCCGCCTCCCCGCACGCAAGCCTTACAGACTGCTTTATATCCTCAAGAATCTCCTCGTAGGGGCGCGGCGCATGGGTCTTCACCTTTGAGCGCGCTATTATCCTGCATTCGTTGTCTGCAATACCGCAGGCGATATTTGTTCCGCCGATGTCTATGCCTATGTAATACGCCATTTATGCCTCCCTTTCACGGAATACGCGTACACTCTGTCACACGATGTCGGTAATTATTATGTCTGCCCTGCCGCTTACGGTAAGGCTGCCCGTGCCTGCGTCAACAAACACGCTGTTGCCCTTTTTAAGGGGCATAATGCCGTCGGCGCTTGAAAGGTCTGCCTTGCCGTCAAGCACCAGCAGCGACTTGAAGCTCTTTTCGTCCGCACAGAGCTCCGCCTTGCCGTCGAGAGCAAGCCTGTTTACGTTAAAGTATTCGCATGAGCGCAGCAATGTCATTTCTCCGCCCGCTATCTTCTGCGGCGCGCCCTGCGCGGTGGTCGGGTACTTCGGCGGCTCAAGCTTCGTTACATCTTTCGCCTTTTCAACGTGAAGCTCGCGCGGCTTGCCGTCCTTGCCTACCCTGCCGTAGTCGTATATGCGGTATGTAGTGTTGGAGTTCTGCTGTATCTCCGCGATAAGAATACCCTTGCCTATCGCGTGGAGCGTGCCGCTCTCGATAAAGAACACGTCGCCCTTATGAACGGGCACGTTATTTGTGACTTCAAGCAGCGTGTTGTCTGCAATGCGCTGCGCAAACTCTTCCTTGCTTATCTCGTGCTTGAAGCCGTAGAGAAGCTCCGCGCCCTCGTCGCAGTCAACGATATACCACATCTCTGTCTTGCCGTACTCTCCCTCAACGCGCAGCGCGTACTCGTTTGAGGGGTGAACCTGCACGGAAAGGTTGTCCTTAGCGTCGATAAGCTTTATAAGCACGGGAAAATACTCAAAGCGCGCGCAGTTAGTGCCGAGAACGCCCCTGCCCTTTGCTTCTATGTACTCCGAAAGGGTCTTGCCGCCAAACTCACCGCCGTCAATTACGCTCTGCCCGTCCTTGTGGCAGGACAGCTCCCAGCTTTCAGCTATTCTGTCGGAGTCAAGGGTCTTGCCGTACTCCTCGCGCAGTCTGTTTCCGCCCCAGATGTAATCCTTGCAGGGGGCTTTCAGTTTCAGAACACTCATGTCGAATCTCCTTAAATTATGTGAATTTGCGAAAAGCGGTTCAATAACCAAGCTCCTCGTCAACTATTATCACCTTGATACGATCCTGAACCCTCTGCTGTCCGAGCCTTACATATGAGCAGCAGATGCGGGCGTCGCTGCGGCAGTGTGCGCACTTCCCCGTTTTTGCGCATGGAGTCTCACACCCGAGCCTTGCCGCATTTTTCGGCGCGGCAACGGTTTCCACACGACAGACTGCCTGCTCCATGTCGCGCACAATCTTGTTCTTCCCCGCTACGACTATCACCTGCTTCGGCCCGTATATCATCGCCGAGACGCGGTTGCCGTTGCCGTCCACGTTGTAAAGCTCGCCGTCCTCCGTAATCGCATTTGTGCTGCAAAGAAACGTGTCTGATGTGAACGCCTTACGGAATATCTCCTCGACCTGCGCACGCGTTTTCCCGGCGGAGCGGTCGATATATGCGCTGCCGAACTCGTTCATCAGCATTTCGGTAACGCCGCCATCTTTAAGCGTCATTGAGCCGCCCGCCGTAATCAGCGCGTCGTCCCTGATAAGAGAGCGCACTATGTCGCGCATCTGCGCGCAGTTTTCAGCATAATAGGGCTTCATGCGGTTCTTTTCGAGAGCCGCCATTGTTTTCGCAATTCTTTCGTCCATTTTTACCTCTCAGCTATCCTGTCCCGTTTTCTGCTTAATGGTGGTAACGGAGTTTGCGGAAATCTCAAACGAACCGTTATCGCCGTAGGAGCCATAGGGAACGTAGTATTCCGCGGGGGAGCTGCCATAGGTAATGGTGTTAAGCAGCGCAGCCTTTTTTGCGGAGTATTCCTCGGTTGTGATGTCGCTTTCTCCCTGCGAAAGCAGTATCTGCGTGCAGGTATCAAGGAGCGAGCTGTCCGTGTAGGACAGATTCTGGTTTATAAGCTCGCTCAGCACCGAGCCGACTGTGCTAAAGCGATAGCTGTCGCCCTCGTCAAACTCCGCAAGCATGATGTACCTGTAGGTGCGCTCTGCGGAAAGGAGCTGCTCGCCCGCGTTCAGGGTGTCTATTTCCTTGCCGTCGTTTATCATTATGGTTTTCGGCACGTCATAATTGATATTGCCGAACGCCGTAACGAGATTGCAGAAAGCGGTTCTGTCAAGCTTTACGTATCCGTCGCACGCAACGCCCGTTATGTCCCTGAACACGTCAATAACGCCCTCGCCGCCCTGCGCGGCATATACGTTTGAAAGGTTTCTGTCCTGCGATGTAATGGATATCCCCCCGGGTACGGGAATAAACGTCACCCTGCTCTCCACCGCGTCATAAGCGGCAAGCACGAAAAGCGAGGGCGAGTCCTGCTCGCGCTCGGACAGCATTGCCATAATGTTGAAGCTGTACTCCGCAGTCGGCGTGAAGTCCTCCGCAAGCGTCCCCGCCCGGGTTATGCCCACAGGCTCGGCGGGCTCTGAAAAAAGGTAATCCTTAAATGTGATAATCGCCATTATGACGAAAGCCATTGTTACCCCGAATGCTATAAAATATATATACCAATTGCTTTTTCTGCGAACTGACATAAGCTATCCTTTCGGTAAAAAAATGCGCAAAGCAGTTTTTTCTGTAGAAATTCTCTTGAAATTTATACAAAAGCGTACTATAATAGATATATAGTGTGCCGCGTATGCGAAATAACCGCATACCGTATAGCATATAGTATAACACATATCTCAGAAAATTTCAAGGGCAGAGCGGCAATTACCACTTATTTTTCTGTCCGAACAGGAGAAAGACAATGAACAACTTTTACTGGAGAACATGGGCGGAGATAGACCTCGACGTCCTCAAGGAAAATATCCGGGTGATACAGTCGCTCGCACCGAACAAGAAGATAATAGCCGTTGTAAAGGCGAACGCCTACGGCCACGGCGACGTCCACTGCGCGCAGACGCTCAGCAGGTGCGGCATAGACCATTTTGCCGTGTCGAACCTCTGGGAAGCTCAGGGGCTGACGAACGGCGGAATAAAGGGCGAGATACTTATTTTCGGTTACTGCGACATTCCGCTGATTTTCGACAACCTCGACAAGGGTTATATATTTACCGTAGGCACTACGGAATACGCGCACGAGCTTTCAGAGGAGGCGCTTAAGCGCGGCGTGAAAATTCCCGTACACATCAAATTTGATTCGGGCATGAGCCGCGTTGGCATTACCACTGCGCAGGAAGCGGACTATATCCTCGCGCAGAAAGGCCTTGACTGCCGCGCGGGATACACCCACTTTGCGGTTGCGGACAGTCTATCGCCCGAGGACATTGCATTCACCGAGCTTCAGCAGAAGCGCTTTTCTGACATATGCCGCGCACGCGGGCTTAAAATGCACTCGCAGAACAGCGGCGGCATTATCTACCACGGCGAATTTACCGGCGACCTTGTGCGTGCGGGAATAATTATGTACGGTCACAAGCCCGACCCCGCCCTGCCGTTTCCTGAGGGGATAAAGCCGATTTTCAGCCTTAAATCCGTTGTAAGCCAGCTTAAGGACATTGAACCCGGAACTACCGTAAGCTACGGCCGCACCTTCACCGCCGAGCGCCCGACAAGACTCGCGCTTATCTCCTGCGGCTATGCCGACGGCTTTAACCGCAGGCTTTCGGGCAAGTGGAGCGTTGGCATAAACGGCAGCTATGCGCCTGTATGCGGGCGTATCTGTATGGACCAGACCCTTGTTGACGTTACGGATATTCCCGACGTTAAAGTCGGCGATGTCGTTACTATCTACTCTGATTCGGTAGACGACCCCTGTTCGCTTGAACGTGCGGCGGGCATTGTCGGCACGATAAACTATGAGCTTCTGTGCGCCATCGGCACGCGCGTCCCGCGTATCTACATTGAGGACGGAAAAAAGACCGAGGTGCTGAGATACGTCTGAAAAGCATAACATAGCGCTAATAAAGTTATGGGCTGTCAAATCCGACAGCCCATAACTTTATTTCTTTTCGGCGCGCCTTGCGCGCGGCTTTGTCTGAGCTGTCTGCGCCTCGGAATTATACTCCGGCGCTTCAAACCAGAACGTGCTGCCCTTGCCCACCTCGCTGTCCGCGCCGTACCTGAAGCCGTGCTGCTCCAGCACGTTCTTTACTATAGACAGCCCTATGCCGCTGCCCATTTTTGCGCGTTTGTGGGTCTTGTTGCGCTCGCTTACCTTGTAGTACCTGTCCCATATGTACGGCAGGTACTCAGCGGAAATACCGTCGCCGTGGTCTGTGACCTCGAAGCGCACGTTTCCGTCGCCCTTGCGGAAAAGCCGCACTATGACCGTATTGTCGTCGCCCGTGTACGTTACGGCGTTGTTAATGAGGTTGTAAACCACCTGCTCAAGTTTTGTTATGTCAGCGGTGATGACTATGCCGTCCTCAGCCTGAAGGTCGATAATTATGCCGTCCTTCTCCTTCATTATGTCAAAGCGCGAAATAACGCCCGAAAGCCGCTCGGACAGGTCGAAAGTTTCAAGATGCATTTCCGTAACGCCCGCCTGAAGCTTCGACAGGTCGAGAATGTCGTTTACAAGCGACGTAAGCCTGTCGGTTTCCTCGATAATTACCTGCAGGTGCCGCTCGCGCTTGGGCGGGTTGTCGCCCGACAGGTCGCGAATCATCTCTGCATAAGCCTTTATCATGGTAAGCGGCGTGCGCAGGTCGTGCGAGATATTAGCCATTAGCTCGCGGCGAAGGTCGTCGGACTTTGCAATCTCCTTTGAAGCGGACTCAAGCGTTTCCGCAAGCTGCTTTATCTCAGCATAGTCGCCGTTGTCTATGTTCACCTCAAACTTCCCCTGCGGAAGCTGCTTTGCCGACTCGTTTATACGAATGATAGGGCTTGAAATGTTTGAAGCGAACACCACGGAAATAAAGAGAGTAAGCACCATGAGTATTATTGCAACAAACATGAACTGCCGCGTGAATATGCTCATCGTCGTGCCGACAGGCTGAACGTAGTTGCAGATGAAAATGTATCCGCTCGGGTGTGATTTGTCCGCGCCGACATAGGTCGCCAGCATAAGCACCTTGTTATCCTCGTGCTCGTCGCGAAAGCGCTTGTACACAACGCCCGTGTCGGAATTGCGCACCGCGTCCATGTAGGACTCCTTTGAAATAATCGCAAGAGAAGCGCTGCCGCCAAGCTCGCTCTTTTCATAGCTGTACATTCCGCCCTGCTCGTAATCTATAGCGGTAACTTTAATGTACATCTTGTTTTCTATTGCAAGCCTGTCTATCACCTGCGTAAGCGAACTGTTGGTCCAGTTGGAGCGTATAGTAACGACCGCCTCGCTTATCTCGTAGGTTTTCATCCATTCGTAGAACGCGGGGAACATCATTATAAGAAAGATGTAAGTGAAAAGCAGCATGGACAGCACGATAAACTCAAAGCGAATCCACACCTTAAAGCGAATGCTCTTGAAAAAGCTCATGCTCACGCCTCGAATTTATAGCCAAGGCCACGCAGGGTCACAATAAACTTGCGGTACGGACCGAGATTGTTGCGCAGCATCTTTATGTGCGTGTCAATTGTGCGGTCGTCGCCATAGAAGTCGTAGCCCCACACGTCCTCAAGGAGCTTGTTTCGCGTGAGCGCTATGTTCTTGTTGCGCACAAGGAAGAAAAGCAGGTCGTACTCCTTGGGGGTGAGGTTGGCTTTCTTCCCGTCGATGTAAACGTCGCGCGAGGTGAAGTTTATCTCCAGCCCCTCGAATTTCTCGGTTTCCGCGGCGGGCGCAGGAGCATTTGCGGCACTGTTGCGCTTGACTATCGCGTTTATGCGCGCCATTACCTCTTTCGGGGAGAAGGGCTTTACAACGTAATCGTCCACGCCCATTTCAAACCCGAACAGCTTGTCGTACTCCTCGCCGCGCGCGGAGAGCATAAGCACGGGGGTCTGCTTTGTCTTGCGTATCTCCTTTACGGCGGAGTACCCGTCAAGGCGCGGCATCATAACGTCCATTATAATAATGTCGTAGTCCTTTGCCTTTGCCGCCTCGACAGCCTGCATTCCATCGCACGCCTCGTCGACCTCGTGCCCTTCAAACTCGGCGTACTCCTTTATTACCTCGCGGATATTTTCCTCGTCGTCTGCAATAAGTATCTTGTACATACTTTCACTCCTTAACAATTATTTTTCATAATAAAAATATTTCTAAAAGAGTGGCGCTCTTTTTCTATAACGAGAAAAGAACGCCGATATGGAGGTTTTCATGCTTGCAAGGTTATTGTACCGCGCAAATCTGAAAGCCCTGTGAAAGCCGCCTGAAATCCTGCGAAAATCACCCCTGCCCGAAAGCCTCTGCAACCTCGCGCATCTTAAGTTCCAGTATATCGGGAACGCCCGTGTCGTAATGCGCCTGAACCGTATCAAACCGCACACTGTCCCTGCCTGAGTCATGAACCGCCGCAAATGTGAGCGTCAGCACATACCTGCCGTCCTCCTCGGTCCTTTCAAGCCTGCCGCCGCATTCCCCTGCAAAGCGCTCAATAATCGCCAGCCCGAACCCGGCGCGCTGATACGAAAAACGTACGTTCTCTATAGTGCGAAAGTCCTTTTCGGTGAAAAGCGACGCTTCGTTTGAAACGCGGATATCCACATATTCACGCGAGCCCGTGCGCCTGCAGATAACGGCAAGCACCGGAACACTCTCGCGCGGCGAGTAAAGCAGCGCGTTCTGTAACGCGTTTACAAGGGCGTACATTGCGCGGCGCGCATCAACGCATATGGGCGCGGGCTCGGGCGCCGCCACGAACTCCACGCGCCTGCCGCACTTTGCAAGCGCGGCGTTGCAGCGCTCCACAAGCATGGCGCAGAACTCCGCAGCATCAAGCCGCCGCACGGAGGGCGCTTTGCTTAACATCTCGGCGTACTCGTACACGTTAGCCGAGGCGCTGCCGATATGCGAAAGCGCCGTTTTAAGCGAAAAGACCTCCTCAAGCGCGGAAAAGTCGTTTTCCCGCTCAAAGCGCTTTTCAATTTCACGCGCACTGTTCCACAGTTTCGCGAAATTCTGCTCGATAGCGTTATAAAGCGGCATGAGCTTCATAAGTGCGTCAGTTTGCGCTGCGACGTCAAGAGCCTGCTGCGCGTCCGTAAAGCTGCAAAGATAGAGCGCTGCGTCGCCGGCTTCGTTGCGTATGGGCTGCACGTAGGCGCACCAACACTCTCCGCGGAACATCACCCTTACATTGCACGCGCTTTTCAGCGGGTATATGAGCGGGTCTGCGGCGTGTTCGGCAAGGCTGTCGCCGACCCTGAGAATCTCCCTGCCGAAAACCGCCGCGCACCGCGTCTGCCTGTCAAGCAGCGCATAGTCGCCCGAAAGCTCCTGCACAAACGCGCTCCACTTCTCAAAGAGCGCCCTCTCGTTGCTCGTTAATACCGCGCCCATCAGTCCTCCATAAGCGCTTCCATCTCGTCAAGAAGCGTGTTGAACAGTTCAAGCGCGTCGCTTACGGGCTTCTTTTCGGTCATGTCAACGCCCGCGCCTTTAAGCAGCGCTATCGGATCCTTGGAGCAGCCGCCGCTCAGAAACGATACGTAGTCGCGTACAGCAGCCTCGCCGCCGTTAAGTATCCTCTGCGAAAGCGCTATCGCCGCAGAGAATCCCGTTGCATACTGGTAAACATAATAGTTATAGTAGAAGTGCGGTATGCGCGCCCACTCCATGTCAAGCTCGCTGTCTATTACAATGTCCTCGCCGTAATACTCAAGGTTGAGCTTTCTGTACATCTCGCAGAGCGCCTCGGCGGTAAGGCTCCCGCCGCGCTCGGCGCGCTCGTTTATCATCAGCTCAAACTCCGCGAACATGGTCTGGCGGTAAAGCGTGGTCCTGAACTGCTCCAAAAAGTAGTTTATGAGATACGCGCGGCGCTTCTTGTCCGCGGTGGTTTTAAGCAGGTGCTGCATAAGCAGGCTCTCGTTGCAGGTGGAAGCCACTTCCGCTACGAATATCACATAATCCGCATAGCACACCGGCTGCGTTTTATTGGAAAGATAGGAGTGTATCGCGTGACCCATCTCATGCGCGAGCGTAAACTCGCTGTTGAGCGTGTCCTTATGATTAAGCAGCACAAACGGGTGGACTCTTGCACCCGCAGAATACGCGCCGCTGCGCTTTCCCTCGTTTTCGTAAACGTCAATCCAGCCGTTTTCCACACCCTCGCGGAATATCGCGCGGTACGCGTCGCCCATGGGCGCAAGCGAGTCGAAAACCTCCTGCTTTGCCTGCTCGAACGGAATCTTGTCGTCAACGCCCGCTACTATAGGCGTGTAAAGGTCATAAGCGTGAAGCTCCTCAACGCCGAGAAGCTTTTTGCGCAGCCTTACATAGCGGTGCATATACGGCAGCTTCTCATGTACCGCCTCGATAAGCTGGCTGTAAACGGTAACGGGGACCTCGTTTCCGTCAAGCGCCGCGTGGAGCGTGTTTTCGTAGCGCCTTGCGCGCGCGCGGAACACAAGCGTTTTCACCTGCCCTGAAAGCACCGCGGCAAAGGTGTTCTTGTAGCCCTCGTAAACGTGGTAAAGCGACTCGAACGCGTTTTTGCGCAGCGTTCTGTCCTCGGACTGGATAAGCGGGATATAGCTCTCGTGCGTTACCTGATGAAGCGCGCCCGTGCTGTCCGCGGCGTCGGGGAACTTCATGTCCGCGTCATTGAGCATGGAGAATACCGCGTCGGGCGTTCCCATAATCTCGCCGGAAAGCGCCATTAGCCGCTCCTCAGCTTCGGAGAGCGTGTGCGCGCGGCGGCTGCGTATCCTGTCAAGGTTGCGCTTATAAAGCTTAAGCCCCTCGCACTGCGTGAAAAGACGCTCGTAATCCTCGTCAGGTATCGCTATTATCTCAGGCACGACAAACGCAGAAGCGCCGCTTATCTCAACGCACGCCGTTTCAAAGCGGCTCTCCATGTCCTGATAGAGCGCAACGCGCGTGTCCTCGTCGTTCTTGCGCTGGGCGTAGTTGCCGAGGCTGTCAAACAGCACGGAAAGCTCGTCGTCAAAGCGCAGGAACTTGCACAGCGCCTCCGCCTGCGACAGCCGCCCCTTATAGGAGGCTATCTTCTCCGCGCTTTCGCGCAGCTTTTTAAGGTCGCTCTCCCACGCCTCGTCTGAAGCGTATATATCCTCGATTTTCCACTTGTGCTCTGCGGCAATATCCTGCCGCGCGGGTATTCTTTCGCTCATAATGTTCTCCCATTCTGTTGAAAAAGTCAATCTTGCCCGCGTATGCGGGCTTTGAAATCACTTTTTTGCCTCGGGCTTCCCGAGGCAAAAAATTTTTCTATCCGCGCAAGTGTGTACGCGACGCTGCGCTTACGCAACCGTGCGCGTAGCGCGGATGTCCCGTCGGGAACCCCCGTATGGGGGTTTTCGACGGTCCGGTTCTCCTTGTCATAGCGCTTTATTTCATGCGCTTGTGTATTTTAGGCTTAAGATACTTCTCATAAAACGGGAAGAATATCCCGAGAAAAATGTCGTACAGAACAAACGCCACTGCGCCCAGTCCCAGCAGAACCAGCGCGCCGTATTTTCCGAACTCGCCGATGTCCTCCAGCAGCTGCTTCATGCCGAAAAGGTTTATCAGCAGGAAATAGCACGCAGTGCACGCCGCGCAGTAAAGCGCAAGCTTCGCAGCCCACTGCGCCCACGCGTGCGGAAGCTTCATGAAAAGCCCGCGCGCTATCGGGTAGTAGCCAAGCAGGAATATGAACATCATTGCCGCCTCGTAATTCGGCGTGAAAAGCAGGCACATAAGTCCCACGGCGATGTAGCTTACCACCCCGTACTTTACGCCCAGCCGCTCCCTTATCACCCAGACAAGCACGCCTGCCACCGCAGGGCTTATATACTCAAACGAGGGAATCATGCTCAGAAAGAACATCATACTGAGCGCAAGTCCGCACATTATCCCGCACAGCGAAACAATGTAGCTTATGGAGGGCTTCGGTTTGTCCGACATATTATTTCCGCTCCTGCCCGTAAAATTCCATGCTCTGTTCCTTGCGCTCCCTGCCTGCCTTAAGCAGCTCGCGCAGCGTGTCTATATCGTCGTTCACCATGGCGTCTCGGTACTGTTCAAGCGACGAAATTATGGTGTTTATCTCGAACAGAAGCGCCTTTTTGTTGCACATGAAAAGGCTCGACCACATTTCCTCGTTGAGGTACGCCACTCGCGTGAGGTCAAGGAAGCTTCCCGCAGAGAAGCCGTCCGCCCTGAAAAGCGACGGGCTCTTTACATATGCGTTGGACACGACGTGCGCAAGCTGCGAGGTATACGCAATGTTGCTGTCGTGCTGCTCGGGCGTTGCCACAACCACCTGTCCGAAGCACATACTGCTTGCAAGCGTTGACACAAGGTCTATCGCTATCTGCGGAGTATTCTCCGTGGGAGTCACGATAAAGCTTGCCTTTTTAAATAGGTCAGCTGTGGAATAATCAAAGCCCGAATGCTCCGTACCCGCCATGGGGTGCGTGCCGATAAAGATAACGCCGCGCTCCTCAAGCACGGGGGTGCAGTTATGCACGACATATCCCTTTATGCCGCAGATATCTATAACTATGGAACCCTTTCTGAACCTGTCCGCGTTGTCCTGCACGAACTTTACTATCTGAAGCGGGTAGAGCGCCACAATCGTAAGTCCCGCCTCGCCAAGGCGGTCAACGGTTATCTCCTCGTCGATAGCGCCCTGCTCGAGCGCCTTCCTTACGGTGTCGGCGTTTGTGTCTATGCCCATTATATGGTGGAATGTGTTCGCCTTGAGCGCCTTGCATATCGACCCGCCGATAAGCCCTAAACCCACTACTGCTATATTCATTGTCTGTATTGTCCTTTCAATGCTTTTTACGGCACAAAACCGCAATTTTATTATACTACATCCGGGCTGAAATTTCAACCATATTCCGAAAAAAAGCAGACCACAGCGATTGAGTGTCAAATAATGTTATATTTCTGATATGTCATGCGTTTGCTAGCATTCAGCTTATGGCATTTGCATATATTTCTTCACATTTACAGGTCGGATTACAATTAAATGTACCAAGTAAACAGAATTTTGTCCCGCGTCAAATTATTTTTTGTTATATTTCAGCGCTCCACATTCTGTAAATGTCACATTCTTAAGATGTATCATTTATAATGGTATTACAACTAGATTCACATGAGTCTGTTGCAAAGCACATAAAGCACAAAGTAAAACGTAAAGGAGTAGTCGAAAGTTATGTTTAACAACAGAACCCCCGACGGAAGAAACAACATCTGCGGTATCAAAATCGCAAAGCTTCGCAAGAATCTGCACATCTCTCAGAGACAGCTTGCAGACAACCTTCAGCTTATCAACCTTGACATTGATAAGAACGCTGTTCAGCGCATTGAAAGCGGTCAGCGCTTTGTTACCGATATCGAGCTTATCTCGCTCGCAAAGGTTTTTGATACCACGATTGAAGAGCTTCTGACAAGAGATTAACATCTTACGCATTAAGGACGCTGCGCAGTCGCGGCGTCCTTTCTCTCTTTGAAGCGCTATTCTCTCCCCTACAGGTATCACCGAAAGGAATTGACAGATGTACGGAATTATCAGGAGCATAGCCTCCATTCTTCTCGCAGCCTCCCTCGCCCTGGGGACGGGCTGCGCCAAAAATACAGACAGCGGCTCGGAATCCGCCGATAGCAGCGCCTCTGAGCCCGCACAAACCGAACAGGCGAATGCAAAGGTCAGCATTGACGGCAGCAAATTCATGGTTGACGGCAAGGAGCTCTGGATAAACGGCGTTAATACGCCATGGCACTACTGGAACGATTTCACGGGCAACTTCAACTACGAGTGGTGGGACGCAACGTTTGCGCAGCTCGCCTCTGACGGAATAAACGCAACGCGAATCTGGATAAACTGCAACGGCGAAAGCACCGTACAGTTCAAGCGCGACGGCACGGTGCTCGGCATTAAGGAGGAGCATTGGGACGACCTCGCCAAGCTCTTTGAGATAGCGTCGAATCACCACGTTTACGTCATGGCAACGCTCACATCGTTCGACCACTTCAAGAGCAATGGCACAAGCGGCGAGCACTGGCGCTCCATGATAACGTCGAAAGAGGGCGTTGACAGCTTTGCGGAAAGCTATGTTAAGCGCTTCTGCGAGAAGTTCGGCGAGGAGGAGTACCTTTTCTCCATAGACCTTATGAACGAACCCGACTGGGTGAATGAAAACGCCGAGTGCGGTCAGATTGCGTGGGACAACCTCGCGTACTTCTTCGGCAAGTGCGCCGCGGTCATTCACGACAACTGCTCAACGCCTGTTACTGTGGGCATGGGCATAATCAAGTACAACTCCGCGAAGTACGAGGGCGACAAAATCGCGGACAGCTACCTTATGGAGATTACGGGGCTTGATAATGCGACGATAGACTTCTACAGCACGCACTACTATATGTGGGAGAAGCCCTACTTCGGCTTCCCGTTCACGCAGTCACCGCAGGACTTCGGTCTTGACACCGACAAGCCCTGCCTTATCGGTGAAACCAGCAACGACGACGAAAAGGAATGCAAGCTGACGCTTACCGAGAAGTATACCTCCGCCTACGACAACGGCTGGAACGGCGTTATGGTGTGGATGGAACCCCGCACCGACGAGGAGCTTATGTGGTATCGCTACGACCTCACCGAAACCGCAACGAACGCCATGTACGTGCTTATCCCCGAAAAGATAGATCCGCTCGGCAGGCTAAGCATCAGCGCCGCTTCGGACAACGCGGCATAAGCATAATAAAAGGACAGGGGCTGTCACAATTGGCAGCCCCATATTTTTGTATGAATTTCGTTCAGTCGCTCTGCGCCAGCTCCTCAATTATAGTGCGGATATCGTCGCAGCCCTCCCCTGTCTGTGCAGAGAACTCAACTATCGTTATGTCCTCGCCACATGGAAGCTCTGTAACAAGAGCCGCACGGCGTTCCTCCCGCTGCTTTTTCGAGAGCTTGTCCGCCTTTGTGAGAACCACTACGAACGGAATCCCACTGTCGATAAGGAAGTTTATCATCATCACATCGTCAGCCGTGGGCGGGTGGCGAAAGTCCACAAGCTGAAACACAAGCGCCAACTCGCGGTCGTCGTTCAGGTAGCCCTCGATAAGTTCGCCCCAGCGATGCTTTTCGCTCTTTGCGACCTTTGCGTAGCCGTAGCCCGGCAAATCGACAAAGTACACGTTTTCGAGCCCGTAAAAGTTTATTGTGGCGGTTTTTCCCGGAACGGCGCTCACACGGGCGAGCGCCTTACGGTTGAAAATCTTGTTTATAAGCGAGCTTTTGCCCACGTTAGAGCGCCCCGCGAACGCAATCTCGGTGCGGTCCGACGGCGGCAGCTGCTTAAAGCTGCCAAACGACGTGATGAATTTCGCGTTGTTGTAGTTCATTTTTTACCACCTTTTTCAATTATCTTACGCAAGATGTCATGCACATTTACTTCGTACTCATTAAATTCAGATATGTTAGTTTCCTGCTGAAAATTCATATCAAAACCTGAATCAGAAGAACTAGACAGCGCCTTAATTATCAGCGCATCACCGCTTTTTCCTTTTAACTGCACGTGAAGATTTGACTTCTATCTTTATCCCATTGTACCAAAAATCATATTCACCTGAATACAATTAGCTTTTCCGATGCAAAGTATATTTCATCTTTCGCAACTTGCTGAAACTTTGTACGGTCATATTTAATATATTTTTTGGGCGCTGCAAGCGTATACCGATGTACTTCCTTTCCGGTAAATACCGGCTCATACTCAGGCAAAAGAATATCAACGAGTGTTTTTTTATTATCCCCTGTGACAATCCCAAGCGCCCATATACTTCCCGGTGCGAGGCTTTTCTTTCCCATTTCCTTAAATTGCGTAATAATTTTCATATCTAAATCTGATAGAAAAGAAAATATCAAGTTATCAGTTTGGAGAAACGCTCTTCGACTGAAACATGTTTTTTGTTCAGAATCCCCTTGTTCTTCAAAAGTAAAACAGCCAACGAATATATAATATCGGCATTAGTGCAAGAACAATCTTTTTTCAATTTAAGTATATCCTGTACAAAACCATATTCTTTTTATCAGAAAAATACTCAAGAGGAACAATCGTTTTTGTGGATTTCTTCTTATTAGCTCTACGCTGCAATTTTGAGCTGTCGTCAGCATTTAACCGTTCCCGGTTGCGACGTGTAGCATCTGATATTAAGTCGAATGTCATAATTATTCCTCTTGAAAAAGTACATAATCAGTTCGCCGAAAGCGCGGGCTGCTTGGTCGTCTTTTGGGGCAGGGGCTTTTTCTTAAGCCCTGCCGCGTTCTTAACCTCTGCGCCGCAGTTTGGCATAACAAGCGCCGTTTCAAGTACGGTGGAAATATCCTCCGCCGGAACGAAGCGCACATTCGCCTTTACCGCATCGTCTATGTCCTGCAGGTCAGGTTCGTTGTCCTTAGGAATGCACACCGTCTTTATTCCCGCGCGGTATGCCGCCATTGCCTTTTCCTTAAGCCCGCCTATCGCAAGCACTTTTCCGCGCAGGGTGATTTCGCCCGTCATTGCAACGTCGCGGCGCACGGGCGTTCCCGAAAGAGCCGATACGAGCGCCGTTGTAAGCGTAACGCCCGCGGACGGTCCATCTTTGGGTACTGCGCCCTCCGGCGCGTGAACGTGGATATCCTTGTTTTTGTAAAAGTCCGCGTCAATGCCGTATTTTGAAGCAAGGGAGCGCGTAAGGCTTACCGCAATCTTTGCGGATTCCTTCATAACGTCGCCAAGCGAACCTGTAAACTCCGTTTTGCCCGTGCCGTCAAGCACAAGCACCTCAAGCGGCAGCATAGTGCCGCCCACGGACGTCCACGCAAGACCGTTTACAAGCCCCACCTCGTCGTGTGTCTCAAGGTGTTCGGGCAGGTAGCGCTTTGTGCCAAGGAAGTCCGCGAGCGTGCTTTCGTTCACGGTGACTTTCTTTTCGCCCGAAACTATAAGCTTTGCGCTCTTGCGGCAGATATCCGCAATCTTGCGCTCAAGCTTTCTTACGCCCGCCTCGCGCGTGTAGCAGTCTATTATGGAATAAAGCGCGCCGTCCGTCACCTTTACCACAGAAGCCTTTTCGCCGTGCTTTTTAAGCTGCTTGGGCAGCAGGTGCTTCTTTGCTATGTTGAATTTCTCCTCGCGCGTGTAGCTTGAAAGCTCTATGACCTCCATTCGGTCGAGAAGCGGTGCGGGGATAGTGTCAAGGCTGTTTGCTGTCGTGATGAAAAGCACGTCGCTCAAATCCACGGGTATCTCAATGTAGTGGTCGGTGAACGTCGTGTTCTGCTCGCTGTCAAGCACCTCCAGCATTGCCGAGGTGGGGTCGCCCTTGTAGTCGCCGCCCATTTTGTCTATCTCGTCAAGCAGGATCACGGGATTCATGCTCTTTGCCTGCTTAAGCGCGGCGATTATTCTGCCGGGCATTGCGCCGATGTAGGTCTTGCGGTGGCCGCGAATCTCCGCCTCGTCATGAACGCCGCCGAGCGATATCCTCACGTACTTTCTGCCGAGCGCTTCGGCAATGGAGCGCCCTATCGACGTCTTTCCGACTCCCGGAGGACCGTAAAGGCAGATTATCTGCCCCTTTATATCGGGCACAAGCGCCCTTACCGAAAGCGTTTCGGTTATCCTGTCCTTTACCTTTTTAAGCCCGTAATGGTCGCGGTCAAGCTGCTTCTGCACGCCCGCGATATTGAGCTTGTCCTTCGTGCGGACGTTCCACGGTATTTCAAGCACCGTGTCGAGGTAGGTGCGCTGCACCGCAGCCTCCTGCGAGGAAGCGGACATCTTTGCAAGTTTGGACACCTCTCCCAGCAGCTTTTCCTCGCTCTCCTGCGGCAGCCCGAGCGCAGTTATGCGCTCTCTGTACTTATCGGCTTCGTCAGCGGGGCTGTCCTCGTCGCCAAGCTGGCGTGAAATAACCTTGAGCTGCTCGCGCAGGTAATACTCGCGCTGATTCTTGTCAACCTGTTGGCGCACCTGCTCTTGTATCTCCATTTCGGCGGTGATTATCTCGACCTCGCTGTCAAGCATGGAAATGAGAAGCTTTATGCGCCGAAGTGTGCCGTTTGTTTCAAGCAGGCGCTGCTTGTCCTCAAGCTTAAGCACAACGTTGAAGACGACCTTTTCAAAGAGCGCCTCGCAGCTCTCCTCGGTGATTATGCTCTCATAAAGCTCGCGCGGCATTTTTGGGGACACTTCAGCATAGGCAGAAAATGCTGCCCTGAGCGCACGCAGCGCTGCGGACTGCGTAGCCTCCGCAAGCGGAGCGCCGCGTCCCGAAAGCTGCTTTACCTCGAACGCGAGGTAATCCTTTGAAGCGGCAGTCTTTACGCGGCGCGCGCGGAAAAGCCCCTCTACAAGTACGCGCGTAAAGCCGTCGGGCGTTGTGAGCATCTGGCGAATCTCCGCTACCACACCCACCTCGAAAATATCGTTTTCCGTAGGGTCGGTGATGGAGGAATCCTTCTGTGCAACGAGGAATATATGCCCGTCCTTTTCAGCGGCTGCCCTGAGCGCGTTTACTGAGCGCTCTCTGCCAACGTCAAAATGCAGCACCATTGACGGGAAAACGACCAGTCCGCGCAGAGAAATCGCGGGTATGGTATATGTATTTTCAGACATTTGCTATCAGTCCTTTCTGATGTACACGCCGAAGCGTTATGCGGGTATGTTCTCTATTATACTACATTCTGCGCTTTTTTGCAAGTGATTTTGCGAAACACTTTTCGGAACGCAATTTATCTCTTAACGGAAAATAAGGGAGAAAATGAGATAGAGAACGGGCTGATGAAGAACGTAGATCCATATGGTGTACCTGCCTACCGTAGCAAGCCACCTGCAATGCGTTGGGTAGAAGAATTTTGGCAGCGAGCCGTTCTTTGCCCACACGCCGAAGTAGCTGCCCGCAATAAAAAGGAAAAACCACGGCATAAGCGGGAAATAGTCCGCCGAGTAGAACGTAGCCGACGGCAGCCCGAGCGGGAACAGCACGCCCACGTCGTACGCCTTTGCGGGCAGCGCAAGGCTGAACACGCCCTCAAAGCCAATGTAGCCGTCGCGGATATTCCATGTAAGCACGAAAAGCAGCGCGCATATGATAATGCCGACAAGCGCGGGAAGCGCGTCAAAAACTTTTTCGCCAAGCCCGAAAATCATCATGCAGATGCCAAGGCAGTGCAGTATCCCGAACATGATGGTGCCGCCCGTGAAGAACGGCATGACAAATGTCATCACCATGCCGATAAAGAAGCACTGTATGCCGCGCTTCATATTGTTTTTGGAGTAGCGGCAGACCGTTCCCGAAATGAAAATGAACAGCCCCGCGAACACATCGCGGACAATGCCGAACCAGTCCTCAAAGAAAAAGGGCACATCAAGCCCGAATATGTATTTCAGGTCGTACATGGCGTGGTAAACAACCATGCAGATTATTGCGAAGCCTCGCAGCTCGTCAAGCAGGCCTACCCTTGCAGAGCCGCCCGCAGATTTTGTTTTTCCCGGCATAAATTTTTCCTCGCTTGTTTACTGCGGTTATCCCGCGCTCTTTGCGTAAGCCGCCGCTTCGTCAGAATAACCATAAGCGCCCGCGCCCCGCGTCTTTTTATTGTAGCATATTTTCTGAAAAATTACAATAAGAAACTTGAACACTTTTGATTTTTGTGGTACAATATATGGTGAAATCGGGGCGGAAGCGCCGAAAGAGCGCAAATCACGCCGAAAGGAAACACTCACTTGGAATACATTTATATAGGAAACGTTAAAATAGAGCGCACCGCAGCGCTCGCCCCCATGGCGGGAGTTGCCGACAGGGCGTACAGACTTATGGCAAAGGAATACGGCGCGGCGTATACCGTCGGCGAAATGGCTTCCTGCAAGGGGCTGTGCTATTCCGACAAAAAGACGGCGGAGCTGCTTACCGTAACGGACGCTGAGCGCCCCATGGCGGTGCAGCTTTTCGGCAGCGAACCCGAGTTTATGGCGCGCGCCGTGAAAATTGCAATGCAGTACCGCCCCGACATAATCGACATAAACGCGGGCTGCCCCATGCCGAAGATTACCGGCGGCGGCGCGGGCAGCGCGCTTATGAGAACGCCCGAACTGTTCGGTGAACTTGTGCGCGCGGCTGTGAGCGCTTCGGACGTGCCCGTTACGGTGAAGATTCGCTCAGGCTGGGACGCAGACAGCATAAACGCCGTTGAAATGGCGCAGACCGCTGAAAAAAACGGCGCTGCCGCTGTCACGGTCCATGGCAGAACGCGCGCACAGCTGTATTCCGGAAGCGCCGACCGGGACGTTATCCGTGCGGTAAAGCAGGCGGTGTCAATCCCTGTTATAGGAAACGGGGACGTGTCCACCCCTGAGCTTTGCGCGCAAATGTACCGCGAAACGGGCTGCGACCTTGTTATGGTTGGGCGCGGCAGCTACGGCAGGCCGTGGCTTTTCTCGCAGATTCGCGCGTATCTCTGCGGCGGGGATATTCCGCCCGAGCCGCAGTTTGCCGAGCGCATTGAGATAATGCGCCGCCACATAACGCTGCTGTGCCGCGACAAGGGCGAGCATATCGGCATGAAGGAAGCGCGCCGCCATGCCGCGTGGTATATGCGCGGGATAAAGGGCGCGGCGCGGTTCAGGGGGCTGTGCAGCGAGCTATGCACGCTTTCCGACCTTGAACGGCTGATTACGGAAATACAAAAGGAACAGGAGATATAACAATGGATTATGCTGAAAAAACGGCGGGGCTGTGCGTTTTCAATGTAAAGGACGACCCGCTGATAAGGGCTTTCGGGCTTCTTGGAAAAGGCACGTCGCAGGAGAGCGCACAGGCGTACTCTGCGGTTTGCTATGAGCTGCTTATGTCGGGCAAAACGCTGGGCGGGTATCTGCACGATATGATTGTGTTTTCAGACTCGCCGCTTGCGGCAAAAACCGCCGCAGAACCCATGCCGCTCAGACTTGCAGCCGCGCAGCATGACACGGCAGTCATAGCGGATCTTGCGCGCACGGATTCTGCGGCGCTGCGAAAGGAGCTCTCCGCGCTCTACGATGATAGCTTCATGAATCTGCCCGCGTTTGAAACGGGTGAGTTCAATTACACGGCGGAATATTTTCTTGATTTTTTGAAAACGCACGGCAACGGCATTTTCGCCGCGTACAAGGCGTTTACATACACCGACGGCGCGCTTATGCCCGTTGAGCAGCTCGACCCGATTCGCCTGAGCGATCTTAAGAACTATGAGGCGCAGCGCTCGCAGGTGGTAGACAACACGCTGTGTTTCTTAAGCGGAAAGCCTGCACAGAACGTGCTTCTTTACGGCGACCGCGGCACGGGCAAATCAAGCACGGTTAAGGCTATCCTTAACGAATACGACGCGTTGCGCATGGTGGAGCTTTCCAAAAACGACATAGCGGATCTGCCCGCGCTGTTCCGCACGCTTAAGGATATTCCGCTGCACTTTATCATCACGATAGACGACCTGAGCTTCGGCGAAAACGACGACCGCTTCAGCATTCTGAAAGCAGCGCTTGAGGGGTCGCTTGCCGCTCGTCCTGCAAATATACTGATATACGCCACAACCAACCGCCGCAAAATAATACGCGAAACCGTTGCAGACCGCGAAATAAACGGCGCGGACGCCATAGACGAAAGCCTGTCGCTTGCAGACCGCTTCGGGCTTACGGTGACCTTTACAAAGCCTAACCGCGAGGTGTACCTTGACATTGCCGCGCAGCTTGCAGCGGACAGGGGCATTTCTCTGCCCGAGGAGGAGCTTACCGCTGCCGCGGAGCGCTTCGCCCTGAAACGCGGCGGGCGCTCGCCAAGAACAGCGCGCCAGTTTGCCGACTGGCTTTGCGGCAGAATAGAGCTCGGGCTTGAATATTGAACGGAGAAAACATGAAAAAAAGACTTAATCGCGTACTCTGCGCGGCATTGTGCGTATTTCTGCTGACAGGCTGCGACAGGGGCGGCGAAAGCCTCGGCGAGCTTGTCGTGTCCTCGCAGCCTGTGAGCGAGCAGGAACGCAGCGCGTTTCCAGCGCAGGTGTGCGGCGTGGAGCTTCGGGCTGCGGCAGAGCGCGCCGTGAGCCTCTCCCCTGCCGTAACCGAGATAATATGCGAGCTTGGCTTTAAGGACAAGCTGTGCGGCGTAAGCAGCTACTGCGACTATCCCGAGGGATTGACGGCGGCGGCGCTCGGAAGCACGGAAAATCCCGATATCGACGGTATCAGGGCACTTTCGCCCGATGTTGTGTTCACGCTTTCGGCGCTATCCGAGCGCGATACATATGAGCTTACTTCGGTTGGAATCGCGGTGATTCCGCTTACCGCGCCGCGCACGCTTGCTGAGTATGCCGCGCTTTACAGCGATATTGCACGCGCATTTTACGGCGCAGAGCTTTCCGCAGACGGCGAAAAGCAGGGTGAAATATGTGCGCAGCTTGGCAACAGCGCCGTCGCGGCGCTTGAAAATGCGGCTGAGGGCATTTCGCTCGGGGGCTTTGTTTACATCACGGAGAAGCTGACCCTTGCGGGCGCCGACACGTTCGAGAGTGCAGTGCTGTCGCTGTGCGGCAGCAACCTCTGCACCGAAAGCGGCTATCCCGCCGCCTCGGAGCTGTCGCCCGACTACATCATAGCGGACGAGGCGCTTAAAGAGAAGGGCTTTTCCTCGGACGAGACGCTTTCGGCAATGGCGCAGAACGCGCAGGTTATATATGTGTGCGCGCAGCCGTTCGAGCGCCCCTCCGCCCGCCTGTGCGAGGTTCCGGAGCAGATACGCGAAGCGCTTAGCCCCGCCGAGGAGTAGCACGGGCGCTCTTCCCATGGAAAGGGAAAAAATTTCGGCAAGCCCTTGACAAATCGGGAGTCTTGTGCTATAATATTTATGCGGTTCGGTTAGACCGCATAATTGCGGATATAGTTTATCGGTAAAACATTAGCTTCCCAAGCTGAGGTGGTGGGTTCGACTCCCATTATCCGCTCCAGACCAACTATCCCCGCCCTATGGCTCGCAGCCGTTCGGCGGGGATAATGCTTAATGCAGCTTTCAGGCTGCGCAATCAGCCGGTATGTTGGAATTGGCAGACGAGGCGGACTCAAAATCCGCTGCCAGCAATGGCGTGTGGGTTCGACCCCCACTACCGGCACCAGCAAGCGCCTTGCACGCAGTTACGGTGCAAGGCGCTTTTTTATACTGTGCTGTCACACGCATTACACGTTACTTCTCCACGCTGCATTTTCAGACGGGCGTCGCTTTCGGTTATCTTGGAGTATGCGCTGCTGCCTGCAATAAGATTCTGTGCGTTTCCGGACGCAGTTATCTCCGGCGAAAGCTCATAGGGTGAATCCTCGGTGTTGACACGCTCCATGACTTCGCTGTCGGCAGAAAATGTCTGACAATGTATAAATCGCGGACATGCCAATCGACAAGTTATTCTAACTTGCCAGAGTCTGTCGAAAAAGTCTTGCGACTTTTCCGACAGGAACATCCGCACTGCGCGCACGGTCGCGTAAGGCGTAAGCC
>CAKSEE010000016.1 GCA_934446455.1 uncultured Oscillospiraceae bacterium | reverse complement strand
GCATTATCCCTACCATCATCCGAGGGAATTCCGTCATTATCTCGAAGACCTCTTTAATAAGAAAGGGATTGTGGATTTCGCTGACCAAGTGATGATATTAGCAAAATTGCTTGAATGCAGCAAATCACACGCACGAAGAATAATGAACGGAGGCAGAGATTTGAGTGGGACAAGAACGGGCGCAGGTCTTAACAAATACGCTGTCCTCGCCCAATTCTTCTCAATCCCTGCCGACCAACTCGCTACTCTCGACTACGAATACAGATGTAGCCGTGGGGCGCGGAGAAAGTAAAAAGAAAGCGTTCGGACTTAAAAAGCCAAACGCTCTCACAAAGTTATATCTAAGCGCTGACCGTGAAGAAAGCGCCAAGATTGCATCTGTAAAAGCCGTTTGGATATTGGAGTATCCTCTCGGTCGTCCGTGTGTGTGTGTGTGTACACGCACACGGATTGCAGGTGTTAAAAACAGAATACTTAATCGGCTTGCGTGAAAATGAAATTCATGGAAGCCTATTGGTGTTTATTTTCAACCACTACATTTATTATACTTCATTTTCCTGCCTTTGTCAATGTTTTTTGGCACACAATTATTCACGATTCTTTTATAGCGTTTTTGTGCATTATATACATGAGAAAACAAAGGGTAGGGAGCGTCACGGTGACACCCCCTGCCGTTCTATTTATTCATGGTCAAATTCATCATCGTCGTCACAGGGATGAGAATCGTCTTCGATTTGCAGTCTAAGGGCAGCGTTTTCATTCTCCAGTATGCTATTCTTGCCCTTGTATTCGTTAAGCTCTCTTTTAAGCTGTTCGATTTGGCTTTGAGAGTTTTCCCATTGAGATATCAGAGCGTTTACACATTGGAGAACTTGCTGTTGGTTCAGCTCGAGGTTGTTCCGCCTGCTTTCTTCATCGTTAATCTTTTGCGTAATGCTGTTTATTCCTGCTGATTGTAAATCCAGTTTGGAAGCAATTATCTGTTTAAGTTCTTCATGCTGTTTTGAGAGCGATTTATCGTCAATCCCTACTCCAAGCTGCTCTGAAATGGATTTACTGCCTACACCCAACTGCTCCGAAATAGACTTACTGCCTGACCCAAGCTTCTCGTCCAGTTGGCGTTTCATGGATGCTTCATCATCACCGAACCCCAAATGGCGAGTTATCACGCTAATTTTATGATTAAGAATGCCGACCGAAACTACGCCGGAAATAATAGCGGCAACTATTCCCGAAGCTGCGCCAATAATTGCTGATGACAGTTCGCTCATATTGAATACCTCCATACACACCCATGATACGGGTATGTGTATATAAAACGTCGCTAAAATCCAAAAACTCCGAAACAACTTGCACCTCCATTATAACATTTACTAAGATGTTTGTCAAACCTGCGTCACCGTGACGCCCCTGCGCCCTTTTACATCTCCATGCCCTCATCGTCGTCCTCGCAGTCTGACTGCTCCTCAAACTGCTCAAGGGTATGCACAAGCGTCCGAAAATGAAAG
Source organism: uncultured Oscillospiraceae bacterium (assembly GCA_934446455.1). Classification (GTDB taxonomy): domain Bacteria; phylum Bacillota; class Clostridia; order Oscillospirales; family Ruminococcaceae; genus CAG-115. The sequence goes on along the minus strand of CAKSEE010000016.1, from coordinate 49,323 downwards.
CGCTGCACATTGTATCCTCCCGCGCCGATAGTCTGAATACCGGCGCTGCCATGCTCTCCGATAATAACCCCGGCAATTTCGCCGTTGCTTACATGAAGTCCTCGTGCGTCGGTAATTTTGCCTACGCTCTTGCCGATACGCTGCGCAAGGTCAAGCAGCTTGCCGCGCATTTCACGCTCCATGGTCGTTTCAAGAAACATTGCGCGCTCGTCAGAATTGCCATAGTGGCACATAGCCTGAACGATATCGCCCGAAACGCTTCTTTTTCGCTCTGCAATACTTTTGTAATCAAGCTCCCTTTCATGCAGATAACGCTCCATAGGCTGCCTCGGGTACACGTTGTTCAGCTCATATTCCGACATACTTTCAGCACGCGAGGCATACTGCGCATATTCAGGCAGAGCCGATAGGGCTTCTCGGCGGGCGGCATATTCGTCCGCGTGCAGCTTCTGCACGAACGCCAGGTACTCCTCATAGCGATTACTGAAAAAAGAAATGCTCTCCTGCTTCCAGCGCTCAAAAAAGTCCTTTATGATATCGGGAATCTCATTGTCCACAAACGCCCGGCGAGCTTCCGCTGCGCGAAGGTCCGCCCTGAGTACCTCAATTCTATTGTCTACGCCGGCAATTTTCTTTTCTGTCGCCGCTATATCGTCACGTTTTTGCATAATCGACCAGCGCTCCCAGTACGCCTGTTCGTTTTCCCGCAGAACGTCCTCGGGACCGTCGGGAGATATACGAAACCGCTGCTCAAAGTTCAGCATTTTCTTTTCCAAAATCGCTCTGTGGCGCGCAAGCGTAGAAGCGAGGCGTTCTCGCTTGCCATATGCGTCTGACAGGCGCTGCGCTATTTCCTTTTCACTTTGCATAAGAATGCTCCTTTCATTAACAACCTGTATAATAATTCTTTTTTCGGTATGAGAAATCAGATAATTAAAACAGGCTGAATATTTATATTTCGGGTAATCTTTTTTTGACTACCCGTTTTTTTGCAGAAAAAAACCGCAGTTCTAAGCCTGCGGAAAATATCACGGATAAAGTCGGCAACCCGCGTACTCCTAAAAAGCTGCCGCATAATGCGCAGAAGCCGTTCTATAGGTTCGCCCGCTATGAAGCGCTCTGCGGCGCATTTGCTCTCATACGCAAGTTCGGCTGCGTTTACGGCTACGCGGAACGTTTCCGCCCTGCGGGTGCTGCGTCGGCGCAGCATATGCGTTATATAAATGCGGTTGTAGCCGTAATCTCCTTCCCTGCAGAGATACCGCTGTTTAGCGATGAATCCGCGCTCCGCGAGCAGCTTGCAGCAGGAAATGATAGTGCCGCGCGCCATGCCCGACAGTTCCTGTATCATCGAGAGCGACAGCAAGCAGCGTCCATTTTCATTTGCGTGAACGCAATACAGAATAAACAGCCGCAGGCAGCTCTTTGGAAGCTCAACCGCCGAAACCGGCACAAGAGCATAGCGTTTCGGCGAAGCAATAACGTCCGACAGCACATAGGCGTTGCAGCGCCGGCGGTTGTTTTTGAAGCGCTCTACCCGCTGCGTTATAGCTCCTGCCGCATAGAGTTCCTTTATCAGGCGCGAAATATTGGTGAGCCCCGTGCGCTCCGCTATGCGGGCGTTGGATATGAGCGCAGTATTGCCGCCGCCCGCCTGCGCAGCAGCAGCAAGCAGAAACAGGACCTTTACAGCCCCTGCTGAAAGGTCTGCGCGAATGAAATCCTCGCTTGCCCGCACGAGCTGTCTGTCCTGTTTCATAGCTTTCTCCCTTTATTTTTCTTCGGAAAGTTCTGCTTCCTCGGAATCCGCCCATTCGGCAAATTCCCTGTCGAATATCTCCTCACAGCCCGCAACGTCAAACGGGTCGGGCTGATACGGCAGCAAAATCACGTCGTTGAGATTGACCGATAGCAGCTCATGGTATTTCTCTACTGCTGCAGCGTCGGAGAAATTAACCGCCACAGAATAATTCACGCGGTTAAGAGCCGTCTGCACATCGTAAATCATCGGCAGCTCGTTCCACGACGTGCCGCCGACAACGTACACCTTGTCAAACCCCGAAAAATCCATATCCGCCGTCTGCCTGTTGCCAAAGTCGTAAATCTCGGCATTATAGCTTTTTGCAGGGTCGGCGTTCGCGGTGCATATATCCACGCCGTTTATGGTGTAAATTCCATCCTGCGCGTTTACATCGTATACCTCGCCCATCATTTCAAGCTGCTGTTCGCCGCGGGGATTTGCGCAAACTACAACGCTTGCTCCGTTTCGTTCGGAAAAGTATGCGGCAAGCCGCAATGCAAGCGTAGTCGTGCCTATTCTGCTTTGCGCGCCAACAACGGCGATATGCAGTCCCGCCTGCGAAAAGCGCGGCTTCTCTTTTTCTTTTTCAGCAAGCAAAGCAGCCTCGCGTGCTTCCGCAAGCGCGTCAAACGATTTGTCATACCTGCGCCACTTCTGCTTGGAGAGTCCGCCTGTAAGGCACTCCTTAAGGTCCTCCATCATCTTTGCGATATTGGTTTTATCGTCCACATCGGGGTAGTTTGCGACAATATTGCGAAAGCCGCTGTGTACGAGCTTGTCCAGGAAGTTGTCGCCCGCATAGAACCGGTCGGCGTATATTATAATGTTGGCGTTATCCTTTTGGTAGGTTATGCCCTCGCACATAGCGATAAATTCGTCGCCCTGCTCATGGCAGGCAGAAACGTCAAGGACATAGTGCGACTGGTAGAAAACATTCTTAAGGTCGTTTTTGATGAACAGCGCAAGCGACCAGTCCTCGCCTATTATCTCGCGCGGGGTAGCGCCCAGCTCGCTGCATATCTTGGTGAGTATACCCGCGTTCTCCTTGCGGGCAATAAGTAATGGGTTTATCATACTAGTGATTCCTTTCTGTATCCCAATATAAACTACGAGTTACCATTTAGCATTCCTTAACAGCATAGCATACATTTTCAAAAAGGAAGGATTCTTTCTGACCGTATTTCAAGCATAGCTGTGTATGAAGCGAGAGAAAGTCGTAATTAAGTTTTACATAATCTTTCTCTGCATCAACAAATGCTTCACCTACACATTCTTCTTTGAGTTTCATAACTTGAAAGTTCGTAAAAATAACCGGGGGTACTGTGAAACGTTTTGCAATTATCCTGATATCAGAACGCGACAATGCAATACCGACTATATAACTTGAAACAAATCGTTCCACTTCTTTGATATTTGGACAAGGAACAATAAATTCAACTTCAATACTGTATTCTTCATAATCGCAGGTCAAGATGGCTATATTTTTCACTTAAATCCCTCCTATTCTAGTTCAACAGCTTTAATGGTATCAAGCAGCTCCTCGCTCATACCCGTGCGGAAGCCCTTGAACCACAGGCGCGGATTTGACGGCACTCCGATATCATACACGCTCGGACCGCCATAGTAATGCGCACCGTCAACACGCTCCACATAAGCTTCGCCGGACGCAAAGTACGTTTTTATTCCAACGTGCGGAACATAATCGTCGCGGTCAAGCTTATGCCGCCATAACCCGACGTCGCGCTCGTCGCTGTACCTGCCGTTGTGCGAGTATCCCACAACGAGCCTGTCCCGTATATCATAAAGCGACGAACCTATGTCAAGCTCGCTGTACTCAACGTCATCAAGGCAAGAGAACTCCAAAAACAGCGTTATCGTACCTGTGTTTGCCACACCATTGATTGACGGAAACGGAAAGCCATAATCGCGTTCAAAACGGTCGGTATCAATATAGTATGCAAGCGTTATCGCGCTCTGATTGTAAACGCGGGATTCGTTGACCCTGTCAACCTCCTGCTCCTCCATATTCCATACATCATATATTACAACGTCCTGTATACACCCGCCGCAGCTCAGCAAATCCGCGTGGATATCCGTCTGTCCCGAAAGCTCAAGCGTTATTCCCGTTTCGGGGACGCCGTACACACGGTTGCCATAGGTATATCTGTGCAGCTCGGACACGTCGCCGTACTGCGACAATATGCCATTGCCGCCCGCGGCAAGCTCGGTGCTGCTAACTGGCAGCTCGAAAAAGCCCTCAAAGTACACGAACAGCGCAAGCTGCACCATATTGTCGAGCGAGATAGTGCGTTCTTCCTCGGATATTCCCGCGTCGTCAAGCGCCATTTCTATTTCTTTCTGCGTCTGTTCGACAAAGTCCCAGTCCTTTTCGTCGATTTCAAAAAGCTCCCGCCAAATGTCCGAGCCGACGGTTTCAAGCGTTATGGACAGCTTGTCGGAGGTTCTTTCAACCTCTATTTTTACAGCGCCGTCCATATTGGCGTTTTCCATAAGCGTTTTGAGATTAGATACCTCGAAAATGTTGAGCTTTATTGCGCCCTCGCCGTCAATAATGCCTTGATATGCATTATCAAGATACTCCGCAGCGTCCTCTGCGGTTTCGGGTATGCCGCCGACAGCCTCCTCGAGCTGCGATTCAAGCTCCTCCGCCTGCACCGTTGTCATATCAACGGTAAGCAGGAACTCCCTGCATTGCCGTATGTGATACATTGCAAGAAACTCGGGCAGATAAATCTGCCCGCCGCCAATACACGTGTATTCAACTGTCTGAGTACCGCCTGAGTCGGCAACCACAAGAGTCTGCTGCTGCGCGGGTTTGCCGTCGACTGTTACTTTCTCAAACGTGTAATCGTATGTAGGCATTTGCTCCATTGCGCGTGCGTACAGAAACCGCTTTATGCTTTCGGGGTAATCCGCTATACCGTCCGTTCCGCTGTCCTCGGCAAAGCTCACGGCGCTTATGTCCGAAAAAGAAAGCTCGGTATCATAATCCGCCATATAGCTCTCAAATTCTTCTTCGGTCCTTAAGCCGCGCAATTCATCGGCTACGCTTTTCATAATGCTCTGCGCCTGCGCCATCTCATTTTCGTCATACAAAATAAGAGAGCTGCCATCAAAATTATCCGAGATGGCAGCTTTGGAAAGATTGACCGAGAAATCGGGCATAAAGTCGTAGACCTCGTTCTTTACATCGGAATTTATATCGCACTCGATACCGCTGAAAACCTCTGATATGGTATTCTTGAAATACCCCCAGTGACTTGCGAGGTCGCTGTTCTGAATAATGCTTATAAGCCCGCTTATTATACCGGCGAACGTAACAAGTATCATCAATATGACGCCCAGCGTATAAAGCACGATGTTCAGCACGGCTTTGCGGAATTTCTCATTTCCCGCCGCCTGTACTGCCATCATTACCAGTTTAGGGTTTACTGCCATGTTTGCCTCCACAAAAAAACAGCCGGGATTGCTCTCGGCTGTTTATACTATATACCGTATTTTCTTCGACGGTTTTCGGCATCTTCGTAGACTTGATTATCACTACGTGCAGATACTATAATAATTCGCATAACATTGTCGGTTATCTCAGCTTTATAGACCACACGTATTCCTATTTTTTTGAATTTGATTTTCATAAGTCCCGAAAGAGCCGCACCCGACTGGTTTCCCAAAGGCTTGCCATATCCCCCTTGATAATCCGGTAGTGGATTCTGACATACCTTTTGTATTCCCTTAAGCACCTGCGGCTTAACAGAACCATCGAGCTTCTTTAAGTCGTCTTTGGCTTCCTCAAGAAAAACAATTGTCCAACTCATTCTATTTCAGGCTCCTGCGCGTTGTCAATATCCTCCTGCGATACGCCGCATTCATTCATTACTTCGTCAAAAGACAGCGTATGTTCAGAATGCGCCAGCCTTTTCTGTGCCTCAAGCATAAGGACATAATCCTCCGCCATTTCAGAGAGCCTTACATACTCCTCGGGAGATAGAATGACCGCAGAGGGAATGTTGTTTTTCAGCACTATCAGCTGCTTTTCGTTGTGCAGTCTGTCAAATATCCTTGACGCCTGCCCCTTGTTGAACTGCGTGATTGATACAAGACTGTTCAAAGTGTCGTGAGCTATAGACATAATATCGCCTCCTCTACTTTATTATACCCTACACAAGCAGAAAAGTCAATACTATTTATCAATAAATTTACATTATTATCTGCCGCCGCCGCGTCCGAACATTTCAAGTCTTTCGTCGCTCAGGACAAAGCGAACCTTTACCGCCTGAGAGCCAACTTTCATAAGTGCAAGTCCGCGCTGATTTGAGGAGATAAGCTCGTTCTGCGCCTCGTTCAGGCTGAACAGCTCCGTTGCCTGCTTAAGCGAATCTCCGTCCATTGAGAACAGTAGCTTATATGTGGGCAGGTCAAGTACCGCCTGCCCGAAAAACTTTACAGCAGGGTCGAGAAAATCGCTTGTGGACTGCGTTCCCACAACTATGCTGCCCTCGTATTTTCGGGCGCGCTTCTCAGCGTTTTTGAGAAATTCCAGCGACTGCGGGCAGCGAGGGTCTATCATCGTCCAGCACTCGTCGGCGACAAGCATTATGCGTTCGGTGCGGTCGCGTGTTATCTGCTCCCAGCACCACGACAGAACATTAAAATACTGCGCAGCAAGCACCGTTCCCGACATCTGAATAAGCGACTTGGTATCGAGTACGATAAAACCGCTTGCAGGATTTATTGTTGTGTATCCGTTCCACAGCTGGTGGTCTGCTCCATTCGCGGCGCTTTCAAGGTATGTGCGCAGGTCCTCGTAATACGCAGCGTTCCTGTCATCCGACTTAGCCCGTTTTTCAATGATATCATACAGACTGCCAAGCGTAGGAAAGCGTTCTGCGCTCCATGACGATACATCGGTATCCCATGTTATGCCGTACTGCGCGTACATTTCCACAAGCACCTTATTGAGCAGGGCGCGAAGCCTGTCGTCCATCGAGGGTATGTAGAGTTTGAAAAATGTTTCAAGCGTTTTCAGGTGTATTGCGAGGTCGCCTATGCTGTCCTTTGCGGTAACGCCCTCGGCAGCTTCGTCTGCGTCAGGCGGTACGGGGCGTATCTGAAGCGGATTGATACGCCCTCCCCTGCCCCCTGCTACGTCTATCCAGTCGCCCGAGAAAAGCGGGTTCATGCACATATCCTTATACTCGCTTTCGGGGTCTATAACAATGATTTTCGTTCCCCGCGCGTACTCGGAAGCGATTATGTGCTTTATTGCGGTGGATTTACCCGAACCCGAACCGCCCACTATAGTAATATTGCTGTTGGCACGATTACGGTCACGCTTCCACAGGTCGAGTAATATCATGCCGCCGTTGCTGTTGCGACCGAGGTAGAAACCGCTGCCGTCGTTAAAACCGCCCGAGGAAAACGGGAAGCCGCCAACAAAGGTACTTACAGGGAAGTACCGAGAAGATATCTCCTGTATGCGCTTTATCTGCGGATAGGTGGGAGATATCTGCTGATACCCCTCTTTTTGCAGGTTTGCGAGAATGCGCAGTTTGCAGCCGAGTATGCTGGCTGTATTTTTCACGCGGTCGCAGCGAGCGTTGAAGTCGTCCAAATCACGCGAAAGCACCATTATAGTGGTGTTCCATTTGCCCATAACCTCGCCGTTCTGGTCCATTCTGTACATTATCTTTTCCTGGTCGTCGGCTGCCTTTTGACAGCGCTGGCGCTCGCGCGGGTCTTTTGTACCAACCGCCTGCCCACGCAGCATACGTATCTTTTTGGAAATTTCGCTCACAGCCGCGCCGTTGTCAATTGGCTCGTAATTTATGCTTACAACCGTGCCGGGGATATTGGTGAGTTTTGAGTACCAACCGTAATCACACTCGGACGGGTAATTCGTTATTGCAAAAACGCAGCAGTAGTTTTCGCCCAGCCTTAGCCTGTTCATCTCAAACTCCAAGCCTATGGGCGTAATGTTTGCCTGCAGCGCAGCGTTTACGGGGATTTCAACTTCTGTATTTTTGAATTTCATGTTATCCTCCTCAACAGTATCTGTCGCACATTTTCTCGATTGCCGCAATAATATCCTCTTTCCCTGCGCCTGATGCGACCGCCCTGTCAACCGCCTGCTCCATAAGCGCATAGAGCGCGTCCGATGGTTTTACCAGCACCTCCGAAACAACGCTGCCCTGACGGGATTGCGTTATATAGCCCTCCGCCTTAAGCTTGTTATACGCCTTTTTAACGGTCGTCAGCGAAACGGAATATTCCTCGGCAAGCGCATTATATGTCGGCAGCCTGTCGCCGCACTTATACGCGCCGAACGCTATTTTATTCCGGTAGTATTCATAAATCTGCAGGTACATATCGTTCCCCTGCACAATGTGTAGTCCGTTATCCATATGCCTTAATCCTCCGCAAGGACGGAAATTGCGTCCTCAATGTCTGCGCTTTCAATGTGGACATAAGCGGGAATATTCACAAGATTGCACAGCTGTACAATTCCTCTGCGGTCGAGAATCTCCGCGGGAATGCCGTTGTCGGTGTATTTTTTTGCTATGTCCTGCGCCGCAGAAACAATTGTGCGCTCATCGGCGCGCTGCACCGTGTCCCATACAGCTATGTAATGCTGTCGCTCAAGCGTTTCACCCGCCATAACCATGTCTGCCATTTCCCGCATATCGGCTTTAAGCAGCTTCTTTCTGCCGCCCGACGCAGCATTATAAAGTTCCTCATACTCCTGCAGGGGCTTGGATATGTCCATGGGACGGCTTACTGCGTCGCTCTTGTACGGACGCTTTATGCCCGACAACGCCGCCGACAGCTGTCGGCACAGGTGCTTCTGCTCCTGCCTGCTCAGCAACTCAAGGCAAACACCCTCGACCTTGACGTATGCAAAAATATATCCATCCACCGTATACAGGCAGTTCTGCCCAAGGTCCTTAGCGTTTACAAACGCCTGCGCTGTCTGCACCGCAGCACGTGCGCGTTCTTCCTCGATTTCCTCGCTGCGGCGCAGACGTTTACGGGCGTCCGCGCGCTTGAACCAGTACAAAAAGCCCCCGCAGGCTGCGAGGGTCAGTATTGCTATTACTATCTGCATTTGCTCTCCTTTCTAAAACATCGCCCGCCATTTTGATGTAACATTCAGACGCATTGATATGGGCGCTAAATCACTCCACGCAAATCGGTATGGAATGCGTATTACTATATTGCCCGATATCGTGTATTTCTGCGCCGAATCAACGTCAGATGGCGCAAGCGCCGCGGAATCCACATCGAAATCAATCGATACGATTTCGCACTGCATTATCTCTCCCGCGCTCATAGCCTCATCGAGGTAATCGCGGATATAGCGCTCGCTTGCCCTGTTGTTTTCAATCCAGCGTGTGCCGTTGTAACCATAGCTTGCCGCGTGTCCCTCACGCACAGGCTGATACATCTGCCTGTAATTATCAACGCACATTGATATTATAGCGTCCTCAAATTTATCGCGAACTGTGCGCGCCTGTATGTTTATGCGCACTATCTCAAATATCGCAACGCCGATAAGCATTACCACAACTATTATCACGCTCAGCATGACATATGAAAAGCCCTTACAGCTAATCATTCTTTTTTTCAGCAATTTCACGATTTCCAGTACACCTCCGATGTTCCCTCTGCGCTTGCAGATATCGTTATAGGCGTAGTGTTAAACACAAAAAAGCTGAAGTCATACGTCGTGCTGACTGTTACGGTAAACGTATTGCCTATCTGCACCCTGCCGTTTTCAGACCAAACAACTACAGCATTAAGATTCGGGTGTGATTCATTCAGCCGTTCAAGGCGCGCGTTGGTTTCCGACCCGATTCTTCCCGCTATTTCCGCTTCGCGGCACAGCTCGCTTGCGTAATTGTTTATGGTCATTTTGACGATGAATATCGGCGCAATTTTTATTACGGAGGCTAACAACACCATCACCACAAGCATTGCGACAGCAACGTCTATATATCCCTCTCCGCGCGTCGATTTCAGCCGATTAAGAAGTTTTTTCATAAGCCCTCCTTATCATCCGAACAGAATGCCCATATTGCTGATAAGCTCCCAGCCGAGTACGACAACGTAAAGAAGCATCATGCACATCATAAGGAAAAATGACAGCCTGTGCACCTTGGGCGGAATTTTCAGCGCAATGCTGCGCAGCTGCTGCTTTTGCAGTTCCGAAAACCGTATTTCAAGCGTTTCCCAGTACACGTGCGTATCATCGCCGCGTATCATCTGTATAAACCCGCGGCAGACCTCCGACAGATTGGTGCTGCCGATTCGCCCCTCAAATCTTGTAATAGCGGCTTCATAGTTGCCCGTGCGCATATCGGCTATTGTTATCTCAATCTCCTCGTTGAAATATGGGGAGAAATTATCTTTATGGCGCTCGAGTATCGTTATAACGTCATGGGTCATTTGTGTTTCCTGCGATACTGCGTATACAAACCTCGGCAGGTCAAATTCTATCTGCCGCCGCTTCTCTTTAATGCAGGCATCGACCTTCTGCTTTTCAGAGAAATATGTGAGAATTCCAAGGGCTATTATAAGCAGCCCGAATATCGGGAAAATAAAGAAAAACGGCACGGAAAGCAGCATTATTCCCGCAGACTTGACGATTGCCCGCGCTGTGAACAATTCGGGCGACATTGCAATGTTTGCTATCTTAAGGCTGTCCGCAAGCTCCTTGCGTTTGAACTCATTGAGCTTTATAAACTTCGACACGAACAGCGAGATATCATTATATGTATTTTTGAATCCCGCCGTTGCAGGACGGTTTCGTGCGGCAATAGCCTTGATTGCCTTTGTGGTGCGCTTTGACGGCACTTTAAGCAATATGAGGGCAAAGCAGTAAGCTCCGCCCGCAAAAATAAGGCAGACTGCACAAACAGCAGCGTAGAGCGCTATGTTATATATACTCATCTTGTCACCTCTTGTATTCTATCGGCTGCGTGTACCTGTACGCGAGAATCACGGATACTATCACCACAATAGCAACGATGGAGTTTACTATCTGCCCGACAAACGTATCTGTCAGCACCGTGAACCAGTCTGCATTGAGGAAATAGAGTATCGGGTAATTCGCCAGCAGAATGAAAACCATCATTATGTGTTCGCGGCGCGGGCTGATAAGCATATTGCGCAGCTCAGCGTTGACTATACGCACATCTGACAAACGCGCCGTTATAGGCTGCAGCGTCTTTTTCAGCGTAACGTTGTCTTGACACTCGATAAGGCTGTCGCACCACTCGTGGAAAACCTCGTTGTTTATCTCGCCGCGGAGCTGCTCGATAGCGAGCTTGACATTGGAGTTTATGAGTTTTGTCTGCGTAAGGAATTTGCGGAATGCCTGCTGTACAGGCGGGTTGATATAGTCGATAGACTGCTCCACAGCGTAGATGATATCATCATTGCTGACGTAATTCGTTGTAATTATCGACAGCGCTGTTTCAAGCTCCTCGGAGATACGGCGGTTGTAGTTTGAAAGCAATATGTTTACATACACATACGGCAGTATTACGCATACACCCGAACACAGCGGTATAATCAGCAGGTTTTGCAGCAGCGCCGCCAGCAGGAATCCCACACAGATACCGATAATTGACACCGATATGAGCAGTGAAAATTTATTTTCGGAATGTGTTGCTACCAACGCGTTTTTTATATTCATTATCGCCCGCTGGAGTCTGTTCTGCTTGATTTTACCCTGCGCCTGCGCAACCTTGTACTTAAGACTGCGTTCACGCGACATAAGCGACATAATATCCTGCGTAATCACCTCGGGCGTTATGCCAAGCAGAATAATAATGCCTGCCGACATCATAAGCGAACCGAAAAGATAAATTATTCTGTCCATATCACACCTCCGAGTATTTTCTGAGGATATCGTCAGCAACGCCGTTTTCGAGCATACGGTCGCGCAGCTCCTTTGATATGGGATTAACCCGTACGAACTCGCCGTCGATAACAACCTTGCCGTCAATTTTTTTCTCAGACTTTACATTGTACTTCCAAAGCGTTCGCGTAATAGCCTTGCTTTCTTCCGTGTTTACGCCCACGCACTCCGCGATTTCCATGATGTGGCGCTTACCATCGTCAAGTTTTTTAAGAAACACCGCAATCGGGAAAGCTTCTGTAACGAATGACAGGAGAGTATTCATTGGCGTATCGCCGTAAAGCTGCATACAGAGCGTGGCAAGACGCGGATACACGCCCTTAACGCCTGAAGCGTGCGTAGTCGTAAGCACAGTATGTCCCGTTCGGGCAGCTTCCTGTGCTTCCCATGCCTCCTCGTTTTTCATCTCGGCAACGCATATGCTGTCAGGGTCCATTGTCAGGCACTTTGTGAGTAGGTCGCGCATGGTAACGCTGCGGCTCGGGTCGTCGCTCTCGTATGTGACAAAATGAATGACGTTATTTATCGGCTTTCCGTTTTCGTCCTTCTTGATGAGATTAAACTCACGCACGGATTTTTCAATCGTAATAAGACGTCTGTCGTCGGGTAAATTACTCATGATATCAGCCATGAACGTCGTCTTTCCTGAACCCGTAGCGCCGGCATACACCTGTGAAATGCCGTGGACAAACGATGTAACAAGGAAATCGTATATTTCCTCAGTGCACATTTCGCTTTTAATAAACTGCTCCTTGGTTATCTTGCAGGGGTTGACGATACGGATAGACACGGCAACGCCGATATCTTCTCCGACTACTAGCGAATGCACAGCGGAGATACGAATGTTTTTATCAAGAAATCCCGTAACCAGCGGGCGCGACGCGTCAAATACCAGCTTGTTATTGTGCAGCATTCGGCGTACTACATCAAGAGCGTGCTGCGGTGAAGTGAAATGTTCCGCCAGCTTGTACGGCTGCCCTTTCGAGGGTATAACCTGTATATCGTTCCACGCGTTGATGTTTATTTCTTCTATATCCTTGCGCTGGAGCAGCGGAGTCAGCAGCGAATACTCTGCCATTTCACGATAAAGCTGCTCAGCGGCGTCCGCAAGGGATACACCCGCGATATAGTAGTTGTTATCCTTCATGAACTGCTTGATAAGCTGTTTCATAGCGTCGCGCTTGTCCGCCGAGTAAAGCTCGAGTCCGTATTTACGCGACATAAACTCCTGCGTCAGTTTAAGCAGCTGCTCAAAGGATACCATCTCCCTCGCGACCTCGCGCACCGCCGCAGAATCGGCAAGGACAATGTTTTCTTTTTTCTTGCGCTTTTTTTCAGCAGACTTGCTTTCCTTAGCAGGTTTTTCAGCAGACTTTTCTTTTTTCCCGAACATCGTCAATCCTCCTTAAGCACAATTTTTGCAAGGGATTTTATAACCGCCCTGTATGCGCGGTCGTCAACGCCCTTTGTCAGCAATGTACCCTGATTAAGATACTCCGCTGCTTTCGGGCAGTAAGGAATCGTACCCGAAATACGTCCTAGCGCATTTTTTACAGCCGATTCGTCCTGCTTGAATGCATTGCTAAGCGACATAAGCCTTATGAAACTGCGGTAATTATACTGTTCAGACTGCAATATAGGCTCCTGCGAACCGTCGAAAACAAGACCGTTAGTGTCGCAGGTAAGCAGTTCTACGGTGTGGTCGGCATTTATAATCGCCTTTGCTGTGAGCTTGCTTTGCGCCACATCGGACGTACAGTCAACGATTATCTGCGCGCCGAGCTGCTGCCGCAGCTGCATATAGAGTATGTCTATGCGTTCGGGCGATACAACTGCGTAGCTGTTTGCATTCTCGCGTATGTTGTACGACAGCACCCCTATGTGGTCGGTAGCCATGTACAGATTTCTGCGTATTGTATCCGCGTCAAAGTCTACGCTTGACAGCGCCTTGCCAAGCGACCCGCCAAACTTCGTTTCAAACGGCGTTGCAATCGGCAGCAGCGGCTTTGTCGTATCTGTTCCCACTACGATAACATCATTGCCCTTAGACGCTATGTAGTGCGCCAGCGCAAGAGCTGTCGCAGTTTTATAGCTGCCCGAGTTGCCGTACATGGCAATAATCTTATTCGACATCAGCTTCCTCGCTTTCTGCAATATAATCTTCCGCAATAGTAGCGGTTGATTTGTCGCCTGTAAGAAGCTGTAGCTGCGCCTTAAGGCACTTTGCCTTGTAATCTTCATCGCCGCGAGTTACGAATATTGCGTGGAGCGACGTATTCTCGCATTCCGCAAGGCGCAGCGCCTGCGTTCTGTCCTGCAAAATGATTGTAACCGTTGCATAAAGGGACTGCTCCTCGTCATCGTCGCTCTCGGCAGCATTCACTTCCCCGTCCTTGTAAACATTGTCCGAGCCGTTATCGGATGTAACCGCAAGGACCTCAACATACTGGAGTTCTTCGTAGATTTCCGCCTTATCGTCCTCGTCAACGGATACTATCTGTATCACATCGCCCTGACGCAGCTTGCCGGAAAGACCGTTTGCAAGCGACTTTACCGTAACCGACATGGCGGTTTCATTCGGTTTGAGCTGTCGCAGCAGACTGTCGGAATCGTCAATTGTGTCGGACAGCTTTGCCGCCGTAAAGCTGTCGCCTGCGAACATGGCGGCAACCGTATATTTCCCGATAATCTGCTTGGGGTCGTTGAGCATATCCGTCGGCAGATTCATTGCGCCGACCTCGACAGCCTCGAGCATTGCGCCCGTTACCTGTGCGCCCTGCGGGATATCCTGCTTAAGCCTTACTATTGTCGTCTTGCTCGCAAGAATCGTGTTGAAAAGCGGCGAAATGCCAAAGCACAGTCCTATCGCCGCAACGATAAGGATTATGCCGATAAGAGTGCGATTTTTTAACATCTGAGTATGACCTCCTTTAATATGACCGCCGCCATACCTGCACCGCTTATAAACGGTGCAAGCGGCAGTGATTTTTCTTTCGTGATTTTGCATACTACAACTGCGCCAAAAAGCGCAGCTGCAAGCATTCCGTAAGCTGCAACCGCTCCAAGCGTCCAGCCGAATGCCGCGCAGAGCTTTACGTCACCCATGCCAAAACCATTTGTAATAATGCTGACCATTGCAAGCGGAATAAGCAGCGCAAACAGCCCGATAATGCGTTCCGCACCTGTTGCAGAGCTTATAAAAGGGCTTGCAAGCACAATCACGAGCGGGGCGGCATTTGATATTTCCCGCCGTTGTATATCCTGTACGGAAATGCCCGCGAGATAGATTGCTGTCAGCACATATACTGTCAGTTCGTATCCCATGGCGGTGTGTAAACGTATTTGTATTGTTTCTGCGACCTGCGGAAATGCAGCATATCCGCGACCTGTCCTACAACAGACAGCCGCGTGTACGGGTCTTTGCGCGCCGCCATCATGCTTCCGGCAGCACCGATAATCAATGACACGATAATAGTCAGCAGTTGTCCTGTTATCAGCAATAGCACAGCGCCTATCGCAGCAGCGCCGACTATACCTATAATAAACTGTCTGAGTTCCTTAGACCCGAAGCCCGGAAAAAACTCCTGGTCTATTGACAGCCCATACGGTATGTAGAGCCTTTCGTCGTCCATAGCGTTCCCTCCTCTTTAATAGCCGTTTCCAAAATAGGATATGAGCAGTTCCTTTAATGGAAAAATAAGCTGCGCCATAATGAGCATTACAATTGAGTTTCTGATTCGCTTTTTATAGCGGGAAGCTTCGTCCTCCTCATGCGTCAGCTTTATCAGGCAGAATATGACGCGCATAATAAGCCCAGCCGAAATTATCGACTGCATGCATATACTCAGGGCATTAAGTGTATCCATGCGTACACCTCACTTTGTAAATATGCCCTTGGCAAGCGACGCAACGTGTACCGACTGATATACCGTATTACCGATTTTGCCATCACCGCCTGTTGGCACAAGAAATTCTCTGAGTATTTTGGGCATTGAAATAGCAGCAATCAAGCATGCTATACCCCAATACACATTTGATATTGAAAACACCGTTGCGCTTAACATAAGCGACAAACCGATTTTACTGAGCATTATCTGTACAATAGTGGTAACAAACGCCTTCACGAACTGGTTTATATACGCACGGAATACACCCTTGTCATTGTCCAGCAGTCCCACACACGCAAGCGGTACGCCTACCTGCATTACCATCATCTCAATGCCCCGCGCCATAAACGAAAAATAAAGAATCAACCAGCAGATTGCAAAAATCAACCCCGATATCGCCGGGATAAGACCGGCGCTTAATATCGTATTAACCAGTTCTGTGGTAAAATCGTTTCCGCCGTCGATGTACGCAACAATGGTGTCTGTTATTTCGCGGCATATATCTACAAACAGCTTGTAAAGCCATTGGAAAATAAGAGCCGTGCCTACTGCGCGCACAAAATTACTAAGCAGCAAAAATGGGTCTGCGTCCGGGTCGCCGTCTGTCCATAGGACATAGATGTCAAATGCTTTCTTCAGGAATTTAAGAATAATCAGGCTTAAGCCTACTCCATATGATATGGGCATAAGCAGGCTGAAAAATTCCACGCCTGTTATTGTCGTAAGATACTGCCCGCAGTCAAAAACCGTGGTGTAAAGTTCCCCGACCATTCCCGAAGAAAAAACAGGAACAAGTCCCAGCAGCACAGCCCCGATGAGTGATATAATTAGAATGACCATCGTTTGTCCTTTCCAATGCCCCGACAAAGGGTGCGCCCATGAATGACGCACCCTGTAAGGACACTAATGACAGCGAATCAGCCGGCAGCATCGAACAGTTCGGTAACCTCGGTGTTAACTCTCGGCATGATGACGGTATTAAACAGCAGTACCAGTCCCGTGAGCAGCAGACCGCCGATAACTACGGCAATGATGATTTTTATGGCGGTGTCAACGTAACCCTCGCCGGTGGTGTCGAGCACCGTTTCCTTAAGCATGAGCGCCTTTTCCCTTGCTGCCTCGCGCGCCATGATTGCCTTAAAAACGAGCTTTCTCTGAATCTTCTTCATTGTGATGTTCCTCCTATCAATACATTTCCATGTCGTCGTCCTCGGACTCTGCTTCTGCGCCGTCTGCGGACTGTTCCGATGTTGTTTCGTCGCGTTTTACGGCGCTCTGCTGCAGCTCGCTGAGCTTCGTCTGATATGCACCGATAACGGCGTCGTTAATGCTGTCGCGCAGTTCCTTAGACAGCGGGAATGCGGTGTCCCAATACTGGGTCTTGCCCTCTGCGTCAACGCCCTTCTGCGAGGGCATATTGACGAAAACGCCCTTTGAGCCGTTCATAACGCTTAAGCCGCGTACAACGAACGCATTGTCAAGGGTTATACTCGCCATCGCAAGGCGGTTATTCTGCCCGGACAACAGGCGTATGTTTTTCGATTCACAGGTAACTTTCATGTGTTAATCCTCCTTTGTGATGTGATGTTCCGATTTACAATGTTTTTGCTAGGGCGGCAGCCCCGAAAGAAAAACTCTCATACGTCCCCTCCTTGGACTATTTACTGGTAGTACCCGATAAGCGCATTGATGAGCGCAGACGCGACTACCGCGACGATAATGGATACCGCAGCGACAATAATACGCTGCTTCCATTTTTTCTGGTCCATTTCATCTGCCGCGCCATGCCGTATCGCAAAGTACACAATGCAGACAGTTCCAGCTATCGGCGCTACAACCAGCATAATGTTAGACAGGTCGTTGAGCAGCGCTGTAGTGCCTGTTACAGCCTTAGAGCTTTCAAGTCCTCCCGTTGCCGACGCGCTCAAAGACACAGCAATGAATGCCGTCATGCACACTATCGCCTGATACAGCTTTCTGAGTTTTCTCATACCGTTCCCCCCCTTCTGCTTCTGAAATATGGTGGCTTATTATGTAATCCATGGGTGGATTCGCTGGGTTCTGCTGCCGCCTGCGGATAAGACGCAGGCAGCGGAGCAGGAGCAGATGAATCCTCCCACGGTTTCCATAGCTTTTGGGTAGTGTGGGCTTCGCCACGCTCGGGACGGAGCTTTTCGTCTTGTTCAATGAGCGCGGTGTTATGCGCTTCATTGCCAAGACCCAACAATTTATTGAAAGTCCACTGCGATATATCGGGAGAATACATTACCGCAGGGGGCGAATTTGATATTATCAGCTGATAGGGACGTTCAAACTGCCCTATTTCATCCGCATTAAGCAGATTGCGCTGGGAAAGCTGTATATTGGTTGAGCTTGACGGCGCTGCATACTTCTGTGTAGAGCCGCCGAGCGAATATGTTGACGTCGTGTAAATGCCCATACGCTCGGATATTTCCTTGTTAGTTTCGACGTCGCTCGACTGCAGATATATCCAGTATCGGCAGTTGCCTTTGATGATTCCCGATATTTCTTTTCCGTACTTATTAACGAGCTGATTGAAATCCTGCAGGAACAAGTTCCACCGTATGCCGTATCCTCTTGATACAGTCAGTTTGTTGTCAAAGTCCGCTATAGCCGTGAAGTTGCCAAACTCGTCAAGCACGAAATTTACTCGATAAGGAAGCCTGTTGCCGTGGCGTTTCGCATACGTTACGAGCTGCTCATACTGCTGCGACACAAGCAGCGTAACAATAGGGTAATAGGTGGTCTTTTGGTCGGGCAGGATAAAAAACAGCGCCTGCTGCGGCTTTTTTCCGAAGTCATCAAGCGAAAACTCGGATTCGCAGGTAATGCGGTAAACGTCGTTTGTGACAAACAACCTCAGCGTTGTAAGCGCCGAGGTATAAAAAGAACCGCCCATGCGGTCAGGGGCGATTTTAGCTATTGCGATGAGCGCCTTTGCAGGATGACTGTCGGGCAGCTTCTGCATATACTCGTCAATGGGCATGACCTTATTTACAGGCTTGCACATATTCGCGATAAAGTGATACACGTTCGTGAGGTTCTGATACTCGGGGCGCTCCTTGTTATCATATACAACGCACAATATCGCGGAGGCAACTACCGCCATCTCACCGTTTGTCCATATCGGTTCGGAATGTTCGTTTTTTTCAACGAGAAAAGTAACCAAATCCCAAGCGAAAGTCTGCGCGTCGTCAACACGGTCGTCGTTAACAGCGTCAATGATAAGCTGCAGCGGGTTGTAATGCGCCGAACGCCGCGGCGACTGAAAGTCAACAACTCTCACCTCATAACCGAGGCTTTCAAGCAGCAGGTGTGTATAATGGTAAATCTCGCCCTTTGGGTCGTTTACAACAATACCCTCGCCGGCAAGCGCAAGCGTACAAATGGACTGCAAAACTAGGCAGCGCGTTTTACCGCAGCCTGTGCCGCCTATCGTAAGCGTGTGGACATCTTTAATAATGCACGGAATGCGTTCTCTCGTCGTGCCCCCTTCTCGCGCAAGCACTATGCCGCCCTTTTTCAGGCAAGGCTTTACAGACTCAATATCCGACGGAGGCGCGTTGTCCTCTACCGCGCGAAACCTTTTTTCGCCGTTTTTCAGCAGCGTCTGTATTACCGCACTTTCCTTGGTTATGGTTATGTAGTCAAACGCCTTTTTCTTTTCTGCTTTGCTCATAAACCACGCCGTTCCGTGCTGTCCCTGCCCATACGGCTTGGGTATTGATATTTTACCGGTCACGGTATATGTATCCGCTTGGTAAGAGCGCTCCGCGCAGACATAATATACAATGCACAGCAGCACCACTAACACTTCGAGCAGCCAAAACAACTGCCCCAGCTTTTCTTGTTCAAATACGCCCGCGAACATTCCGCCGATATCGGTGAATCGCGTTGTTATCGTACGTTGCGTCATCATATCGTCCATAATGTTTGCAAACCATAACGTCGAAAGGCTGCCCGCGACAAAGATGAAAGCGCAAACGGGCAGCCTGTAATTTTTATTTCTATTCATAATGTTGTTCCTCATAGCCTAATTCCGCGAAAAGTGTATATCGACCATTTATCAAATTTCCACTCGCTCAACACCTCGCCGCCGAAAAGCTCGTTATATCCCGCGGCAGGTTTCGCCTGTGGCGGGAAGCACAACGCTGCAAGCACTATAGCAGCAGCGAATAACATCACCAGTTTTTTTATAGCGACAGCTGGTCATCGGGAACAAGCCCCGCGTCCTCCATACGGTTGTGGCGGGATATTTCCGCGCTCACGTCAGCGGACTGCGACCTTATGCTATCAATGTCGCCGTTTACAAGCCCGCTGTGGTAAAGTCTGCTCTCGGCTTCGGAAAGGCTTGCTTCAACACGCATAGCCGCCTGAGCAAGGCTTTCGAGCTGCTCGGAGCTACCGGCTGTCACAGCAAAGCGCTTGTCGTATATTCCGTCATACGCGCCGGACAAGTAGTCGGCAGTTTCGTCATCTTCTATTTCGCGATTGCCGAGAAGCTCATTGGCAAGTATAGCCTTGCAGCGCTCTATGCCATAATCCTCGGCAAGGCTGTTCATAAGCCACTGTGCTTCCTCGGGAGAAGATATATCCTGTATCTTTTCGCTGATGAGCTTTGCGCATTTTACAGTTGCAGCGTCGCTTATACGCTGTAATCTTGCTGCTTCGCGTTCAAGAATTGACCTGGCGTTTACTGATATAAGCGTTTCCTGCGAAAGAATCTCGTCCGATTTATAATCGTCCGATAATCTGAGATGTCCATTGATACATTGCAGCAGGTCCATAGAACCTACCCCGCGCCTGTTCAGGTCCAAGCGTTTTGTGGCATATTCCACACCCAGCATTGTATTCACGCTCAGCGGATTCTGCGCGCAGCGTTTGGCAAACTCCTCTTTTGCCTGCTCGAGCGAAAGCTTATTGGCAAACTCGCCATAATTTCTGTTGTGATTTTTTGTATCAAAAGCTACAACGTAAAAGCTAAAATCGCATAAAGTTCCTTTGGTTATCATTTTCGCACCACCCCTCACATTTCCATTTCGTCGGATTCTTCACCAGCCTCAACATCGTGTTGCGCCCCGGTTGGTTCAAAACACTTTCGTTCACCGTCTTTCGGCTTGATATATACTGCAACATCATCGCTTTCAACAGACATATCAATATACTTACTGATACGCTCTATTGCATTTGAAATATCTATTGGATTATCGAAAGAATCTTCCTGCGAATCGTCGCTGAATAAAACATCAATATTTTCAGACGAAGCAAAGAAAGTTATGTGGTTGGTGGTTTCGCGGAAGTTATCCTTGCGCTCGTGACCGTTTTCATCAATGCCGCCAACATATTCATCGGAACGAATCTCAATTTCAATATAATCCAGTTTTGCAAAGTCGATATTCAAATCATACTTTTCGATTCTGCCTGCCAAGTTATGCTCAAGGTATTCCGCTATATCCTGCGGCAGAGCCATAAGGCAGCCATTACCGTTAAGCATAAGGTTGCACTCTGCGGCAACACGCGACATAATGAGAAAGTTCTCTACGCCCTCGCTTAACGTTTTACCTGTAATAAAGCTCTGCGAGCCATTCGCGGTATTAAGGCTGATATCAAGGTATATTCCCTCGCTGCCGCCGAACGATACATTGCAGGCGAAGCCCCGCCAGTTATCGGGTATGGATTCCGAAGTTTCCCGAGAAAGAAGAAAGTATTCGTCCGGGAGCATTCCCACATACGTAAGATGGTCCTTAAGCTGGTCGAATACCTCTTGCTTACTTGCCTGTCCGACTGCGCGGCAAACGCCGGGCTTCCCCGGAATCGACTCATACTTGTCGATTTCAATGGTTTTGAGCTTCCCGGTATCGGTTATGCCATGTTTTATATTCATTTTACCCTCCTTAATATAGCAAAGGCACAACGCAGCTAATCCGCATTGTGCCTTTTGCAGTTTATTAACGGTGCGTCACGCATGACGCACCCATTACTGATTAACCGGAGCTATATGCCAGTCATCATATACGTTGCCCTTTATGTATACCCAGTCCGTCATTCGTGCAGAAAGCTGTCCGGCAGGACACCAAACATCAAATACTTCTGCATATACAATGTAGCTGTTTCTATCGGGATACCATATCGGGGTGAAATGCACTCTGTCGTTGTAGGTGCTGTATTCATTCGGTTTGAACACATAAACGCCGCCGACCTTTTCGAGCAAGCGATTGTATTTTGCTTCGCCAAGCCGATAATTAAACTCGGGGAACAGCACGTTTGCCGCCTGCGACCCTGTACAAAGCTCTGTATTGCCTGATATATGCGCCTTGACTTCGACCTGTATTCCATAGCCCGATTTCATGGTGTACAGTCCTGTGGAATTACTCATTGTCGCTGTGTAGCACCGCGGCGAGGGCGTTACCACAAGCTCTGCGTCTATGGATACAGAGAACGTCATTTTGCGCGCTTCGCCCGAAAGCAAAACAGCGCCCTCGTATTGATACCCGCTTTTGCGCTGCGAATTTTCTGTGGCATAATATGTATTATCTATGCCTCGCCGCTTCGCAATAAAGCTATAACTGTAATACTCTGCTCCGTCATAGTATCCATCTTCATTCGGGGGAGATGTAATGATGTTGAAATAATCCATACGCGCTTCAAGCTCTTTCTGCGTCCAGTCGTATGTCCATACATACCACTCAAGCGTCTGCGGACTGTCGGGGGAAGCATACTGCGCAACTCTGTTTGCTACAGATGACGCCGTATAAAGATTGTGCCAGCTCGGGCGTCTGTCATATACGGTAGGGTCGGGCGGGGTCAACTCCTCAACTTTATCAATCGTAGCGGATACAACAAGCGTGTTATAGCGCCTGCCATTGCTGTCGAGGATAAATACGTCAGAATTGTTAGAGGATATCGTTATCTCAATATCCTGGGCGGTGTTCGGCGTATGCCAGTCAAACCACCCCATAGCTTCTTCATCAGCAGGGCAGGAAAAGCTTACACTACCGCTTTTTATCTGCGCTCCTGTTTCGCGGTTGCGAATTGTGTAGCTGAAAACTGTCGCGCCGTCCTCGCTGTTGTCAATAAACTCTCCGTCACGGAATGTTCCGAGCAGGGTATACGGCGCTGTTCCGAATGTTGTTTCCTCGTAGTCGGGATTCTCAACAAAAACCTTAACACGGCTATCGGCGCGTACTGTTTTCATCTCAACAGATTCTTCAAGATATCCGTAGATAGGATACGCATTTGCTCCGATTACATGACCTTCATCATCGTGAATCTCCGAAATATAATTCTCTATGAAATACGCCGTACTCGAAGGACCTTCGCGCGTTGCGGGCAGCTCGCCCGAAGCGTTGTATATAGAGAATGCGGTTGACGAGATAATGCTGTCAGAACCTGTGTTAACAAAATTAAACGACGTATAAACATCGGTGTCCGTGTGGTACTCCGCGACTGTCGAGCCTATAACCTCAGTCATTGTACTGCCACTCGCGAGGACGCCTATGCCCATGCAGCGAATAATGCACGTGTCGCTGTTGTAGTCTGCGTTGCCGTTGTAGTAGTCGCTCTCGGTCGGGGAATACGCTGCTATGCCGAGCTCGCGGCTTTCAAGGAACGCGGAGCGCGGCAGGTTCGAGTGCGTAAGCGGTCCGAGCAGCGCACGCAGGTTGTTTGTGCTGTTCCAGCCTGCCGAAAAGAAGTTTTTCATATACTTATTGAGCAAGCCACACTCTGTGGCGCTCATTGCCCAGTTCTGACCGTTGTAGCGGAAGTAGGCTACCGGCTCAAAGGCTATCTTGTACTTGCCGTCCTCTATGTCGGAATAGTTTAACCCTCCGATTAGTTCACATAATGCCCTTAGAAATTCACTATCTGAAAGAACACTTTTTATAGCTTCAAGATTTGATGTATTGTTTGTGGACACAATATCTATACTTGCAAGCTGTGGAACGTATTGTGCGCGATACGCGCCTGACTTCCATCTTTCCAAAACAAATTTGTTATATTTAATCATATCCGCTGCTGAAATGCTGTTATATGTACCCCCAACATATTTCAACCAAGTTGTTTTTGGGACAAGTTCTTCTTCATCAGCGAAATAATTCATAAACGAAACGGCAGACAAATTTGGATTTCCAGTTATATCTATGGTGTTAAACTGTTTTTCGCCCGATTCCGAGTCATAAACAGTTACACGCAGTCCTTCGGTATCATCTATCGGCAGACCGCTGTCTGTATACACGCCCCAGTAATTATCTCCTGTGCCGTTCTGAAAGTCTGTGCCATCTTCGTTGCCGAGATTTATATCAGCAAGCACCGCCGATGACGTAAATGCAAAAAGCGTAACGGCTGCGAGTATACGCGTAATATGCTTTTTAATGTTCATAATTTCCCTCCAAAAAAGAAGAACGCAATTGAAAATCAACTGCGTTCATTAACCTTTAAGAACTTATTAAGTATTTCCTCAATAGGAAGTGCAGAGTCACCCACAATAGTGTTATCGCAGGCTTGAATAACCTCTTGCCAAAGGCAGCATTCGCCTACATAACATTTTCGCAAGTGAATAATATCCAATCTGCGCCAAACATGAGGTTGTCGGTTATATTTTTCAACCAGCAAATCCACCATTTTGTCGCGCCTTTTCCTGCTAGTGTCTTCATGCGAGAGTCCATCAATTTCCACTATCAACATAGGAATGCAGTTGTACTGCGGTGTCGATATGTTGTATTGCCTAAAGAAAACAAAATCGAAATGCTTTTGACTTATTGACTGGAAAAGAATGCGGTTGAAAGGGTATTTATCCAAATCATCTATACGTATAATATCTGCCTCTCGGACTTTGGAGAGAAGAATATAGCCGTTTTCTTCTGCCCATGCTCTAGCGCAATGATAAAACTCGGCTTCTGACGGTTCAAAGAAAAAGCCATTATTCTTAGAGTTACAAAGCTTAAGAGGAACTTTATTTTTATGCAGGACTTCTATTGCAACCTGGTCAGAATGATTGCGTTTGTAAACCTGCTCTTTAACGATTTTATATGACTTTCTATAAGTTTGAACAGAATCCGTCACAGCAGGTTTTATGCTAGCGCCTTGCCCGTCATGCTCCGTTCGAGCTGTTTGAGTTGGGACGTCTTGCTCATTCTCAGCAACAACAATGGTTTCTGTATTACAAGGCAGGTTCATTTGTTCCTTTTTGCGATTATCCTTGCGGTGAAGAATGATATAAACGATTGCCACAATAACAGCGGAATACATTATCACGCTCAATATAATCGGGACTATAAGAGCCAGCATTTTATTAAGTTCATTTATGCTATACATCATATTATCCCAAAATCTTCTCACCTGACAGCTCAAATTCGGGGAACTCCTCAACTATCGTCTTACCATCATTGAGAACTTCTCCCCAATGCTGAAATATGCTATTGTAGATGTACTTCTTCCCATCTGCCGCGATAAAAATATCGTTATTTTTGGGGTTAGCAGGAAAGCCGTTGCTGTCTGTTTCTATTTCGGAAGGTTCGGTCTGAGCAGGTTTTGCCGTTGTTGTAGTGGGAGCTGTGTACTGCGGCTCTGCGGTGACCTTGGGCAAGTCGGTTCTTACGGTCTGCGCGGGCGTTGTAACCTTGGGTTTATCTGTGGTTATCGTTACCGCAGGCTTGGGGGCGGGGGCAGTTGTTGTCGCAGGCTGCTCGGGCGCAGGCTCGGGAACGTCTTCCGTTTCGGGAGCGGGAGCTGTGCTGCTCTCCTCGGCTGTGGGTTCGTCTGCCACAATGTCAACCGTGTAGCTGCTGCTTTCGCTGTTCATCTCGCCGCCGATGAGCGACAGGTCGATATCCTGCTTAGCCTTGCACCCGCTTATCGCTGTGAGCGCCATTATAACCGCTGCCATTGCTGCGAACTTTTTTGTAAGATGTTTCATGGAATCCTCCTTATGTCTGATTATCTGAAGTCATATTTCCTTAAGTATATTATACCATAAGTCACAGTCATTGTCAACTGTTTTGCATATTCAATGATATACAAACATTTTGCTTGCTTTTTAGATATTCTGCCGAAAAAATAAGGGACACTTTTCTTTTCAGCAGATGAACGGCGGCGGCGCAATGTCTTGGTTCATGAAAACACAATAGTAAAAATGCCATTATGCTACTGTAATTGTTCCGCTGATTTTTCTAAAAAACTCATGGATACTTTCTCCCCAATTTCGATTTCAGAATATGTTTCATATGGAACTGTGAAATATCTAAGCGTCGATTGTTCCTTATCATGGAACTCATATTCTATGTAAACAATGATATTAAAATTGACTTCTTGATTACCCAAATCTTCTAATACTGTTGCGCTCTTGTCCACTACTACTCCGCTCTCAACGGCACATATTGCATCGTCCCTTGTTGGTATTCGTGATACAAATAAAACTATAGGTCCCACAATTAAAGTAGGAACTACGATTCCCCAAAGCACTAAACTTATTAGTAATTTAATGCCCTCTTTAATGTCCTCTTTATTTTTTTTCATAGATTTTTCCTCCATACATAATAAAGTCGTGGGCGTCACGGTGACGCCCCTTACATCTGCGCCGTATTTTCTTTGTCCTGCAATTTCAGCAGATACTCTCGTATCTGCTCCACGCTCATATCTCCATGTCCAAATGCCGCGGAAGAACACTCGCTTAAAGCAGCTCTGTCGCTTTCCATGTTTTCAGCCAGCAACATACCTACCGAACTCATCAGATTAAGTACGCAGTCGGCGGACTGACTGTCAAGTATCATCTGCGCATATTCGTTTCCTGCGTTCGCAGACGCCACAAGATATTTTTTCGCAAGCGCTGCGTTCCGTACATCTTTTTCAAAGAGATACATCGTCCCGAGAGTATAATCCACAAATGGAGAAAGTGTTGGTTCTGAAGACTTGGCGTTATTTAGCAGCGTGATAGCCGAATTAAGGTCCTTAAGGCTGTCATCGTTTATGTAAAGCCTACCCAACAAAACGCCAGCTGCGGGTATTTCAGTAGCCGCCTTCTTAAGATATTCGGCAGCGGCGGCGGTATCCTGCTGCGTACCCAGTCCGCGATACAGCATTTTGCCAACGGTGTATGCTGCATAATGATGATTATCATCGGCGGCTTTTTTCAGCCAGCTGAACGCAGCGTTATAATCCACCTGTGTGCCATAGCCGTCATAGAACATTCTGCCTATACGATACCGAATATATGTAGCAAGCTTTTGGGTGGACGGTTCAAGCTGCAGAAAGCCCTCGAGCGCAGCCTTGTAAAACCTATCGGGGGAATCACCCTCGACAAGCTTTTTGCGGTAAAGGTCGCCTATCTCATACAAAGCAAGCACATTTCCTTTGTCGGATTCTTCGGAATAAAGCTTCAGCGCTTCGCCGTACATTTTGTTTTTTGCCATCTCCCGGGCAGATTTGAATTTATCCGACCATTGAATGCGGCAGCGTATGCCGTGTGCTTTGTTTAAGGCTTCCGTATCCAAAGCGGGAACATCTTCAACAGACGGCTCGTCGGGTATTTCGCAGGTCTGCGGAACTTCAGCAGCGTTAAGCCGCCCGGCGAGTTTTTCCGACTTGATTATCCTCAGAATCTCATTTCCGACAGCCGCCTCTATCTTATCATTGACCTGTTTCATATATCTGCTTATCTGAAAATTACCGTAGTTGGAAGACTCACTATGCAGCAGCTGATTATATAAAAGCCGCTGCGCGCATATCTCATCGTACTTCTCCTTAAACACAGGATTGTTGTCAATGATGTAATGCGTAAGTTTGTCCAGCTCAATTCTCGCCGGAGATTCTTTTTTCTTTATATAGGCATACTTGAACTGTCCTTTCGGCGGAAAGAGCATTGCGACCTTTTGGATGCCTGCCATAATGTGCATGGTGTAATCATCGGAAGCGCCGCAAACGACATTGCTTAAAGTGTATTCTCCGATACTCTTTCTGAGCTCGCGTCGCATGATATCCTCTTGATTATATATCTCGCTGAACATCTCGCGGTAGGTACTGCGTGTAACATCAATGCGAATCTTATCGCACACAAGCGGGTCAACCTTGTTTATAAGCACCTGCTGAGATTTGTCCCACCACATGATATGCACATGGGGCTGTCCTTCCTTAAGGTGGACTGCCGCAAGGTACTCGATGTTTTCAACTTTCATATTCATGCCGTTCGCTATATCATTGATATGATACCGCGTCCAGCTTTCCCAGTCGTCAAGAGTTTTCAAACCCGCGTCCTCGGCGCTGTCCGGTGTGAAAGAAAAAACGCTGTGAAACACGTTGCGGTGGGGCGTGGATATTCTGCGGACATATTTCTGCATATCCGCTGTACGATATTCGTCAGAGAATTTGCCGTCAATATATCCGAACAAGCCGTTTTCGGGTTCGGTCAGCATTCTCTCAGAAACAGCATCAATCTTGACATCGTATTTTGTGACGTCATTGGTGTCAGCGTCGGAGTCATAGGTTATCAGCTGCTCGGCTTCTTCCTTTACAAGTTTGTCAACGCGTTTTGCAGCGTGTTCCCGCTCGCCCATGTATTTCACAAGATTTGTTTCGTGGTTTTTAAGCACGTGTTCCCGCTCGCCGATATACTTCACATAGTGGGAATTTCTTGACGGCGAAAACTTGCGACCGTTATCTCCAACGTGCTGCTGGATATAAATAATTTTTGGCATATGCTCTCCTCGGGGGGCGTCACCGTGACGCCCCTAACGATTTCAACTCAAAAGGTCGGACGGGTCTATATCAATCTCGGGAATGTCCTCTTCTTCATAATCGATAGAGAACGAAAATGCAGGATAATCGTATGTTTCATCTTTTATAGGATAAAAGGGAAAATCCCCTGCGGCAGTAGTCGGTTCAATGCGGGTAGTTACTGCTGCTGTGGATGTTGTCTTGGGAGGAACAGTAGTCTTTGCCGGGTATGTTGCTGCGGAAGCAACTTTTGGGTTTTCTTCTGAAGCTGCCGAGCTGGTGTCCTGCTGCTTGATTTCCTCAATTGCTTTTGGTACGTCAGCCTGTGTGACATAAGCAGTCGCTGCGGTCGTATATGCCGCAGAAGCCGAGGGAAAGCTCACCGAATCATCGGGTATGATTATTTCATTCGGCTGACTTGCCGCAAAAATCTTACACGCTGCAAGCGGAACAACAACGCACACGAGCATCGTCAGCCCGATTCCAACAACATATGGTGCAGCTTTTTTCATATAGCTTTTCTCCTTTTTTGAGGGGTGTCACCGTGACGCCCCTGCCCATTTACATCTCCATACCCTCATCGTCGGTATCTTCGTAATCACTGCGAGGTTCTTCCGTCGGTTCTTCTTCCGTCGGTTTTTCTGATGTTACCATGTATGCTTCACCAGTTCTTATTGCCACCATTGTTCTTGTTACGCCGTCAGAAGCTGTATATGTGTCGTCTATTTCTCCGTTCATCCTTCTGATTTCTGCGCGTTCTTCTTCCGTTATTTCGCCGACGTAAGTTATAATTTCCGTTATCCAGTACAGTCCCTCGCATTCGTCGTCTTCTCTCGCGCAGTACGTTCCGCCAGTTTCTTCGTTGACGATATTGTCCAAACGGTCATTAAGATAATCTCCGAAAGTGTAGCCCTCTCCGCATACAATGCTTTCTGTTCCAGGCTCAAAGTTGTTGTCCGGAATGCTTTCGTCGTAGTTGCCAGTAATACGATAGGTGATTTTGGTGTTCATATCTTTTCTCCTTATTGTTGTTTGGCTTCGAATGTTTCCGTTGCCTTTGGTTGCCCATTTTTCACATTATCCCTGTTCAAGATGTTGCTTAAATGGTAACTTGCTTTTCTTTCAAGTAACTAAACAGGTGTGTCACCGTGACGCCCCTGTTTTATTTATCATTGGGCTTGCCCAAGCCTGCGCTCAACCAATCGTGAGCTTCGGCTAAATAATCCTCGTCTGATTTGGGCTTTGCCTTTGTGATTTGCGTTGCCTGCCGCAGGGCGTTCGCAAGTATTTCCTCGGACGTTGCAGTTTCCACATACAGCTCCGACAGCACGGATATGGTGCTGAACAATGCAGCGCCCGATGTGCGGGTCGTTACTGCCTGCATTTTTATGAGCCTTTCCATGTACTGTTTCATCACAACGGCAAGAACGTTTTCGATTTCCTCGCGGATAAACTGCCGAATAGTATTTTGCTCCTCGGTAAAAAACGACAAGGACAAACCACGCTCAAGCAAAAAACGTATAGCCTCTGCGACTGTAATATTCTTGCTTGCCGCAAAACGCTGTAGCTCTTCAAGCATTTCTGGAGTTAAGCAAATCGAACGTTTTATATTCTGCGCCATGTTATACCTCCAAATGTGATTGATAATCAGATGATACGTCCAAACACACTGCGTACAAGCGAAATACCAAAGCCAAATAGTCCAAGCGAACCCCCTATGTAACATACAGGGCGCAATGCAGTCATAGATTCTAAAATCGGAGCTACCGCATCGGCATATGTAGACGGCAGCCTGCTAATAACCTGCTCAACAATTTGTGGGAAGAAAAACCCAAGCAATATAATTCCAATTGCTGTTATCTCCATAAAAAATGCGGGGAAAAAGGTTTCCAATACAATAACGCTTTTATTCTTACAAATGGTTTTCTTTTTCTTCTTTGCCGCTTTCAAAAACTTAATGAACTTTTCCTGTGTGCCATCATCGGCACTTTCAATACCCTCAAGCAGTGTGTCCATGCAAACGCCTAGTTCATTTTTTTGAGCCACGGCGGGTAAATTTTCAGTACCGGTGCAGACAACTGACACCTCAATGGAACGCGCAGGAACACCGTGAGAATTGCGCATTATACTTTCTTCTTCATCTATCAGATGGACAGGAGTATATTCGCGTATTCTAGGTGGTTTCGTAAGATTAACTGCCATATTATATACCTCTTTCTGTTTTAAGCACATTCCATTATCCAAATTTTAGGTGGTGCTTTATAGAACCCCGCCGAAACAAGCGAGAACCCCGTGCAACGCCTTTGGCGTTGCGATGTCAAGTAGAAGCGGGAACGCTTCTATTCCTGCCGTACGGAGTACGGGCGCGCCGCAGGCGCGGAAATTACCGAAAAAAGAATATCCGCCGCGCCCCCGGCAATACCTCGGTTCATTCTACATTTCAGGCTGTTCTTCATCGACCTCTGTGGTTTCACTAGGGTCAAAGCCGAATATATCAGCAACAATTTTATTTGCTTCTTCCGAGCCTGCTGCCGGTGTAAAGCTCGCAACGTTTTTTCCGTCCATGTATATGTTTCTGCCAAAGTTGCAGCCAAAGCTTTCATCAGCCCAAACGTGTTCAAATTTAAGTGCGGAGAACATTTCGGCGAGTTTGCCAACAACAGAGGTCGGACTTGCCCATCTTGTGCAGAACGCAAGAGTGTTCTCGTCGGCAGGGGCAGGATAGTAGGCATTCCATTGCGTTCCCCAATGCTGAATCGACCACTCATACCAAGTCGGCTGCCCATATTTTTCGATGTTATGAGCGAGCTTTTCTCCTAGCCTTGCTTTCTCTGTGTCGGGGGACGGAAGATAGCAGTTTACCAGCGTAATGCGCTCCTGATTGCAGTAATCGAAAACGACTTCATACAGTTCCATAAAATCCTTTTCGCTAAACTTTTCAAAGCCGGAGTCGTAGGCAGGCGTGCAGGGATTGACCATTGTAAGATAGTTGTTGATGTAACCGCGAATCGCTGATATTCCAACGTTTACTTTGAGTTCATCGGGCATGGGAATGACTTTATTGACATCAAAGCACGGAATACCCTCGTCCGTCACTACAGTCACGGCGGACATCATTCGTCTGACTTCTTCCTCGTCACCCACGGCGCGGATAAAGTTGTATACTTTATTTTTTTCCATTGTACCGCCCTTGGCATTTTGCATAAGATACGCTCGCCATTCATCAGCGTCTACTCCATAAAGACCGTTCCAGCTGTCTATATCGGTTTCTTCCTCAATCAAGGATTCGGTGTTATCCTCATGGAGAGCATAAAGTGAAGCTGTGGTTGAAAACACCATTTTTGCGAGGTCAGCATTCCTTATCGGAAGCATTCCTGTCCACGTGTAACCATAAGCCTTCATATCCTCCTGCGTACAAGTAGGGTCAATCTGCGCTGCTAAAAATCGTCCAGGGTTCATTTTTGTACTACCTCCTTGGGGGCGTCACGGTGATGCCCCTACCTATTTGATTTTCCAACCTAGGTGCGACACCGTGACGCCCCTACCCCATCTCCATATCTTCCTCGCTGTCGGACTGCTGCGGCTGCTGTTCCACAAATTCGCCATCGTAGTGGAATAACCCGCTGTCGTCTGCAAGAAAAAGTGTATTTGTTTCTGCGCAGCGAAGTATCGGCTTAGAGCCAAAGCTGCCGTGAGAATATGGTTCGTGAAATCCCATATCAGAGGAAGGCATAATAGCCTGCGATATATCGCGCAGAGAATAGTCGGCAGGGATATAACCCACCGGCTTAAAGTGATAGCCGCTATATTCGAAGACAGGTTCTCTCGCCTTAACAAACTGCTGCGCACTTATCCCCTGCTGTTCTTCCTTACGGAAAAGCTGCAGGTCCTCATTCCAGTCCTTGCCGCGTATAGGGTTGCTGATATGTATTTTCAGCCCGCGGTCGGGGAAGTCCTGCAGCAGTTTCTGCTGCGACGCTGCTGCGCCGTTCCGCCCGCCCTCGTCGTTATCAAAAGCAAACCACACCGACGTTATATCGGTGTGGTTCTCAAGATATTTTTTTATGCTGTCATAGCTGCCGCAGCCGTTGGTACTAAGCCGATGGTCAGCCGTCCAGTCTTTACCGAGCAGCTTTGAGAAAGTGGCGTGTGACATTGCGTCAATGGGACTCTCAAACAACCGCAGTACGTTATTTTTTCCCTCCATGGCAAACGTGTACGCCTTATTACCGCCTGCGGTTTCCCCGCGGAATTGCTGCGGAGTTGTCCCGCGTAAAGCGCACGAACGGATAACGCCCTGTTCATCACGACCGAAAAACAAGCAATTGTGATGTTCGCTGTCCTCGGCTATCATTTTACGCTGCAGCATACCCTTAACAATTTCGGGGTCTATCCCGCGTGTCTTGATAAGGTAAGCCATAACTCTGCTAGGTTTCACGTCATGCGCCGGAACTTCAAACTTTCTCTCAGCAGGCGCCGGTTTTGAGTATGAGGCGTGTTTTTGGTCAAGCTGCACCTGTTCAAAAACGCCGTTTATCACGTGTTGAGCGATAAAATCAAGTGCTTGTTCTCTGCTGCAATGCAGCTTGTCCGTAACGAGGTCAATAGGAAAACCGTGGCTGCCGTCAGAGAATCTGTACCAGTTGTTTCCCTCGCGGTAAATGCAAAGCCCCTGCTCATTCTTGATTTTCCACGCCTTTCGGTCGCTTGCTTTCTCGTTTATCTGCATTCCGAGCGCCAAAGCCACATCAATGCAGGGAGCATTGGTGAGCTTATAATAATCTTCTTTTGAGTATTTGTATTGAGCCATATGTACATTATCCTTTCGCAGTAATCCACATCGAATCCCAAGACATATGTCTTCACTTTGTTTCATCACGGTTTTCTAAGAAAGCAGCTTTCATTTCATTAAGACTCACTTCAAGCACCCGACACAAGTCAATTATAATTTCAAATCGCGGATTGTGGTTAGTTCCATGTTCAATGCCATGCAATGAGGAAACTGGATGTCCAGAGAGTTTTGCCAGTTTAGCTAAGGACAACCCCATTTTTTCTCGTCTTTTGGCAATAAATGTTCCAAGCATGTTGACATTCCTTTCGTTTTGTGGTACAATAACCTTGGACAAATTGGTAGTTAATCGCGTCCTCTTATCTTAACTAAAATCTTACACGACAATATTATCGTGCTTAATATTACTAACAGATAAGCTAGTGCAGCTATTATGATTGCCATATATCTTGATAGCATATCATAAATATCAAAAAGTCTTTCGACATACACCTTTCCGTAAAACAATAGTAAAACAAGTGAAGAAACTATTATGCGAAATACAGCATAGTATGTGAAATATATTTGCGCCAGTTGCTTTAGGGAGAGGTCGAATCTTGATGATTCAAATACTGTGCAAATTATAGATATCAAACAAGCTTCGACCCCGCAAAGGAAAACAACAGAAACAACATCCATTTTACACCTCATGAAAGGAAAAAAATATGAAAAAAAAGAAACAGGATAAGGACCTCGCAAGCCAAAATAACGCAAGCATTGAAAATGAATTTGACAGCAAAGTCAAAGACAAGATGGGAGCAATGATTAAAAATCTGAAGGACAACAAAGAGGCATATGTTTTGATTTGTACTGCACTTGGTTTAGTTTTCAGTGCAATATGGAACATTGCCTGTGGTTTATGGTATAAGGGATATGCAGACGGATTAAACATAGGAATAGAGTTTATTCAAAAAGACAACCAAAATATTTTAATATCTTTAATTATCTTTTTAGGAGTAGCTGTTCTTGGCTTCCCTATATACTATGCTATATATAAACTGGCTAAACTTGTTTATATGAAGGAATTTGTTCGAAAACTGTTTATAATTGTTGCAGTGACATTGTTTATAAGCCCTATTGCATTTCCTCTATTAAATACAGTCTTCCCCTCGGCAGAAACAATTCTTTATTATGCTTTTTTTGTAAGCGTTCCGCTTTCAATTGTATCATTGGTATTTCTGATTATATATATACCAGTCTTGAGTGTATTAGTTGATATGAAAGGAAAAAATTCAAACGCACAGAACAAAAATATAGACAATAAGCAAGATGAAGAGCATAAACCAGTTTCAAAATTTGCTTTATGGATAAAAGCAATAGCAACGTTTCTCGTTGCTTTATTTGCCTTGCTGCTAGCAATATATTTATTTGGTTTATTCTCTGCTTCAAACCGGCTAAATTATGAGTTTATAGTTGATGATTTTTCATTTACATATGACGGTTCTACCGTATATGAGAATGTTATCTTGTCTGAAACTGATGATATATATTATCTAGCAGCATGCACCATTTCGGGTAGTGCTGATAATGCCACTATAACTATTTACCCTTATTACTACACCATTGTCAAAAAGAATGACGAACCAGTCAAAGTGGTCAAAATGAGATTTCATGCTGCAAAAATTGTGAGAGGAAAACACCCCAATATAAGCAATAACGATTATTCTTCCAGTTCATCGTCTTCGTATTCGTCATCTTCAAATTCCGAATAATCAACCCTGATGGACCTTTCTTCAAGCAGGTCCGCATATTCTAATGCAGCATCCAAATGTGACATTATGTCACCACAGTATACTTCGGGCAGATTCACAGACTCTGTGTCATTCTTGCCAATAATGTAATAACCTACCTTCGCGGACACCGTATTGTCATGGAGGGGAAAAGTGCCGTCGAACTGTTCAAGTATCCCGAGTTCCGCTAAATCGTCCGCATCACCAATGTACGACCCTGTTACATAACTTTTTACATCGTCAATTGTAACAAGGCTGAAGGTATATGATTTGCGGTCAAGATTCAGCCTGGCAGGAAACTCTGATAAATCAGACTCTTTGAAATTGCTTTCTGAGTGGCGTGTTTCCTTGTTCTGAAGCGCCTCAACAACACGATTGTACATATCAAGCGTTGCCGCTTCCGCCGTTGGGAAATTGTAATGCCCCCAGTAGTAATTATCTCCGCCCGAACATTGCCATGTTGCATAATTTGTGCCATATCCAGTTTCTCTGAACCCCATAACGATTTCGTTGTTCTCGTCAATTCTTACAGATGAAACCACATTGAACGTGTCTGCAACCATACGGTCTTTTTGGGGAAATGCCTTATTAAACTCGGCTTCCAACCGATTTATTTCAGCCCGCTTCTCATGGATTCCTTCTGATAGAAAAGTCTTGATGTTATCAAAACCGCGCTGGTCAAAAGCAAGAAAACAAGTTTTGTCGAAAACTACAGTACGCAGAAAATCATAGCCCTTGGTAGACATTAAATAATTAAAGTATTTTTCTTCCATACCAATAATGAATCCGCGCTCTTTCGCCTCGGGGTTAAGGTCGCCGAAAAGTTCGGACATATCCTTATGTTCCATGTATTCGTAGTCGCTTACTGTCCATGGGAGGGGCTCGCCATGAAATCTAAGCAGCGAATATGCAGCTCCAAGCGGCATTTTACTTATCCCGTTTAGTTTGAACTGCTTATCCTTTTCGCTGCGGATTATAGTATCATTATCGAAATCGATACTGTAAGTCACTTTGCCACTCTGCTCATCATAAGCAAAATCGGCAATCTCGATTCGCTCGTTTCCATCAAGGCGCATGAGTGCGCCATATGGATGTTCAGCCGAATACAATGCAGTAAGAAGCGTTTTCAAGCCAACCATGCTGTTGCAATAACAGCGCTCCTCATCGTATTGGTTTATGCTGAATTCTATGCTCATATTTACATCTCCATTTCATCGTCGTCAGAGCTTTCATCGTCAAAGACTTCGTCGTGAGGTCTGTCTAAAAATTCAAGCTCCGCATTTATTCTTGACTGCCTTTCAAGCAGCGACTTCAAATCGCTTTCGTAAGGGAAGGGCTTGCCATATTGAGCCTTTGCATTCTCGAGCTGCTTTTGTGCTTCGCCAAGCTCATTTTGCAGAGCCTGCAGTTGTTCGGGTATTTTGCCATAAAGGTTACACAGCCTCGTTATGCCGCCAAGCCCGCTCATCTGATAATCGCTTGTGTATGTTGCGCTTGCGCGCAGAACGAGGACAAACGAAAAATCTTTTTTTGCTATGAAAATCTTGAAATCATTAAGTCTTCCTATTTCCATAGGCTTATATTCGCTGCACTCATGCGACTTAAGGTATAGGGCTGCCTGTTCCTCAAGCGCCTTTCCTGCAAGCGCACGCTCTGTGTAGGTCCTGCCGCCGAGCGATATGCAGAAATCATCGTCTTTAATGGGACGAGCGTTTTTTATACGCTCGATGTCCGCCGATACCAGCCCTATCATTTTTTCTTTTCGAGAAATCAAGTCAGGGTATCTTACAGATATGTCATGCTCAAACGAACGCTGCTGATTTATGTGCGCTGACTGCAGCAGTTTAAGCCTGTTCACATTGTTGTCAACCGTCATTTTTTCAGCTATCAGAGGATTACCCGTTGTAGCTGCCTTCATTTCGGCGAACGTCAATGCAGTTTCATCTATGTCCTCGCAGGTCCGCGCGGCAGGCTTTCCGGACATAATCTGCGAGATTATCTGCTGCTTCTTTTCGAGAATCTGCCAGCGGTAGTTGTCGAAAGTCCCCTTGGTGGAATAGTACCCGATGAATACCTCGGAATTTTCGTTTCCCTGCCGTATTCCGCGCCCATTCCGCTGCTCGATGTCCGAAGGACGATACGGTGCGTCAAGATGATGCAGGGCAGAGAGTTTTTGCTGTATATTAACGCCTGTACCCAACTTGCTTGTAGAACCAATAATCACCTTTATTTCAGCACTATTGACCTTTTCAAACATTTCAAGCCGCTGTTTGTCATTAGCAGCGTCATGGACAAAGGCTATTTCTTTTTCGGTAAATTCTCCCGAGCGAATAAGCCTGTCCTTAAGCGCTTGATAGACGGAAAAATCGCCCTTTTTGGGCGTACTACTATCGCAAAAAACCGCCTGTGCCGTACCGGGCTTTGCGCTGTTTATCTCGATTATTTTGTCTGCGCAGAGGGCAATCTTTCCGCCATCATATTCTTCGGCTTCCGGGTCGATTATGCGAGCGTCCAGCGCAACTTTGGTCATGTATGTGCAAACAGCAAGCATATTATCTTCGTCGGGAGTTACAAGCTTTGCATCTATACGTCTTGCCCGTTCTATGCCCTCGTCCGTTTGCAAATCCTGCTCCGGGGATTTTTCGCAGATTATCATTTCCGGCTTACCGCCATAAATAGATGGAAGTTTCAAATTCATATCTGCTGTTTTGGCGATATCAAATACCTCGCCGAACAGATTACACAGCTCATCGAGGTTTGCAAAATTTGAAAACCTGGTTCTGGAACGATACCCATCGCTGGTAGGTTTGACATCATCGGATTGAGATATCACACCGAAAACTGACGCCCAGTTATCGAAATATCCGATATTCATATCGTCCAACGTCTGCTTCTGCAGAAGATACTGCCATACAAACAGCTCTGTTATAGAGTTGCTGACTGGCGTTCCAGTAGCAAATACTACACCGCCGCCATGATGAAGTTCCTGCAAATAGCGGCATTTCATCTCCATGTCAAACGCTTTCTGCGAGTTGGCATTGACATTCACGCCTGCAACATTTGTCATCTTACTGAAAACAGCAAGATTCTTGTATCCATGAGCTTCATCAACAAAAAGAAAATCACAGCCAAGCTCCTCAAAAGTGATAAAATCATCTTTTTTGAAATCAGCGCGCATCTTCTCTATTTTACTCTCTATCTGCTTACGCTGACGTTCAAGAGCTTTAACTGTGAACCGCTCACCTTTATCTGCTCTTGCAGCCTGTATTGCATAAGAGATTTCTGTCAGCTTCTCATCGTACATTGCCTCCTGTCGTTCAAGTGATAGCGGCATTTTTTCAAACTGCGACTGCGGAATCACAATCGCGTCGAAGTTACCAATTGATATCTTGGAAAGAAACCGCCGCCGCTGCGACTTTTCCATGTCCTTTGACGTTGCCACAAGGATTTTTGCTTCCGGGAAAAATCTCTGTAATTCCTCACCGAACTGCGCCACAACTGCATTCGGCACAACGTACATCGGCTTGGTGCAAGCGCCTATAGATTTGAGATACATTCCCGCCGCGCCCATTGCCGCAGTCTTTCCCGCGCCAACTTCGTGCGCCATCATGCAGGTGCCGGTAGCAGCGATTCGTGCAATGACGTCCTTCTGATGAGGGCGCAGGGTAAGGTTCGGATTCATGCTGGGGACGGAAATATAGCTGCCATCATATGTGCGTGGTTTTATGCTGTTATACCGAGAATTAAAGCTGTCTTCAATTATCTGTATGCGGCTGCTGTCAGCCATTACCCAATCATGGAACGCCTGCTCGATTTTATCCTGACATTCTCGCGCAAGTATGGTTTCATCAGCGTTGAACACCTTTTTCACCGAACCGTCTGCTTGCTCAATATAGTCGTTGACAGTTGCTCGAGTTTGATTAAGCAGCATTTCCGTCAGTTCATAAGCATTGAATCTGCCTGTTCCATAGGTTTCGGTCACAAGAACGCCGCGCTGACCGCTGCTATTAGATATTTTCCATTTATTCAGCTCGTTGGAATAGTTTACCGTGATTTCACGCGAATACCGCGTTCCCTCCCTGTGCCGCATATACACAGGAGTATCGAACGTTTCGTAAACGAACTGCTGATACATTTCGGGCGTGATATATATTGTTCCAAGCCGGAAGCCTATGTTTTCAATGCCGATACGCGGCGGCTGATTTTGCAAAAGCGCCGTCACGTTACGTTCATATTCGGGTTCGGTTTTTGCTGCTTCCTGTGCGAGTGCCAGCTTTGTGCGGACGTGTCCCGACAGATACTCCTCGGCAGTTTCCCAGCCTGTATATCTGCTGCCCGTGTTTTTCGCAGGATTGCAATAAATCCTATCTCCCAGCTCAGCGATTACCTCGTCCTTGTCCTTTCCACACAGCTGCGAAATAAAGTCGATATCCACACGCTGATGTGCGTTCATAGAGAGATGTAATGCTTCAAGCGCCGTATCAACGTGTTCGGGAATACGCTCAACATTTATAGTGCGCTGTGTGAAGATATCCGCCTTGGATATATGCTGAGTACCGTCGGGCAATTCCTCGACATTTTCAATTGCGCCCAATCGCGGCGCGCGTATATCATCAGCAAATGCCGATGTATTGGTTTTGCTGTTGATATAGCCGTATTTTTTCACAAAAGCGTCATATGCGTTGTCGAGCTCCTTTTGCAGCGCTGTCAGCTCATTGTCTGTGCAGGAGCGCATCTGAGCCGAGGTTACTGCGTCAAGGTGCGCCATAATACCGCACAAGTCCGTAATACGGGCTGCATTTTTTCCGTCAAACGGTACTGCGCTGCGGTTTTCTGCATAGTACAGCGCACCGCCGCTGACGTAATATGTGTACGGAGTTACGCCGTCCGGGATATCTCCGTATTCTTCTTCGGGAAGTTCAGCGCCTATTGTCGGTTCGGCAGAAAATTTGCCATTGATAAGGCTTACCGCCGTTTCAAGGCGTTTAGCGGTATCGCCGTCAGACTGAACCGTCCGAGTATACCCATATGGACCCGATACTTCCTCTGTGTGCCCGAGGGTCATTTCGGGGTGAGCGGTAAAATACTTATTTTCGATGCTGATACAACGCTTGCCAAAAACACGATTCGTATCTATCCATTCTGCTGCCGGCAGCAAAAATGCACGTTCATGGTCAAGTTTCTGAAAGAAAAGAATATCAGTAACCACCTGCGTACCTGCGGTACGGAATGCGTCCTCGGGCAGCCTTATACCGCCGAGGAAATCCGCCTTGCAATAAAGCTCCCTACGCAGCTCATCATCGCTTTTGTCCATTGTTCCCGCAGACGTAATAAACGCCATAATGCCGCCTGCCTTAAGTTTATCAATGGACTTTGCAAAGAAATAATCGTGTATCAGATAATCCCTGTATTCGGGGTCGTACGGAGCGAAATCTCCAAACGGAACATTGCCGACTATAACGTCGAACTTGCCGTTCTCAAACTTCGTGCGCTCATATCCTCTGTGCTGTATATCCGCATCTGAGTACAACTGTTTTGCAATACGCGCAGTAAGGTCGTCCAGCTCAACGCCATACAGGTGACTGTTTGCCGCAATTTCTGCGGGAAGATTGCCAAAAAAGTTGCCCGTTCCCATTGCCGGGTCGAGAATCTCTCCGCCGGTAAATCCCATGCTACCGAGCGCCGTGTAAATGCTCTTTATGATATACGGCTCGGTGTAAAATGCGGTGAGAGTGCTTTCACGTGCAGCAGCGTACTCCTTGTCCGTAAGCAGGTCTTTAAGCTCGGCATATTCACGGCTCCAGCCTTCCTTATTGCCGTTGAACGCGTCCGCTACGCCGCCCCACCCGCTGTAATGTGCAAGTACGTCCTGCTCCTCGGCGGTCGCATGGCGATGTTCGGATTCTATCAGCTTAAGCGTTTTTATAGCCGCAACATTGGCGGAATATTTTGCTTTCGGTCCTGTCGGATAAACAAAATCGTCTGCAAAATGGTAATTGCCAGCACGCAGAGGCTTATCGTCTGTTTTCTGTGGTATTTCAGCTGAATCATTCAGCGGCAGCAGTCCTCTTTCAAGGAAATACCGATAAAGGCTGTCAGCTGTTTCACCGCTTTCAAACGCGCGGACAAACATATCCTTGCCTGCTTTTTCGCTGTCCGCAATAAGCCTGTAAGCATTTTCGTCATTGTCAAAAATCAGGCGATAGTTTCTGAAACCGAAGTCATTAGCATTGACCACATAGGTTTCTGTTTTTTCCTTTTCAGAAATTTTGACCGTACTGTGGTTAGCAATATCATCACTAAACCACGCGGGAACATCGCTAGATTCCGCTGTGACAGGCTGAGATTCCACATTGTTCTGTTCAACCGCAGCTGCATTATCCAGGTCGCGCTGTTCCTCCAACAGCGAAACATACTGCTGCAAAGAGTCGAATGCGCGGAAATAGTCGATAACGCCGCCGTAACCGTCGCCTATATCCTGTCTTTCTGTTATGCTGTCGCCGTTCGGTAAATTGACTGTAAATTTCGTCTTGTCATATCCAAGGTAACTGTAATACCCGTCCTTATCCTGTGCTTCCCAAGCTTCGTCTGAGCCGTACTTTTCAAGTCCCGCCTGTCTGCCATCGTGCTTATCCTTATCAGCTTGCGCCATGATACGGTCAAACTCTGCAACCGTGTATTCTTTGCCGCTTTCAAAAGCACTACTTTCGCTCCAATCACAGGTTATTGTCACTTTTGGTGCAGACTCATCTTGACTGCGGGCGTCATTATCATCAACCGCGTCCTGCGCAGCCTCGTAATTCGGCTCGTTCTCCGCCGCTTCATCAAACAATGAGAGCTGCTGTTCCGCTGTGGTATCAGCGCTTATTTTTTCATAGGGCTTATCTCGCTGCTCTATGCCATATAAGTAGCCGAACACCTGCGCAGAGATTTCCGCGATGTTTTCATCAGAAAAGACATCGTTGCTCGCAAAAAATACGGCTGCCTCATCGTCAGAAAAGCCTAAATCGGGATTATGCCCAACGTGCGCGGACAATTCGGAAATAAGGTTTGATACTTCGCTGCGGCAGGCTTCCACAAAATCTGCATAGTTTGTTTCACGCACGAGCGTTCGTGCAGCGTCGGCTGCTTCGCGAAAATCGAGAGCTGTTGCCTTAACATTTACAGCGCTATGATCTGTATTTTGAAAACTTGCAACAACATCACTCTTTGTTCGGGCATATTCCGCCGCATAGGGTATAAACATTTTCGCGTCGAGATTTATATCATAGTGAATCCCGCATTCAGACAATTCCTTACGAATATATGTCAGGCGACGATTATCAAAACACGTCGGAAACGCAAAGTGTATCGCAAAGCGCTCCGCCTCATTTATAGCAGCCCTAGCACGGTTATCCTTGTCATTCTCGGTGATGTAATTGCCATCGCGCACAATATCGCGCACAGATTCAGCAACCATCGTCCACGAGTATTTTACGATTTTGTCATCATTAAGGACAAGTTCTATGCCCTTTGACCCATGGTTATGCCATTTAATCGGGAGACAGCTGCCTGTCCCACCGCCTATGCCATATTCTTTTTTCAGAAATTTTGCAAACTCCTGATTGGATGGATTGTTTTCAGAAATATAATCGTTTATTCTAAACTTTAATGACCACCAACTGTGCGCAAGCTCAGTTCTCAGCAGATTTTGGCAGTAGCTGCTATCGGGTGATAATTCCTCCGCGTCGTTGAACACACAAACGGCGTCCTCATCGGACGCCGTTTCATCATCGTTCAGTTCGTCATCATATTCAGATGTATTTTCCGTATCTCCGTCAGCGTCCTGCGACTGCGCACTTCCGCCGCCAGCCAAGCTACGCTCGTCCGCAGGGATTCCCACGCCGCTTCCTGCGCGGTCAGGTCTATCTCCGCCATTGAGGACACTTTCTTCATGTAATTCCCGCACAGCGGAAATCTCATGAGCAGGTCGCGGCTGGTTTTCTCCCTCACGGCTTCCGCCTTCGCCGCTATCTCCTGCCATATGCTCATGTACAGTCCGCTCATGTTCACCATATCCAGCGCTGTCGGGTCTGTGTCGTTCATCAGGTCGACCGCCTTGCGCTCCATCGGCGTCATCTGCGCCCTGCCGTAATTCTCGAATGTCGGGTTCTGCTGCCCGTTCCTGTCCTCCGTATAAGGGATATCGTAAATGTCTTCCGCAAACTCCAGCCTCATAGCGTTCATATTCTTTCCTCCTGACGATACCGTCAATATCTCGTAAAATATCCTGTGCAAGCAGCGTAGCTGCATTGCCTATCTCAACTATAGAAAGGTCGCTGTCGAAATTTCCTGCGTCTGTAAAGTCATACTGCCCATCTATCCCGCAGCGTGCAGCGCAAATACACTCCGCGCTATACCTTATAAACATAAGCACTCGCGGGTCATTGGATATAGCAGCATTAAGTTTTTCGCTGCAATACTCGTGTGCCGCATTTATCCTGCTGTCAAGCTCTTTCTGCAAAAAATCATCAAATGATACCGCAGGCTCAGTATGCTCCGCATTATACTTGCCGACAATGCCGTCTGCAATTCTGTCCGACATCTGCCACTTAGCATTATACGGCGCGCCATAGGTTTGCTTGACGTCAAAAAGATACATGAGCTGTGTATCCGTGCGGCTTCTGAAAACAGCCACAGAATGCTCCCCGCGCTTGATATAACGCCCGACGCGATTCCATTGGTCTATCGTACCACACATCTCCGCACGCGGATTCTGCGCAGTCAGCAGGAGCGCCGCGCAAAAAGGAAGCCGCCAAAAATTTGAGGTAAGGCGAAGCGCACTCTCCCACATCTGCGGGTCGCGCAGCTGCGTCAGCTTGTGGTCATATATTTTCGCGATTTCATCAAACCTTGCCATTCTGTGCGCCCTCCTCACCATAACACTTAAC
Source organism: uncultured Oscillospiraceae bacterium (assembly GCA_934446455.1). GTDB lineage: Bacteria > Bacillota > Clostridia > Oscillospirales > Ruminococcaceae > CAG-115. The sequence goes on along the minus strand of CAKSEE010000016.1, from coordinate 5,478 downwards.
CAGCGCCGCCGTAACCATCTCAGTCAACTCTTCTGCGGTTTTATCTGCAAAATACTCTGCTATTATATCCGCAGGAACAGCGACTTTAACAGGCGGTTTTGGCTTAAGAATCTTTGCGACTGTCGCCGATGTAGGGTTGATTTCCTCGCTTAGTTCCTTAGCATTCGTAGACGTAAGTTTCATCTCAGGGTGCTGTGAAAGTGCTGCAAGGATAATCTGCCGTGTTTTTGATTCAATGCCCGCCAGCCGTTCTGCAATCGGCAGAGTTATCATGTTGCCGTCGAGCATTGCGAGAAATTCCTGCTCGAGTACATCAAGTCTTATCAGCTCCTCTGCCTGCGCAGGGGATATGCCAAGCTCGGCAGCAGCGCTTTCGCCGAGGACTGCTGCAACCCGTATCTGCTCGGATAATGCAAGCGTAGAAAAACGCCCTCTGTTTGTTTCAACGACAATTCGCGCCGCGCAGTCATCGGTAAGTTCAGCGTTGCTGCCTATACGGCAGGGAACTTTTGTCCACATAAGTTCTTCAGCGGCAGCGCGGCGACGTGTTCCCGAAAGTATTTCGTACTCGCCATTACCCGCAGAGCGAACCAGCAGCGGTTCTGTTATACCCACGCGAACAATGTCTGATTTCAGCTCTGAAATATCGCCGAGTATGGTGAAAATAGACTTCCGAAAAGGAATAAGCCTTTCAAGCTCAATATTATATGCCTTTTCATCAAAACACCTTGCAATAAGGCTTTCAAGTGATTCCCGCGTCTGCGCGTCAGAATTGTCTGTTTCATTCGTAAAAGATTCCTCTTCCATAGGAACGAAGACTTCATCCTGAAACATGGGTTCTGCTGTGTCGATTGTGTCAGTTAACGGTGTGCTGTTGTTAAGCTCACTGTCAGCAGCTCTTTGATTTGCAGCCATTTCACGCAGCTTTTTTACGTCTATCATTTTTGTACTACCCCTTACTTGGGGGCGTCACGGTGACGCCCCTATTCTATTCCACCATATAATCAGCGGTTAAAGCTCCTCGCTCAATTCCTCATCATCGGGCTGCTCGCTGTCCTGGTGCATTTTGCGCCATTCGCGCATGAAGTCGGACTTTTGCAGGCAGAAATAAAAGAACTCGGCGATTTCGTCGTTGGTAAGCTCATCACCGATTACGTCTGTTATCTCTTTGCGCTTAAAGGTTATTTTGGCGTTGGATTTTGTTGTTTTCTTTTCGGAATTATTGTCAGCCGTTTTTTCTGTGCTTTTCTGCGACGCGCCTACAACTTTTTTCTCGCCGACAATATTCTCAACGTCATCTTCTGTGACAAATTTCATATCAGCAATCTGACCTGCCTGCTCGTCGTTAATTTTGCGGTCCTCAACACTAAGATACGACGCAATTGCGTTCTGCGAGCTTTCGGGCAAACGAGAGAAAGAAACGGCGGTCAGAAGTTTAATCTGACCGCTGTTAAGCTTATCCATAAGCTCGGGTACTAACTGTGAGCAGGCGATGTAGCGCTGTATTGTGCGTCTGCCCTCGCCGTATTTTTCCGCTATCTCCATAGTAGCGCGAGGGCTGCCGAGCGCGATTAACGCCTCCTGCTGCGCTTTGTATGCGAATGCGCGCTCGGACGGGAGCAGCTCGGTCCGCTGACAGAGGTTCGTGTCAGCCATGATGAGCTTTGCACGGTTTTCGTCAACATCTTTAATTATGCTCGGTATATTTGCTATCCCGGCAAGACGGCAGGCTTCAACTCGATTGTGCCCTGCTATGATACGATATTTGCCGTCTGCAATAGGGCATACGATTATCCGTGAAAGCAGACCGTTTTCCTTTATGGAATCTGCGAGTTCCTGCAGCTTTTCGGCGCTGTACATACGGAACGGCTGATTTTCCCACGGAACGAGTATATCTATCGGTAAGTCCTTTTCATCGTTCTGAACCGCTGCGCTGCTAAGGAAATCTGCCATATGCAGCTTCCCGGTATTGCTTGAAGCGCCAAGATTAAACGCCATCTCAGCCCACCCCCTTATTGAGCATTTCCGAAACCAACCCGCGATACTGTTCTCCGACAATGCTGTGTTTTTTTGAAACCAGCGAGCGCTGTTCCGCTGTGCTGTTTGCCGCTTCAATGCGCTTGCTTATCCGTGTTTCAAACACCAGCTCGCCATAACGCTCCTTAAGCGCCTTGTCAACCGCCTGCGCCATCTGCGTATTGTCTGTCATCGTTTCGAGTATGCCGTATATTGCAAGATTCGGATTTATGTTGTCCTTAACCAGGTTAAAAATATCCTCAAACTGGACGATACCGTTGAGCGCGAACTTCTGCACCTGCACGGGAATTATCACGCCATCGGCAGCCGCAAGCGCATTCGTTACCAGTATTCCAAGCGAGGGCAGGCAGTCTATCAGTATGTAATCGTACCGCTGAAGGTCATTGTCCGAGTTAATCGCTCTGCGCAGAATCTGCTCGCGGCACATTGTCTGCGCCAGGAACATATCTGCCGTTGCAAGGGATATATCTGCGGGAATAAAGTCTATAGGTTCGTTTGTGGCGGTAATAATGCTGTCCGACAGCTTTGCCTGCCCCTTAAGAACGCCCACCACCGTGTTTTTATTGCTTGTAAAGTCATAGCCAAGATAATCGCTGAGATTTCCCTGCGGGTCAAGGTCAATACAGAGTACCTTTTTTCCCTGTTCTGCAAGCCCCGCTGCAATGTTTACAACTGTCGTGGTTTTGCCTACGCCGCCTTTTTGGTTTGCTATTGCTATTGTTTTCATAATGTAGTCCTCCTGCCGCTTTTCGGCAAACATTGTATTCAGTCCTGCGAGTGTATAAGACATAGCAGGGGCGGCAGGACTAACCGCCCCGACAGGGAGCTACCCCGCTATGCCGTTAATCTCCTTGGGGAGCATTAACCATAATGTTGTCTAAGCCTTTCCATAACATCTTCCATGTTTATGCTGGTATGCGGCGTAAGTCTTGGAATTTGCCGTTCCTCTCTAGCAGTTGCATAAAGTGCCGCGATTAAATATTGCCGCAAGTATCTGATTTTATCTCTTTTTTCAGAAATGTAATCAGCTACGTGACAAATGGTATTATATCCTATGTTTTTGTATGCAGCCAAGATTTCATTGCCGGAGACGATTTTTTCATATACCCTGCAGGTGAGCTTTCCCTGCAGTCCGGCAATCACGATATTTTCTACAAACGCACCAAAGCAAACACCGTATTTACTGCTTATCGCTTCTGTTTGAATCTGCTGTTCAACCTTGAACTTTAATTCCGAATCGCATGACTCTAAATTAAGACGTTCTTCAGTCCCGACATCTATGCCGTCTGCCTGATTGATTGACTTAAGTTTTATTTCTTTAGTTTTATATAAAGAGCTGCTTTGCTGTTCCGTTACAACTTGTTTTTCACTTTCGGTAAAACAAGTTGTAACGTTAGGGTAAAACAAGTTGTGCGCTTTTGTCAAAACTGGAGCGCTGTCATCATCTGACTTATCCTGCTGTATTAAGCCATCTGACGCCATTTCGCTCTGCGCCGATGATTCGTGCAGTTGTGCGCTTTTGTCAAAACTGGGTTTACTGTCGTTTGTGTGTTTACTGCCGTTTGAAAGAATGCCTGCAAGCAGCTCTGCATTATCATTGATGTAAAAGAATCGTTTTGCCGGCATACCCTGCACCTTGCACCGAATAAGCCCCAATTTGGTAAGCGTGTCAATACAGCGCCGCTGCTGCCTTGCTGTCAGCGCTGTCGATTCCTCTAGGTCTTCGGCAGTAGAGTAAAACCAGTCGCCGTCAGTAAGCAATCCACGCTGAGAATAGTATGCATACTTAGATAGCAGCGCACCATATACTACAGCTTCTGCCAGCCCGACTGCATGAGCCAGCTGACGGTTTATTGACATTGTATTGTCAGGATTAAGAAGCTTGAAGATAGCTTTCATATGCGCTACCTCCCCTGCTTATGGGAGTTTTCTTTCATGGTGTCCTCCGTTTTCTGTTCTCCGAGGGATTAAGCATAGCAAGGGACGGTGGAGAACACTACCGTCCCGAGGGCTCGCGTTTCCCGCTATGCTTTATGAGCTTCCCGCAGGTAACAACCCCTTGGGAAGCATATAAAAAATGCGCATTGAATTTCAACGCGCATTATGTATATTTATTTTACCAGTATTCAAAATCTGAACTGGTCAAGGATATCTGCTGCTTTTTTATCAGCTCCCTGCATAGAGTGTGTATATGTATTGCAGGTGGTCGTAAGTTTGCTATGACCCAGCCTTACCGACACTTCCTTTATTGATACGCCTAAGCCAACCAGCATAGAAGCATAAGTGTGACGTAGCATATGAGGAGAAAATCGTTTTAGTGATGGATGTTTTTCGCTAAAACGCCTGCACCAAATGGTTAATGTATCAGGATGAATGGGTTTTCCATCATCTTGGCAAAAAAGCTTTCTTGATGCAACTCGCTCATGTGACACACGGTAAGTCCTCATATACCAGTTTTGGTATTCACATATTATGTTTTGCACCCACGGACTAATTAGCAGCCGCCTATATGAAGTTTCAGTCTTGGGGGTCTTTTCGTAAATTCCCCTTTTAGCTGTATATAATACCGCCCTGCGTACTGTTAGAAAATCACCTTCAAAATCGCCAAATTGTAATCCGGCAACCTCTCCCCGGCGCAATCCTGTAAGCGCCATAATAGATATTGCAACTTTAGCCCTATAGTTTGTTTCAGTATCGGACGAAAGAAAGCAAAACAGCTGACGAAAATCCTCCGCTTGAAGTACAGATACCTCGTGTTTAACAACTTTTGGCGCTTTCATTCGATTTTTGCTTGCAGGATTGACTGTGATAAGTTCATCTCTCACTGCCTGTTGCAATATTACAGATATCAAACGATAATGGTGCAATATCGTCTTGTCAGACAAGCATTTTCCTGTACGCATATTTTCTCCATCAAGAGATAGCTTCTTCAAAAATTGCCTTAAATGATAAGGTTCTAGCTTGCAGACAGGAATATGACCAATCCCATTGTTTATCCTTACAAAAAGGTCGTTGTATCTCTCAATAGTCCTTACAGACAGTAAATCACAATTGTCATCAAGCCAAACAGTGGCATATTCCGAAAACGTGGTTTCGCTATTAAATCTGTGCTGTTCGGGTATTTCTAAAGGGATAAATAAATTATTGGGACTCATGATTTAACATCTCCTTATTGACAATCATTGTTTTTTATTATATCACAAACAATTATAAATGTCAACTCATAACCCGAAGGTCGTCAGTTCAAATCTGGCTCCCGCAACCACATCAATACCCTCCGATTTTTCGGAGGGTATTTCAGCTTGTCGAAAAAGTCTATTTTGCCCGCGTATGCGGGCTTTGAAATAACTTTTTTGCCTCGGGCTTCCCGAGGCAAAAAACTCTCCTATCCGCGCAAGTGTGTACGCGACGCTGCGCTTACGCAACCGTGCGCGCAGCGCG
>CAKSEE010000015.1 GCA_934446455.1 uncultured Oscillospiraceae bacterium | reverse complement strand
GGGCGGACTTCTCAATTCCATTAAGGGCTGACAGGGGAGTTATCCGTGATAATCAACATTACAAATATCACTGCAACAGCGGCGTTCAAAGGGTGCGATTATCCTGCAATGGCGGGAATTGCCGCGCAGGACAGGCACACCGCCCGTTTTGACGTGGACTATTATTGCGACGCCGCGAAAAGCGCCTTTCTTTACGATATCACCTGCGACAAGGTGATAAAGGGCGTTTGCGTGTGCAGGGATATGCTGATACCCGACAGCTGCGAGGTAGAATCGCTGTGCATTGACGCAGAGTACAAGGGCATAGGTCTTGCAAGAAAGCTTTTGTCCAACGCGCTGCGCGATATGCGGGGCCTTAAGTACAGGGCGGCGTTTGTCTGGGTGAATGAGGCGAACGAAAGCGCGCTCGGATTTTTCCGCCGCTTTGGCTTTGCGGACGACGGGCGCCGCCGAAAGAGCCGTATCAGCGGCGACAACGGCGACGAGCTGCGGCTGCGAATAGACATCTGAAATAACACGAAAGGTCAGTTTATGGAAAAGAAAATTGCTGTAATAAAGGGCGACGGTATCGGTCCTGAAATTGTGACGGAAGCAATGAAGGTGCTTGACAAAGTGGCGGAGAAATTCGGCCACAGGTTTGACTATGAGCAGCTTCTTATGGGCGGGTGCTCCATAGACGCGAACGGAGTGCCGCTCACCGATGAAACGATAGAGCGCTGCAAGGCGTCCGACGCGGTGCTTATGGGGTCTATAGGCGGCAATACCACAACTTCTCCGTGGTACAAGCTCCCCGCAAATCTTCGTCCCGAGGCAGGGCTGCTTAAGCTCAGAAAGTCGCTCGGGCTGTTTGCGAACCTGCGCCCGTGCCTGCTTTTCCCGCAGCTTGCAGGCGCGTGCCCGCTCAAAACAGAAATAAGCGCAAAGGGCTTTGATATGCTCATCATGCGCGAGCTTACGGGCGGACTGTACTTCGGCGCAAGAAAGACTGAGGAGATAAACGGCGTTGTTACCGCTGTTGACACGCTTGAATACAACGAAAACGAGATACGCCGCATTGCAAAGAAGGCCTTTGAGGTTGCCATGCAGCGTCGCAAGAAGGTAACAAGCGTTGACAAGGCAAACGTTCTCGACACCTCTCGCCTGTGGAGAAAAGTGGTAGAAGAGGTCGCAAAGGATTACCCTGAGGTAACTCTTGAGCATATGCTGGTCGACAACTCCGCTATGCAGCTTGTAAAGGACCCCGCTCAGTTCGACGTTATGGTAACGGAGAATATGTTTGGCGATATCCTTTCCGACGAGGCTTCTATGATAACAGGCTCTATCGGTATGCTGGCTTCCGCAAGCATGAACGAAACGAGCTTTGGTCTGTACGAGCCGAGCGGCGGTTCCGCGCCCGACATTGCAGGGCAGAATAAGGCTAACCCCATTGCAACGATTCTTTCCGCTGCAATGATGCTTCGCTATTCCTTTAAGATGGACAAGGAAGCGGACGCGGTAGAAGCAGCTGTAAACAGCGTGCTTGAGGCGGGCTACAGAACGGGCGACATCATGTCCGAGGGTATGACGCTTGTAAGCTGCTCCGAAATGGGCAGCAGAATTGCAGAACACATCTGACGATAACGGCGGGGGAGCAGGGCTTTTCCGCCGACAGCCGTTTTTACACAAATGAGCGCACTTTTGTCACTTTTCACAAAATCTCTTTACTTTATCGTAAAGAGATATACAAAAAAATAAAAAGTAAAAAAACGCTTGAAAAAAACGGTGATTTAAGTTATACTTATATTATGTAATGGTAAAAATGCCGAGAACAGGCTTTAATGTTCTGAAAGGAGCTTTTTTATGTACAATGATATCGTTGATACCATCGGCTACCTCGGCGGCTGCGATAAAGAGGTCGCAGACGCAATGCAGCTGGAGCTTGCGCGCCAGAAAAGAAATCTGGAGCTTATCGCAAGCGAGAACATCGTTTCCCCCGCAGTAATGGCGGCAATGGGCAGCGTGCTTACAAACAAGTATGCGGAGGGCTACCCCGGAAAGAGATATTACGGCGGCTGCGAGGACGTCGATATCGTGGAAACAATAGCGATAGAGCGTGCAAAGAAGCTCTTTGGCGCGCAGTATGCGAACGTTCAGGCGCACTCCGGCGCGCAGGCAAACACCGCGGTATATGTTGCGCTGCTTCAGCCGGGCGATACAGTTATGGGTATGTCGCTTGACAACGGCGGCCACCTTACGCATGGTTCCCCCGTAAACATCTCGGGCAAGTATTTCAACTTTGTTCCTTACGGCACTAACGCTGAGGGCTTTATCGACTATGAGGAGCTTTATAAAATAGCGAACAAGTGCAAGCCCAAGCTCATTGTTGCGGGCGCTTCCGCTTACCCCAGAGCTATTGATTTCGCAAAGCTTTCCTCTATCGCAAGAGCTGTAGGCGCTTATCTTATGGTGGATATGGCGCACATTGCCGGTCTTGTTGCTGCTGGTCAGCATATAAGCCCTGTGCCTTACGCTGATATCGTCACCACAACGACACACAAGACTCTGCGCGGTCCGCGCGGCGGCCTTATCCTTACTAACAACGAGTATCTTGCAAAGAAAATCAACTCCGCAATATTCCCTGGAACGCAGGGCGGCCCGCTTATGCACGTTATTGCTGCAAAGGCGGTATGCTTCGGCGAGGCGCTCAAGCCCGAGTTCAAGGCTTACGGCGAGCAGATTGTAAAGAACGCAAAGGTGCTTGCGGATACGCTCCTTGAAAAGGGCTTCAACCTTGTTTCGGGCGGCACGGACAACCACCTTATGCTTGTAGACCTGCGCCCGTTCAACATCACGGGCAAGGAGCTTGAGCACAACCTTGACGAGGTTTACATCACCGTAAACAAGAACGCAATCCCCAACGACCCGCAGAAGCCCGCGTTCACAAGCGGCGTGAGAATCGGTACGCCCGCAGTCACCACACGCGGCCTTAAAGAGGATGACATGAAGGTGATAGGCGAGTGCATTTACCTTACCGCAAAGGACTTTGAGGGCTCAAAGGACAAGGTACGCGAAATGGTAACGGCAATTTGCAAGAAGTATCCTCTTTACGAGTGATAAATGTTTAGAAGGGACGCACATAAATGACGACTGTTAAGAACACAGAGGTTTTGTATCAAAACTATTCTGCGGTAGCTCCTCTCGGGCTTATCGCAATGCGCGGAACGGAGGAGCTTGCAGCAAAGATAAACAGCTACCTTATCCGCTGGGCTGACAGGAACGGAATGCCGTACGATGATTTCATGATAGAGGCTCAGTGCCCGCGTTTCGCTTCAGGCGACGCAAAGGGACTTATCAAGAGCACGGTTCGGGGTAAGGATCTGTTTATTCTCGTTGATGTGGGCAACTATTCCTGCACCTACAAGCTGTTCGACAGGGAGAACTATATGTCCCCCGACGACCACTATGCCGACCTCAAGCGTATCATTCAGGCGGCAAGCGGCAAGCCGCACCGCATAAACGTTATTATGCCGCTTCTTTACGGCGGCAGACAGCACAGAAGAAGCTACCGCGAGTCGCTTGACTGCGCGTTTATGCTTCAGGAGCTGCGCGACATGGGCGTTTCCAACGTTATCACCGTTGACGCGCACGACCCGAGAGTGTGCAACGCTATCCCGCTTATGGGCTTCGACAACGTTATTCCGTCCTATCAGGTGCTTAAGGCGATGTTCAAGGCGTTCCCCGACCTCGTTGTCGACAAGGAACATTTCATGGTTGTAAGCCCAGACGAGGGCGCGCTTAACCGCAATATGTTCTATGCTTCGGTAATGGGTGTTGACATGGGTATGTTCTATAAGCGCCGTGATTACTCGGTTATCGTAAACGGCAGAAACCCCATTGTTGCGCACGAATACCTCGGCAGCGACGTTAAGGGCAAGGACGTTTTCGTAGCTGACGACATCATTTCCTCGGGCGAATCCATGCTCGACATTGCAAAGGAGCTTAAGGCGCGCAAGGCTAACCGCTTCTTCGCATATGCAACATACGGAATATTCACAAACGGCCTTGCTTCGTTTGATAAGGCTTATGAGGACGGACTTCTCGACGGCGTTTTCGGCACGAATCTTACATACCGTTCGCCCGAGCTGCTTAAGCGTCCGTGGTTCAAGGAAGTTGATGTGTCCAAGTACATTGCATACTTCATCGCTTCCATAAACCATGATACATCTATAAGCAATGTAATCGACCCCCACGCAAAGATTCAGACGCTTCTTCAGGAGCACAGAGGACTATAAATGCCATTAGCAGACAGAATACGCCCCGCTTCATTAGCCGATGTTGTGGGGCAGTCCCATCTTATAGGGAAGAATCGCCCGCTCGCGCGGATAATAGAGTCTGGGAAGATTCCCAACATGATTTTTTACGGACCTGCGGGCGTCGGCAAAACGACCATTGCAAGAATCATCGCAGAATCGGCTAATATGCGGCTGCATAAGCTTAACGGTACGTCTGCGTCCACCGCTGATATCAAGAGCATTGTTTCCGAGATAGACACCTTTTTAGGCAGCGCGGGGATATTGCTCTACCTTGATGAGATACAGTATCTCAACAAAAAGCAGCAGCAAAGCCTGCTTGAATACATTGAGGACGGAAGCATTACGCTTATCGCCTCAACAACGGAAAACCCGTATTTCTATGTTTACAGCGCTATTCTTTCGCGCAGCACGGTGTTTGAGTTCAAGCCCGTTGAGCCGCAGGAGCTTGCGCGCGCGGCGGAGCGCGGGTTTAAGCTTATCGGCGAGGAAAACGGCACGGAGTACGACGTTGACCCGCAGGCGCTTGACTATATCAGCCGCGGTTGCGGGGGAGATGTGCGCAAGTGCCTTAACACGGTGGAGCTTTGCGCGCTTTCGTCCGACGGGGGAAAAGTCAGCCTTGAGCTTGCAAAGGAGCTTACGCAGCGCAGTAATATGCGCTACGACCGCGACGGCGACCAGCATTACGACCTGCTGTCCGCGCTGCAAAAGTCAATTCGCGGCTCTGATGAGAACGCAGCGCTCCATTATGCGGCAAGGCTTATAGCGGCAGGGGACATAATCTCGCTTTCGCGCAGGCTGCTTGTTATTGCAAGCGAGGATATAGGGCTTGCGTACCCGCAGGCAATACCGATAGTTAAGGCGTGCGTAGACAGCGCAATGCAGCTGGGGCTTCCCGAGGCGCGCATTCCGCTTGCTGACGCCGTAGTGCTTCTGGCAACGTCGCCAAAGTCCAACAGCGCGTATGCTGCAATGGACGCTGCTCTTGCAGATGTGAACAACGGCTTTGTGGGGGATTTCCCGCGGCATTTGCAGAACGTTCACTGCGACGGCGAGGGCGCGGCTGTAAAGGGGCAGCACTACCTTTACCCGCACGACTACCCGAACCATTATATTGAGCAGCAATACCTGCCCGACGCGCTTAAGGACAGGGTTTACTACAAATTCGGTGACAACAAGCTGGAACAAGCAGCGCGGGACTACTGGGCGAAGATAAAAGGGAAGAGGTAGTTTCTTCATCTATGATGTAATTTGGAACAGGAGGCTCTGTTTTTATACATGATATCAAATAAGCTGATTTTTCTTATAGCAGTTGTTTCTGTTATTTCGGTTTTATTTGTTGGCTTTATATTCAATTTTGAAAAGCAGAAAAAGCAAAATAACGATTGGCTTTCAGAAGAATTTGTTCCGATTTTTGAAGATGTAAACGAACAACTTTCCGACAATTTTTCGTATGTTAACGCTCTCTATTCAAGCGGAAACTTAAAGGAATTTTCTTTGACTTTTTTGGGCAACAATGATGAATTTATTGAATATTCTATAAAATTCTGCAATTTGTTCAGCGCAGCAATGGCTGAAGATAAATACAGCGCTTATCGGTTGAGCGGCGAATATATCTTAAGGATAAATAATTCAGAAATTTTTTTGAATTGTTGGTATAACAAGAGTTCAAGTTCTTTAACCGCGTCAACCAACGTGCCAAACGACTGCACAATATTTGAATCCCTTAACGGGACAAGAAAACTGACCCTTGTCACGAAAGATTTTACGGAAGATGAAAAGGAATATGCGAAATCATTTCAAGATAATTGTCCGTTTGAAATTGTGCTTTCAGACAATATTCCGTGGTAGACCGAGCGGGAAACAAGAACACAAACAAGGGGAGCGGCTGAACGCTCCCCTTAGTCGTTGTATTTCTCAGAATCCAGGCGCTTCCCGAAAACAAGCTTATACAAAATCGGTTCTGATATTCTTCCCGCTGCCCTCGCAGGAATAAACCCAGCTGTCGATATGTCCCGAATCAATAAAATATCTGATATCGCCCGCGCACGGCGTGTCGTCGGAGGTGCTTACGATTATCAGCTTGACCTTCATTTTTTCGGGAATGATAGCCTTTATGTAGACGCCCGCGCGGCTGTTTACTGTAACGCCCTCGTGCGGCTCTGCAAGCCCCGCAAGGTTGGGCGTAAGCTCAACGAAAACCCCGTAGCTCTCGACCGAGCGCACAACGCCCGTGACAGTTTCGCCCATTTCAAAGAGCGCGGCGTTCTCCTGCCACGTCCCGAGCAGCTCCTTGTGGCTGAGGCAAATTCTGCCGTTTTCAAGCGACTTGATAACGGCGCGGATATTCTGCCCGACAAAAAAGCGGTCCGACGGGTGCGCGATTCTTGACACGGAGATAAGGTCTATAGGAATGAGCGACGGAATACCGCAGCCGACGTCCACAAAGCAGCCGAACTGCTCGAGGTGCGTTACCCGCGCGGGTATAACGTCGCCCGGGCGCAGCTTTTCAAGATAGTTGCGGAGGCATTCCTCCTGCGCCGCGCGCCTTGAAAGCACCGCATATATGAAATCGTTTTCATCTTTTGCGAATCCCACTACGATAAAGCAGACAATCTTATTTACACGGGAGATGAGCGCAATGTCCTTTGTCGTTCCCTCGGTAATACCGAGCGCGCCGTCCTCGCGCGGGATAAAGCCGCGCATACAACCAAGGTCCACAATAAGATTATGCCTGCTGTCACAAACTACGCAGGGCGCTTCAAGGATACGGCGGCTTGCGCGCGCCTCGTCAAGCGCAGTAAACGAGCGCAGGCTGCTTTGATTTTCAGGTGAAGCATAGAGATTACCCTCGGGCTGATACTCTGTCATTTTTGTACCTCCGGAAGAGATTTTTTTCTCTTAATGTTTATGACGTAAAGCCGGATTTTATGCAAGCTGAGGTTAGTTAATAGTGAGTAGTTGATAGTGCACAGCGGACAGACAATGGCTGAACTGCCGGTTGCTTGATTTTTTCCTTGGAATGTGATATAATCAAATCAAAATCGTAGAAAGAGAAAAAATACCGCTTCTCATTGCGTAAAATTTTTATTTTACGCAATGAGCTATGCTTCTACTCCGAGGTATGAGGATATGTATTTCAATTATAACGAAGCTCCGCAGACCATTAAGGACTATATATATTATCAGCAGATAGTCAAAGGGCGCTCTGAGCTTACAGTAAAAAATTATTATACCGACCTGCGCACATTCTTCAGATTCTACAAAATCAAGAACGGGCGCGCTTCGGCTGACCCAAAGGAGTTTTCGCAAATCAGTATTGCGGACATCAGCGACGACGATATTCGCGCCGTTGACCTTATGCTTGTGCAGGAGTTTCTCGTGTACGTTTCGCGCGAACGCTCCAACGAGCAGAAGGCGCGTTACAGAAAAGCCGTATCGCTCAGGCAGTTCTTCAAGTACCTTACAAATCAGAAGCGTTTCTTTGAGGTGAACCCGCTGGCGAATCTCGAGCTGCCGTCACCCAAGGCAGCGTTGCCGAAGTTCCTTACGCTTGAACAGGCGCTGGAACTTTTGGCGAACATCGACACACCCGACAGAAAGCGCGACTACTGTATCGTCGTGTTCTTTTTGAACTGTGGAATGCGATTAAGCGAGCTTGTGGGCATTGATATGAGCGACATTCGCGCCGTTAAAGGCATGGACGGAATGCTTACATACACGCTTAAGGTACTCGGCAAAGGCAGCAAGGAACGCATAATATATCTCAACGACGCCTGCGTAAACGCCTACATGGATTACCTGTCGCCCGATGAAACCGACCCCGACATTCGCGCCGCCGCAGGCTGCCGCGATATGTCCGCGCAGACTGACGCGCTTTTCCTCAGCAAGCGAAGAACGCGCATATCAAACCGCCGTGTTCAGCAAATTGTTGAGGAGTGCCTGAAAAGCTGCGGACTGGACAACATGGGGCTTTCCGTGCATAAGCTGCGCCATACCGCCGCAACGCTCATGTATCAGAACGGCGTGGACGTGCGCGTTCTGAAGGACGTTCTCGGTCACGAGAACCTCAACACAACGCAGATTTACACCCATGTTTCCAACGCTCAGCTTGAAAACGCCATGAAACAAAACCCGCTCGCGGACGTGGAGTTTCATCATAACGACGATGAATAGGCATAATATCGGTACAATATTGACACCTGCTCTGTGCAACGCGTCCTTTTTGTGCCGATTTTTTTATTTTCCCTATTGACAATGGCGTTAAAATATGCTATTATATATTTAGGTTAGTTACTGCTAACCGACACAAAAAGAGCGGCCGACTGAAAGGAGAATAAAAATGAGCGTGGTGGTAGTAGGCGGAAACGACCGCATGGCGACCCGATATAAAGACATCTGCAAGGCGTATAACTGCAAGGCAAAGGTGTTCACACAAATGCCGACAGACTTTTCCGAGAAGATAGGCTGTCCCGATTTGCTTGTTGTGTTTACAAATACCTGTTCGCATAAAATGGCAAACCTTGTAAAGCAGCGTTCGGAAAAGAGCGATATTCCCGTGGTAAGGATCCACAACGCAAGCGTAAACGCGCTTAAAACGGTGCTTGAACAGTACAGCTGATTTCCTGCATGGCGGCTGTGTCTGTCCGCTGCCATGCACCCCTCCATAAGAAAACTGCGGAGCAGATGCCCCGCAGTAAAATTTATTGTACTATGCCCGCACAAGCGGGCTTTTTTGCGCCCATGCGCGGTCGAACCGGCTTATCAAAGGCTTCTGCGCAGTATCTCCACAACCTCGCCTCGCGTGAGAACTTTGTAGCCGCCCGTCATGATAAGTGTGCTGTCAGCAATTCCGTCTATCATGCTTTCGGTAACGCCAAGTTCCGTAATATTCATCACAAGCCCTATTTCCCGCATATAGCGCTCCATTGCTTCAAGTCCCTCAAGCGCTGTCTGCTCGTCGGCTTTGCCCGCAGGGTCAATGCCCCAGACGTTTACTGCATACCTTGCGAACTTCTTAACGCCATAAGGCAGAATGTAACGGTAATACGGCAGTGAAACCGCAGAGAGCGTCATGCCATGCGTTGCGTTAGTGTGCGCGCCTACCGCCTGCCCTATCATATGCACTTCCCAGTCGGTTGACTTGCCCATTGCAACAAGCGTGTTGAGCGCCCACGTTGCAGTCCACATAATGTTGCTGCGCGCCTCGTAATCGCGGGGATTTCTGACTGCCGCCCTTGTGCTGTGTATAAGCGAGCGCAGCAGACCCTCCATGATGTAGTCGGAAGTGTTGTCGTCCTCACCCGAGAAATATTGCTCGAGAATGTGCGACATGATGTCAAAAAAGCCCGCTTTCATCTGGTATTCGGGCAGCGTGAACGTAACCTCGGGGTTAAGTATCGCAAAGCGCGGGTAGAGCGCCTCTCCGAATACGTGACCGACCTTCATCTTCTTGTCGGTGTTTGTGATTACAGAGCCGCCGTTCATCTCCGACCCCGTGCCCACCATTGTAAGCACGCACCCTACGGGGATAATCCTGCCGCTCGGCTCTTCAAAGCGCTCATAGAACATCTCCCACGGGTCGCCGCCGCAGTAAGCAGAAGCAGATACTGCCTTGGAGTAGTCGCACACGGACCCGCCGCCTACGGCGAGTATGAAGTCAACGTTGTTCTCGCGGGCAATGCGGCAGCCCTCCGCAAGCTTTACTGTCGTGGGGTTTGGCATAACGCCGCCGTCCTCGAACACCTGCTTGCCGTTTTCCTTGAGAATAGCCGTTACCTTGTCGTAAAGCCCCGTTTTCTTTATCGAACCGCCGCCGTAAACCAGCATTATTCTTTCATAGTCCTTAAGCGCCGCGGGCAGTTCCTTAAGCGAATCCTTGCCGAAATACAGTTTTGTAGGGTTGCAATAAACAAAATTTCCAAGCATAATATTCCGCCTTTCAGAATTTTACTTAAGCCCGCCGAGCTTATTTTTAATGCCGTCAACGTCTATTTTTGCCTTAACACCGTCGATTATGCTGTTGATAGCGTCATCGGGCAGGTCAACGCCGAGAACCTTTTCAGCCGCCTTTACAGGGTCTGCCTTGAATTCCTGCGCGAAATTTTTGTCAGCCTTGATTTTGTTTGCAATCTCCTCGATTTTTGCCTTAATATCCATTGTTCATACCTCTTTCTATAAATTCGGCGTGAGCCGTCTGTTACTCCATAGCGCGGCGCTCCTCAAGCTCCGCTATCGCCTGCGGGATACCGCTTTCGGGGTCGCCGTGAATGTTAAGGAAAATGAAGCGGCTGTTCTCCGCTTCATATGCAAGCGGGCTTTCCGTAAGATCAGCAAGCGCCAGTATTACGATTCCCGAAAAGCTCTCTGCAAGAGCGTCCGCCTGAGCGATAAGCTCATGCGTAAGGTGCGGCGTGACAAGAAACAGCACCGAAGCGCCCGAGTCGGCGTTTTCTTCGATAAGCTCGGAAAAAGCGCATATGTCGAGCTTTGCGGGAAGTACCGACATAAGCTCGAAAAACCTATTGAACTCCGTCATATCGCTTATCTCACAGTAAAAGCTCCTGTCGTTCGCGCCGAAGTCCACCGCAGCCTTTACGCCCGCCTCTGCCGCGGAAAGTGCGAATGATACTGCCGTTTCAATTATCTGATCCGCCCGCTGAAGCTGCTCTTCCCCGCTTCCCTGCGTGTTGTAGTCGCACAGGATAAGTATCCGGCGGTCGGTCATCTCGTCAAACTGCTTTATCATCACCTCGTCGGTCTTGGCGGTAAGCTTCCAGTGTACAAGCTGCACAAGGTCGCCGCTGTGATAGCTGCGCACATGGGAGAAGTCCTCCTTCTCGCACGAAAGCAGCTTTGACGGCGCGGCGCTGCTCTCCCCTGCCGTGTCTGCGGCAAGCTCGCCGGATGATATCCTGCGCGGCAGGAATATCTGCGTCATTTTCTCGTCAAGCCGCCGTGAAAGGCGGATTATTCGCAGCGGGTCGTAAGCCGCAATGCGCGTTATTTTAGCGGTATAGCAGCCTCTGTACCTGTGCAGGCAGGAAACCGCGACCCTGCACCTGCCGAGCGGCGGCAGGGATACATATACCCGCTTTTCCGCAAACAGCCCCGTTTCCCTGTCGGCAAGCTCGCACACAAGTTCCACGGGGGCGCACGCAAATATTGTCCTGTTGGCTACTATTATCCTTATGTCGAACGGCGTGTTCTTGCGGTATATTCCCCTGCGGTCCGCAAAACCCGCCTTAAAGCACAAAAGGCATACCGCGCAGGAAACAAGCGCAAGCGGGATATAACCCAGCACCGTAAACAGCAGCACCGCAGAAATACGGCTCTTATAAAGCACTGAAAATACAATGCACGCAATCAGCGCTGCCGCGTAAATTAACCTGCTGCGCCTCATCAGCTTCGCCTTATGGGCGGCGCTACAGACGTCACCACATCTTCAAGTATGGAGCCGATTGTGCGCTTTGTCATGCGGGTTTCGCGCCTAAGCACTATTCTGTGCGACCATACGGGAATCAGCAGCCGCACAATATCCTCTGGAATAACGTAGCTGCGCCCGTTAATGTACGCAAGCGCACGGCTCGCCTGCATTACGGCAAGCGAAGCGCGCGGGCTTACGCCAAGCTCTACGGATGGGTGGCTTCTCGTTGCAGCCGCAAGCTGCGCGACATAGCGGCAAAGGCTGTCCGCAAATTCCACCCTGCCCGTGTCCTCTATGCAGCGCATAAGCTGCTCGGCGTTCATAACGCACCGCACGGAATCCACGGGATTTTCACC
This sequence comes from uncultured Oscillospiraceae bacterium, assembly GCA_934446455.1. Lineage (GTDB taxonomy): Bacteria > Bacillota > Clostridia > Oscillospirales > Ruminococcaceae > CAG-115. Next base: position 43,864 of record CAKSEE010000015.1, on the reverse strand, counting down.
CAGTCGTTCGGACATCATGTTCGCTTCTTCCTCGACTGAGGGATAGCCCATGCTGAGCTTTATCATAAAGCGGTCGAGCTGCGCCTCTGGCAGCGGGAATGTACCGACATACCCCTGCGAGTTCTGCGTTGCAATCACCATAAACGGTTCGGGCAGGCGGTGCACCGTGCCGTCTACCGTAACGCGTTTTTCCTCCATAGCTTCAAGCAGTGCGGACTGCGTTTTGGGCGAAGTGCGGTTTATCTCGTCCGCAAGCAGAATGTTCGTCATGACAAGACCCGCGCGGTATTCAAAGCGGTCCTCCGCCTTGTTGTACATTGTAAAACCCGTAATGTCCGAAGCCATTACGTCGGGCGTAAACTGTGCGCGGCGGAAGTCAAGCCCCGTAGCCTTGCCGAGAGCCATGGCAAGCGTGGTCTTGCCGACGCCCGGCACGTCCTCTATAAGTACATGACCGCGCGCAAGAAGCGCTGTAAGTATCATCTGCACAGCGTCGTTCTTGCCCTTTATTACCTTTGATATCTCCCCGGCAAGCGAGGGTATAAGCTCTTGATTCGTGTAGTATTCTGACATCAGTTAATTTGACCTTTCAGTTATGTTGTACAAAGCGGTTTTCCAAAACAGATATCCATATTGTATTATAGCACATTTCACAAACCGATTCAACCTTTTTTGCGAAAATTGTCCGTTATCTTTCATACTTTTCCGCAAGGGTTACAAGCGCCGCTTCATCGGCTGCGGCGTAGCTTACCACATACTGTCCGTGCGGAGCCTTGTCCGCGTCATAGTAAAATGCGGAAAGCGCAGTTACGCGGATACCGCACTCAGCACAGGCGGAAACGACCCGCTGCGCGTTTGCGTCTATCGTTACGGTAAAGTGAAGCCCTGCGTTCTCCTCTGTTATCTCCTTTACCTCGGGAAACGACCGCATAAGTGCAAGCACCGCTTCCCTTATGCGGCGAAAGCGTTTTTTTGTGCGGTTTATGTGCCGCTCGAAATACCCCTGCGCTATAAAGCGCGCAAGCGTGTACTGCTCAAACGCAGGCACGGGGCAGGAATAAAAGCCCATAACGCTCTCCCATCGCTCGCAGAGCTCCTGCGGCAGGCACATATAGCTTATGCGCACAGACGGCGCTATCGTCTGCGAAAAGGTGTTGATGTAAATAACGCGCCCGGCCGCGTCCATGCCAAACATGGACGGCACGGGCTTTCCGCTCCAGCGGAACTCGCTGTCGTAATCGTCCTCTATGATGCAGCGCGCGCCCTCCTGCGCCCAGTCCATAAGCGCGCGGCGGCGGGTTATCGGCATAACAAGTCCTGTCGGGTAGTGGTGCGCGGGCGAAATATGCGCCACGTCCACGCTGCTTTCTCGCAGAATTTGCACGCTCATGCCCTCGGCGTCAAGCGGTATATGCTCGCAGTGCACGCCGCAGAGCGCATATATCTTGGAAAGTTTGTCATAGCCCGGGTCCTCTACCGCATAGCGTTTGTCGCGCCCTAAAAACTGCACAAGCAGGTTGTAAAGGTACTCCGTGCCGCTGCCGACGATTATGCGCCGCGGTGCAGCGTAAAAGCCGCGCGTCCTGTAAAGGTAGTCGGATATGGCGCAGCGTAGCTCCTCCGCGCCGCCGTGGCGCACAGGCTGTAGTATGGCCGCGCCCTTTTCAAGAATAACGCTGCGCATAAGTCTCGCCCACACGGTAAACGGAAAGCTCTCCCCGCCCGTGTGCGCCTGCTGCTCCTCCTCGGGGAACGGCTCGGGCGGCTGCACGGGCGCAGCCTCTACCGCGCCGCCGCTGTACTGCACAAAGTACCCTCTGCGCTGCGCGGAACGCACATAACCCTCTGCAATAAGCTGGGCGTAGGCGTTTTCCACCGTAACCACGCTCACCCCGTAGCGTTCCGCGCAGGCGCGCTTTGAGGGCAGCCGCTGCCCGTGCGTCAGCCTGCCCGAAAGGATATCGGCCTTAATGCCCTCGTATATCTGCTCGTAAAGGTTTTTTGAGTTCTCCATTATCCCTCCGTAAAGCGCTTTCCCTGCCACGAGTCGAGCTCGCGCTGACGCTTGTCAATGCCGCCCAGTACCGCTATCTTGTCCGCGCTCCAGAGCGGCGCCAGAAGCGTTCTTTTATCGCCGTCGCCCGTCAGGCGCTCGATTACCGTCTGCGGCGGTAAAAGCTCCAGCTGCGCTACTACGGTATCTATATACTCCTCCCTGTTCATGGGCTGATAGCCGCCGCTTTCGTAAAGCTGCGCGAGCGGCGTTCCAATTATAACGTGAAGCAGGTGTATCTTTACTCCGTCGGGGCGAAGCCGCCCTAAAACGTCCGCCGTCTGTAGCATCATATCGCGCGTTTCCTGCGGAAGACCGTTGATAATATGCACGCATACGCGCAGCCCGTACTCCTTAAGCAAAGCGTAACCGCGCAGGAAGTCCTCAAAGCTGTGACAGCGATTCACGCGCGCCGCAGTTTTGTCATGCACGGTTTGCAGCCCAAGCTCCACCGTCACAGGCACGGGCAGACCCGCGAGAAGCCCGGCGCGCGCCCTGTCAAGGCAGTCTGCGCGCGTAGCCACGGAAATGGAAGACGCGCCGCATTCAATTGCTTGTCCGTAAAGCCGCGCGAGCGTTTCAACATCGGCATAGGTGTTGGACCCCGCCTGAAAATACGCCTGAATAAGCGCGTTCGGGCTTTTCGCGCGTATGCGCTTTTCCTCGGCGAGATACTGCTCTCTCACAGAAAGCGCGCCCCTTGTGAAATATCCGCTGCCGCCGCTGCAAAACGTGCAGCCGCCCGTGCCGCAGCGCCCGTCGCGGTTCGGGCAGGAAAGACCCGCGTCTATCGCCGCCTTGTACACACGGCAGCCGAACGCGTGCTTGTTATAATAGTAAAGCGTGTGATAACGCTTGTTGTCGTCTGAAAAAGAAAAAGCCGTCATATTGCGCCCTCCGCCTTTCAGTATACATCTTTTGCGGGGGTATGTCAATAAAAAAGTTAAAAAGCCCTTGACTTAAGCGGCATAAACATATAAAATATAAAAAGAACTGTCGCGTGAATATGTGCGCGCAGCATAGCATAATTTCGGAGGTACGACATGACATTTACAGATCTTAGCGGAAAATGGGAGGTATTTCTTGACGAGAGCAAGAACACCGCGCTCCCCGAAAGCTTTCCGCTTGAAATAGCGCTCCCCGACACCACTTCTCACGCAAAGCTCGGCAGAGTGAATCCCGACAAGAAGTACGGCTGCCTTACGGACAGGTATATGTTTGAGGGGTACGCGTGGTTCAGGCGCAGCTTTAGCGTTGACGAAACCGCTGCCGCTCAGAATTGCGTGCTTTTTCTTGAAAGAACACGTAAGACCGCCGTATGGCTTGACGGCGCTTATATAGGCGATTATTGCTCGCTGTGTACTCCGCACCGCTACGACCTTACCGGACTCAGGGCGGGAACTCACGAGCTTATAGTGCGCGTTGACAACACCGACTACCCCACGGGCGGCGGACACTTAACCTCGCAGGACACGCAGACCAACTGGAACGGCATCACCGGCAGCATAGGACTGCTGTCGTTCACGTCGTTTCCGGAATACTGCACGCTTTACCCCGACCCCGAAAACGGCACGCTCAGGCTTCTCGCCGAAATGGCGGGAGAAAAGAGCGGCAGCGCGCTTCTGCGCGTATCCGACCAGGACGGCGAATATGCAAGCGCCCGCGCGGACTACGCAGACGGCATGCTTGAATGCACCCTCGCGCTAAATGGAGATTACCCGCTCTGGAGCGAGCATTCGCCGAAGCTTCTACAGCTTGAAATAAATACGGGTAAGGATATGAGGCAGCTATATTTCGGCATGAGAAAGCTGAGCGCGGACGGACTGAAGCTCCGGATCAACGGCAGCGAAACGTTCCTGCGCGGAAAACACGATGGGCTTGTATTCCCCAAAACGGGCTTTGCGCCGACCGATATTGCAAGCTGGATAAAGGTGTTTGAAACTGCAAAGCGCTACGGCATAAACCATTACCGCTTCCACACCTGCTGCCCGCCCGACGCGGCATTCGCTGCGGCTGATATAATGGGCATATATATGCAGCCCGAGCTGCCATTCTGGGGAACTATTCCCGATGAATTCGGCGATGAGCATAAGTTCCTGCGCGAGGAAGGCTTCCGTATGCTGCGCGAGTTCGGACACCACCCGTCGTTTGTTATGATGTCAATGGGCAACGAGCTCTGGGGCAGTAAGGAACGTCTTGACGAGCTTCTTGCGGGCTATAAGAGCTATAATGCCGACAAGCTCTATGTGCAGGGGTCGAACAACTTCCAGTTTGTGCCGTGTATTCTTGAGCACGACGACCTTTTCAGCGGAGTGCGCTTCGACCGCGACAGGCTTATCCGCGGCAGCTACGCGGCGTGCGACGCGCCGTTCGGGCATATCCAGACGGACGAGCCGAACAGCGTTCACAGCTACGACCCGATGATAATACCCGAAAGTGCTTCAGGCGGCTCTGAGGGCGGAGAAATACTGATACAGTACGGCACGGGCATGAAAAAGGTAAGCGCGGACGCTTCGGGCGCGCTTGTGCCGAATGTTCCCGTTATATCGCATGAGATAGGGCAGTATTACATCTACCCTAACTACGACGAGCTTGCAAAGTACACAGGCTCTCTTAAGCACGACACCTACGAGGGCTATCGAAAGACCGCCGGGGAAAAGGGACTTCTCCCCTACTGGCGCGGATTTTTCAGGGCGTCGGGAGCGCTCTCCGTTGCCTGCTACCGTGCGGAGATAGAAACCGCGCTGCGCAGCAGGAACATGGCGGGCTTCCAGCTTCTTGACATACAGGACTTCCCCGGGCAGGGTACGGCGACAGTCGGCATTCTCGACCCGTTTATGGAAAGCAAGGGGCTTGTGGAGCCGTCCGACTGGCGCAGCTCGTGCGGCAGGACGGTAGTTCTTGCGGAACTTGAGCGCTTTGTTTTCACCTGCGGGGAGCAGGTGCGCTGCGGACTGATGATATCAAGCACCGAGCCGGATTACACCGCAAGCAGGATAAACTGGCGCCTTGTGTGCGGCGGAAAGACCGTTGCTTCGGGTTCATCTGCCGTCGGCGAATTTTCGGGGAGAATCGCAAAGGCGCAGGACATCTCCTTTGAGCTTGAAAGCAGCGTCCCCGTAAGCGCTGTGCTTGAGCTTCAGGCTGACGGAACAAACGTCACCAACTCCTACACGCTGTGGTTCTACCCGCAGATTGACGTTGAGATAACAAGGGAATACATAAAATACAACGGCATGACGCTTCCGATAACCGACAAGCCGCAGCAGGGAACGCTGTGCATTCCCGCTGCGCCCGGGGGCGCGCTTAAGGGCGAATACTGTACGGATTTCTGGTGCTACGGAATGTTCAAGTCGATTTCCGAGAGCATGGGCAAGCCGGTACCCACAGGCACGCTCGGGTTGTATATCAACACGCAAAGCGAGCTGCTCGGCGGCTTCCCCTGCGAGGAGCATACGACCCCGCAGTGGTACTCGCTTGTAATGCACAGCCATTGCGCAAACCTTGACGGCACGGACATAGCGCCCGACGTGTGGGTGATAGATAACCCGCTGCGCGCGTCGCGCCTTGCGCTTCTTTATCGCGAAAACGGCGCCTGCGTATGCACTTCGCGTCTCTGGGAAATAGCCGACCGTCCCGAGGTAAAGCACTTTGCCGCGAGCCTTGTAAAGGCAATCAGCAGCTGCGCGCAATAATTGATAAGAACAAGTCCCTCCGTGCGGCGCTTGCGCCCGGAGGGACTTTTGTGAGGGAAGAATGGATAAGAAAAACATATACGGCATGACTCCCGCAGCTCTTCGCGAATACTTCCGCTGCTGCGGCGAAAACCCCGCGAAGGCGGATATAGTTTTCGACGGCATATACAGGCGCGCGCTGCCGCTCAGTGCGCTCGGTATGTCAGAGCGGGTCATGCAGAAACTTGCCGCAGACTTCTGCGAGGAGCTGCCGCGCGTTGCAGAGCGCCGTGAAAGCGAGGACGCCGCAAAGCTTCTGCTCGACCTTGGCGGCGATTATGTTGAAACGGTGCTTATGCGGCAGCGTTTCGGCGCGTTCGTGTGCGTTTCAACGCAGGTGGGCTGCTCTATGGGCTGCGCGTTCTGCCGCAGCGGAATGCTAAAAAAACAGCGCTCTCTTACAAGCGCTGAAATAGTGGGGCAGGTACTGTCGCTTTCGCGCGAATTCGGCGTGAAAATAAACGGCGTGTCAGTCATGGGTATCGGAGAGCCGTTTGATAATTATAATGAAGTGCGGGATTTCTGCGAGATAGTTACTGCGGGAAAAGGGCTTGAACTCGGCGAGCGGCACGTTACGGTATCCACCTGCGGAATAGTGCCGAAAATATACGAATACGCAGACGCTCCGCACCCCTGTAACCTTGCAATAAGCCTGCACGCGCCGAATGACGCGCTCAGAAACTCACTTATGCCGATAAACCGCGCCTATTCCCTGTCGCAGCTTATCCCTGCGGCAGAATATTACACCAAAAAAACAAACCGCCGCGCCGCGCTTGAATACGTCATGCTTAACGGCGTGAACGATTCTGCTGAACACGCCCGTCAGCTTGCCGGGCTTATCGGCGCGCGGAATTTTTATGTAAACATCATACCATACAATGAAACGGAGGGCGGTTTTTCGGCAAGCCCGCGCGAACGTATCATGGCGTTTTACGATGTGCTGAAAAAGCACGGCGTTTCGGTCACCATGCGCCGCGAGTTTGGCAGCGGGCTGAATGCCGCCTGCGGGCAGCTGAGCGCGGAGCACTCAGAGCGCGGGGGTTCACTTTAAGCCTTTTGCAAGCTTTGTTTTTATAAGCTTTCTGATAATCGGATCCTCGCCCTCGTATTTCTTGATTTTCAGTAAATCAAGAGCTGAAACGGCATAACTGCCGACTGTCACCTTGGAATAATTGTCGCAGATGTTGTCGTTTGTAAGCTCTCTTATCCGGGCAACGCACTCCTCTGATTTGTCGCCCACCCATACGGCGTGCATAATTCCCAGCATATTTTTTACCTTGTGCTGTGAAAACAGGTCGCTCATTATGGTTTCGTGTGTTATTTCGTCAAACTCTTTTGACATGGTATTTGCCTCCCAAAGGAACTTTGCATGTAAATTGCATTTGCTGTATGTTTATTATACTCCCGTTGTTGCAGTGTGTCAATATATGTCGAATATTTTTTCCTCCACTTTTCAACTTCCCGTCTAATTGACATGAAATGCAATTCCAATCCGCAGCACTCCTGAGCTGCTGACAAATAGCATAACTGTGCGGAAAATTAGCGTTTGGACATAAAACACACTATGAATGGTTTGGCGAAATTGAACAAAATTCAGTTTTATCTATTGACAATTCGGACAAAATAATGTAAAATCAAAAAGTAATATGAAGAATTACGCCTATAAGAGCGAACGGGAGGATATTTATGCAAAAGGTCACTGTCAATGCAAGCGTTAAATACGATATTCTTATAGACAGAGGCATTCTCGACAGAGCGGGAGAGCTTATCTCACAGGCGGTAAGCGGCCGCCGCGCTGCCATTATTACGGACGACAATGTGGACGCGCTGTACAGTGCCCGCGTAATACGTTCGATGGAGGCTTCGGGCTTCAGCACGGAAAAGTTCGTGTTCCAGCACGGAGAGGCTTCAAAATGCCACAAAACGCTGCTTGAGATATACGACTTTCTCGCGCGGAACAGTTTCACGCGCTCCGATTTCATTGTGGCGCTCGGCGGCGGCGTTGTCGGAGATACGGCGGGCTTCGCTGCGGCGACATATATGCGCGGAATAGACTTCGTGCAGATTCCCACGTCGCTTCTGGCACAGGTGGACAGTTCGGTCGGCGGAAAGACCGCAGTCGATATTGAGGGCGGAAAGAACCTTGTAGGCGCATTTTATCAGCCAAGGCTTGTTATCTGCGATACACAGGCACTCGACACGCTCACGCCCGAGTTCTTTGCGGACGGCATGGCGGAGGTCGTAAAATATGGCATGATAAAGTCGCGCGAGCTTTTTGAGCTGCTTGAAAGCGGCGACATAAAGGCGGACATAAGCGACATAGTTAGGCGCTGCGTGGAAATCAAGGCGCAGGTTGTTGAGAACGACGAGCGTGAAAAGGGCGAACGGGTTCTGCTGAACTTCGGGCACACGCTGGCGCACGCGATAGAAAAGCACTACAACTACACGGGCCTTACGCACGGTTGCGCCGTAGCTATCGGCATGAGCGTGTTCACACATATTGGCGAGCGTAAGGGAATGTGCGCTGCGGGTGTTGCCGACAGGCTGGACGCGCTGCTGAAAAAATGCGGTCTGCCTTTAACCGATCCCGCGCCGATTGACGTGCTGTACGAATATTCCCTGCACGACAAGAAGCGCCTTTCCGACGGAATTAAGATAGTTTTATGCGGCGATATCGGCGAAAGTCGCGCAGTTGCGCTTTCCGTTGAGGACTACAAGGATTTTCTGAAAGGCTGAATGCAATGAACATAAGGATAACACCGCGCCCTCTGACGGGCTCAATAAAAATACCGCCTTCAAAGAGCATTTCGCACCGCGCTCTTATCTGCGCAGCGCTTTCCCATGGCGAGAGCGTTGTCAGGGACGTTCTCGGCTGCGAGGACACGGACGCTACCTGCGCAGCGCTTGAAGCGCTCGGGGCTAAGATTCGCATTGAAAACGGCACGGCTTATGTAACGGGTATAGAAAACCCTCCCGAAAAGGCTGAGATAGACTGCCGTGAATCCGGCTCTACCCTGCGCTTTATTATCCCCATTGCAGCAGCGCTCGGCGTGGAGGCGACATTCTATGGCAGCGGAAAGCTCCCGACAAGGCCTATTACGCCCTATATAGACGAGTTTCCGAAGCACGGCGTTGAGTTTGTAAGCGACACTATGCCCTATCACATCAGGGGCAGACTTACCGCGGGGCAGTTCCCTGTTCCGGGCGATATTTCTTCGCAGTTTATCACGGGGTTGTTGTTTGCTATGCCGCTTATGGAGGGCGTCAGCACCATCATACTCACCTCGCCGCTTCAGTCGAAGCCGTATGCGGACATCACTGTAAGATGTATGCAGAGCTTTGGCATAGAAACGCTCGAGTTCAACGGCAACTATTCCGTTAAGGGTGTACAGCGCTACAAGCCGTGCGAATACACCGTGGAGGGCGACTGCTCGCAGGCGGCGTTCTTTGCGGTTGCAAACAAGCTTGGCAGCAGCATTGAGCTCCTCGGGCTGAACCCTGCAAGCGTACAGGGCGACCGCGCCGTGTTCGACATAATCGACAGAATGCTGACTATCGGCAGCAATTACACGGGCTTCGATATAGACGCGTCGGATATCCCCGACCTTGTGCCGATACTTACCGTTCTCGCCGCGTTTGCAGACAGCCCCTCGCACATAACAGGCTGCAAGCGCCTGCGCATAAAGGAGTGCGACCGCCTGGAGGCTATCTCCGCTTCGCTTAACCTGCTCGGCGCAAAGGTCACCGCGGGCGACGATTACCTTGATATTGAGGGCGTTAAGACCCTTTCGGGCGGCGTGTGCGACAGCTACAACGACCACCGAATTGCAATGTCGCTTGCGATAGCTTCGCAGCGCTGCACAGAGCCGCTCACCATAACCAACGCCGAATGCGTTGCAAAGAGCTATCCCACGTTCTTTGAGGATTTCCGCGCTCTTGGAGGTGAGTTTGATGTCGTCATGCTTTAAGGGCGGTATATCCGTATCCCTTTTCGGCGAGAGCCACGGCAGGGGCATTGGCGTTGTGATAGACGGTCTTCCCGCAGGCGAAAAGCTCGACATGGAGCAGATACTCGCGTTCATGGCGCGCCGCGCGCCCCGCAAGGACGGAACAAGCACCACTCGCTCCGAAAAAGACCTGCCAGAGATACTTTCGGGCGTATACAACGGCGCCACCACGGGCACTCCCCTTGCAGCTGTTATTTACAATGCCGACCAGCACTCGCAGGATTACGGCAACATCTCGCACATTGCGCGCCCCGCTCACGCGGATTATACGGGCTATGTGCGCTACAACGGCGCGAACGACCCGCGCGGCGGCGGGCATTTTTCGGGCAGAATAACTGCGCCGCTGTGCTTTGCGGGCGCGGTATGCGCGCAGATACTCGCTCACCGCGGCATAACGACGGGCGCGCACATCACGCGGATAAAGGACGTTACAGACGTTCTCTTTGACCCCGTGGTGCTTGACGCGCAGACGCTTGAAGCGGTAAAGTCGCGCAGCTTTCCCGTGCTTACGGACGGTGCTGAGCAGGAAATGCGCGCCGTTATAAATTCCGCGCGCGAAAACCTTGACAGCGTTGGCGGCATAGTGGAATGCGCCGCAGTCGGACTTCCCGCAGGCGTAGGCTCGCCGATGATGGACGGGCTTGAGAACGTTATTTCTCAGCTGGTGTTCGCAATTCCCGCAGTTAAGGGTATAGAGTTTGGCAACGGCTTTGGCTGCGCAGAGCTTTTCGGCAGCGAAAACAACGACCCGTTTGTGCTTGACGGCGGGAGCGTAAAAACGCTCACCAACAATCACGGCGGGATACTCGGCGGAATAAGCTCGGGAATGCCGCTTATTTTCCGCGCGGCGTTCAAGCCCACGCCGTCTATTGCTCGTCCGCAGCAGTCTGTCGATTTCAAGGCGCTCACGCCCGAGGAACTTGTAATAAAGGGCAGGCACGACCCATGCGTTGTGGTAAGGGCTGTTCCGTGTGTTGAGGCGGCGCTCAATATCGCGCTTGTTTCCGCAATGAACGAAGGACATGGAGGTATGTAAGATGGTTGAAACGCCGCGCATAAGGATAGAGGATAAAAGCGAGATACAGATACTTGTCTGTCATCTGATTTATGCGCTCGGCTGTCCGCTCAGCCGCGAGCAGCTGCTTGAAATATCGTCCTATGAGGACGCGGTGAACTACTTTGATATGTCCGCCGCGCTTGATGATATCACACAAAGGCTCTGCACCTCTCAGGAAGTGAACGGTCAGACTGTGTACTCGAACACCGCGCTGGGCTTAAAGGCTGCAAAAGAATTTGAAAACACCCTGCCGGTATCGCTGCGCGAAAAGCTGTTTGAGGAGGCGGTGCGCGTATATACCCGCGACGCGATCCGCCGTGACTGCCGCCTTGAGGTACGCTACGCAAAAAGCGCAGACGGAAGCTGTACGCTCGGCATAACCGTGCGCGACGAAGCAAGCGGGCGTGAAAAATACTTCCTTAAGGTACACACCGACAGCGCAGAGCGCGCAGACGAGATAAAAAGCAGAATAAAGTCCTCGCCGCAGGGCTTTGAGGACTATCTCGACAAATTCTTTCAATAAAACATGAGGCGAGCCCGATTAAAGGTTCGCCTTATGTTTTTGTTGCCATTGCAGTGCTGAATGTATTGTCAGGGCGACTAAGAGAATGTTAAACTCAACTAACTACTGTTGACAAAATGGCATAATGGTGCTATAATTATTCTGTTAGATATAACTAACAGGAGGTAGGACAATGAAGATACTGGTCTGCGGTTCGGGAGTTATCGGCAGCCTGCTGATACACATTCTGTCGCAAAAGGGGCATGAAATAACTGTGCTTGCACGCGGCAAACGCCGCGAGGAGCTTGAGAAATACGGGCTTCGCACAAAGTTCCACGGCAAAAAGGTGATAAACACCGACAAGCCGCGCGTGGTCGGCGAGATTCCCGCGGAGCATTTCGACCTCGCATTCTCCGTAATGCAGCACGAGCAGCAATGGAATCTGCTGAAAACGCTTGGCGGCGCGGATTGCTCTGTCGTTGTGTTAGTCGGCAATAACCTTTCCGCTCCCGAAATGAAGCGGCAGATAATCGCAGCGGGCGGAAAAACCGTGCTGTTCGGCTTTCAGGGAACGGGCGGAAACCGCTATGCGGACTACACCGAGGTTCTCTCGCTCCACAAGCCGTCAATGGTAATCGGCGGGCTTGGCGAGAACGTTCCTGCGGAAATCACCCGGATAGTGAGCGAAGCGTTTGCAGGAACAGACTACGAGCTGAAATGGACCGACGACATGGACGCATGGTACAAGTGCCACGCGGCGTTTATCGTGCCTATATGCCGTCTGTGCTACATAACAGGCTGCGACCTGCGCAAATCAAGCGGGAAACAGCGCAAACTGCTGTTTGACGCGACTTCCAACGCCTTTGACGCGCTCATAAAGTCGGGCTGCCCGATTCGCCCCGAAGGCGAGGACGCGTATTACAGACCCGGTGCAAAGCGCGCAATGATGAGCGTTATGCTGAACGTAATGTGCCGCACGAATCTTGGCGACATGGCGGCATCAGACCATTGCAGGCACGCGGTTTCCGAGATGGAAGGGCTTGCGGAGAAAATGGACGAGCTGATTCTCAATTCGGGCGTGGAATGCTCAGCCTACATGACAATGAAAAACGCCGCGCCCTTGTGGGAGGAGCTTCACAGAATATACGATAAAAAGTAACAGCCTTTCGGGCTCGCCTGCAACATATGCAAAAAAGTCCGATTTTCGTCGGACTTTTTTGTATATTGAATTACCCTGAGAGCGATTATGATTTGATGCAGCTCTGATAGTGGTTAAGCAGCTCACCGAAGCGCTGGAAATGAACCACCTCGCGCTCGCGCAGGAATCTTATCACCTCGTTTACATCGGGGTCGTCGGACAGGCGCAGGATATTGTCGTAGGTAGCGCGCGCTTTCTGCTCTGCGGCAAGGTCCTCCATAAGGTCGGCTATCGGGTCAGCCTTGGACTGGAAATAAGCCGCTGTAAACGGTACGCCGCCCGCATTTGCCGCATACACGGCATTAGCGTGGTCTACATAATAATCCGCTTTGCCGTACCTGTCAAAGCTCTTTGCTCCCTCGCCGTCGGTAAGCTGTCCCACTATGCTGCCTATAATTTCCAAATGTGCAAGTTCCTCAGTCCCAATGTCTGTAAGCAGCCCCTTACCCATGTTGTCGGGCATGGTAAAACGCTGCGAAAGATACCTGAGCGACGCTCCCAATTCGCCATCGGGACCGCCGTATTGGCTTAAAATTATCCCCGCAAGCTTTGGATTGCGATTTTTTATGCACACGGGAATCTGCGTTCTTTTCTCGAAAATAAACATAGCGGCACCTCCTTAAAAGCTCTTTGGCGGCCATACGCCGTCGGGCCAGTCCCAGCAGCCGTCCTCGCCCGCAGCGCAGGAGGTAAGCGGCCAGTAGCTGTCCTCAAACGCTGCCTTGCACGCCCTGTATTGCCTGCACGCCTCGCGGAACATCTCAAGCGCACGCTTGTCGTTGGGGTGGGTGTCGAGGTAGAGCTTGAGGTCAACTGCGAAAAAGTCGGCTTCCATTATCGCGCGCATAAGCTCCTCGCAGCTTCCTGCCGACCTCTGCTGCGGAGCGGGGCGGCGGGGTGCGCCATACATATTACTTGCCATTGTACAGCCCCCTCTCATACTCCTCAATCGTTATGTCAAGCTCGGGAAAAACCGTACCCGCCCTGAGTGCCTTGTTTGGCGGATAAACCTTTTCCAGATGCTGCACGGGTACAAACGCATAACCCGGGCGTTTTGCGGGCTTTACGTCCTTAGACATATCCATAGTGCTTCTCCTTTCATAATTTCGGCAGCTGCCGTCATTGCATTTTATGTGACCACGACCCTTTTGGTTACGGCGCTTTACGGAATAATCGCACGCCTTTCAAAATAAACTTGTACAAATTCACCTGAAAGGAAGCGCGCTGATGTCAGCAAACCGATACCTGAAAAATACCGCGATACTTTTCGCTTCAATGGCAGTCACAAAAATCATCGGAGCATTATTCAAAATACCGCTTGCCAATCTCCTCGGAGGTACGGGCATGGGGTACTTCTCCACCGCTTACGGGCTGTATTCGCCTATTTTCGCCGTTACCGCCGCGGGCGTGCCTACGGTGATAATGCGCGCGACGGCGCAGAATCTTGCTCTGGGACGTCAGGAACGCGCTGCGGCAGTAATGCGGACCGCACTGTTTATGTTCACTCTTATCGGCATGGCGGGAACGGCAGCCGTAGCTTTGTTTTCCGCGCCGTTTGCGCAATATGTCGCCTGCTCGCCGCAAAGCAGGGCGGCAGTGCTTCTCATTTCCCCTGCGGTGATGTTCTGCTGCACGGCTTCGGTTCTGCGCGGATATTACGAGGGTATGTCCGACGTCGTGCCGTCCTCCGCTGCCGCGATTGCCGAAGCCGCCTCGCGTGCGGTTTTCGGGCTGTCGCTCTCTTACGCCGTGATATTCTATGCGAGGGCGGCGTTTCAGCGCGGCGCCGACGTTTTCGGTGTAAGCTGCGCCACGGCACAGCAGGCGTATGAGACCGCACTCCCCTACGCCGCGGCGGGAGCGGTAGCGGCTGTCAGCATAAGCGAGCTATTCGGGCTGATAACGCTTATCATAGCTGACCGCCGCCATACCCGCAGGAGCGGAGTGCGCCCATCCTCCCCCGAAAAAGGCACCTGCCTGAGGCTTCTGCGCGATACCGCCCCTATTGCAGCTTCCGCGCTGGTTATGAACTGCGTGTCCTTTGTAGACCTGCTGACGGTGACGCGTACTATATCTGCGAGCGCAGCGGCTCACCCCGAATATTTTGCGGAGCGCTTCGGCGAGGTGCTTAAAAGCTGCGGGAGCGCAGAGGGGCTTGCAAATTTCATGTACGGAAGCTATTCGGGCATCGCGATGTCGATTTTCATGATTATCCCGTCGTTTGCGGGCATGGCGGAAAAGACCTCCGTCCCCGAAATTGCCGCCGCATGGGAGCGCAGGGACTACGGCACACTTTCCGCCCGCTGCTTTACCTTGCTCAGAATGAGCGCGATCATAGGCGCGCCCGCCTGCTTCGGTGCCGCTGCGCTCGCAGAGCCTATCCTGCTTATGCTTTACCGTTCGCGCGCAGCAGAGGTGAGCGTTTGCCTTGAAAGCTTTGTCGCGCTCTGCTTTGGGGGAATGTTCATGATAACGGCGTCGGCGCTTTTCGGCATATTTCAGGCAGCGGGAAAGGCTCATGTGCCGCTTGTGCTGATGACGGCTTCCGTTGCGCTTAAGCTTCTGCTCAATCCCGTGTTGATGTCGGTGCCAACGCTCAACATTTCCGGAGCGGCGCTTGCAAGCGCTGCAGGTTATATTCTGATGACAGTCGGCGGGGCGCTTTATATAAAGAGAAAGTTCCCCGCCGGAATACGCCTTGTGAATGCAGTGCTGCCGCCCGTTCTCTGCGGCGCGGTATGCGGATTGTCGGCAAAAACAGCGTTCAGCATTATGCAGGGTGTGGATAATCATACGCTGCGGGTTGCCCTGGCTATTGCTGCGGGCGCTTTAATCTATGGAATATTACTAATTGTTACGGGGATTTTTCGTACAAGTGGTATAATAAAGCGAAAAAATGAAAAATTTTTTCAAAAACCCCTTGCAAAAAACCAAAAAATAGGGTAATATATAAAAGGTATCGTCAGATTTCGAGGGAAGAGGTTCGTGAAATTTATGTTTGAGTTCAAGGAAAGATATAATCTTAGCGATCTTCTTGAAATTATGGAGATCCTTCGTTCTGAAAACGGCTGTCCGTGGGACAAGGTGCAGACTCATGAGAGCATCCGCACCGACCTTATTGAGGAAGCCTATGAGGTCTGCGAGGGTATAGACTGCAACAGTCCGGAAATGTTACGCGAGGAGCTGGGTGACCTTCTCCTTCAGATAGCGTTTCATTCGCAGATTGAAAAGGAACAGGGACATTTCTGTTTTGACGACGTTTGCAATGATATATGCCAGAAACTGGTTTACCGTCACCCGCACGTCTTTGGCGATGTAAAGGCAGACAACAGCGACGATGTGCTGAAAAACTGGGACGCTTTAAAGAAAGAGTCGAAGCACCAGAACACATTCGCTGATACGCTTGAAAGTGTGCCCAAGACTTTCCCTGCCCTTCTGAGGGGAGAAAAGGTCTGCAAGCGCGCCGCCAGGGCAGGTCTGCCGATAGACAGTGCAAAGCAGTGGGCTGACAAGATACGCGCAGGGCTTGACGAGCTTGAAAAAAGCGGCTTCGACCCTGTCAATGCACAAAATCAACAGATATCCGGAGATATGCTGCTCGGATTTTGTAATTTAGACAGAATTTTGAGGGTTGATGGCGAAAAAGCCTTGACATATTCCACAAATCGGATTATAATGCAATTCAGGGCGCTTGAAGAAGCCGCCCGCCGCTCGGGCAGGAGCATGGAGTCCATGACGGACGAGGAGCTGCACGAGATGGCTGAAAAGGTTTTTAGCGGTCGATGACCGTTAGATAGATTTTTTTGGAGGTTTAACAACATGACAAAAGCAGAATTAGTAACAGAAGTAGCAGCTAAGTCCGGTCTTTCCAAGAAGGACGCTGAGAAGGCTATCAGCGGTGTTATCGACACCATCACAGAGACTCTCGCTAAGGGCGAGTCCATTCAGCTCGTAGGCTTTGGTACATTCGAGGTTCGTGAGCGCGCAGCAAGAACCGGTGTGAACCCCCGCACCAAGAAGAAGATCGAGATTGCTGCAACAAAGGCTCCCGCTTTCAAGGCTGGCAGACACCTTAAGGACGCGGTTGCTGAATAATTCCTGCATTTGACACAATAAGACGGCGGGCGCTTGCCTGCCGTTTTTTTGAATCAACGCACCGTAACAAAGTTCTGACTGAGGTATATTTATGAGATTGGACAAGTATCTTAAAGTATCGCGCCTGATAAAGCGGCGCACAGTCGCCAACGAGGCGTGCGACGCTGATAAGGTTTCCGTAAACGGAAAGCCCGCGCGTGCGTCCTATGATGTGAAAACGGGCGACATAATTGAGATAAACATGGGAGCAAAGCCGCTTAAGGTGCGTGTTCTCGATGTGCGCGAATTTACAAAGAAGGACGAAGCCGCCGCGCTTTACGAGGTGGTCTGAGAAATATTCATAAGAGAAGCCGCAGCCTGCCATGGACGCGGTTTTCGCTTTGTCTCCCCTGCCCTGCATATTTGCTGACCTGTCCGAATAGAATCTTACAAGACAGCACGCGCAAGCAGCATGGCGTGCCTAAAGCCAAAGGAGGAGATTCTTATGACGGACGGCAAGAATACGCCCCACAATGTGATTATGGAGAACCGCGGCAGTCTGCGGATATCGGGCGTTAAGGACATCGACGGCTTCACGGAAAGCAGGATTATTCTTGACACGGTTATGGGCGAGCTTGTGATAAAGGGCGAGGATCTGCACGTTATCGCGCTTGAATCGGCAACGGGCGACTTTGCAATGACGGGAAAGGTTTGCTCGCTTACATACAACCGCGGAAGCCTGCTGGACAGTCCCGCGAAAAAGCTGTTCAGATAAGGCGGCGCGCATGGTTCATTCAATTCCTGAGTGTTTTATGCTGGGACTGCTGCTGGGTCTGGCGTTCGGTCCCGTTTATGAGGCGCTGCGGCTGGTGCGCCTTATATTGCGTTTTGACGCGGCGGTAATCGCCTGCGACATAATTTTTTTCGTGCTTGCGGCAGAGGGCGTATTCAGGCTGTCGCTGTCGCTTGGAAATTATGTGCGCGTGTATACGGTCCTTGGCTTTGCGGCAGGAGTATTCGCGTATATCGTGACGATAGGCAGGCTGTTCAATGCGATAGAGGGCGCGGCAGCTGCGCTCTGGCGCAGGACTATAGGCAGAGCCGCGCGCAGGGCTGCCGCAGGCGTTCGCAGGGGCATTGGCGCATTTGCACAGTTTATGCGCAGGGGTTTTGGGAAAGTCGCCGATTTTTCGCGTTCTCTTGAAGAAAATGCCCGTAAACACTTGAAAACGAACAGTAAAAAGATGTATAATAACAAGGTAGATATTTTGAGGGGAAGTGTGAACGCAAATGTCATCAGAGCAAGGGTCAAGAAAACACAGTGAAAAGCGTGGCATTGTGTCTGTTCTCGCTTTTACTGCAATTGCTGTTCTGTGCGTGTATGTCGCGTACAGCATTATTTCAGACAATGTGCAGATAAAGGAATATCAACAGCAGTACGACTCGCTTTCCGCAGAATTGCAGGAGGTCGAGGAATCCAACGCTGAGATAAACCGTTACCTTGAGGACGGAGCAGACCTTGACAGCTACATTGAAAACAAGGCGCGCGAAAAGCTCGACTACGCAAAGCCCGATGAGAAGATTTTCTACATCGTGCCTTCTGCGGGAGAATAAGGTTCATTCACAGACAGCCCCTGCTTTTTGGCTAAGGCAACGAAATTCCTCGCTCCACTATCGGATGTAAGGGTCGGCGTGGTTGGGCTGACAACAGAAAAATCAGTCGCTGGAGGGTGGTAGTATTGCTGCGGTAATTCACCGCCCTATTAAATTTTTTGGAAAAAGAGATGTCGTCAATTGATAATATCTCTTAGCGTATAGGCGAGTCGGCTTCTTCTGTATGTAGGGGTATGCTGACGCTGCATTACATACTCAGGGAGAGCAGCTGCTCTCCCCTTTTTGCATGGACGCGGCAAAGCAAAACGTTTCAATGTGCATGATTTTTACAGAATACTTGACAAATCCTGCCCAAATGTGTAAAATAGAAATAGAGATTATTTAAAGGGGCGGATTGCGTGAATTTTATTGTCAAGGCGCTGAAGAAGATATTCAACCGCACGACCGTGTGCGTCATAGGCATTGCGCTACAGGTGTTCTATCTTGTAGTGCTTTTCTGGACGCTTGGCACGGCGTTTATTTATTCGTATTACATTTTTCAGATCATAGCTCTTATTGTGGTGTTTTATATCGTAAACTGCGATATGAACCCGAGTTACAAGATAGCATGGATAATTCCGATCCTTATAGTGCCCGTTTTCGGACTGATGTTCTATATCTTCTTTGGCAACAGCCATTCCAGCGACAGACTGCGCAAGCGTATGTGCCGCTTTGATTTTGAAAGCAAGGAGCTTCTGCCGCAGAACCGTGAGATAATCCATACACTTCATCGTGAAAGCCCCGCAGCGGAAAAGCAGGTCAACTATCTCTACAACTACGGCGGCTACCCCGTGTACAGCAATACGGAGGTCACATACTTCTCCCTAGGCGAGGATAAATTTGCGCGAATGCTGATTGAGCTTGAAAAGGCGCAGCGCTTCATCTTCCTTGAATATTTCATCATACAGGAGGGCAAGATGTGGGACCCTATCCTTGCGATCCTTGAACGCAAGGCGAAGCAGGGCGTGGACGTTCGCGTTATCTACGACGATTTCGGCTGTCTGTTCACGCTGCCGACAAAGTACAACGAAAAGCTTGAAGCAATGGGCATAAAGTGCAGGGTGTTCAACAGGCTAAGGCCTATCTGGTCGGCAAAGATGAACAACCGCGACCACAGAAAGATTCTCGTAATCGACGGACACACGGCGTTCAACGGAGGTGTGAACCTCGCGGACGAGTACATCAACGCCTACCCCAAGCACGGCCACTGGAAGGATACGGCGGTAATGCTTAAGGGCGAGGGCGTGTGGAATTTCACGATGATGTTCCTTACCATGTGGAATTACCTTACCGCCTCAAAGCCCAACGACAACGGGCTTTATATGCCCCGCCCCGAGGATATAAGGGACTGCAAAAGCGGCGGATACGTCGTACCGTTTACGGACAGCCCGCTTGACGACGAGCCTGTCGGCGAAAACGCCTATATGAACATCATCAACGACGCCAAGGACTATGTGTACATCACAACGCCCTACCTTATCATCGACAACGAGATGTCAACAGCGCTTATTCTCGCGGCAAAAAGCGGCACGGACGTCAGGATAATCACGCCGCACATTGCAGACAAGTGGTTTGTCCACGCGGTAACGCGCGCGCATTACAAGAAGCTGGTTCGCTACGGTGTGAAGATATACGAGTATACGCCGGGCTTCATACACGCAAAGAACTTTGTTTCAGACGACAAGGTGGCAGTCGTGGGTACGATAAACCTTGATTTCCGCAGCCTTTACCTGCATTTTGAGTGCGCAACATGGATGTACAACACCCCGTGCGTTGCCGACGTAAAGCGCGATTACCTTGAAACGATCGAAAAGTGTACCGAAATCACCTACGCAGACTGCCTGCACGTCAATATCTTTGTGAGGATAGGACGCGCGCTGCTGAGACTGTTCGCGCCGATGATGTGACGAGCAAAGGCAATTTCGGCTAGTAAAAAGAATCGCACCGGACCGGCGGGAAAGGTGCAGCTGCTGGGAAACGGCATTCCGGCTAGGCTTAGTGCCTGCCGAATAATGTTAACAGGGGCAGCAGAATGCTGCGAAGCGTAAGCCAAAGCGCGGCATGGACGCCGCGCAACTAAGCTTACGCGTGCAGATGTGCTTTTATCGACAGTCTGACACCGCCCGCATAAGGCGGTGTTTTTTTCCGAGCGCTTGACAAATGGACCTGAAATGCAATATAATTAAAGAGTGAGCCTGCGGTATTTCCGCAGAAATATTGCGATCGGAGTTGGTAACATGGCAGAGGAAAGCATTCACAAGGGACACAGGCAGCGTATGCTTAAGCGTTACCTTGAACATGGGATAGACAGCTTTGAGGACCACGAACTGCTTGAAATATTCTTGTTTTCGGCTTACACCCGCCGCAACACCAACGACATCGCGCACAGACTCATAGAGTGCTTCGGTTCGCTTGAGGAAGTAATGCACGCCGACTACGATGCGCTTTGCGAGGTAGACGACGTAGGACCTACCGCAGCGGGACTCATCTGCTTTCTTAAGGACTTTTCGCGCCGCTGCGGCAGGACGGATATGAGCGGAATCAAGCTGGACTCAACCGAGCGCGCCCGCAGCTATTGCTTTGAGCTTCTGCGCGGCGCTGACGTTGAGGAGGCGCATATCGTCTTTCTGGACAAGTCGCTCAATCTGATAGGCGAATCCTGCATATCGCGCGGCGACACAGGCTCTGTAGAGCTTGATCTGCGGTATATTGTGCTGCGCGCTATCAAAACGCAGTGCAGCAACATCATAATGACGCATTGCCACCCGCGCGGAGTGCTGCTGGCTTCTTCGGCGGACGTTGCTTCTACAAGGCGCATTGCCGCTTCTCTGTCCTCAATAGGCATAAATATGATCGACCACATCATAGTAAACGAGGAAGGCAGCTATTCTATGCGGGCGGCAAGGCTTCTGCCCGATTTGTGGATTTAGACAGCTGTATTATTTTTTTATGTACTGCAACAGGGGTTGACAAAATGAACGTTCACGAGTATAATATACTGGTGAACGTTCATTTGTCGTTTTCAAATGAACACGATGTATAAAAGGAGAGCTATGGACAAGAAATTTGAGCTTCACTCTCAGTACAAGCCCACGGGTGACCAGCCCGAGGCAATCGCAGCGCTTTCAGAGGGCGTACTGCGCGGCGACAAGGAGCAGACGCTGCTCGGCGTTACGGGCTCGGGCAAGACCTTTACAATGGCGAACATTATTGCCAACGTAAACAAGCCCACGCTTGTACTTGCGCACAACAAAACGCTCGCCGCACAGCTCTGCGCGGAATTCCGAGAGTTCTTCCCGAACAACGCGGTGGAGTTTTTCGTCAGCTACTACGACTACTATCAGCCTGAGGCGTACATTCCCTCGACCGACGCGTATATCGAAAAGGACAGCTCCATAAACGATGAGATAGACCGTCTGCGGCACTCGGCAACGGCGGCGCTTGCAGAGCGCAGGGACGTTATAATCGTGTCCTCGGTGTCATGCATATACTCGCTGGGCAGCCCTGAGGACTACCGCTCAAACACCCTCTCTTTAAGGCAGGGGCAGGAGGTTTCGCGCGACGACGTGATGAAAAAACTCATTGAAATGCAGTACGAGCGCAACGAGCTCAGCTTCTCGCGCAACAAGTTCCGCGTGCGCGGCGATACGCTTGAGATTTTCCCTGCGGGAGGACCGAACGAAACCGCCGTGAGAGTCGAGTTCTTCGGCGACGAGATAGACCGCATAAGCGAGTTTGAGGTGGTAACCGGCAATGTGAAGAACAGCCTGCTGCACTGCATGATATTCCCCGCTACTCATTATGTGATAGGCAGGGATAAGATGAACGACGCCCTTGAGGAGATTTCGCAGGAGCTTGACGAGCGAATAAAGTTCTTTAAGGACAACAACAAGCTTATAGAAGCGCAGCGAATTGAGCAGCGCACGCGCTACGACATGGAAATGCTTGCGGAGATAGGCACCTGCAAGGGCATAGAAAATTACTCGCGCGTTCTTGCCCGCCGCCCTGCGGGAAGCACCCCGATTACGCTTATCGACCACTTCCCCGAGGACTTTTTGCTTATGGTGGACGAGAGCCACGTTACGCTTCCGCAGGTTCGCGGAATGTACGGCGGCGACCTCGCCCGCAAAAAGAATCTCGTGGACTACGGCTTTCGCCTGCCCTGCGCGTACGACAACCGCCCGCTGAACTTTGATGAATTTTACGATAAAGTGAACCAGGCGATATTCGTTTCAGCGACGCCGGGCGATTTCGAGCGCGAGCATTCCACGCAGATAGTAGAGCAGGTAATACGTCCTACAGGGCTTCTCGACCCCGAAATAGTCGTAAAGCCTACCGAAGGACAGATAGAGGACCTTATCTCCGAGATTAACACCCGCACAGCGAAAAAACAGCGTGTGCTTGTGACTACACTCACCAAGAAAATGGCTGAGGATCTTACAAGCTACCTTGAAAAAACAGGAATAAAGGTGCGTTATATGCACCACGATATAGATACGATGGAGCGCATGGAGATAATTCGCGACCTGCGCGCGGGCGAGTTTGACGTGCTTGTGGGCATTAACCTGCTGCGCGAGGGGCTTGATATCCCCGAGGTGTCGCTTGTGGCGATACTTGACGCAGACAAGGAAGGCTTCCTGCGCAGCGAAACGTCGCTTGTGCAGACCATAGGCAGAGCCGCGCGCAACGCCGAGGGTACGGTAATAATGTACGCGGACAGCGTGACGGAATCCATGGAGCGCGCGATAACCGAAACGCTGCGCCGCCGCCAGATACAGATGAAATACAACGAGGAACACGGTATCGTGCCTAAAACGATAATAAAGGAGATACGCGACGTCCTTGAGATAAGCAAGAAGCCTGCTGACAAGCGCTCAAAGAAGTCTGCCAAGTGGCTGCCGCGCGCGGAGCGCGAAAAGCTCGTGGCGCAGTACACCGCAGAGATGAAGCGCGCGGCGAAAATGCTCGACTTTGAACACGCAGCTTACCTGCGCGACAAGATAAAGGAACTTCAGGGCTGAACAGAAAGGAACAGAGAAAGTGGCAAACGATAAGATAATCATTAAGGGCGCGCGCGAGCATAACCTCAAAAACATAGACGTAGAGCTGCCGCGCGACAGCCTTATCGTAATGACAGGGCTTTCGGGCAGCGGCAAGAGCTCCCTCGCGTTCGACACGATTTTTGCGGACGGGCAGCGGCGCTATATGGAGAGCCTGTCCTCGTACGCAAGAATGTTTCTCGGACAGATGGAAAAGCCCGATGTGGACAGCATTGAGGGACTCTCCCCCGCTATCTCCATAGACCAGAAAACGACCTCGAAGAACCCGCGTTCAACTGTGGGTACGGTAACGGAAATATACGACTACCTGCGCCTTATGTACGCGCGCATAGGCGTTCCGCACTGCCCTGTGTGCGGCAGGGAGATAAAGCAGCAGACCGTTGACGAGATAGTTGACAAGGTTATGGAGCTTCCCGAAAAGACAAAGTTTCAGGTACTTGCGCCCGTTGTGAGGGGCAGAAAGGGCGAACATCAGAAGGAATTTGAAGCGGCGCGCAAATCGGGCTTTTCGCGCGTGCGCGTTGACGGGCTGACATACGACCTTTCAGAAAAGATAGCGCTTGAGAAGAACAAGAAGCACAATATTGAGATTATAGTTGACCGCCTTGTGCTTAAGGACGGGATTAAGAGCCGCCTTACGGACAGCATTGAAACGGCGGGCAGCCTTACCGGCGGGCTTGTTTACATCGACATAATAGACGGCGAGGAGCTGCACTTCTCGCAGAGCTACGCCTGCCCCGAACACGGTGTGAGCATTGAGGAGCTAGTGCCGCGTATGTTCTCGTTCAACAACCCGTTCGGTGCGTGTCCGAAGTGTACAGGTCTTGGCGTTTATCGCAGGATAGACCCTGCCCTGCTTATACCAAATCCCGCGCTCTCAATAAAAGAGGGCGGCATTAAAGCCACGGGCTGGAACTATGCTGAGGGAACGTACGCTGCAATGTACCTTGACGCGCTTGCGGAAAAGCACTCGTTCAGCGTTGACCGGCCCATAAGCGAGATTTCCGACAAGGCGGTAGACGAGATACTTTACGGCACAAAGGGCGAAAAGCTGCTGATAAAGCGCCCGCGCAGTCAGGGCGGCGGGCAGTTCTACACGGATTTTGAGGGCATAGCCTGCAACCTTGAACGCCGCTACAAGGAAACCAACAGCCAGTATTCGCGCGATATGATTGAGGACTACATGAGCGACGTTGAATGTCCCGAGTGCCACGGCGAGCGCCTTAACCCTGCGGCGCTTTCGGTGACTGTCGGCGGGCTGAACATCAGCGACTTCTGCAAAATGTCGGTCGCAGGCGCGCTTGACTTTGTGGAGAAGCTTGAGCTTTCCGACCGCGACGCGCTTATTGCAGGGCAGATACTCAAGGAGATAAAGTCGCGGCTCGGTTTTCTGCGGAGCGTGGGGCTTGAGTATCTCACGCTCTCCCGCTCGGCGGGAACGCTGTCCGGCGGTGAGAGCCAGCGCATTCGCCTTGCAACGCAGATAGGAAGCTCGCTTGTGGGCGTGCTTTACATTCTCGACGAGCCCAGCATAGGGCTTCACCAACGCGACAACGACAAGCTTATAGCGACGCTTAAGCGCCTGCGCGACCTCGGCAACACTCTTATAGTCGTAGAGCATGACGAGGACACTATGCGCGCCGCGGACTACATCGTGGATATAGGACCCGAAGCGGGCGTAAACGGCGGCAGGGTCATTTACAGCGGCGACGTCAAGGGTATACTCAAATGCAAGGAATCCATTACGGGACAGTATCTGAGCGGCAAGCTGAAGATACCCGTGCCCGAAAGCCGCAGACCTACCACCGAAAAAAGGCTCAGGGTAATCGGCGCGCAGGAAAACAACCTTAAGAACATCAACGTAGATATCCCGCTTGGCGTGTTCACCTGTGTAACGGGCGTTTCGGGGAGCGGCAAAAGCTCGCTTGTAAACGAGATAATCTACAAGCATCTTGTTGCAAAGCTCAACCGCGCGAGAACGCGCCCGGGCAAGTTCCTTGATATGCAGGGCGTGGAACATCTTGACAAGGTTATCATGATAGACCAGTCGCCTATAGGCAGAACGCCGCGCTCCAATCCTGCGACATATACGGGGCTGTTTACCGAGATACGCGACCTTTTTGCGCAGACTAATGACGCAAAGCTGCGCGGCTACACCGCAGGGAGGTTCTCCTTTAACACAAAGGGCGGGCGCTGCGAGGCGTGCGAGGGCGACGGCATTCTCAAAATAGAAATGCACTTCCTGCCCGACATCTACGTGCCGTGCGAGGTATGCAAGGGTCACCGCTACAACCGCGAAACGCTCGAGGTGCGCTACAAGGGCAAAAACATCTACGAGGTGCTTGAAATGACGGTCGCAGAGGGCGTTGAGTTCTTTGCGAACATACCGCGCATTTACAACAAGCTTAAAACGCTTGACGAAGTGGGATTGGGCTACATCAGGATAGGGCAGTCCTCCACTACCCTGTCGGGCGGCGAGGCGCAGCGAATAAAGCTCGCAACGGAGCTTTCAAAGCGCTCCACGGGTAAGACGATATACATTCTCGACGAGCCTACAACAGGTCTGCACACGGCGGACGTGCGCAGGCTGATAGACATTCTCCAGAGGCTGACGGACGGCGGAAACACGGTTCTTGTAATAGAGCATAACCTTGACGTAATAAAAACGGCGGACTATATCATAGACATAGGTCCGGAGGGCGGCGACATGGGCGGCACGGTAGTTGCAAGCGGAACGCCTGAGCAGATAGCCGCCTGCGCAAAGTCGTATACGGGCGAATACCTAAAAAAACTGCTTTGAATAGTTGACAAAAGCAAACTTTTGTGATATCATAACGTTAGTTGTGCGGACTTCCGCAAAAAAGACAAAAGGAGCAAGGGACAGATGAAAAAGTTTTTTGAGGAATTCAAGGTGTTTGCAATCAAGGGCAATGCAATGAGCATGGCAGTCGGCGTTATCATAGGCGCGGCGTTCCAGAGCATAGTAAACGCTCTTACCGACAGCTTCATCAACCCGCTTATTCAGCTTATTACGGGCGGCAGCGAAGAGGGCATCGTAATCGGCGGTCAGTTTGAGATTAACGGCGTTGTGTTCAATTACGGCGCGTTCCTTACGGCTGTGGTGAACTTCCTTATCATGGCGCTTGTGCTTTTCCTGCTGGTAAAGGGTATGAACAAGCTTATGGAGCTTGGCAAGAAAAAGGAAGAAGAAAAGCCCGCGGAGCCTCCCAAGCCCACAAAGGAGGAGGAGCTTCTCACCGAGATACGCGACCTGCTTAAGGGCGAAAAAGCCCCAGAAAATAAAGAAGAAAAGCAGTAATAAAAGCCCCGCTCGTTATGAGCGGGATTTGCTTTATGGAGGAGTTTATGATACGCGAAATAACAAGCGCTGACTACGAGCAGCTTATGGAGCTTTACCTGCACCTGCACGAAACGGAAGTGCCGCCCTTTGAAAAGGCGCGCGGCGTATGGGGAAGCATAATTTCCGACCCGAATTATCATATAATCGTAGCGGAGGAGGACGGCAGAATCGTTTCAAGCGTCACCTGCCTTATCGTCCCGAACCTGACGCACGGACACCGCCCCTACGCGTGGGTAGAGAACGTGGTGACCCACGCCAACTATCGCAAAAGAGGGCTTGCGCGCGCTTGCCTTGACTACGCAAAGCAGCTCGCTATCAACGAAAACTGCTACCGCCTTGTGCTTATGACAGGTTCGAAGCTTGAAAGCACGCTGCGCTTTTATGAGCAGGCAGGCTACAACCGCACTGATAAAACCGGTTTTATCCAGTGGCTGTAAGCGTATAATAAAGCTCCCGCCGTTCTTTCGGCGGGAGTCTTGTTTATGCAATTATAGCAGCTCACATCTGCTTTCTTACCTTGATGTGAACCTCGCGGAGCTGCTGCTCCGTAACCTCCGTGGGCGCGCCCAGGAGCAGATCCTGCGCGTTGGAGTTAAGCGGGAACGCAATGATCTCGCGAATGCTTTCCTCGCCCGTAAGGAGCATTATCATGCGGTCTACGCCGGGCGCCATGCCTGCGTGAGGCGGTGCACCGAACTTGAACGCGTTGTAGAGAGCACCGAACTTGGAAGCAACGTCATCCTCAGTATAGCCTGCTATCTCAAACGCCTTTACCATGATGTCGAGATCGTGGTTTCTTACCGCGCCCGAGGATAGCTCTACACCGTTGCATACGATGTCGTACTGGTACGCGAGAATGTCGAGCGGGTTTTTGTTAAGTAGCGCGTCAAGACCGCCCTGCGGCATTGAGAACGGGTTGTGCGTGAAGATTATCTTGCCCGTTTCCTCGTCAAGCTCGTACATCGGGAAGTCAACGATGAAACACAGCTCAAAGCGGCTCTCGTCTACAAGACCCATGCGCTTTGCAACCTCATTGCGTATCTGTCCCGCAAACTTCGGGGCGTTCTTCTTGCTGTCGGCAATAAAGTAGAGAACATCGCCGACCTCGAGCTCGCATCGCTTTGCAAGCTCGGCGCGCTGTGCGTCGTCAAGGAACTTGTCGATAGGACCGTTGTATTTGAAACCGCCGTTTTCGCCCTGCTCTACCTTAAAGTAGCCTAAGCCCTTCATACCGACTTCGTTCGTTGCGAAGTCCTCCATGTTCTTGAAGAAGCTCTTTGACTGCCCTGCCATGTTCGGCACACGGATACCGCGGACTACCTTGTTGCAGAACGGCTTGAAATCGCTGTCAACAAAGAGGTCTGAAAGCTCCTTGATAACGAGCGGGTTGCGCAGGTCAGGCTTGTCAGAGCCGTAAGTGAGCATAGCCTCCTCGTAGGGAATGCGTCTGAACGGCGCAGGGCTTACCTTCTTATCGGAGAACTTTGTAAAGGTTTCGTACAGAACCTCCTCGGCAACCGCGAAAACGTCCTCCTGCGTTGCAAAGGACATCTCAAAGTCGAGCTGGTAAAACTCGCCGGGAGAGCGGTCGGCGCGTGCGTCCTCGTCGCGGAAGCAGGGCGCTATCTGGAAATACTTGTCGAATCCCGACACCATGTAGATCTGCTTAAAGATCTGCGGCGCCTGCGGAAGCGCGTAGAACTTGCCGTGGTGCTTTCTGCTGGGGATAAGGTAGTCGCGCGCGCCCTCGGGCGACGAGGTGGACAGAATCGGCGTCTGAAGCTCAAGGAAGCCCATGTCGCTCATCTTATTGCGCAGGAAGGAAATAACCTTTGAGCGGAACACGATGTTATCGTGAACCTTCTTATTGCGCAGGTCAAGGTAGCGGTACTTAAGGCGCAGGTCCTCCTTGGTTTCCTTGGAGATTGCGACCTCAAACGGCAGATCCTCGGTCACTCTGCCGAGAATGCGCACTTCCTCCGCCTCAATTTCAACGGTGCCCGTTTCAATCTTGTCGTTATAGGTGGACTCGTCGCGTTTGAGTACCGTGCCGCTTATGGAAACGGCGCTTTCCTTGCGTATGCCCTTAAGCAGCTCCTCGTTGTGGAATACCACCTGCACCGTGCCGTAATGGTCGCGCAGGTCGATAAACATTATACCGCCGTGGTCGCGGATATTCTCGACCCAGCCCGCAGCGCGGACCTTCTTGCCGATATCGCTTTCTGTTACCGCGTTGCAGTACTGCGTGCGGTATTCGTTTTCTCTGAACACTTTGTATCCAATCCTTTCAATCACGATTGATTATATTATGCCCTGAATTATCGGTTTCCTGTCGCAGGGTTTTATTTAACAATTTATTATACCATATAAGCGAAGCATTATGATATAATTGTCCGATACGCACGGAGCAAATCTTTGATTTGCGTATGTGCGGGGACTTTTGATGTATAATAATAAACGCCGTGCGTTTATTATTATACCACCAAACGCCCGAATTGTCAAGTTCTCACGGATATTTTTTCATAACAAAGCCGAAAAGCTGCGCAGAACAAGTCAGCGCAGCCTTATCGTTATATGTACCCGCAATCGTCCATTGCCGCAAGCACCTTTTGCGCGCGTTCCTCGGCAGCGTCGGGGTGATTTGCGGGAGAAAAGGCGTTCGGGGACTTCGGCACGCCCGCAAGCACTGCGCACTGCTCGTCTGTAAGCTGTGCGGGCGTAACGCCGTAATAGCCCTGTGAAGCCGTTCCTATGCCGTAATATCCGCAGCCGAAGTATATTGTGTTCACATAAAGCGCGAATATCTGCTCCTTGGAAAGCTCGCGTTCAAGGTCAAAGGCGGTGAATATCTCAGTCACCTTTCGCGTAATGCTCTTTTCCTGCGTATAGTAGAGGTTTTTTGCGGTCTGCATGGTTATCGTGCTGCCGCCCTCCGCAAAACTGCCCGCTTTTATGTTGTGCAGAAGCGCTCGTGCAAGCGAGCTTACCTCTACCCCGCCGTGCGTAAAGAAGTTCCTGTCCTCTATGGCTGTCACAGCGTTCACATAAAATGCGGGAAGCTCGCTGAACTCCACAAAGTCCTCCTGCTGCGAAACCTGCGCGTAAAGCGCCGTGGGCGTAAGCTCGGTCACGGCAGTTCTGTGAAGCTCCCAACAGCCCAGCACGAACACCCCGAGCGTCGCTGCCAGAGATATAACCACGGCAAACAGCACAAAAAGCGCCGAGCGAAGCCTGTGCCGCCTGCCTGCCACAGCCGTTCCCATAGCCGACCTCCCTGTCATTTCTGCGGCTCTGCTTTTGTCAGAGCCTTGTCCATTAACGTATATGCCGCCCAGAACAGCCCTGCGAACACCGCCGCGGGCAGCGCGAGTATGCCCAGCAGCACAAGGCATATCACGCCTAAGGGTTTGTGTTTATGTTTCATTTTTCTTACCACTTACAATCGTATAATAGCTGCGCGACGTAATGGCGTAAACCGCAACGTAAAGCGCCGCAAACACCCCGAAGCAAGCGAGCGTAATGCCTGCCATAAATGCCGTGTCGTAAAGGCTGAACATTCCCATAAGCCTTGTAAGCATGGGGAAAGCAAAGCACATATGCACTCCCGCTGCGATAAGCGGTGCAAAGAACACCGTAAGCACCTGCGAATTTACCGCGCGCCTGATATCGCGGTCGTTCATGCCGACTTTTTTCAGTATGTCGAAGCGCGCCCTGTCGTCGTAGCCTTCGCTTATCTGCTTGTAGTACATGATAAGCACCGCAGCTAGAATGAACACTCCGCCGAAAACTATCCCGAGGAAGAACAGCCCGCCGTACAGCCCGAGGAAGTCAAGAAATTCTATTTCGCGCAGCATTATGGAATAGGATTCCACTTCCCCGGACGCCCTTATTATAATGTCGTCGCAGAACTTTTCGGCTGCCTCGCCGGTAAGTCCCGTGTCAAAGCCGTAGTAGGTGCGCACGCCCGTTTTATAGTAGCCGGATTCGCTGTTGTACTGCGCGGCGCGCTCCAGAATGCTCATGTCGCTTACGATAACATACACAGAGTTGCTTATGCTTGCAGCGTCAGAGCCGATAATATCAAGCTGCGGCAGCCTTTGCTTTATCGTGAAACTTCCCACGCCGTATATTGTAAGCTCATCGGGTTTGTATGCCGCACCCTTTGTGTAGATGGCGGCCTCCCCGTCCGAAAGCGAAAGATTCGTGCCGAACGTCTTTTCGATATCCTGCTGCGGTATAAGGAACACGTCGCGCACATCGCCTGTGACTACCTTGCCGCCCGTATACGCGTCGGACTGCACGTAAAACGTGCTTCCGTCAAGAAAGCATGAGCATACGGAATAGGTATAATCAAGCACGTTGTACGGGGTAACGCCGTTTTCGGCGGCGACTTCACTTATTATCGACAGCATGCGCTCCTTGTCATGTGCGTCGCCGTTTGTGGGATACGCCATGACCTCGCGCGGATAACGCGAATACACGAGTTTCTCCTCGCTTGAGTACAGGCAGATCGTTGTGGAGAGCGTTACCAGCACCATTGTGCAGAGTATACATATGGAAGCAAGTCCCGCGCCGTTGCGCCTCATGCGGTACGCCATCTGCGAAACCGAGATAAAGTGCTTAGTACGGTAATAGTAGCCCTTGTTCTTTTGCAGAACCCTGCACATTACAACAGACCCTGCGATGAACAGCAGGTATGTTGCGCCGATAACCAGCAGCACCGCGAAAAAGAACGCCGTGATGGCTGCAGCAGGCTGTTTGATCGTAACCGCCATGTAATATGCCGTTCCCAGCATAACCGCGCCGAGAACCGCTATAAACCAGTTCGCGCGGGGCGGTTTTTCACCTGCGCTTT
This sequence comes from uncultured Oscillospiraceae bacterium, assembly GCA_934446455.1. Lineage (GTDB taxonomy): Bacteria > Bacillota > Clostridia > Oscillospirales > Ruminococcaceae > CAG-115. The sequence goes on along the minus strand of CAKSEE010000015.1, from coordinate 12,310 downwards.
CCGCGTGGAGAAGCTCCACGGGCTTTGAGAAAATGACCTGCCGAATGACGTTTAACAGTATAAGCAGGAATATTACCGCAAACACAACGCACGTGCCGATAACCGAAAAGGGGCATATATAAAATGAATATGTCGCCTCACCGTGAATTATCCGCACCGCGAGAAGTTCAGCCAGCTTTGAAAAGAGTATGCCGCCCGCAATGCCGAGCGCTGTCGAGCCTGCGCCGACAAACACCGTTTCAAGCGCCATAACGCGCACGATGTTGCGCTTTCCAAGTCCCAGCACATTGTACAGTCCGAACTCCTTCTTCCTTTGCTTTACAAGGAAGGAGTTGGTGTAGAACAGGAATATCGCCGAAAAAACGCCCATGATGATAACGCCCATGATAAGCATTACTCTGAGATATCCGCCGCCCCTCATGCCGTCGATAAACGGGTTCTGCGACAGGAAACTTACAATGTAAAATATCATCGCCATAAGCGCGCACGTCAGAATATACGGCGCATACAGCTTTGCGTTGCGGCGTATGCCTCCTGCGGCAAGCCTTGAATAGAGCCTCATTTCGCACCGCCTTCCGCAGAAAGCAGGGTGAGCGCGTCGGTTATCCTGCGGTAAAACTCGCTGTCGTCGCAGTCGCCGCGGTAAAGCTGGTGGAACACCATACCGTCCTTAATGAACAGCACACGCCCTGCGCGGCTCGCAGCCTTTGCGGAATGAGTTACCATGAGAATGGTCTGTCCGCGCGAGTTTATATCCGCAAAGAGCCGCAGCAGCTCGTCCGAACTCTTGCTGTCGAGCGCGCCCGTGGGCTCGTCTGCAAGCAGCAGCTTTGGCTGCGTGATAAGCGCCCGCGCAACCGCCGTGCGCTGCTTCTGTCCGCCCGAAAGCTCGTAGGGGTACTTGTCAAGCAGCGGCTTCAGCCCGAGCGGCTCTGTAACGTCGTTAAGTTTGGGGGTCATTTCCGAGTACTTCATACCTGCAAGCACAAGCGGCAGCAGGATATTGTCGCGCACGGTGAACGTGTCCAGCAGGTTGAACTCCTGAAACACAAAGCCGAGATTGTCGCGGCGGAAGTCCGCAAGCGCAGACTCCTTTATCTTCGAGAGGTTCTTTCCGTCAAGCACTACCGTGCCGCCCGTGGGTCTGTCGAACGCTGCAAGTATATTAAGCAGCGTGGATTTTCCCGAGCCGCTCTCGCCCATTATTGCAATGAACTCGCCGCTTTCCGCGGTGAACGATACGCTTCGCAGCGCCTCTACCCTTGCCGCGCCTATGCGTGCGGTGTATGTCTTTTTAAGGTCTGATATCTCCAGAACAGGCATATTGTCCCTTCCTTTCTGACAGGCGGGGCGGCGCGTGGTTGGAGGTATGCTGTTGCGTGTGCGGCAATTGAGGGATTTCCGCCGCCCGTCTGTCTTAATATATTGTAGCAGACTGCGGCGTATTTTTCCATAGATTTTCTCTTACAATCATCTTACGTTTATGTAATATCAGTCCCTGAAATCGACCTCGGGACGGTCAAGTCCGAGCTTTACCGCTGTGCCGTCGCAGCCGCTATCTATTGAAATCGTCATTCCGAGCGACGCACATATTCTCCTGCAAAGGTACAGCCCTATACCGCTTGCTCTCATGTCAGCTCTGCCGTTGCAGCCGGTATACCCCTTGTCGAATATTCGCGGCAGGTCCTCGGGCGCTATGCCTATGCCCGTATCTGCTATACAAAGGGCGTGGTCGTCCGCGGTTATGGTAACGCCGCCCTCGCGGGTGTACTTTACGGCATTGGAAAGCAGCTGCTCTAGCACGAATACGAACCACTTTTCGTCAGTGAGTACCTGCACATCCACAGGCTCGTAGGCGAGCGTCAGCCTCTTGCGAATGAACTGTGAGGAAAACCGCCTTACCGCGCGTTTTATCATGCCGTCAAGGCTGCACGGGCGTATAACAAGATCGCTTTGCGGGCTTTCAAGCCGGATATAGCACAGCACCATCTGCGTGTACTGCTCTATTCGCAGCAGCTCCTCGGAAAGCTCGCGGCTCTGCGGGGTGTCCCGTCCGTCAAGCAGAAGCCGCATTGCCGCTATGGGCGTTTTTATCTGATGCGCCCACATGGTGTAATAGTCGCTCATGCCGCTCATGCGGCGCTCGTCCTGCGCGCGAAGCTCGGTCAGTTTCTCAAATACAAGCGCGCAGAGCTCGGCATAGCCGCGCTCTATGTCGTTATCGGGCGCGGGCAGGTTGTCAAGCGATTCGGCTATTTCCGCTTTAAGATGTTCAAGCGCTGTACGCTTCTTTCTGAAGCGCAGGTAATCCGCAACCGTAAACGCCGCCAGAACAGCGGCGCAGATCGCGCACGAATAAAGTATTACAAACGCGGAAACGCCGCTCAGCGCTGCTACCGCTGCGCTTATTCCCGCCATAACGGCAAAAGCCGCCGCCGTGCGCAGCCGTGACTTTATGTATGACATAGCCCCCTCCGTCGATTCAGTCCTCTACGATATACCCCATGCCAACGCGCGTTGAAATGTAGTCCTCAAGGCCTGCTGCCGCAAGTTTTCTGCGCAGCCGCGCAATATTTACGGTAAGCGTGTTTTCGTCGATAAAGCTGTCGGTTTCCCAAAGCCTGTTCATGAGCTTTTCGCGGCTTACCACCCTGCCCTTGTTTTCAAGCAGCGTAAGCATTATGCGGTATTCGTTTTTGGTAAGTTCCACGCGCTCGTCCCCCACAAACAGCGCGGCGTCCGCGGTGCTGAGTCGCGCGCCGCCGCACTCAATCGTCCCCGCCTGCTTTGCAAAATCGTAGCTTCTGCGCAGCAGCGCGTGAACCTTTGCGGTAAGCACCGACATATCAAAGGGCTTTGCGATAAAGTCGTCGCCGCCCATATTCATTGCCATAACTATGTTCATATTGTCCGAGGCGGAGGAGATGAAGATTATAGGCACGCTGCTCTTCCTGCGTATCTCGCCGCACCAGTAGAACCCATTATAAAACGGCAGCGTTATATCAAGAAGAATAAGGTGCGGCGCAAACTCCTCTATCTCCTGCGCCACCCTGCGGAAGTTCTGCGCGCAGCGCGCCTCGTACTCCCACGAGCCCAGCCCTTCCTTTACCTCGCGGGCTATCACCTCGTCGTCCTCCGCAATAAATATCCTGTACATCGCAAATCCCCCTTTTTGTATAGAATTATACTACACTTTACCCTGTGATGTCAAGGGTAACAGGTGTTGCGTAATATAAAGGCCCGCGTATTATGTGCGCTCTTACCCAAAAAGCAGCATTTTGTCGAATAAATTTGTAAACTCTCATGATTGACAGAGAAGCTGCAAAGTTCTATAATAATATTGTTTTGTTGACTAATGTGCGGTCAGATATCACGGAGGGCGCGGCGCGCCTTTTTTTGCGTGCAAAACCCTCTGTAAAAAAAGGAGAACGGAATGTTTAAGAAGTATGCCGCCGACCTTAAGGCGGAATTCAAGGGCTACAATGCAAAGAAGCTTTCGCAGGACGCGATGGCGGGACTTACCGTGGCGGCGGTTGCGCTGCCGCTGGCGCTCGCTTTCGGCGTAAGCTCGGGCGCGGACGCCGCCTCGGGACTTATTACGGCGATTGCCGCGGGTATTATAATAGACGTGCTCTCGGGCGCTTCGTACCAGATATCGGGACCCACGGGCGCCATGGCGGCGATTCTTCTGTCAGTTTCGGCGCAGTACGGCATTTCGGGCGTACTTACGGCGGGCTTTATCTCGGGCGCGATACTTATAATTGCGGCGCTTTGCAGGGTCGGAAAGCTTGTAAGCTACCTCCCCGCGCCTGTTATCACGGGATTCACCTCGGGCATTGCGATTATAATTGCGCTCGGGCAGATAGACAACTTCTTCGGCACAAAGTCCGTCGGGTCTGACCAGATAGAGAAGATTGCCTCCTATTTTAACGGCGAGGGCAGCTTTGTTCCCAACTGGTGGGCGGTGATGTTCGGCGCGCTTGTTATACTTATAATGGTTGTTTATCCGAAAAAGTGGAACGCAGTCGTTCCTTCCTCGCTTGTGGGAATAATTGTGGCGCTCATTGTAAACCTTGTTTTCTTTGAGGAGGGCACGGTAGCCGAAGTAGGCGCTATCCCCCGCAGCCTTGTAACGGACGGCAGCATAATCAAAAACGGCTTTGACATGGCGAATATCACGCATCTTATCGTTCCTGCAATATCCATTGCGGCGCTCGGTATGATAGAGAGCCTGCTTTGCGGCGCTTCGGCAGGCAAGATGAAGGGCGAACACCTTGACGCGCAGCGCGAGCTTATCGCGCAGGGCATAGGCAACATGGTTATCCCGCTTCTCGGCGGAGTTCCCGCTACGGCGGCAATAGCGAGAACCTCCGTTGCAATAAAGTCGGGCGGGCAGACGCGCCTTGTAAGCGTGTTCCACTCGCTTACGCTTATCCTTTCAATGTTCCTGCTGGGTGGCGTTATGAGCAGGATTCCCCTTGCGGCGCTTGCGGGCGTACTTATGGTAACGGCGTTCAGAATGAACGAGTGGGCCTCGATAAAGTCCATATTCAGCAAGAAGTTCAAGTCCTCTATTTTACAGTACCTTATCACAATGGCGGCGACTGTCGTGTTCGACCTTACCATTGCGATAGTGATAGGCGTTGTCGCCGCAATGCTCGTATTTATCGTCAAGAGCTGCGAGCTTAAGGTTGTAACAAGCGACATTGACGAAAGCCGCCTTAATGGCAGGGTAAAGTCTGTACACCATGAGGAATTTAAGGTTGTATACCTTTCAGGACCGCTTTTCTTCGGCACGCAGGAAAAGCTCGTGAACGCCCTCTCCGAACTTGACGGCGCGCAGCAGATAATCCTTTCAATGCGCGGCGTGCCTACTGCGGACGATATGTCGCTTGCTGAGCTTGAGCGCCTTTATCGCGAGTTCGGTGAAAAGGGCACGCAGATATCGTTCTGCGGCGTGCAGGACGCAGTAAGCGAGATGATGGACAGGGCGGGCTTCCGCGAGCGCATAGGCGAGGAGCACTTTTACTGGGACGCAGTCGCTGCGATAAAGAGCCTTGAGGGTGCGCAGACGGTGCAGGCATAACCGAACCGCCCGCGGGGAGAGTTCCCTGCGGGCGATTTTTGCGGCGCGTTAAAGATAAAGAACATACAGCAGCGAGTCCCTGACGGGGTAGCTGTACTCGACAGGCAGACTTTCGCAGGCGATTTGCTGAAAGCCTGCTTTTTCATAGAACCTGTGAGAGGCGCGCGCGACCAACGGAGTATAAAGAATAATACATTTAACGCCCGCATTTTCGGCGTATTCAAGAAGCGTTTTGTACAATATCGAGCAAATTGGGCTGTTCCGCGAGAGAAAGCCCGATTTTGGCTTTGTTGTTCTGAATACCTAAAATCAGCTCACGAATTTCATCGTCAAGCCTGCCTTTGTACGCTTCGATAATTATTTCCGGTCCCCTGTCCTGATTTTAAGACAATTATAGCAAATGCGCTGCAAAAAGTCAATCCGATTAAGGCGCGCCCTTTGTCAACGAGCAGTTGATTTTTTAACAAAGACTCAACGTTTTTTTGTTTATAGCAACTTATTTTAGCTTGTATTCTACCGCAAATAGTGATATACTTGAAGTACGAAAGGAGAAGTGCGACAATGGAATACTCATTCAACGCAGCGCTGCGCCGCATTCGCCGCGAAAAGGGGCTTACGCAGGAGCAGCTTGCAGACGCGGTGGGCGTATCCCCGCAGGCGGTGTCCAAGTGGGAGGGGCAGAGCTTCCCCGACGCGCAGCTTATACCCGCGATAGCCGACGCGCTCGGCGTTACAACAGACGAGCTTTTCGGCAGGGAGCGCGAGCCCGAAAAGAGCTTCTGCCAGCAGGTTACCGAGCATTTCCGCGAGCTTGCAATGAACGGGCAGGGGCGCGCGTGGACAATGGCGCAGGCGTTCGACTGCTGCCGCGCGATTATCAGCGGAATGTGCGGAGCGGACGAATACAGCCCCATACCCGAATCGGTGCTTAAAAACCGCGAGTATGCAACGTTCAGCCAGCTGACGCTTGAAAGCGGAATACTGCAAATGCGGCTCAACGCAAACCTGCAATACTTTCTGCTGATGCCCGAGCCTGAGAGCGGCTACGACGACGTGCTGCGCTACGACGAGCGCATGGTAAGGCTGTTTGAGTTCCTTGCCGTGCCAAACGCCCTGCGCGCGATATATTTTCTTGCGGGGCGCAGCACTACAATATTCTTTAAGCTTGAAACGCTCACGAGCGAGCTTGGCATTAGCCCCGATAACGCACGCAGGATAATAGACGGGCTGCTTGATTTCGGGCTGATATGGGAGGCCACGCTTGAGGGCGGCAAAAGCTCCGAAAAGATATACCAGTACCTTGCGGACTGCACGTTCCCGCTGCTGCTTGCGTTTACGTCAACGTTCCTTAACCGCCCCACATCGTTCAACTATCAGACGGGAACACGCAATTCGCCCTACATGAAGCACGACACCTACAAGGAGCATAAAAATGAAAAAGACAAAACAGCAAACTGACCCGCTGCACCGCGAACACGGCATACTAAGCAACTGCGGTTACGTCCTCGGCATAATCCGCAGGTACGCGCCTAACATAATCCCGTTCATGGCGGTAGGCGTTTTCGCGGGCGCTGCAATGTGGCTTTTGTGGAGCTATATCGGCAAATATGTAATAGACCTTGTGCAGGCGCAGTCCAAAAGCGGCGACGCTTCTCCCCTGCTGCCGCTGCTGCTTATAACCGCCGCCATTGAGCTTACCGCCACGGCGCTCAACACGCTTTGCGGCAGCAGGGTGTGGGACGGGTTCATACACGCAAGGTTAATGGTTATCGGCGAAAAGAACGCAAAGGCGCTCGACATGAGCTATGAGGACCTTGAAAACCCCGATATGCTCAACGCCTGCCAGAAGGCTTCGCAGGCGTGCGGTGGCAACACTGAGGGCGTCGAGGGGCTTATGCGAATGCTCTATACGATAATGTTACAGGTTGTCGTAATGGCAGCGTCGTTCACCGCGGTGTTAATTCTCGACCGGCGGCTGATTCTCGTTATTTCCGTGATGTCGCTCGTGCAGTTCCTTTTCTTCCACCATACAGTAAAGCGCGATAAAAAAGAGGTATGGGACGTACTCGCGCCGACGTGGAGAAAAATAAACTACATGGAGCGCGTAACGCAGGACTTCGACTACGCAAAGGACATACGCCTTTTCGGCATGAAAGACGTGTTGTGCGAGAAGCAGCACGAGATACTCGACGAAAAGCGCAGGCGCTATTACCACAGCAGAAACCTCTGGCTTGCAAACAGCGCCTTTGCGCACGTTATGCAGCTTATCGCGAACGCTGCGATTTACGGCGTGCTTATATTCTGCGTTGTGGGACGGGATATGTCCATAGGCGACTTTACGCTCTATCTCGGACTGTCCACGGCGTTTTCTGAGTCGCTCACGCAGTTCTTGAACGGGCTTGGCGGGTTCAAGAAAAGCTCCATGGAGGTGGACGACTTCCGCTCGTTCCTTGAGGTCGTGGACGACGACGGCGAGGGGCTTCCCCTGCCGCAGGGCAGGCTTACGTTCGAGTTTAAGAACGTTTCCTACCGCTATAAGGGCGCGGACGATTACGCGCTCAAAAATCTTGATCTTACGCTTGAAGCGGGCAAGCGCCTTGCGGTAGTCGGCATGAACGGCGCGGGCAAAACCACGTTCATAAAGCTGCTGCTGCGGCTCTACGACCCCACCGAGGGCGAGATACTGCTGAACGGCACGAATATCCGCGAGTACAGCCGCCGCGACTACTACAGGCTGTTCTCCCCCGTTTTCCAGAATGTCGAGCTCTTCGCGTTCCCGATGTGCGAGAACGTATCTATGGCTACCCCCGAGCAGACCGACAAGACGCTTGCGGCAGAATGCCTTGAGCGAGCGGGGCTTGGCGAGAAGCTCGCGAGCCTTACAAACGGCGCGGACACGCAGCTGCTTAAGGTGCTGTACGACGACGGTGTGGACCTCAGCGGCGGCGAAAGGCAGAAGCTGGCGCTTGCGAGGGCTCTCTACAAAAACGCGCCCGTTGTCGTGCTTGACGAGCCGACAGCAGCGCTCGACCCTCTTGCGGAGTACGAGCTTTACCGCAGCTTTGACGATATGATAGGCGACAAATCCGCCGTGTATATTTCGCACAGGCTGTCGTCAACGCGCTTCTGCGATGCAGTCGCGATGTTCATAGGCGGCGAGCTTGTGGAATACGGCACGCACGAGGAGCTGCTGGCAAAGGGCGGAGAATACTCTAAGATGTTTGAGATACAGGCACAGTATTACAAGGAGGATTGCGCAAATGCGGCAGAATAAAGAGAAAACGCACGTACGCGAGGTACTCAGGTACTTTATTCCCGAGGCGTGGCGCAGCTGCAAGAGCTACTTTGTATGCTGCGGCGCAAACACGATACTTACAATAATAGCACCGTTCATAAGCATATTCATGATGCCGCTTATTATAAACGAGCTTTGCGGCGAGCGCAGCATAGTACGGCTGCTTATATACGCAGCGGTGCTTGTCGGCGGCGAAAGGCTGGTGCAGATGGGGATTTCCGCGCTTGACATAACGCGCGAGAAGTACTCCGACAGGTTTGAGAATTTCTTTACGGAGAAGCTCAGCCGCCGCACAATGGAGCTGGACTTTCAGCTCACCGAGGACAAAAACGCGCTCGACCTGCTGCAAAGGGCGCGCGAGGGCATGACATGGTATTCGGGCGGACTTACGGGCATTCTGCAGCCGTTCTTTTTGATTGTTGTAAACGCCGCGGTAATTGCGGGCGTTGTGGCGCTCATCATTGTGAACGCGCCGATACTGCTGCCGATAACGGCGGCGGTGCTTGTACTGAGTGCCCTCGCGAACAAAAAAATCAACAATATAGACATAGAAAACTTCAAGAAGCTGTCAAAGGTAAACCGCATTTTCGGGTATCTTGGCTGGGATATAACGGACTTTCACTACGGCAAGGACATACGCCTTTACAACGCAAAGGATATGATGTTGCAAAAGTGGGACGGCTACACCCGCGAATCCTGCGATATGTGGACGGACACCGCCAACCGGAGGCTGCCGTTTCAGTTTATCATGGTATTCGGCAGAGTGCTTCGCGACTTCCTGTCCTACCTTATCCTCGGCATTCTTGTTATCGCGGGAAAAATGACGCTCGGAGTATTCTCGCAGATGCTGACGTCGGTAAGCACGTTCAGCTCGTGTATGGAGCAGCTTCTGCAGAACGCTCAGGACCTTGTGAAGCGCTCAAGCTACGCATACGAGTATGTTGAGTTCATGCGCTACCCCGCGGTTGTACAGAGCGGCACACGCCATGTAAGCGAGGGCGCGCACACCGTGGAGTTCAGAAACGTGTGCTTTACCTACCCCCACACCGACGTCAAGGTGCTTGACGGGGTGAACATCACCCTTAATCAGGGCGAACACCTCTCCATAGTAGGGCTTAACGGCGCGGGCAAAACTACGTTCATAAAGCTGCTGTGCAGGCTCTACGACCCGACGGACGGCGAGATTCTGCTTGACGGCGTGAACATAAAGGAGTACGAAACAGGCGAGTACATGAGGCTTTTCGCACCCGTGTTCCAGGACTTCCGGCTGTTTGCGTTCTCAATACGCGATAACATTGCGGTAAGCGGCAGCATTTCGGACGAGGAGCTGAACGGTCTTCTTGAAAAGGTAGGGCTTGCGGACAAGGTAAATTCCCTTGAAAAGGGCGCGGACACGATGCTTTTCAAGCCCTTTGACGAAAACGGCATAGAGCCGTCGGGCGGCGAGCAGCAGAAGCTTGCGATAGCCCGCGCGCTCCACAAAAAAGCGCCGCTCGTTATCCTCGACGAGCCGACAGCCGCGCTCGACCCGGTTGCGGAGTATGAGATATACCGCCAGTTCAACGACCTTGTGGGAAACAAGACGGCAATCTACATATCACACAGGCTCTCAAGCTGCAAGTTCTGCGACAGGATAGCGGTATTCGCAGAGGGCAGGATAAAGGAATACGGCACACACGAGGAGCTTTGCGAAAAACCGAACGGTATCTATGCGGAGATGTTCGCGGCGCAGGCGCAGTATTACAACTAAAGAGAATGGGGCAGCTCTTACGGGCTGCCTCATTTTCGTGTTCTCAGAGCTGCTGCAAAAGCCGCTCTATATCCGCGCGCACTGCCAGTCCGTCAGAAAACGCCGTAGCGCCGCCCGCTGCCGTGCCAAGCCGCAGCGCCTCGTCAAAGCCGCGCCGCGCACCCGCAAGAAAGCCCGCCAGCATGGAATCGCCCGCGCCCACGGAGTTGCGCACCTGTCCGGTGCAAGCCGCGCAGAAATGCTCCCCGCCGTCCTCGTCCAGAAGTACCGCGCCCTTCTCTGCCATGGACACAAGCACGTTGCGCGCGCCCTGTGCCTGAAGCCTTGCGGCATATTCGCGTGCCTGAGCGGCGCCGCTTATCTCCACGCCGAAAAGCTCGCCGAGTTCGCGGTCGTTTGGCTTTATGAGATATGGGCGGTATTTCAGCACGTCGCGCAGAAGCTCGCCCTGCGCGTCCACGGCGGCGCGGATACCCCTGCCAGAAAGCCGCGCGAGAATGCGCTCATATATGTCCGCCGGCATACTCGGCGGTACGCTTCCCGCAAGCACCAGCGTGTCGTCCTCGCATAGCCCGTCAAGCCTTGCAAGCAGTTCTTCCAGCGCGCTGTACGGAATATCCGGACCCGTGCCGTTAAGCTCGGTTTCGCTCTCGGCTTTAATTTTCACATTTATGCGCGAAAAACCGCTTTCAAGGCGGATAAAGTCCGTTTTCACACCTGCTGAGCGTACGCCCTGCTCAATGGCATCGCCCGTAAAGCCCGCGATAAATCCGAGCGCGACCGACTCCACGCCGAACTCATGCAGGACGAGCGACACGTTTATTCCTTTGCCGCCAAACATCAGTTCCTCGCCGCGCGCACGGTTGACTTCCCCGCTTCTGAGCCCGTCAGTACGCATAACAAGGTCAACTGCGGGGTTGAATGTAACTGTATATATCATGTCTGCTCCTCCGTTTTAATCAATCTCAGATTATCATACCACAAAAGCCGTATTTTTTCAAGTAGAAACACCCGAAAAGTGCAGTGCAGCCGTAAAACTGTATTGACAAAATCATTTGGAAATGATATAATACAAACAGTAGCTTTATTGTTGCTTATGGCTGAAAGGAACATTTGTTATGTATTTTTCGCTTCATCATCACCATCATGGCTAGCAATCATGCCCGCAGGGTATGACCGCGATTTGTTATGCCCGTGATGAAGCGCTTATGCAGACTTTTTATCTCGGGCAGTATTTCCCGAGATTTTTTTATTTGAAAGGAACAACAGCAATGAAAATCAAAAGTGTAAAGGGCACGCGCGATTATCTCCCGCAGGAGGCGGAGCTGCGCGAAAAAATCCAACAGACCATTCTTGACATTTACCGTGCAAACGGATTTCAGCGCATAATGACGCCCGCCGTAGAGGATATTGAAAACCTCAACAAGAGCGACGGCGGCGACAACCTTAACCTTATCTTCAAGATACTCCGCCGCGGCGATAAGCTGGAAAAGGCTCTTGCTTCAGGCAAAACGGACGACCTGTGCGACATGGGGCTGCGCTACGACCTTACCCTGCCGCTTACAAGGTACTTCTCCGCTAACCGCGAGAGCCTTACAATGCCGTTCAAGTGCATTCAGATTGACAGGGTGTACCGTGCTGAGAACCCGCAGAAAGGCAGGCTGCGCGAGTTCATGCAGTGCGATATAGACGTTATCGGCGACAAGGACGCAGGCTGCGAAAAGGAGCTTATCGCGCTTACCGCAAAGGCGCTGCTGGCGCTTGATATCGGTGCGTTCACGGTTCGCATAAACGACCGTGCGGTGCTTAATAAAATGCTGTCCTCCCTCGGATTTGCACAGGAGCAGCTTATGAGCGTGTGCGTAAGCTTCGACAAGCTGGACAAGATAGGCGCGCAGGGCGTTGTCGAGGAGCTTCGCGAAAAGGACTTTGACAAGGACGCCATAGACAGGTTCGAGGACGTTCTCGCACAGCTGCCGCTTACGGTTGATAAGGTAACGGAAATCATCGGCGACGAGAGCATTACAGAGGGTCTGCGCGGCATTATAAGCGACAGCGAGGCTATCGCGGACGGCAGGTACGGCGTGGAGTTCGACATTTCCCTTGTGCGCGGACAGGGCTACTACACGGGTACGGTGTTCGAGGTAAGAAGCGAGAACTTCGGCAGCTCTGTTGCAGG
>CAKSEE010000014.1 GCA_934446455.1 uncultured Oscillospiraceae bacterium | reverse complement strand
CATCAACACCCCGTGGGACAGCCGTTACGACAAGCTTGCAGTGCTGGTGCAGGCGGACGATTCCCCGGATATGTTCAGCGCAGGCGACATGGACGTATTCCCCAAGGGCGCTATCAGCGGAATGTTCGACCCGCTTGATGATTACGTTGATTTCAGCAGCGAGCTGTGGGCACCCATGAGCGCGGTAAATGAGCAGTTTGCGTTCAACGGAAGCCACTATGTAGGCGCTGTTGATGTAGAAGGCGACTGCGTGATGTTCTACAACAAGAACACTATCCGCGATAATTCCCTTGACGACCCGGCGGAACTTCTCGCAGAGGGCAATTGGACATGGGAAACATTCTGGGATATGATGACCAAATTCTGCGACGTTGACGCTGAAAAATACGCCACCGACGGCTGGTGGTTTGAAAGCGGATTTTCCCTTACTACAGGCGTTCCATATGTCGGCATGAGCGACGGAAAGATCGTGCAGAATCTTGACAACGCCATGATCGAAAAGGCGCAGAACTTTATGCTGAATATGAATAAGAACAGCCTACAATTCCCCAAGGCGCAGTTCAACTGGCAGGTTCAGCCCAGGCGTCTTGCTGATGGAAAGACGCTGTTCTATCCGGTAGGTCTGTACGCGATGTATCCTTATAACAACTACATTCAGGATTTCGCAAACAACCAGGAAGATGTAATGTTCGTCCCCATGCCGAAATGCACCGACGCCGACGAATATTACCTGCCTGCAAGAGTTTCCGGATTCTCGCTGATAAAAGGCGCGAAGAACCCCGAGGGCGTAGCCGCTTACCTCAACTGCGCAATGGCTACCCGCGACAGCGAAGCGGCTGTCGAGATCGGAAAGCGCCAGGCATTTGAGGAGTACAACTGGACGCAGGAGCAGTGGGATATGTACCGCCTTGTAAATCAGATGACCGCTGAACACCCTGTTATTGAGATGTACAACGCCGTTACCTCAAACGTAGCGGACCTCGTCAACAACCCGATGAAGGAAGCGTACAACAACGGCGCAAGCTGGACGCAGACGCGCGAAACGATTCGCGCAGCAGTACAGGCGGAGCTTGATTCTGCCAACGAAAAGCTCGCTGAAATAAACAATTGATCTTCAGTTAATCCTCCCATATAAGCAGGGGCATCGAATAATCGGTGCCCCTGTCTGACTTGACGGAAAGTAACAGGTGTATTGAAATACCTCCAAACGGCGTTATAAATAACGAAACTTCGTATTTTTTTGTGGATTTTACCGGATAAGCGGTTAATATCCATTCATAGAATTTTGTCGAATCCGCATGAATAAATCCACATAAACAGCAGACAATACCACCACAGGCAGAAATGCTGTTAAATAAACACAACGGAGGAATTTATATATGAAAGCAACAGGAATCGTCCGCAGGATCGACGACCTCGGGCGCATAGTTATCCCCAAGGAGATTCGCCGCACCATGCGTATCCGCGAGGGCGACCCGCTTGAGATATACACCAGCCCCGAGGGCGAGGTGATATTCAAGAAGTATTCGCCCGTGGGGGAGATAAGCAGCACCGCCTCGCAGTACGCGGACGTGCTCAGCAAGGTGGGCGGCTGCCCTGCGGTCATATGCGACCGCGACCACGTTATCGCGGTGTCGGGCATGAGCAAGAAGGAGATCATCGAGCGCAGGGTGAGCGGCTCTCTCGAGGACCTTATCGAGCAGAGAAAGTCCTATGTCTGCAAGAACAAGGAGGACAAACGCCTGGCGCCTATCGAGGGCGTTGACAGATACGCGCTCGCCTGCTCGCCGATTCTGGCGCAGGGGGACGTAAACGGCGCTGTTATAATGCTTGCGGGCGAGGGCAGCGAGGTTGCGACGGGCGAGCAGTCCGCGCTGGTACAGGCGGCGGCTATGTATTTCGGCAAGCAAATGGAGGAGTGACTGAGCGTCACAGGTATCAGACCGGCGATAAAGGCACATCTGCACGCGTAAGCTTATTAGCGCGGCGTCCGTGCCGCGCCTTAGGCTTACGCTTCGCAGCGTCCTGCTGCGTTGTCAACGGCATATTCGGCAGGCACAAACAGGACGTTTGTGCAGTTGCCCAAAAAGTCTGACACGATGTCAGGCAACTAAAGGCAACAGGCAAATAGCCTAGCCGAAATGCCGTTTCCTAGCAGCTGCACCTTTCTCCCCGGTCGGGTAATACTATATCTATGATAAGCCGAGGCGCAGAAAAATCTGCGCCTTATATTTTTGATATTATGTAAAATATACTTGACAAAACAGAAATAATGTGTTACACTATAATTGAGGTGAGATTATGGCGAAAAATCTTAAGCTCAAGGCGGCGCGCGCGGCTCTCGACCTGTCGCAGGAGCAGCTCGCGAAAAAGGTGGGCGTTACGCGCCAGACGATAAGCGCGGTTGAAAACGGCGACTACAACCCGACGATAAATCTGTGCGTGGCAATATGCAGGGCGCTCGGCAAAACGCTTGACGAGCTGTTCTGGGAATAGGGAGGTATTATTATGAGCATGAAGAGCTTTGACAAATTCTGCGAGTGGATAATAACGGGCGAGCCCATGCAGGATAAGGCGATATTCGACGAGCGGCAGAAAGTGATAAGGCTGCGAAACGGCGTGATAGCGCTCGGGACGTACTCGGGGCTGACGTTTTTGAACACGCTGCTTATGGAGTGCGGGCTTAAATGGTGCGAGAGCGCCTTTGCGCCGTTTGTGCTTTTCGTTCCGATATGCGCGGCGCTTTTCTATATCCTCTGCGCGGTAAAGGGCGCGCTGTTTGACGTTAAGGGAACGCGCGCAATGAAATACACCGCTATCATGATGTGCGTGTACAGCGTATTGTTCAGCGTAATGTATTTTCCCGACGAAGAACACCCCATATTTGTTGACGGCGTGCTGTCCGATGATTTTGTGTGCTTGATTGCCACCGCTGAAGCAATGGTTCTCGGGATTGTCATGCTTATTATGTGCAGGCGCGAGAATAAGCGCCTGCAGGAGGAAAACCGTCTGCGGACGGACGAGCGTCTGCGTGAGGACAAGAACGACTGAACGCGCTGACAGGCACGGCGCGCCGTTTCCTAACGCAAAATTAAGTTACATAAAGTGAAGTATTGCCCCGTTTTGCAAGAATTGTGCATATGCTACAAAAATCAGAACAGGAGTTGGTTAAATATTGCTGATTGACGTAGCGGGAAATTTGTGGTACAATTATACTGTAAAGCTGTAAACGTTTGCAGCAATGCGAAAACTGCGGAACAGGGGTGACGGGCGATGAGGAGCGTATTCGGCGCGGCAAGGAAAGCCGCGTGCGGCATACTCGCGGGCGCGGTGATTGCGCTGTGCGGGTGCAGCGGCGGGGCAGGCGAGAGCAGCGTCGCTTCAAACGGCGCGGTGAAAGCAACGGACGAAGCCGTTACGACAGACGTAAGCGCCCCCGCAGAGCCTGCGGCGGTAAGCCTTGAAACGCCCGTGCTGCGTTATCTCGGCAGCTACGACCTCGGCGCGGACGAGGACGCCGCCGAAGCGCGCGCGGCTTACCTTGCAACCTATGCCGCAGAGTATTTCGACAAGTCCACGGGCAAATACTTTTTCCCCGAAAGCGGCGACAAGCTGATAGTAAGCGAGGTGGTGAGCGCCCGCAGGATAAACGAGACGCTTACCGCGCGCATTCAGGCGGACGATTCACCCGACCTTGTGGACGTGCAGGCGGATTCTTTCCCGTATCAGATGTCGCGCAATATGTACGAGGACATCTCTCCCTACATGGATATGTCCGCGCCGCAGTGGGCGCAGCTCGGGGAGTATATAAACGCGTTCGGGATAGGCTCGAAGCGGTATTACTACCCGTGCCGCTTCAATGTGGCGGCAGAGCGGCTCTACTACAACCGCACGCTGTTTGAGCAGTACAGTATTCCCGACCCTGCGGAGCAATGGAGCGCTGGCGAGTGGACGTGGGACGCGCTTTTCGCGGCTCTGGAGGCTTTTACCGAAGCGGTTGACGGCGCTGTGGGCATATGCGGCGACGACCCCGCGCAGGGGTTTGCCCTGTCAACGGGGACGGCGCTTATAGGCAGAGACGAAGGCGGCAAGTTTGTGAGCAATATCGGCTCGCAGGAGATTGCTCGCGCAATGGAGCGGCTCGATAGTCTGCGTTCGCAGGGGCTGATAACAAGCGCCTGCGCGGGTTACGACAGCGATTCTGCAATGCCCGCAGCAATAGGACTTGCGGCGTTCAGGGCGGCTGACGAGGGCGAATTTTCGCGCTACTGCCGCGATTACGCGGAGTACGATATGTGGAACGTGCCGTTCCCCGATGAAAGCGGCGAGGGCGCCTATTCGGTGGAAACGTTCGGGTATCTCGTGCCCAAGGGCGCGAAGAACGTTGTCGGCGCGTGCTGCTTTATAAACAGCTGCCGCATAGCCGAGGCGGGCGAGCCGTCAGAGGCGGAAAAATCCCGCGTAATGAAGAAGAACGGCTATACCGAGGAGGAGTACGCGTACATGGAGCGGTTCACGCACGCTGAGCGCTTCCGCGTGGTTATAGACTACACCGCGTTCGACCCGGGCGCGCAGGCGGCGTTCGCGGCGCTGTCCTCGCAGGAGACGCCGTGGGAGGAGCTTGTTGCGCAGGAGGCTCCCGCATTCGAGCGCGCGGCGGCGGATTTGTCGGCGATGATAGAGTAACTGGGGGTAATCTGTTTTTAGGTAGTTGTATTGCATGAAAGGTAGTTGTATTGCATGAAAAAAGTATTGAACATAGCATTAAAGTCGCTCCTGATATTTGTCGCGATTATCGTGCTGTTCGCTGCGGTTTCGTTCGTTCGGCATAAAATATGCAGCGCCGACGAAAAGGACCTGCTGTCGCCTTTGGGCGAGCTGGTAGAAGTAAACGGCCATAACATGAGCGTATACACGCAGGGCAGCGGCGACAAAACTCTTGTGTTCATGTCGGGCGCGGGGACTTGCTCGCCGATACTGGATTTTAAGTCGCTCTATTCGCTGCTGAGCAACGAGTATAAAATCGCGGTAGTGGAAAAGCTCGGATACGGGTTCAGCGATGTTGTTGATGAAAGCAGAGATATAGACGCGATATTGAGCCAGACGAGAACGGCGCTTGAAAAAGCGGGAGTCGAAGCGCCGTATGTACTATGCCCGCATTCAATGTCGGGGCTGGAGGCTTTATACTGGGCGCAGAAGTACCCCGAGGAGGTCGAGGCAATCGTAGGGCTGGATATGGTTGTGCCTGACTATTACGATGAAATGAAAATCAGCCTGCCGTTACTGAAGCTCGGGCAATACGGTGCAGCGCTTGGCGTTACAAGGTGGATTCCGAGCCTTGCTGAAAGCGAAGCTGTTAAGCATGGAACGCTGACCGACAGGGAAAAGGAGATATACAGAGCCTTATTCTACCGGCGGACGCCGACCGTAACAATGATAAACGAAGCCTGCGCTGTAAAGGACAACGCGGGGGTTGTAAAGGAAAATGGCATTCCGCAGGTGCCTATGCTGCTGTTTATCTCCGACGGCTCGGGCGGAACGGGCTTTACCGAGGAAGAATGGAGGAGTATTTCAAAGAAATACATTTCGGGTGCTGACAACGCAAGGTATATTGAACTGGACTGCCCACACTATGTCCATGATTATGAGTTTGAGGAGATAAGCAGGGAACTCAGGCAGTTTGTCGGCTAGATAAGGAGTGCTGCGCGGCTTTCTGCCATGCTCACTGAACAGATAAAAGCTCCCGCAGGCGTTTGATGTCTGCGGGAGATTTTGCGTGCATATGTTACGCGGGAATTTTCGCGCCGCGTTCAGCGCTTTATTATCTCAATATAGTGCGGGATAATGTCGGTATATGTGCCGTCGTCGCGCCTGAAGCCGTGCGGTATTGTGCCGAGCTGCGTGAACCCGAGCTTTTTGTAGAGCCTGAGCGCGGGCGTGTTGGTGCTTACGACCGCGTTGAACTGCAGTATGCCGAAGCCAAGCTCACCGCACATTTTTATGCAGTCGCTCACAAGCAGCTCGCCTATATGGCGCCCGCGCATATCCGTGCGCACCGCGTAGCTTGCGTTGGCTATATGCCCGCAGCGGCCGACATTGTTCGGGTGGAGGATATAAAGCCCCACGAGCCCGCCATCGTCCTCGCATACGCCGCAATGGCTCTGCGCGGCAAAGAACTCGCGCGCGGCTTCTTCGCTCAGCTTTTCGGTCTGCGGGAACGCCTCGCCCTGTTCCACGACCTCGTTCCATATCTGCGCCATGCGCGGTATGTCCGAAATGTTGTATGCCCTTACTGTCATGTCTGTCACTCTTTCAGATATTCTGCTCGTCCGGGAGCTATTCTTTTGCAGGTTCAATGCCGCCAAAAAAACTGACTGCAAAGCCGTGTCCGTATAAAAGCAATTTCAGCTTTCTGCGGGAGGGCGCGTCCGCCCCGACAAGGGCTGCGCGCATAAACCTTTTGCCGGGGCTTATGAGCGCGTCTGTTATCCCGGAAATCAACTCTTCCGTAATATGCGTTTCGTCGGGTACGAATGTGATATGTCCCGGAGAGGACGGGCGGCGGAATATCACAGTATCCGTGCGGAGCCTTTCAATGGCAGGCGCAGTATACTGATATATCCCATCCGGACGCTCAAGCCATATTTCTCCGCCCGCAAAGGGAAGAATAAACGTTTTTTCTTATGCCGGGCAGCTCATCGGGTTTCCTGTTATTCCGGTGGCATTGACTTTATGCAGCCGGTCTTTCCGTGAATATCATAGCACTTTTGCGGACGGTTGTCAAGCGTCCGCATTTTTTGTTTATTATAAAGCAAATTATCCTTGATTTGCCTTTTGTTTTTATGCGTTTTTTACATTTTTGTGTTGACAATATTGCGGAATCGTTATATAATATAGATAAGGAAAAGTATCGGAGGTGCGTTTCGGTGAGGGTATGCGCCGTTCAGACGGATACCGTATGGGAGGACAAACAGGCGAACATGGCGCTTTGCCGCAGTTTTTACGAACAGGCTGCGGGCTGCGTCCTTGTTGTGTTTCCCGAGCTTTCGCTTACGGGCTTCTCGCAGGAGCTTTCGCTGTGCGAGGACGCAGGCGGCGGCACGGTGGGGTTCTTCAGGGAGCTTACGCGCGGGTCTGAGAGCGCTGTGTGCTTCGGCTACGGCGCGCGGGAGGGCGGCAGGCTGTTCAACAGAATGTGCGTGTGCGCGCACGGAGACGTCGTGGCGCAGTACGACAAGCTGCACCCGTTTACCATAGGCGGCGAGGCGTTTTCCGCGGGAGAACGCGCTGTGTGCGCGGATATCGCGGGAGTGCGCGCGGGGCTTACGATTTGCTACGACCTGCGCTTTCCCGAGCTTTATCAGCGGCTCTCGCGCGAATGCGGCGTGATAGTGTGCGCGGCGAACTGGCCCGCTTCCCGCCGCGCACAGCTTGACGCGCTTGCAAGGGCGCGCGCCATAGAAACGCAGTCGTTCGTTATCCTGTGCAACCGCACGGGTACGGGCGGAGGAGTGGTCTACGACGGCGGCACGGCGGTCTACTCGCCGCTCGGAGAAACCGTGGCGGCGGCGCAGGGCGCTTCACAGCAGGCGGTTTTCGCCGAAATCGACCCGAGCGACGCTTTTGCGGCGCGTGCGGCGTTTCCCGTGGCGGCTGACCGCAGAACGGAACTTTACCGCAGCTTTTACGAATAGGGCTGCCTGACATACAAGCGATTTCAGGGGTGTTATCATGGAAATAGAAAGAAAAACAGCATGGCTCAGTCCCGAGCGTATTCTGAAGCTATATGACGGGCATAAGGACGCGTTCGGCAGCAACCGCCTGTTCGTCATCGGCATAGGCAGGAACGGCGTTGACTGCCTGCTTCGCTGCAAGCACCTGACCGAGCGCCGTTTCGGCACGGACGACAAGGCGGTGCGGTTCTTTGCGATAGGCGAGGATAGGCTGCTTGAAAATGCGGCGTGCGAGGGGACGGGGCTTGCGCCGTCGGAGTGCCTGCCGATAGTACCCGAGGAAGCGATATACAAGTACCTTAACAGTCCTGCGCGGCTGCCGCAGTATGCGCTCGACTGGTTCGACACGGGACTTAAGAATTACTCCCCCGCAACGCCGACCTACGGCCTTACAAAGCGGCAGTGCGGGCGCGTGGCGCTCTTCCACTGCATCAAGCAACTGCTTAAGCGCCTGGGGGAGGCGATAGCGGCTTTCGCGGGAACTTCGGATTCGCTTGAGATAGTGATAACGGGCAACATGGGCGACGTGTTCTTCGGGGGAATGTTCATCGACATGGCGTACATTCTGCACTCGCTTTTCGAGGACGCGTCGTACCCCGTAAAAATCAACGCTTCGCTTTTCGCGGCGGACACGGCGGCGCTTTTTGAGGAGGACCAGCGCGAGCTTGGCAACTACTACGCCAACACCATGATAACCAGAAACGAGCTCGACCTGTTCCAGTACCACAAAAAGCCGTTTTCACAGAGGTACTCCGCTTCGTTTGAGGTGAAGTCGGATAAGGCACCGTTCAATTCAGTACAGATACTGCCCGCGCTTGCAAGCTATGCGCTTACGGTGGACACCGCGGCGGAGAAGATACTTTCGCGCGCGGAAATGGTGTTCGGCAGGGACGATGACGCGGAGCGCATAATGTCCTACAATATGCTCAAGCCCCACGAGCCGCACGACTTCCGCTGGCTGACCTACGGCGTGAGCGTGCGCGAGGTGCCCATGGGCAAGATAGTGTCCTACCTGTCCGTGAGAGTGTTCACGCTGCTTAACCGCAGGCTCAACGCCAACTCTGTGGGACAGATGCAGCTGGGGCAGTTCGGCAGCAGGGTAACGCCCGACGGAATGCTGCTGGCTTCAAAGGCGGGCGCACTGCCCGAGCTGGAGTTTGACGAGCGGCTGAACCCCACGTTTTCGCCGCGTGCGCTGAAGATAAGCTCTGACGGCTCGCAGGGGTATGTTGACGACTGGGCGCAGAAGATGTCCGACCTTACCAAAAAGGGCGCGGAGGTATGCGGCAAGGAGATAGTGGACGAGATAATCTCCACCTGCGAGGCTGCCAAGACCGATATGGAAAAGGGACCCTTTTACGCCATAGAGATAGTGAAGAAGTGCCTTGCGGATTTGCGCGTCGCCATTGCAAAGGAAAACTCGGAATACTCCGATATGGAGGAGCAGGTGGAGCGTGCGCGCAGCCTTGTAAGCGGCGCGTATATGAAGGTAAAGACCTCCGCGCTTTTCGTGGGAAAGGCGGTGGAGCAGTATATCTTCGAGCTGCGCGACTACGCGGAGTATTCGCGCAGGCTCAAGACCTCGGCTACCATGCGCGAGTTTTACAGGCAGGAGTACGACACGCTGGGCGACTATCTCGAGGGGACGCTTGCAAAGGCTGCGGAGGCATTCGAGAACATTGCGATGAACCGCGCTTCGATAATTGAGCAGATATCCCGCGAGAACGAGGACGAGTGCGCGCGCGACGCGTTTTCCGTGTCCGACCCCGCTGTGTCCGCAAAGCTTGACGAGCTTGTGGAAAAGCTGCCCGATGAGGTGCTGTCGCGGGCGTTCAAAGCATCGGGAATGCTTGAGATACCCGACGACGACGAAAGCGGGCTTGCACGGGCGATGGTGAACATCGTTGCAAAGTGCTTCAACACGCTGCTTTCCATGAACTTTTCTGAGATATGCGCGTTTTTCGGCGTGGGCGGCATTGCGCCCTCTCTTGAGGAGTGCCTGAGCGGGGTAAGCACCGCAGCGCCCGCGCAGGACGATTTCACGCTTGACAGGGTGATATGCCCGAAATACACGCGGCAGGACGAGATAGCGGCTCTGCGCGCGTCGCACAAGGGCATGAACTACATCTGGAACGGCTCGACGCTCGGCAGGGCGGCTGTTGTGACGCAGATAAAGGGCGGCGTTCAGCTCGAGGGCTTCAGGGACTATCAGCAATGGGAGAATATGCACTACGCTTACATCAACGATTCGCTGAAAAAACACGGTATACACATATTCACACAGTAACGGCATGAGCTTTATCAGGGAATAAGAACATTCATGAGTAAAAGAAACGCGCCCTGCGGGGTGCTGGTTTATGACAGATATTACGGCGAGAAGCCGAAAGCGCCGCTGCTGGTGCTTAAAAAGCTGCTATGGTGCTGCGCGTTGGCAGTCTGCGGAATGATGTTTCTGCTGACGGAATACGAGCTGCCCGTTCGGCTTTGGGTGATGGGCGCGGTGTGCGCCGCTGCGGCGGCGGGCTTCTCGCTTGTGTTTGCGTTTGTAAGGCGCGGGATAGCGCTGCCCGTGATAGCCGCGGGCGCGGCATGGGCTGCGTTTACCTGCTCGGACGAGGCGCGCGCGCGGCTCGCGTATTTTGCGGACGCCATAATGCAAAGCGCGCAGGGGCGATTTTTCAACCCGCAGGGGCTGCTGTTCAACGACCCGCAGCTGCTGACGGAGCTTAACGCGGACTATGTCGGCGGGGTGGAGCTTGGCTTCGGGCTTATGTGCGTGCTGTTCGCGCTGGTGTGCGCGGCGGCGTTTGCGCGCAAGCCTTCGTTTTTGTCGCCAGTCTGCTGCCTTATTGTAATGGCGGTTCCGCTGTTTGCGGCGGAGCGCCTGGAGTTCAATGCGTGGCTGCTGCCGTTTGCGGCGCTTGCCGCGGCTGCGGCTGCGGTGAACGTCTGCTTTCGCGGAGGGCTTGCCCCCGTGCGCGGCGGCGGCGCGGACTACCGCAGGGCTGCCGCTTTTGAGGAGCGGGAGTTCCGCCGCGGCATGGCAAGGGCGGACTACCCGAG
Organism: uncultured Oscillospiraceae bacterium; assembly: GCA_934446455.1. GTDB lineage: Bacteria > Bacillota > Clostridia > Oscillospirales > Ruminococcaceae > CAG-115. Next base: position 46,365 of record CAKSEE010000014.1, on the reverse strand, counting down.
GCGCGTAAGTATGTCGGCGGTGTACTATTCAAAGTATTTTTCGGTGGGAATGTACTGCGCGGCGCTTTTCGGCTGCGCGGGCGTTGTCGCCTCGGCGGCTTTCGGCAGGGGCAGCAGCATAGACTACAGCGCTGTTTACGAGTTTGTAACTGGCTTTGGCGGGGAGCAGGGTATCACCGCCTCTCCGTTCGACGGCGGCACGCTGTCGGAATATTTCACAACGCCGCAGGGGGACGGGCGCAAAAGCTCGCTTAACGTCGTGTCCCCGGGCACGGGCGACGAGGAGATACTGCGCGTTTCGGTAAGCGGAAGCGCCCCTGTGTACCTGCGCGGCGATATCGGCATGGAATTTACGGGTACGTCGTGGTCCTCTCCCGTGAACAACGAGCCAAAGGCATGGCGCAGCGGCGATAAGCTCCGCCTTGACAGGGATTACCGCCCGTGCGAGGCGCGCGTTATCCACTCAATGCTGCTCTCAGGCGGGTATGAAGCGGACAGCATAGTTTCCGTTGCCGATGTTACGATAGATTACCTGTGCGACACGTCCGTTGTGTTCCTGCCCGCGTATACGTCGGAGTTCTCCTACTACGCAAGCGAGCTGTTCGACGTTTACGGCGACTATGTGGTGCGCGTAAACGGCAGCTTTGACAACGTGAACACCGTGCAGTGCACCGCGCTTGTGCCTGCGTACACCTCGACGGACAGCAGCGGCGACGGGACGCAGTTCCTCAAAACCGTGCTGATGTGCTTTGAGGAATGGAAGGTGTCGCCCAACAGCATTTTCAGCGTGGTTGTGCCGGAAATGAATGAGGGCGCGGTGCTTACGGAATATTCTGAATATGTAAGCGACGTTTACAGCGGCGTCCCGGACGGAATGGCGGGCAGGCTTGACGATTTCCTGTGGGAAACGGGTCTTTCCGAGCAGCTTTCCGAGCTTCTGGAGGACAAGCCGTGGAGCAATAACGTAAGCAACAGGGCTTACTCCCGATACGCCTGCGCGCAGCTTATAAGCGACTATCTGCGCGACAACTATACCTACTCGCTTACAATGGACAACGGCGCTGCCGACCCCGTGATGAGCTTTCTGACAAGAACCCGGAGCGGGCACTGCTCGCTTTATGCAAGCGCGCTCACGCTGCTGCTGCGCGAGTGCGGCATACCTGCGCGCTACTGCACCGGCTTCGTGGCGGATCCATCGCTCGGCGATACGGTAACGCTTCGCGCGAAGAATCTCCACGCGTGGACGGAGGTATACCTTGACCAGTACGGCTGGGTGACGTTCGACCCGACAAGTTCGGCGGCAAATTCCGCGCCCCCGCAGCCTGCGATCAGGACTACAGCGTCGTTCGCGACAACGCGTCCCGCGCCGGTTACGTCCGCCGCCACGCAAGGCGGCGCACCCGTGCAGACCACTGCGCCCACGCCTGCGCCCGCAGGAACCCGCGTGAATATCACGCTTATCCTTGCCATAGCGGGAGCGGCAGCCGTATTTATCATTGCGGCGGCGTGCGCGGTGTACGCGCTTTACGGGCTTAAAAAGCGCGCAGAGCGCTCCATTGCAAACCTTGGCGCAGGCGACGCGGGCGAGAGCGCGCGCGACATCTACACGGCGATAACGGACATTCTGGCGTTTCTCAAGATGACGCCCGCCAACGGCGAGCTTCCCGCGGCGTTCTTCGCACGGTGCGACAGCCGCTTCGGCACGGGGCTTGCAAAGCAGGCGGACGCGCTTCAGCAGGCGGCTTTCGGCGGCGAAAGCGCGGACGAGGAACAGCGGAGCGTTCTGCACGGGCTGCTTTGCGAGCTTTATGCCGGGGCACAAAAGGCGGCAGGGCTGCGCAGGGTCGGACTCTGGAAAATTATGTCCAAAAAATAAACGTTTATTTTTTTGAAAATGCTGTTGATTTTTGTCTGCGGATTTGCTATAATGTAGATATGGAGCACCTGAGCCGTTAAGGCGGGGCGTTCCGCCCATGGCATGCGCTTTGGGCAATCACCACACAGAGAGAGGTACTCAGCAATGGCTATGCGACTTATTACGCGTTCGGATTTTGACGGACTTGCCTGCGGCGCGCTGCTTTTGTGCGCGGGTGTTGTCGATTCATGGACATTTGCCCACCCTAAGGATCTTCAGGACGGTCTTGTTCCCGTGACTGAGAACGATTGCCTTGCAAACGTTCCGTTCGTTGAGGGTGCAGGGCTGTGGTTCGACCATCACTCAAGCGAAGAGGAGCGCAAAAAGTACAAGGGCAAATACAAGGGCGAGAGCCGTATCACCCCGAGCTGCGCGCGTATCATATATGAATACTACGGCGGCAGGGAGCGCTTTCCGAACTTTGACGACCTTATGGAGGCCGTAGACAAGGTTGACAGCGGCAACCTCACGCGTGAGGAAATACTCCACCCCACGGGCTGGATTCTTATAGGCTTTCTTATGGACCCCAGAACGGGTCTTGGCAGATTCAGAAACTTCACGATAAGCAACTACCAGCTTATGGAAAAGCTGCTTAAGTGCTGCGCTTACATGAGCACCGACGAGATTCTCGCCATGCCCGACATACAGGAGCGCATAAAGCTCTACAACGAGCAGACCGAGCTTTTCAAGCAGATGGTGCACAAGTACACGCGCGTTGAGGGCGATGTTATCATCACCGACCTGCGCGGCGTTTCGCCGATTTACACGGGCAACCGCTTCCTTATTTATTCGCTTTATCCCGAGCAGAACATCTCCTGCTGGATAGTTGACGGCAAGGGCGGAAAGGGCTGCTCGTGCGCGGTGGGCTATTCTATCCTCAACCGCACAAGCCGCGTAAACGTCGGCAGCCTTATGCTGAAATACGGCGGCGGCGGTCACATGGCGGTAGGCACGTGCCAGTTCAACGACGAAAACGCAAAGGAAATGGTTCCTATGCTGCTTGACGAGCTGGTTCACTACGACAAGTATTACCCGCACACATGATACATAAAAACGGGGCTGTTTTGCGACAGCCCCGTAATTTTTCTGCCCCCTTTGTGCGAAGGAGGCAGATTCATTTTTCAGAGATAACCGCGCTCAGCTCATCTGTCCGCCTGCCATTTCGCTCAGAAAGTCGAACGACAGCTCCTTAAGCTCCAGACCGCCCTGCGCGAAGTAGAGCCTGCACGTGATGAAGCGGGAATAGAATATCGCGCTGCGCTCTATCTGCGCCCACTTGCCGTCAGTGCCGCTGAACGTGAACACGCACTCGGGGAAGCCTGTCTTAAAGAACGTTACGGGCAGCTGCGCCGTGTGCGACAGCGAGCTTTTCGCGGTGAGCGTAAGGCGGTAATTGCCGAGCTTCTGCACGTCCAGCGCAAACACGTAGCTGCTGCCGCGCTCGGTTGGCACGCCCTCGAGCGGTATCACCGCCGCGCCGTCCAGCTTGTGGAATACAACGTCGCCGCTCTGCTCCGCGCCCTCGTCTTCGGGGCGGTTCAGTATCGTGATTTCGGGCATTGTGCCGCACAGGCGGCGCATTGCGTTGCTGAGCGCGGCAAAAGCGCAGATGTTAGCGGCGCAGCGCTGAAGCTCCCCGCGCGTAAGCAGCCCCTCCGCAAGGGAGGACAGCGTGTTGTCGTTGTTGCGGGCGCTGTCGGCGCATACCATGTAAACATCGTTCTGCGCGCGCACCATCTGCGCGAAGTTCGTTTTGCCCTGCGGCGTGCCGCGCTCGTTGATGTCCGCCCACCAATCGGTCATCACCATGCCGTTGAAGCCCCACTCTCCGCGCAGTATGGTTGTGCAAAGGTCGTAGTTTCCCGCCGTCCAAAGGCCGTTGAGCGAGCCGTAGGTCGTCATTACGCTGTCTGCGCCGCCCTCTTTCACGGCTATCTCAAAGCCGCGCAGGTATATCTCGCGCAGCGCCCTTTCGGACACAACGGAGTCTATAACGTGCCGCCCCGTTTCCTGATTGTTCGCGCAGTAGTGCTTTATCGTCCCCGAAACGCCCGCGCTGTGAAGTCCTCTTACCTGCGCGGCGGCGGTCTTTCCCGTTACAAGCGGGTCCTCGCTGAAATACTCGAAGTTGCGGCCGTTGAGCGGGTGGCGGTGAATGTTCATGCCGGGACCCAGCAGGCACTCCACCTTGTTTGCGGCGACTTCCACGCCCGCAAGCGCGTACAGCCGCTCCACAAGCGCGGGGTTGAACGTGCACGCAAGCATGGTGCCGTTGGGCAGCGAAAACGCCTTTGTGCCGCAGTCAAGGCGCATACCCGAGGGACCGTCGTCGCAGCAGCCGCAGGGAATGCCCTTTTCGCGCAGCGATTCGGTAACGCCGCCGAACGCGCTTGCCGTTCCCGCCGTAACAAGCGGGCTGCCCATGCCCTCGCCGCGGACTATGCAGCTCAGCTCCTCGTCGGAAAGCTGCGCTATGAACTCCGACATCGTGTGCGCGCCGCTTGCAACGTCGCAAAGCTTAATGCCGTGCTCTCCCGTCTGCGGTATTTCTGCGGGAAGCTCCTCCGCGCGGCGCTCGTCCATGTCCTTTGTGCAAAGTGGCGTTGCTTCCTTAACGGGGAAGCCGTTTTTATTTACAATGCGCTCAAACGGCAGCACGGGCGCGCACGCCGTTTTGCAGCGGGCAGACACGGTCTGCGGAAGCTCGACGTCCCCTGCGGGAGCTGCGCTTCTTACGTCCGTGCCGACATAGAACGCGTAGCGCCCCTCCTCGAGGATATAGCAGAAGCGCTCGCCCGTAACGCCGCCGTCGTCGTAGGAAGAAACGTGCGCGAGGTCTGCGCGCAGGGTGAGGGTCTGCGTTTCGTTCGGGGCGAGAACGCGCGTTTTTTCAAAGGCGCACAGCACGCGCGCGGGCTTGCCGAGCCGTCCCTGCGGCGCGCTCACATACGCGCAGACGACCTCCCTGCCGTGCGCGGCGCCCGTGTTGGTAACGTCAGCGGTTATCTCCGCGAGCGTCCCCCCTGTATGAACGACCGCGCGCGGCTTTATCTCAAAGCGCGTGTACGACAGTCCGAAGCCGAACGGGTAAAGCACATTTTCGGGCGCGAACGTTTCAAACCAGCGGTAGCCGACGTAAATATCCTCGCTGTAGAAGTTGCGCAGACTGTCGCCGAAGTAGGGCGCGGAGGGGTAGTCGGAAATGCTGCGGGCAATGGTGTCCGTAAGCTTTCCGCAGGGGGAAACCCTGCCCGTGAGGACGTCCGCCGTGGCAAGCCCGCCCACCATGCCGCCCTGCCATGCGTACAGCACGGCGTCTGGGGAGATTTCAGCAACCCACTTCATGTCGATAATGCCGCCGACGTTCAGCACGACGGTCATTTTTGCAAAGTGGCGGCGTACAGTGCGCAGCATTTCAAGCTCCGTATCCGACAGCAGGTAGGATCCGCCGCTTTCGCTCTGATCCTGCTCCTCGCCTGCGGTCCTTCCGATTATGCAGAGTGCGGCGGGCGCTGCCTGTGCCGCTGTGGCGCAAACCTCGTCAGAAAGCGGCATTTCGCGCTGCGACCATGGCTCGCCGCCCCAGCCCACGCCCTTGTCTATCGGGTTTTCGGCCTCCCATGCGGCGTAAACGGCGCGCAGGGTCGGCTCAAGGGTAATGCCGCATTCTTCCAGCCCCTCGGTGATGTTCCAAACCTTTGTCACGTTTACAAGCCCGCCCGAGCCTGTGCCGCTCTTATAATAATGCTCCTGTATCCGCCCGAAAACCGCGAGCGTTTCTTCCTTTTTAAGGGGCAGCGCGCCGTTGTTCTCAAGCAGCACCATGCCCTCTGCGGCAGCCTGCCGCGCGGTTTCAAGGTATTCGTTCCAATCCAGTTTCATCTGTTCCATGCTGTGCCTCCGTTAGTCGATATACATAAGATTAAGGTCGGTGTAGGTGTCTATGCCGTCTACCCTGCCAAAGCAGGTGAATTGCCATATGTCGTGGCGGTAGGGGAAGTCGGGCTCGTCGGTGTACTGCGCGAGCCAGAGCGTTTCATCGTGCAGCGCCGCTAAGTCGTAGCGGAATATCGCGGTGTTCACGGACGAATAGTACGCCGCTTCATATCCCGCCTCGCGTACTGCCGCGCAGAACGCCTCGCAGCAGCGGGTCTGCTCCTCGCCGCTGAGCTCCTCGGTGCGCACGTTCTCGCCCTCGGGCAGCTCCCAGTCGAACACGAGCGGCAGCGTTATCTCGGCGCTGAGCTCCTCTATGCAGGATACGAGGTACTCCGCTTCCTCGCGCGCCTCCGGCTCGGTAAGCGCCTGCGAGTAGAAGTACAGCCCGACGTCTATTCCCGCAGCGTAAGCGCCCTCGGCGTTCTCGATAAAGCGGGAATCCTCCGCCAGCCGCCCCGTTTCGTACCCGCGGTAGCCCGCGCGAATGAACGCGAACTCTATTCCGTCCGCGGCAGCCGCCTCCCAGTCGATTTTCCCCTGATGAGAGGAAACATCCACGCCGAGCCTGCTTTTGCGCGCGCCGTCCTGTCCGTAGAGCGTAAAGCGCCCGTCCATGCCCTTTATCAGACGCGACATATTGCGTGTGTTTAGCGCCGCGCCGTGTATCATCGGGTATTTGTCAACGCTGCCCGCGTCCCCGTCGGGAGCGCTTTCCGCCGGCTCGTCCGTTTCCCCGGTAAAAGGCTCGTATTCGTGCGTCAGCCGCGAGATATGCGCCTTAAGGCGGGCGTTCTCCACGCCAAGCGCCGCCGACGTCACTATTCCTGCGCCGCACAGCACCGCGAGCGCCGCGCATATTATCTTCCCTCGTTTAGTGTAGTTTTCCGTATATTTAGCCATATTATCCCCTTGAATGTGTTCGGTATCGTGCAACGATTTGTTTTCAGATTATGTCCGCGCCTTTTTTTCTGCGGTATTCTCCGGGGGAGATACCCTCGTACCTGCGGAATACCGCGCCGAAATATGTGGGGTCGGTGTAGCCGCACAGCCGCCCTATTTCCGCTGCGGTGCTTTCGGTGTTCCACAGCATGAGCTTTGCGCGCGCTATGCGCTTTCGGGCTATGTATTCCATGGGGCGCATACCCGTGGCGCTTCTGAACACGCGGCAGAAGTGCTGCGGCGTTACAGCGCGCCCGCCCGCCCATAGCTCAGTCAGCTGCGAGAGCGTGATGTCCTCGCCGTAATGCTCGTCCACAAACACAAGCACGCGCTGCACGGGCTCGCTGCTGCGCGCGGCAGGGAAGAACAGCGCCCGCCGCGCGGCAAGCACGTACTCGTATATAAGCAGCGAGCATTTCTCCCTGCCCAGCGGGTCGGAAGCCGCTGCAAGCACCCGCGTGAAGAGCGCGCGCATTTCGTCCGTCACGGCGTTTTCGGCGCTTGCATAGCCGTTAAAGCCAAGGCGCGGCATTATCTCGCCAAGCTCCCGCCCGCGGAATACCGCCCAGCACGTTCGCCACCCGCCGTTTTCGGGGCGGTAGCGGTGCGGTACCCCAGGCGCTAAGTAAAACAGGCTCCCCGCGCCCTGCTTAAAGGTCTGCCCGCCGACTTCCAGCACGCCGCAGCCGTTTTCGGTATACAGCAGCTGGTGCGAGGCGAGCCCCGTTTCGCGGCAGACGTCGTATTCGGGGTCGCACACGCCTGCGCCTGTCAGGTAAAACGGCAGCACCGTCTGGTTTATCGGCGCGGGATACACGGCGTTTATCAACGACAAGCCCCCCTCTCATATAGAACTAGTATACCACAGTTTCCGTCCGATTTCAACAGCTTTCGCAATTTCCGCGCATAAATTCCCACCGACTGCCGCCGCGCGATAATTTTGCGTATATCTTGACAAAAAGCGAATAACGTTATATAATAAAGTGTACAGCTGCGCCCGCTTTTCGGGCAGAATATAACACAATACCACAAAACTCACATAAGGGGATAGAATAAGATGAAGATAACAGTCGCAGGAACGGGATATGTCGGGCTTTCAAATGCTGTGCTGCTTTCTCAGCACCACAGCGTAACAACGGTGGATATCATCGAGGAAAAGGTAAGGCTTCTCAACGAACGCCGCTCGCCGATAGCCGACGAGTACATTGAAAAGTACCTTGCGGAAAAGGAGCTTGACCTTACCGCCACAACGGACTGGCGCAGCGCCTACACGAGCGCCGACGTTGTAATTATCGCCACCCCCACGAATTACGACACAGAAAAGAACTATTTTGACACAAGCTCCGTTGAGAGCGTAATAGAGCAGATACTGGGCGTAAACGACAGGGCGGTGATAGTTATAAAATCCACCGTTCCCGTGGGCTACACCATGGGTATCAGAAAGCAGTTCGGCTGCGGCAGGATAATATTTTCGCCCGAGTTTCTGCGCGAGGGGCAGGCGCTTTACGATAACCTCTATCCCTCCCGCATAATCGTAGGCGCGCCGCATGACGACGCGCAGGCGTTCGAGGCCGCAAAGCTGTTTGCGGGGCTGCTGTGCGAGGGCGCGATAAAGCAGGATATCCCCGTGCTTTACACCGACCCTACCGAGGCGGAGGCGGTCAAGCTCTTCTCCAACACTTACCTTGCGCTGCGCGTGGCGTATTTCAACGAGCTTGACACCTACGCTGAAATGAAGGGGCTGAACGCGCGCCAGATTATCGACGGCGTATGCCTTGACCCGCGTATCGGCGGGCATTACAACAACCCCTCGTTCGGTTACGGCGGCTACTGCCTGCCAAAGGACACAAAGCAGCTTCTCGCTAATTTTGCGGACGTGCCGAACGATATCATAACCGCGATAGTTTCCGCGAACGCCACCCGCAAGGACTATATTGCAGACCACATAGCCTCCCTCGGCGTTAAGACTGTGGGCGTATACCGCCTTACAATGAAATCCAACTCCGACAACTTCCGCCAGAGCTCGATACAGGGCATTATGAAGCGCCTTTCCGCAAAGGGGCTGCGCGTTGTCGTGTATGAGCCCACGCTTAAAAAGGGGCAGGGCTTCTTCAATTATGAGATATGCGGGGACTTTGAGGAGTTCAAGCGCATTTCCGACGTTATCATTGCCAACCGCCGCAGCGCGGAGCTTTCGGACGTTTCCGGCAAGGTTTACACCCGCGACCTTTACAGCAGGGACTGAGGCGCGGCGCATGACGTTGGGGTAAGCCGGCATTCCCGCGGGCTTTCATTTCCTTTTGGAGGTACATCACATGAAACAATCGCGCGGCAGTGTAAACTCGGGAATGACGGGAGTTTACACCTTGACCACCGAAAACGGCAGGGCAGTCGCCCTTGAAATGGATGACGAGGTGCTTGAAAAGCTTGCGCTGAATCACAGTGCAAGCCCCGAGCGTACCTTTAACGAATGGATGGAGCGTGTTCTCCCCGAGGACAGGGCTGCCATAGCGCACGCCGTTTCTAGCTGTATAGGCGGGCTTCAGGCGGAGGTGCGCTTCCGCTGGCGGCACGAAACCGTGGGGCTTACGAATGTTTCATGTACGGGCGTGCTTGTTGAGAACGACGGAAAGCACGCGCAGATAAAGGGCTTCTTCAAGATACTGCCCGTGCATTTGCAGACGGATGTTCAGCAGAAGGATCTGTCGCTTTACAAGGCCGTGGCGATGGACATAATGCTCGAGTCGTTCTCGTTTTTCGCGCTTGCGGGCATTGACACCAACAGCATTCTCGTCCTGCGCGACTATGTGTCCCCCGGGCTTGTTGGCAAGAAGATAACCTACGACGGCTGGCGCGAGCTTGCCCTGCAGTGTGTTCTGCCCGACGACGCGGACGAGTTCAGGCGCTTTACCGCGCGCCAGACGATAAGGCGCTACCTCGACAGCCACCACGGCGAAATGGCGCTTGAGATACATTACACCCACCCCAAAACCGGCAGGCAGAGCGTGATGAAGCAGCATTACGTACACCTGCTCGAACCCATTGCGGGCAAATACGACCTTATGGTGATACTCACCGAGGTTGAATACAGAAAACAGCAGGCGTTCAAGGAAGAACTGCGCCGCAGGCTGCTCGACGGCATAGCCCTGCCGTACCGCGAGCTCGACCTTGTGAACCTCAAGACGGGCATGATGTACTCCTCAAAGTCAAGGCAGGGGGAGTATGCCGAGTGGTTTGAGGAAATGGGCAGCTTTGACGACAGGATGAGCGTGTACCTGAGCGAATGCGAGCTTGACGACGCGCAGCGGCTTGAGCTTCTCGGCAGATTCAGGACGCGCAGCCTCTGCAAGAGCTTCATCAACGGCGAGAGCCTGCTTGAAGCGGAGGTGCGCCACAGGGTTTCGCCAAACGGCGCCTACGAGTGGGTGAGAGTGCAGGCGTTCCAGTCCGCAGCGGACGAAGAGCGCAGTCCCTACATGGCGATAGTGTCCGTAATGCCGATAAACGACGAGAAGGAAAAGGAGCTGCGCAGCAAGCAGGCGCTTGAGTTCGCGCTGCGCTCTGAGCGGCAGTACAGAAAGGCTATATTGTCCTCTGCGATGGCTGTTTATACTTATAATGTAACCACCGACACCATTTTTGAGGAAGCGATAGAGGAGGACGATACGCAGCCGCTTCTCCCGCTGCTTAAGCTCGGCATACCCTGCTCGTATAACGAGTACATTGAGCGTAAGTCGAAGTATTTCACCACCGAGCAGGAGGCGGAGGTGTTCCGCCGCACGTTCTGCACGCAGACGCTGCTGGATATGTTCAACTCCAAGCGCTTCACCTTTGACACGGAGTACGAGTTTGAGATAGAGGGGCGGCGCGGAGTGTTCCGCGAGCAGGTGCTGCTGACGCAGGACCTTGAAACGAATGAGGTCTGGGGTCTTACCATCGTGCGCAACGTCACGTTTGAGCGCAGCGAGTCAAAGCGCATAGAGCAGACCCTGCGCGATGCGTTCAACCAGGCGAACAACGCCAACCGTGCAAAGTCCGTGTTCATGTCGCAGATGAGCCACGACATACGCACCCCGCTGAACTCCATTCTCGGAATGTCCGCGATAGCGCGCGAGCACATAAACGACGCCGACCGCGTGAGCGACTGCATGGAGAAGATAGACAGCGCGGGACATCACCTGCTGGAGCTTATCAACAATGTGCTTGACCTCAGCGCGATTGAAAGCGGAAAGTTCGTGCTGGCGCAGGAAACGTTCAGCCTTGTGGCGTTCATCGGCGACCTTATAAGCATAGTAAAGCCGCTCGCGGACAAAAAGCATCACAGACTTATTGCAAATGTCGGAAAGCTGCGCGACGACGTTATCGGCGACAGCACAAGGCTGCGGCAGCTTCTGCTGAATATCCTCTCCAACGCCGTTAAGTACACGCCCGACGGCGGCGAAATATCGTTTACCGCCGTAGAGCTTGAACCCGAACGGCAGGACGTGAGCCGCTACCTGTTTACGGTGGTGGACAACGGCATAGGTATGTCGCAGGAGTTTCTGGAGAGGGTGTTCGACCCGTTTGTGCGCGCGGACGAAAAGCGCGTAAGCACCGTGCAGGGAACGGGGCTTGGCATGCCCATTGCAATGAACATAGCGCGCATGATGAACGGCGATATCAAGATATCAAGCGAGCCGGGGCGCGGGTCTGCGGTGGATGTTGCGGTGTGCCTGAAGCACGGCAGCGAGGGCAGAAGCTCGGAAAACGCGCGGCTTCATGTGCGCGAGCGCGTGCGTATGTCGGACTACGATTTCAAGGGAAAGCGCGTGCTTCTTGCGGAGGACCTGCCGTTCAACGCGGAGATAGCGGGCGAATTCTTAAGCGAGGCGGGACTTGCCGTGGAGTACGCCGTAAACGGCGAGGAGGCGGTAAAGAGCTTCGCGCGGTCTGCGGTGGGCTATTACGACCTTATTTTTATGGATATACAAATGCCTGTTATGGACGGCTATGAGGCGACGCGCAGGATACGCGCGCTTAACCGCCCTGACGCCGCTTCCGTGCCTGTTGTCGCAATGACCGCCAACGCCTTTATCGAGGACGTAAACAGGGCGCTTGAATGCGGCATGAACGGGCATATCGCAAAGCCCATTGAGATACCGGGGCTCTGCGCGGAGCTTGTGCGCCACTTTGGCGACATGAGAAGAGGTGCTGACGGAGAATGAAGCGCATCGTCACGATACAGGATTTTTCGTGCGTGGGGAGGTGCTCGCTCACGGCGGCGCTGCCCGTGATATCCGCGGCGGGCGTTGAGTGCTGCGGCATTCCCACGGCGGTGCTGTCGAACCACACGGGGTTCAGCAGCTTCTACTCGCGCGACCTCACCGGGGAGATAGCGCCCATAAGCGATATGCTGGCACAGCTTGGCATAACGTTTGACGCGCTCTACACGGGCTACATGGCGTCAAGCGCGCAAATGGAGATGATATGCGGCTTTATTGAGCGCTTTGCGGGTAACGGCGCGCTTGTTTTCGTTGACCCCGTTATGGGGGACGACGGCAGGCTGTACGCCGCTCTCACGCCCGATTACCCTGAGAAAATGCGGGCATTGTGCGCACGCGCGGACATAATCGCGCCAAACTTTACCGAGGCGTGTATGCTTACGGGCAGAGCCTATACGGAGCGCCCGAGCGGCGACGACTTCAGGCTGCTGCTGAAGGACCTTGCGGAGCTTGGCGCCCGCCGCGCGGTGATAACGGGCGCCTTCCCCGAGGACAGGCGCGACCTTACGGGCGTTATGGGGCTTGACGGCGGGGAGTTCTTCGGGACGTTCACGCCGAGGGAGGACATCTCGTGCAGCGGCACGGGCGACCTGTTCGCGTCTGCGCTGCTTGGCGCGTATATGCGCGGGCAGAACCTCACGCAGGCGGCAGGTACGGCGGTAAAGTTCACCTACCGCGCCGTGGAGCTTACAAAGGCCGACCCCTGCCGCCGCGAATACGGCGTGAATTTCGAGGAGGCGCTGCCTTATTATATAGAGCTTCTCGGCGGATAAAATATACAGATAAAGAGATGAACGGAAGAAATGAAGATAAGGGAACTTGCGGCTAAAATCCCGCAGAAGAACAAGGCGGTGCTGTGCATACTGTGCGCGGCGTTCTTCTTTGCGCTTATGAATCTTTTTGTGTCGCTTTCGGGGGACGTCCCCACGGTGCAGAAAACGTTCTTCCGCAACTTTTTCGCGCTCATAATCGCGTCGGGCGCGCTTATAAAGAACAGGTGCAGCGTTATCCCGCCGAAGGGGGCGCGCGCGGAGCTTTTCATGCGCGGCGCGTTCGGCTACCTCGGGGTGGTGTGCAATTTCTACGCTATCTCGCACCTCAACATCTCCGACGCCTCGCTTCTCAACAAGATGTCGCCGTTCTTCGCGATGATATTCTCTGCGATAATATTAAAGGAGCGCGCGAACGGCTTTCAGTGGGCGATGATACTCACGGCGTTCGCGGGGGCGCTTTTCGTTATAAAGCCAACGTTCCGGAACGCAGACCTTGCGGCCTCTGTTGCGGGTCTTGCGGGGGGAATGTTCGCGGGGCTTGCCTACACGTTCGTGCGCAAGGCTACGGGCAAGGGCGTTAAGGGATATTACGTCGTGTTCTTCTTCTCGGCGTTCTCCACGCTTGCGGCGCTGCCGCTCACGATAGCGCAGTTTTCGCCGATGACGGCGGCGCAGCTGCTGGCGCTTGTGGGCGCGGGGCTGAGCGCTGCGGGCGGGCAGTTCTCCATAACGGCGGCGTATACGTTCGCCCCCGCGAAAGAGGTGTCTATCTACGACTACTCGCAGATAGGCTTTGCGGCGCTGCTGGGGTTCATATTCATGCGGCAGGTGCCCGACGGGTGGAGCTTTCTGGGCTACGGGATAATCTTCGCAGCGGCGCTTGCGATGTTTATTTACAACAACTGCCCGCACACGGATAAGGAGAAGCAATGAAAGGCATAATAGCGGCGCTTATGGCGTTTGTTGCGGCGCTGCCTGCGGCGGCGGAGCGCGAGAGCGCGGACCTTGTGGTGGACGGGCGCAGGCTTGCGCTTACGTTTGAGGACGACTTTGACGGCGCGGAGCTTGACCCCGCGAAGTGGACGCGCGCCGCCGAGATGAAGCGGCAGGACATGGAGAACTACTGGGACGACTCCATGGCGTACCTTAACGGCAGGGGAGAGCTTATCATATCCGCGCGCACCGACAGGGATTCCGGAAACATTCTGACGGGAGCGGTGTGGACAAAGGGGATATTCGAGCAGACCTACGGCTACTATGAGATACGCACCACGCTTAACACCGTGCCGGGCTACTGGACGGCGTTCTGGCTTATTACCGACGACGTTATGAGCGAGGAGAACGGCGGCAGGGACGGTACGGAGATAGACGTGTACGAAAGCGCTTATCACGACGAGGGGCTTGTGCAGCACACGCTTCACTGGGACGGCTACACCGCGGCGCACCGTATGCTTGGAACGACCGTGCCGCTTGAATACGACGGCGGGTATCACACATTCGGCGTGCTGTGGACGCCCGCGGAGTATGTGTTCTATGTTGACGGCGCTGAAACATGGCGCACGGACGCCCGCGAGGCGGGAGGCACGTGCGAGGTGCCGCTCTACATGATAATTTCCGCAGAAACAGGCTCGTGGACGTACGACAAACTGGACAAGAAGAACCTGCGCGACAGGATAAAGATAGACTATGTGCGCGCCTACGCCCTTATGGACTGAAAGAACAGGAGAAAGAAATGAGCAATGTAACCTACGAGTATATCCGCCGCAACAAGGATATACAGACCTACATCAACTACGCGGACGCGGTTCTGAGCACTATCGGATACACGGAGCATTCAAACGCGCACGTTGAGCGCGCGGCTGCGGTAGCCTTTGAGATACTGGACACGCTGGGCTACGACGCGCGCACCTGCGAGCTTGCGCAGATAGCCGCGTATATGCACGACATCGGCAACGTGATAAACCGCATAGACCACGCGCAGAGCGGCGCTGTAATGGCGTTCAGGCTGCTTGACAACATGGGCATGCCCGCAGAGGAGACAGCGCAGATAGTAAGCGCCATAGGCAACCACGACGAGAACACCGCAAAGCCCGTAACGCCAATAGCTGCGGCTCTTATCCTCGCGGACAAGAGCGACGTGCGGCGTTCGCGCGTGCGCGCAAAGGACGGCTCGGCGTTCGTGCCCAGCAGCGAGAACCTCGCGCGGGATATCCACGACCGCGTGAATTACGCCGCGAAAAGCTCGCGCCTTGCGTTTTCGGACGACAAGAAGGAGCTGGTGCTTTTCCTTGAGATAGACACGGCGATAAGCCCCGTTATGGAATACTTCGAGATATTCCTGACAAGAATGGACCTGTGCCGCGCGGCGGCGGGCTTCCTCGGGCTGCGCTTCGGGCTTGTCATCAATAACTCGCGTATTCTGTAAGTGAGTATCCGCCGCTATACAATATGTAGATATTGACGGTTTTGGCGGGAATTTTTCCACGCGTTTGAGATAAATTGTTGAAATTTCTCAAAAGCACTTGCAATTGCGCGCGGAATGTTGTAAAATGAAATAGTGATGTTTGCACGGAAAGTTTCGTATAAAACCGATTGGAGCAGATATGATGTTTTTGTTAAATCATGCTTTACTTTCAGATAAGAGGTCGTCTGTTTTTTACGGAATAAGTGCATATAGGTTCAATCTGTGATTTTTTAGCTGTATACCCATACAGCTATTTTTTATTTGAAAGGAATGGTCGATATGTCACAGAAAAAGGTCGCAGTCATAATGGGCAGCGACAGCGATTTCCCCGTTGTAAGAAAAGCGGGGGAGGTGCTTAAGGAGTTCGGCATACCGTTTGAGATGCGCGTGCTGTCCGCGCACCGCTCGCCCGTGCAGGTGGCGGAGTTTGCGCGCAGCGCCGCAGACAACGGCTTCGGCGTTATCATTGCCGCTGCGGGAATGGCGGCGCACCTTGCGGGCGCCATTGCGGGAAATACAACGCTTCCCGTTATTGCAATACCCGTTAAGGCAAAGGCGCTCGAGGGCGTTGACGCGCTGCTGTCGTCGGTTATGATGCCCCCGGGTGTGCCTGTGGCGACAGTCGGCATTGACGGCGCGGCAAACGCGGGACACCTCGCCGCGCAGATACTGGCGCTCGGCGACGCGGAGCTCACGCAGAAGCTTGCCGATTTCAGGCGCAGGCAGAACGAGAAGAATCTTGAAGCTGACAGGAAAATGCAGCAGACCGCAAAGGAAATCTGACCAATAACGCAGACCGTTAAACGGCTGTGCAATGATACAACAGAGCAAAGGAGAACACATCATGGAGTACACAAAGTGCGAGCAGCTTTACGAGGGCAAGGCAAAGAAGGTTTTCGCTACTGAAAACCCCGACTACGTTATCGTATCCTACAAGGACGACGCAACGGCGTTCAACGGCGAGAAGAAGGGCACCATCACGGGCAAGGGCGTTATCAACAACAGAATGACGAACTATATGTTCGGGCTTCTCGAAAAGGAGGGCGTTCCCACCCACCTTGTAAAGGAGCTTAACGACCGCGAAACGCTCGTCAAGAAAGTCGAGATAGTACCGCTCGAGGTTATAGTAAGAAACGTTGCGGCAGGCAGCTTCTCCAAGAAGCTCGGCATTGCGGAGGGCACGCCGCTCAAGACCCCCACGCTCGAGTTCAGCTACAAGTGCGACGAGCTGGGCGACCCGTTCATCAACAGCTACTACGCGCTGGGCTTAGGGCTTGCAACGCAGGAGGAGATAGACACCATATCCGGGTACGCGTTCAAGGTAAACGAGTTCATGCTCGGCTTCTTCAAGAAGCTCAATATCGATCTTATCGACTTCAAGATAGAGTTCGGCCGCTTCCACGGGCAGATTCTCCTTGCAGACGAGATTTCCCCCGACACCTGCCGCTTCTGGGATTCCACCACGCACGAGAAGCTCGACAAGGACCGCTTCCGCAGGGATATGGGCGGCGTTGAGGACGCATACAACGAGGTCATGCACCGCATTTTCGGCTGATACGGTCAGAAAGGGGACAGCATGCTTAACAGTATCCATGAAGAATGCGGCGTTTTTGGCATATATACAAACAAGCCCTGCAACGTTGCCTCGTCGGTTTATTTCGGGCTCTATGCGCTTCAGCACAGGGGTCAGGAAAGCTGCGGCATCGTTGTGAACGACCGCGGGGTCTTTCAGACTCACAAGGGACTGGGACTGGTGAACGAGGTGTTCACAAAGCGCGTTCTCGACGAGTTCGCGGACGGCAGAATAGCGGTAGGACATGTCCGCTATTCCACCACAGGCAACGTTAACACCGCAAACTGCCAGCCGATGGTTGTGCGCCATATGAAGGGCGCGCTTGCCATTGCGCATAACGGCAACCTTATAAACGCGCCCGACCTGCGCCGCGAGTTTGAGATGCAGGGCGCGATTTTCCACAGCACAAGCGACACGGAGGTAATTTCCTACGCCATAACGCACGAGCGCATTCACAGCGGCTCGATACAGGAGGCGGTGGAAAAGGCGATGAACCGCATTCGCGGGGCTTACTCGCTTTGCATAATGTCGCCGAAGAAGCTTATTGCCGCGCGCGACCCGCAGGGCTTCCGTCCGCTCGTCCTCGGGGAGCTTCCCGAGGGTGAGGGCTACGTTATTGCGAGCGAAACCTGCGCGCTTGACAGCATAGGCGCAGAGTTCGTGCGCGATATCGAGCCCGGCGAGATTCTCGTCATCGACGACAAGGGTTTGCAGAGCATTCGCACGCACTGCGGGCAGAAGAGCTCCATGTGCGTGTTCGAGTACATATATTTCGCGCGACCCGACAGCGTTATCGAGGGCGCGAGCGTACACAGGGCGCGTATCCGCGCGGGCAACTTTCTGGCGCTTGAGCACCCCGTGCAGGCGGACGTTGTTATCGGCTGCCCCGACAGCGGGCTGGACGCGGCGCTCGGCTTTGCGCAGACGAGCGGCATTCCGTACGGCATAGGCTTTGTGAAGAACCGCTACATCGGCAGAACTTTCATACAGCCCTCGCAGGGTATGCGCGAAAACTCCGTGCGCATAAAGCTCAACGCCCTGCGCGAAACGGTAGAGGGCAAGCGCGTGGTTCTCGTTGACGACAGCATTGTGCGCGGCACTACCTCCGCAAAGGTGGTAAAGCTGCTTCGGCACGCGGGCGCGAAAGAGATACACATGAGGATATCCTCGCCGCCGTTTATAAGCGAGTGCTTTTTCGGCACGGACATAGACAGCAAGGAGAACCTCATTGCAAACAAGCACACGGTTGAGGAGATAGCGCAGATAATCGGCGTGGATTCCCTCGGCTTCTTAAGCACCGAGAGCGTTGTAAAGCTTGCGGAGAACGCTTCGTGCGGGTTCTGCACGGGGTGCTTTACGGGAAGTTACCCGATAGAGGTGCCGCGCGAGATACCCAAGGACAAGTTTGAAATGAAGTTCGACGAATAAGGGCGCCGCGCGCTTACGGGCGGCTTTACAGGGCAGAATAATCACAAGGAAGGTTTATCATGAAAAGTTTCAGCGAAAGCTACAAGGCGGCGGGCGTTGACGTTACCGCAGGCTATGAGGGTGTACGCCTCATGAAAAAGCACATAAAGCGCACCGAGATACCCGGGTGCATTTCGGGGATAGGCGGCTTTGGCGGTCTGTTCGAGCCTGACCTGACGGGGATAAAGCACCCCGTTCTCGTAAGCGGCACGGACGGCGTCGGCACCAAGCTAAAGCTTGCGTTCCTGATGAACAAGCACAACACCATCGGCATTGACGCCGTTGCGATGTGCGTAAACGACATAATCTGCTGCGGCGCAAAGCCCCTTATCTTCCTCGACTACATAGCGCTCGGCAAGAACGTGCCCGAGCTTGTCGCGGATATCGTAAGCGGCGTTGCGGAGGGCTGCGTGCAGGCGGGCTGCGCGCTCGTCGGCGGCGAAACCGCAGAAATGCCGGGCTTTTATCCCGTTGACGAATACGACGTTGCAGGCTATGCAACGGGCATTGTAGACAAGGACAAGATACTCGACAGCAGTAAAATAAAGGCCGGCGACGCTATCGTCGGCATTGCCTCGAGCGGCGTTCATTCCAACGGCTTCTCGCTTGTGAGAAAGGTGTTCAACATCAACGAGCAGAACCTCAAGAGCTTCTACCCCGAGCTCGGAATGTCGCTCGGCGAGTCGCTCCTTACGCCCACAAAGATATATGTAAAGCCCGTTCTCGACCTGCTTTCCAAGGTAGACGTAAAGTCCATCTCGCACATCACGGGCGGCGGCTTCTATGAGAATATTCCGCGCGCGCTGCCCGAGGGCATTGCAGCGAAGATAGACAGGTCGAGCTACGAGGTTCCCGCGATATTCAGGCTCATTCAGCGCGAGGGCGAGATTCCCGAGCACGATATGTACAACACGTTCAACATGGGCATAGGCATGGCGCTTGTAGTTGACAAGGCTGACGCGCAGAGAACGGTTGAGATACTCAGGGCAAACGGCGAGAACGCCTGCGTCATCGGCGAAACGGTCGAGAGCAGCGAGGGCGTTATCATCGGATAAATCCACACCACAGCCGCATACGGGCATACCGCGGGCGGCTGTGCGGTTTTAACGGAGGGGCGGCAATGAAAAACATCGTTGTGCTGGTGTCGGGCGGCGGCACGAATCTACAGGCGCTCATTGACGCGCAGAAGCGCGGGGAGATAAACGGCGGCAGGATAACCTGCGTTATCTCCTCAAAGGCGGACGCCTACGCGCTCACGCGGGCGGCAAACAACGGCATAAGAACGCGCGTTCTGCCGAGAAAGGACTATGCGGACGCGGCGGCGTACAGCGCGGCAATGCGCGGCACGCTGCTTGAGGAGCGCGCGGACCTTGTGGTGTACGCGGGCTTTATGACGATACTCGACGAGCAGGTGTGCAGCGCGTTCCCGAACAGGATGATAAACGTTCACCCCGCGCTTATCCCGAGCTTCTGCGGCAAGGGCTTCTACGGGCTGCACGTGCATGAAGCGGCGCTTGCAAAGGGCGTTAAGGTATCGGGCGCAACGGTGCATTTTGTCACGGCGGAGTGCGACGCGGGACCGATAATCCTGCAAAAGGCGGTTGCGGTTGAGCAGGGCGACACGCCCGAAACGCTTCAGCGGCGCATTATGGAGCAGGCAGAGTGGAAGATACTTCCACAGGCGGTGTCGCTTTTCTGCGAGGACAGGATAGCCGTTGAGAACGGCGTGACCGTGATAAAAAGCAGGGTGGAGATAACCGAGAGCGGTTATTACGGCGCGCTTGGCGGCACGCTTTATTCCGAGAGATACGGGTGCGGCGTTGAGCTTCTCGGCAAGAAAACGGGCGAGGAGCTGCTGAGGCGCTGCGCTGAAAGCTTCGAGCGGCTGCCCGATGAGCTGCTGCGCGGGCTTTATGCGGCTTCGGCGGAGTACCTGCGCGACGTTATCGCGGAAAACGCGAACGCATTCGACATTGAGTGCGAGATAACGCCCGAAAACGTGCGGGAGCATTTGCAGCCCGCGGCGCTCACGGCGTACGCGCACGACCTGCTGCCCGACGAGGAAGCGCCCGCAGCGTACAGCGTAAGGCTCACCTTTACGGACGTGCCCGACCTGTCCGTGGAGTGGGCTGTGCGTGATAACGAGGCGGTGTATGTCGGCGAGTACCTTGACGTGTCGCCGTGGAACGACCGCCTGCGCAAAAAAAGCGGCAACTACGCGTGGGCGTGACGTGAACGAGGAAATGTTCAGCGGCAGGGCGAGGAAAATTACGAGCCGCTGTGCGCGGTGCTTTCGGAGCTTTCCGACAGATACAGCAAGGACGGAATGATAACCGTGCCGAATATCCCGAGATGTTATCTCGGCACAGTATAACAGGAGGACAAAATGGAGTACATCACACTTGACAAGGAGCTTAATTCCCTTGCATACCACGGCAGGGGAATAGTTATCGGCAGGTCTGCGGACGGGAAAAAGGCCGTTATCGCCTACTTCATCATGGGCAGAAGCGAGAACAGCCGCAACCGCGTTTTCGTTGAGGACGGCGAGGGAATCCGCACGCAGGCGTTCGACCCGACGAAAATGGTAGACCCGCACCTTATCATATACGCGCCCGTGCGCGTTCTCGGCAACAAGACGATAGTCACCAACGGCGACCAGACCGACACTATTTACGAGTGCATGGACAGGCAGCTCACCTTTGAGCAGTCGCTGCGCACGCGCGAGTTTGAGGACGACTGCCCCAACTTCACCCCACGCATTTCGGGTATAGTCCACGCGGAAAAGGGCGGCATGAACTACGCCATGTCGATACTCAAGAGCGCCGACGGCGACCCCTCCTCCTGCCGCAGATACACATTTGCCTACAGCGACCCCGTAAGCGGAAAGGGCAGCTTTATCCACACCTACGCAGGCGATGAGTGCGAGTGCGGCGGCGTTCGCAGGCTGCCGAGCTTTGAGGGCGAGCCGAAGAACGTGCTTATCCCCGACATGGACATAGACGTATTCACCGCCTTTGTGTGGGACAACCTGAATGCGGACAACAAGGTGTCGCTTTTCACGCGCTATATCGACCTTGAAACAGGCAGGTACGAATCCCGCATAGTAAACAAGAACGTGTAAAGGAGAACGAACGATGAACGAGCTAGAGTTAAAGTACGGCTGCAACCCCAACCAGAAGCCCTCGCGCATTTTTATGGCGAACGGCGCAGACCTTCCCATTGAGGTGCTTAACGGCAAACCCGGCTACATCAACTTTATGGACGCCTTCAACGGCTGGCAGCTTGTAAAGGAGCTTAAGGCAGCTACGGGTTATCCCGCCGCGACCTCCTTCAAGCACGTATCGCCCGCAGGCGCTGCAATAGGTCTGCCGCTTTCAGAAACGCTTGCTAAAATTTACTGGGTAGACGACCTCGGCGAGTTGTCCCCGCTTGCGTGCGCATACGCAAGGGCGCGCGGCGCAGACAGAATGAGCAGCTACGGCGACTTTATCGCGCTGTCCGATGTGTGCGACGCTTCCACCGCGAGAATTATACAGCGCGAGGTATCCGACGGCATAATCGCCCCCGGCTACGACGACGAGGCGCTCGAGATACTCAAGTCCAAGCGCAGGGGAACCTACAACATAATCAAGATAGACCCGAACTACACGCCCGACCCCATCGAGCGCAAGCAGGTATACGGCATAACCTTTGAGCAGGGCAGAAACGAGCTTGTAATAAACGATGAGCTTTTCGCAAACCGCCCCACAAAGAACAAGGAGATACCGCTTTCCGCGCAGCACGACCTCGCAATAGCGCTTATCACGCTTAAGTACACGCAGTCCAACTCTGTGGCGTACGCTTGCGGCGGGCAGGCTATCGGTATCGGCGCGGGACAGCAGTCGCGCATTCACTGCACGCGCCTTGCAGGGCAGAAGGCTGACAACTGGTATCTGCGCCAGTCCCCCAGGGTAATGGATCTTCAGTTTGTTGATGATATCCGCCGCGCAGACCGCGACAACGCTATCGACAACTACATCGGCGAGGACTACATGGACGTGCTTGCCGAGGGCGCATGGCAGAGGCTCTTCAAGGTAAAGCCCGAGATATTCACCCGCGAGGAGAAGCGCGCATGGCTCGACACCATGAAGGGCGTTTCGCTCGGCTCCGACGCGTTCTTCCCGTTCGGCGACAACATAGAGAGAGCGCACCGCAGCGGCGTTGAATACATCGCGCAGCCCGGCGGCTCTATCCGCGACGACAACGTTATCGAAACCTGCGACAAATACAACATAGCAATGGCATTTACGGGAATCCGCCTATTCCACCACTAAAAAAATTCGGGCGATAAGCGCTCATCTTCGTCGTCAACGGTATTTCGGCAGGCACAAAGCCTTGCCGAAATACCGTTTCCTAGAAGCTGAACGCTTCTCACCCGAATTTGGGTTGCTCGTAAGGCTATGAGGGCTTTTTGGCGTTTGTCCCAAAGCTGGGCAGCTAAGGGCAACCTTTGCCTTGCCGTTGTTTTGATTCCTAGAATCTGAACGCTCCTCGCCCGAATTTAGGTGGCTCGTAAGCCTATTAAGGATACTTTCCCGATAGATAATCCCCCTGCGAAAACAGGGGGATTTTTGTTATTATACAGAGCTTAGTAGCCCCAGTCCTGCTGTGTGAGGAAGTTGTTGTAATACGTTACCGTGGAGGCAGTCGCGGCGTGGAACGCGTTGTTCGCGAAAAGCACGTCCGTTACGCCGTTGTCATTGATATAGTCAACGATGTTGTGCGTGAAGTAGCGCATATCCACAACGTAAATATTGTCGAACGACCCGAACAGGTACCCGGGAAGCGCGTTGCCGTAACTGTCCTTAAGTATAAGCAGGCTGCGCCCCGTGCCCGCTTTGGTTTCAACGTGCACTATCTTTGAGTCGCCGCCCATGAACGTGCAGTACGCCATTGAGCTGCCGTCCTTGTACTTAATGAAGAAGTTGCCCGTTTCGGGGGCGGCGGCTCCCGTTATCTTGCCGTCGGTAAGCTGGTACTCGTAGTAGGTGGTGGTGTACTCGACGTTTTTCGGCACGTAGTACACGAAATCCTCGGGGTTATTCTTTATCACGATATCCTCGCTGTAGGCGTACATCGTACCCACATAGTCGTGCACCACGCGCTCCTCGTACTCCGAAATATCGAGGAAAGGCACGTCCGCCGCCGCTGCGAACTCCTTTGCGGCATAATATGCGCCGAGCGGAGCCCAGTGGTGGTCGGTGCGCAGGTAAATGGCCTCCTTGGTGTGGTTGGCGAGGGTTGTGTATACGTCCACCGCGCGCACGTCGTCGCGCAGATTCTCAATAACGTAGTTGATGTTGTCAAGTTCGCTGCCGCAGTAGGCGCGCACCTCGGCGGGGGAATAGAATTCGCAGGACGTCGGGATTATCATGCTGTACACGTTGACGTCCCCGAGCGCTTCCTTGTACTTGTTTATCACCTCGGCGTACTCCTTGCCGACGGAGAAGTTGCCGCCGTAGAGCATGAGCGCGCGCGTTCCCACAACTGCAATGCCGTTGTTGATAATCGTGCGGTTGTCGTCCGCGTCAATGGGCTGCTCGACAGCGTCTATTTCGTGGTTGCCCTGCGTGGTGGTCTGCGTTGTCTGCTCGGGCTGCGGGGTGGATTCGTCGGGCTTTGCGGGCTCGAGCGCGGTTGTTGCGGGGGCAGTGGTCGCTGCGGGCTCGGGCTTGCTTTCCTGTGGCTTTGGCGTGGTAACGCCGTGCAGCTTTATGCCCGACTGCCTGAACCCGCGCATTTCGCGCAGGCTCACGGACATTTCCGTAAGCGTGTCGCGCATGGGTACGGTGTCGCTGAACCACTCGCTCACGTCGCTTGCAAACTCGCCGCTGAACCAGCTCTGCGCGGTAAGCTCGGGGAACTGCTTAAGCTCGCGCTTCTCGCTTTCGCTGTAGGTCGTGCGCGGAAATATAACGAACATAAGCCCTATCGTTTCAAACGCCACAAGCGCAAATGCGAGGTACACCGCGTTCATCACGCGCTGCTTTCTCGTGGGCTTAGGCAGCTTGTATTTCTTTGTGTTTTTCGGTTTCATCTTACACCTCTCAGAATCTCGTGTAAAGGAACGCGTTCGTTGTGTCGCCTATCAGCAGAAGCGTGCTTGTCGCAAGGATAAGGCACGCGCAGCATATCTTTCCGAACGTCATAAGGGCGAGAGGCGCTGCGCTCTCCGCGCGGCACGCCTTGTCGTAAAGGCTGCGCACAAGCTTCCCCACGGGCATACTGAACACCGCCGCCGCGATAATCAGCCACAGGTTTGTAAAGAGCGTGTTTTTGAGCATAAGGTCGCCGCCGCCCGCCCCTGCGAACCCGAACAGCACCTTTATAAACCCGCCAAGGCGCGTAAAGTCGTCAAAGTAGAATATAACCCACCCGAACACGATAAGGAACAGGCTGTAAATGTGCAGTATAAACGATGGAATTTTATAGCGCACCTTGATTATTGTGTATTTCTCAAGCATTATTATTACGCCGAAATACACGCCCCAGAGCACGAAATTCCAGCTTGCGCCGTGCCACAGCCCCGTAAGGAACCAAACCACCATTATGTTGAGCGGCTGATGCTTTCTGTTGCCGCCCATGGGGATATACACGTAGTCGCGGAAGAAGCTGCCGAGCGAGATGTGCCATCTGCGCCAGAACTCCGTTATCGTGCAGGAAACATAGGGGTACTCAAAGTTCTCGTCAAAGTGGAAGCCGAGGCATCGCCCCATGCCGATAGCCATGTCGGAGTAGCCCGAGAAGTCGAAGTAGATCTGAAACGTGAACGCGATTATACCGAGCCACGCGCCGCCCGTTGTGAGCGCGCCGAGGTCGCCGTCAAGGAACTGCCCCGAAAGCTCGGAAAGCTCGTTTGCGAGAATAACCTTTTTGCCAAGTCCTATAAGGAAGCGGAAGGAACCCTCGGCAAGGTCGTTGAAGGTGACATGCCGCTCGTTTATTTCTGCGGAAATGGTGGAGTAGCGCACGATAGGTCCCGCGACAAGCTGCGGGAACATTGAGATGTAAAGCAGCAGCGACCAGAAGCTGCGCTGCGCGGGGACTTCACCCCTGTAAACGTCGGCCAGGTAGGAAATCGACTGGAACGTGTAGAAGCTTATGCCGATAGGCAGCGCAATGTCGGGTATCGGCAGCGGGACGCCGAGCGCCGCGACTATCCCCGCGAGAAAGCCCGCGTACTTGAACACGGCTATCATAGCGACGTTGAGCGTAACGCCCACCGCAAGCGCCGCCTTTGACTTACGCTTTCCGCAGTCAATGCACAGCCCGACAACGTAGTTCATCAGCACGCTGCCAAGCATGAGAAAGACATAAACAGGCTCTCCCCATGCGTAGAATATGAGCGAAAAAACGACAAGCACCGCGTTTGAGTAGGGCGCGGTGTTGGCAGGCATTGCGTAGCGCCCGCCGTCAAAGCCCCCTGCATACGCCCTGTCGGCGCAGCGGGCAAGCGCGTAGCAAATCATCACGGCAGGAATAAAGACGTATAGAAAGAATAAATCTGAAAATACCATGAAAAGCCCCTCTGCATGAATGCTTTCCGTCAAAAAAATCCCGCGCGCCGCAGCTTTCCGACCATCGGACATACCTCGGGCGTACAGGAAAACGGATATTTCTTTATATTTTACGCGCCGTGCGCGTTCCCCATAATATGATTATATCACCATAAAACGGCTCTGTCAAGCGCCATTATGTATATTTTACCGAGAAATAACGACATTTTTCCCGCTTTTCTTGCCGATGTAAAGGCGGCTGTCGACAAGGGAGATAAGCCGCTCTATGTTGTCCTCGCCGTCCTCGGTGTAGTCTGCAAAACCGAACGTCATGGACGTTTTTACGGGCGTTCCTCCGCTTTCTATGCCAAGGTTGTTTATCTGCTCCTTAAGTCCGGTTATGAGCGACAGGCATTCCTCGCGCGTGCCGTACATGATTATGAGTATCTCCTCGCCGCCCCAGCGGCAGGCAAGGTCGCGGTCGCCCGTCATCGTAACGATTACCTCCGCAACGGAGCGCAGCACCGCGTCGCCGCAGTCGTGACCGAAGGTGTCGTTTATCTTCTTGAAGTCGTCGAGGTCGCCCATTGCCACGCAGTAGCTTTCGTTGCTGCTTTTCAGCTGCGCAAGAAAGCCGCGCAGGCTGTTGCGGTTGTAAAGACCCGTGAGAGCGTCGTGCGAGGCGGTGTACTCAAGCTGTGCGTTTGTGAGGTTCAGCTTGCGGATAAGCGCGGAAATCTCCAGAATGAAGATTAGCGTGAACAGGAAGATTATGCCCGTGTTGAAGAATATGTTGACGCCGCGCATTACCACCACCGACGTGGGGGTAAGCTCCCCGCTCTCAACGCTCATGAACTGCCCGTGGAAATTAAGCACGAATATGAGCGCCAGATACAGCGCGCAGGTAACTCCGCCCATAATGAACGTGGTGCGCCAGAACACCCGTTCAGAGCAGGTGATGAACATCATATACGGAGCGAGCGCCAGAATTACCATCATATATAGGTAAAACGCGCTGTCCCATCCTGTTGTAAGCGTCGCGAGAACGCCGTGCAGCGTAACCTCCGTGTACAGAATGACAGTCCATGTCAGCGGGTGTTTTTCGATGATGTCCGTACCGATAAGCAGCCCCGCCACAAGGTAGAAGGCAACGCTCAGGAAGTTGAACAGCATCATCAGGTAAACGTGCGTTATCAGAAAGATTATCAGGAATGTGCAGTGCATAAGGGCTCCGCTGAAAAACATCACCCTGTATTTTACAATACTGTTAATTTCGAGCGTAGACAGGTCGTGCTTCATTTCTTGACCTCCGGGAATTTTTGGGTATGGCGCAGATCCGCGCATGCCGATAAAGGTTTATGTTGTATTGCTTTATGTTTATTTTAACACATTTTTTTGTTTTTTTCAACAAGTTTTTTTGCGTTAGGATACACTTTTACGTTCATTTTTTTACAATCTGCGCATTGCCGCCTATTGACATAGCGGAGAATACCTGTTATAATAATAATGAATAATTATATGCGGCTTACAAGAGATATATGCCGCATGATAAATCGGACATCACAGGGGAAAAGCATGAGAAAAAAGTACAGGGGCGCGCTGTGCTTGCTGGCGGCGCTTTGCATTTTAAGCGGCTGCGGCAGCAGGGAAGCGCAGAACATCAGCATTATAGACGCGGGCGCAGTCAGCCGCGCGGAAAGCGCGTCGGACGGGCAAGCGCACGACGCGCGGCAGGAGCAGCCGCAGACTACAAGCGCAGAGCCCGTGAAATCCACGCACACTCCGACAGAACCTGCGGAAACGGAGAAGCCTTCGGAATCCGTATTCACTCCCGCAGAGCCCGCGGCTCCTGTAGAAACGGAGAAGCCCGCAGAGCCCGCGCCTGCACCTGCGGAAACGGAGAAGCCCGCAGAGTCCGCGCCTGCCGCGGAGTCCAAGCCCGACCCCGAGCAGACAACGGCGCAGACCACGACCACTGCTCAAACCGAGCCCGAAGAAAAGCCCGCCGTGCAGCCTTCATATGGCACGAACAGCTATAGCGCGCTTAACCACAGCGAGGTGCGCGGCGTGTGGATTTCCTACATCGAGCTTGCGGAAATGCTCACGGGGAAAACGGCGGCGCAGTTCACGCAGGCAATAGGCGCGGCATTCGATAACTGCGCGGCGCTCGGGCTTAACACGGTGTACGTCCATGCGCGCTCGCACGGGGACGCATACTATGACAGCGACCTTTTCCCGCAGTCAAAGTACGTTACGGGTACGCTCGGGAAGAAGGCGGACTTCGACCCGCTTGAAATAATGACGGAGCAGGCGCACGCGCGCGGGCTGTCGATACACGCATGGATAAACCCGCTGCGGTGCTGCGCGGTATCCGAAATATCGGGCGCGGACGGCACGATAATCGGCGAATGGGCGAAGAAGCGCTCGGGGACGTACATTGTAAACGTGAGCGGCACGTATTATCTCAACCCCGCCTACAGCGAGGTAACGGACCTTATTGCGGCGGGCGCTGCTGAGATAGCCGCGAATTACGACGTGGACGGCGTTCACATAGACGACTATTTTTACCCGACGACCGACGCGTCGTTCGACAGCGCGGCGTATGCCGAAAGCGCTTACGACACGCTCTCTGCGTTTCGCTTTGCAAACTGCGACAGGCTTGTAAGCGCGCTCTACGGCGCGGTAAAGGGTGCGAACAGCTCCGCGCTTTTCGGGGTGAGCTGTCAGGGAAGCCTTGAAAACAACTACAACCAGATGTACGCGGACGTTAAAAAGTGGACGACCGCGGACGGCTATCTCGACTACATCATGCCGCAGATTTACTACGGCTTCGATAACTCCGCGCAGCCGTATAAAACCTGCGTTTCCACGTGGGACGCGCTTGCGGTGTCGGGCGGAAAGCCGCTTATCGTGGGGCTTTCGGTGTCAAAGCTCGGCATGGAGGATACGTGGGCGGGCGCAGGCAAGCGCGAGTGGATAACCGACGGCGACATTATCCCGAGGCAGTTCACTTACGCGGCGGAGCAGCAGTCCTACGGCGGCGTGTGCCTGTACAGCTACCGCAGCGTTTTCGCGCCCGAAAGCTCGGTAAAGGCGCAGGTTGACAAAGAAATAAAGGCGCTTAAGGCGCTTTTCGGATAAAGACATAAACACGGGGAAACAAAAATGAAAACAAACATCTTTGGGGAACGGCTCGCGCGCTTCGGGCGGCGGGCGCTTGGCGCGGCAATGGCGGCGGTAATCGCGTGCTCGGCTTTTTCTGGCGGAGCGGCGTTTGCGCAGCCGTCCGGGGAGAGCTTTACGGCGCAGCAGCCGCAGGAATCGGCGCAGCCCATGCCGCAGCAGGAATACACGCTCTATTTGCAGGATAATATGCGCGCGGTGCGGCTCACGCCCTCGGTTGACTTTACCGTTGACGAGAGCGGCAGCGCCTCTGCGCAGGAGCTTGCGGCGCTTTTTGATGAGATAGCGGGCTACGGCATGAACGCGGTAATGGTGGAAGCTTCCACCGAAGAATGCGCGTTTTACGACGTGGAAAACGGCGGCGGCGCACTCTCTGCCGCGCTCTCTGCCGCGCGCAGCGCGGGGCTTTACAGCTACGTCGTGCTGGACGCAGGCGAGATGCTGCGGCGGCATATCGCGCAGGGCGGCTCGCTTAAGGAGGGCTTCTCAGCGCTTGTGCACAGGTTCGCGATGAAATACCCGTGCGAGGGTATTATCCTGAGCGGCTACTACACCTACGACACGCCCGAGATGTACGCGCAGTACCTTTGCAGCGGCTCGGGCATAGGGTACGAAAACTGGCTCTACGAAACGAACGAGTACCTTATCCGCACCATGTCGCAGGTGATACGCAAAACCAACAACACGATTGCCGTGGGGCTGCTTATATCGGATATGTGGGCGAACAGCGCCTCAAACGAGGCGGGCTCTGCAACGGCTGACACGGTGCAGGCGCTTTACGACGGGCATTGTGACACAAAGCGCTATATCGAGCGCGGGTACGCGGATTTTGCGCTTGTGCAGGCGTACGGGTCTACGTCGGACGCGGCGCTCAACTTTGAAAGCGTGCTTTCATGGTGGAATGAGCTTACGCAGAGCGCGGGCGCAAAGCTCTATATGCTCCATATGAACGAGCGTATCGGGCAGTACGCGGGGTGGTATGAGGACCAGCTGCTGCGCCAGCTTACGGTTATGGAGGACTACGACGGCACAGGCGGCAGCGCGTTCAACTCGCTGTCCTCGCTTCGCGCGGATCCCCTCGGCACTACGGACACGCTTCTCGACTACTTCGCAAAGCGCATAAATACCGACACCATCTTTGAGGACCTCACCATGCTCTCGCCCTCGTCGCTTAGCTTCGTTACATACGATAATTCCGTTAAGTTCATGGGAACGTTTGACGAGAACTTTGACGTGTACTTTGACGGCGAGAAGATAAAGCTCAACGAGGCGGGCAACTTCTACTTCCAGAAGGAGCTTGACGTGGGCTGGAACAGCTTCACGTTCGAGCACAAGGGCAGGCAGTACAAGTATTCAATAGAGCGGCGCGTGGACGTGCTGCGCTCGATAGGGCAGGAGAAAGACATTATTGTAGAGGGCGGAACGCGCCTGTCGCTTGTGGCGGTGGCGTACAGCGGCTCAAAGGTGAGCGCCACGATAGGCGGAAAGACGGTAACGCTCAAGGAAAAATCCGGCAGCGCAGAGGAGCTCGACGCAAACAGCTCCTATGCAAAGTTTGTGGGCTACTACACCGTTGGCGACGAGATAGTAGGACAGAAGCAGTATCTCGGAAATATAAGCTACTACGCCTCCTACAAGGGGATAGAGGAAACCATGACGGGCGGCAGCGTTACAATAGAGGCCGCGCCCGAGCCGCCAAGGGACATAGTGGCTGAGATAAACCCCGACCAGAGCAGCGTTGGCAGCGGCGAGGTCGTTGGTACCATCGAGCCTGTCGTAAGCTCGTCGGAATCGGTGCAGTATGTAAAGGTGCTCAACGACTTTACGATAGTGTACGACAGCCGCACCACGGGCGACATTGAAACGCCGCTCTTCTCGCAGCTGCCCGCAGGCACGCTCGATTATTACAAGAGCGCTTCGGGCGGGTATATCTCCACCACCTCGGGTAAGCGGTTTGAGCAGGGCGCCGTTACAACGTTCACGGATACGGGACTCGGCTATAACAGCCTTTTCGTAAAGGAGATAGGCAACGCTTCGGGCAGAAGCTTCATAAAGCTGCACCTCGACTATAAGTCAAGCTTCAACGTAACCACTCCCGTGGAATACCACGAGGAGGTATCGGGCGAGTACGGCGTAACGAACTACGACGCGCAGTATGTGTACATAACGTTCGACAACATAACGAGCGTTACAAGCCTGCCGAGCTTCGACTACTGCTCGCTGTTCAGCGCGGGCAGGTGGGAAACGGCGACCGAGAACGGCGTGCCTAAGTTCAGGCTGGTGCTTACGCTGCGGCAGGCGGGAATCTACAGCGGGTGCGCGGCGCGCTACAACGCGGACGGCGACCTTATGCTGACGTTCGCCGTGCCGACTGCGACCCTTTCGGGCAAGGTAATCGTAATAGACCCCGGACACGGCTACGGCAAGGTGCCCGATAAGCTTGACCCCGGCGCTATCGGCAACGTTACGGAGCAGTCCGTAAACCTTGCGGTGGCAAAGGAGCTTGAAAAGAAGCTCACCGCAATGGGCGCTACAGTGGTGCGCCTTAAGACCGAAAGCGAATTTATACTCACAAGCACCCGCCCTGCAGTCGCAAGAACATACGGCGCGGATATGTATGTGTCGCTGCACTGCAACAGCGTTGAGAACAACGAGAGCGCGCACGGCGTAGAGGTGTACTATTTCACGCCGTTCTCGCAGCCGCTTGCAGCCGCGATAAATTCGCAGCTTTCAGGCTATTACGACAATGAAGTGTACGCGGACGGCACGCAGAGCAGCCGCGGCGCAAAATACAGCTACTACTGGGTAACGCTTCAGCAGGACTTCCCCTCGGTGCTTGTGGAGATGGGCTTTATAAGCAACGAGCGAGAGTGCATGACCATGGCGAACAACACCTATCAGCAGGGAATGGCGCAGGCGATAGCGAACGGCGTATACGCGTATTTCGCGCGCAGCGGCCTCAGCTACAGCGGCAGCGGCAGCTCGGGCGCTGAGGTTCCCGACGTAAAGCCCGACGAGCCGAAACCCGATGATACAAAGCCCGAAGAAACGGCTCCTCCCGAGGATACTGACCCTCCCGAAACCGAGGAGTCCGCTGAAACCGAAACCGCCGGCGGCGGGGACGAATCTTCCGAAACGCAGGAGTCCGCGCAGACGGAGGAATCCGCAGAAAGCACCGAGGAGTCGCAGCAAAGACCCGGCGGCATTCACGTAGGGTAATAACACGGCATGGGAAGCGTTCCGAACGGGCGCTTCCCCTTGTTTTGCGGAAAAAATGAAAAAAGGCTATTTATTTTTGTGAAAATGGTTGAAAAAATGCTGAAAATATGTTAAAATGAAAAGTGTAAAGGAAGACGGCGGAGAATACCCGCCATCATGCTGCCTTACGGCAGAAGTATTTTTTGAAAGGAATCTGATGACTATGGCAAAGAATCCCGCTAAAAAAACGGCAGAAGCCATTAAGACCGAAAAGGCGGCCGCTCCCGCAAAGGCGACAGCGCCTGTTGAGGCTAAGCCCGCTCCCGTAAAGGAAGCCAAGCCTGAGGTAAAGGCAGCGCCCGTTAAGGCAGCCGCTAAGGCAGCAAAGAAGCCCGCTCCCGCAAAGGAGGCAAAGCCCGCAGCAAAGAAGCCCGCTGCCAAGGCTGCCAAGGCAGCGCCTGCCGAGCCCAAGAAGAAGGGCGGCAGAAAGCCCAGACCCGTTATGATAGGCGACATCTGCGCAAAGCTCTACAAGAAGATTGACAAGACCAAGGCTGCAAAAATCAAGGACCTTGTTGCGGCAGACGTTGAAATCTGGGGCTGGGAGGACGGCACCAACAAGCACCTGTTCGTTGAGGTACTCGACGGCAAGGTAAGGGTAGAGCCGTACGACTACATAGACTGCACGCTCAAGGCGCACATCTGTTTTGCAGACGCTATGGCGTTCCTTGACGGAAAGCTTTCGCTGGCAGACGCTCTCGCGGCAGGCAAGCTCAACGCAAACGGCAACGTAGGCGCAGCGCTCAGACTGGCAGGCATTTTCTGATAAATAAAGCAGGCGCGGCAGGACTTTGGTTCTGCCGCGTTTTTTGCGTTATAACATTAAAGGGACGGCTATCTAAGTCGTCCCTTTGCTTGTATGTGGTTACGCTGCGCTGTCGGCTGTTTCTATCGTAGAGAACGGCTCGGCGGATTCTGCGTTCTGCGCGCTTTCGGCAGTGGCGCTTCCGGCGGTCTGCCGGGTCTGCGAGTTATCCGCGGCGCTGCCAGCGTTCGGCGCTGAAGCCTCGGACGTTGCGGCTGTGCCCGTTTCCTCGGTGGTGGAGGGCGATTCGTAGGTGTATACGACAGCCGAGACGATTATGATGTCGGTTACGGGCTTTGTCATTTCGCCGAGGTTGTTGGTGGTAAGCTCGGTTTTGGCAATGCTGTCAATAACGTCAAATCCCTCAAACACCTGCCCGAACACCGTGTAGCCGCCGTCCCAGAACGGATAGCCGCCCGTTTTGGCGTATTTCTCCTTAACCGCGTCAGTAGCTCCCTTGAACATCGTCGCAAGATTCCTGTAGTGCGTTTCCTGCGCGCTTACGCGCTTGTACTCGGGCAGGGAGGAGTCGAGATTCGCCTTTTCCGCCGCAAGCTCGTCCGCCTTTGCGGTGAACTTTGCAGGGTCGTACTGCGTGATGTCGACAGGCGTTTTGTTGTTTACTATGTAGAACTGCGTGGTGTTTTCGCCATTGGTGTTGGCATAGCCCAGCGCTCCGTAGAAGTTGCGCGCCTTGTCGCTTGTTTCAATGCCAAAGGATTCGTTGTTGTCAAGCACAGCCGTGCCGCCCGTGCCGTCGCCGTTGAGCGAGCCGCCCTGCATCATGGAATCGGGCGCTACACGGTGTATTTTCAACCCGTTGTAGTAGTCCTCCTCGCAAAGGCGCCTGAAGTTCTCAACAGCTTTAGGCGCAAGGTCGGGGAAGAGCTTTGCCTTAACCGTGCCGTAGCCCTCAATGGTTATCTCCGCAATAAGGTCGCCGTCCGCAAGCACGATATCGTCGATATTTCCGGGCTTTGACCTGTTGAACAGCGAGCAGGCGCTCAGGCTCAACGCAAGCGCCGCCGCAGCTATGGTGCTTATGATTCTGCGTATTTTCATTAGAACGTCCTCCATGATTTTTCTGCCGCATTATTCTGCGGTGTATTCATAGACCTTTACAGAGCTTATCGTGATATCCTTTGCAGGCTTGGACTGCTCGCCGCTGCCGTTGTCGCCGACTTCCACGGCAGCTATCTTGTCGATAACGTCAAACCCGTCGTAAACCTGCCCGAAAACGGTGTAATTTCCATCGAGGGAGGGCGTGCCGCCCACTTCGGCGTATTTCGCCGAGGTTTCATCGGAAGCGCCCGTTACCGCCTGCGCCATTGTGTTGTAGTAGTCCGCCCAGAACGCGTAGTACGCCGCTTCGTCCTCGTCGGTTGCTTCCTGCGCCGCCTGCGCGTACTGTTCCGCATATGAAAGCACAGCGTCCACCTGGGTGTCCGAAAGCGCCTGCGGCTTGTTGTTGTTTACAATGTAGAACTGCGTGGAGTTCCTGCCCATGGCGTTTGCATAGCACAGCGCGCCATAGAAGTGCCGCGCCTCGTCGAGGTCGGTTTCAATGCCGAACGAGCCATCCTCCACAAGAGCGTCGCCGCCTGTGCCGTCCCCGTTGAGCGAGCCTCCCTGCATCATGAAGTCCTTTACCACGCGGTGAACCGAAAGTCCCTCGTAGTAGCCGCTCTCCGCAAGCTTAACGAAGTTGTCAACTCCCATGGGTGCAATCTCGGGGAAGAGCTTTGCCTTGATCGTGCCGTAGCCCTTTATGTCGAATACCGCAAGCAGGTCGCCCTCTGCAAGCGTAAGCTCGCCCACGTTACCCTTTGAGGACTCGCCCTCGACTACCGTAAGCCCCGCCGCCAGGTCTTTCATGCTCATTTCCTTGCTGCACCCGCACGCGGCAAACGCCATGCCCGCTGCGAGTATCCCCGCAAAAATCCTGCTCCATATTTTCATGCGCTCATT
The DNA here is from genome assembly GCA_934446455.1 of uncultured Oscillospiraceae bacterium. Taxonomy (GTDB): domain Bacteria; phylum Bacillota; class Clostridia; order Oscillospirales; family Ruminococcaceae; genus CAG-115. The sequence goes on along the minus strand of CAKSEE010000014.1, from coordinate 11,285 downwards.
CCTCCGCTTTATACTGCGATATCGTCACGCTGTTTATCATGACGTCCTCTTTCGCCCTGAAGTTGTCCTCCGACGGGATAGCACAGAGCTGTTCGATTACGTCCAGCCCCTCGTACGCCTGCCCGAATACCGTGTACACGCCCGCAAGCCCGAAAACGCCGCGCACGCTGTAGAATGTGTCAAAGAGCGTTATGAGGTTATCGCGCTCGTCCTCGTCGCCCTCCATAGCCTTCTGCTTAAGGTCGTTTATCGCATCCTCGGTCAGCGACTCCTTGTCGTCGTTGCACATGAACCAGCGCGCGTCGCTGTAGCCGCCCCTCTCCGAAAACGCCATAAGCGCGCCCTTGAACGGCCAGAGCGCCGTGGTGCATTCCGCCGCGACAAGCTCGTCGTCGCTGTTTCTGCCGGTGTACACGCCCTTTTCGTTCTCAAAGCCGCCCGTTAAGAAGTAGCAGTCCTGCATAACGCCGTAAACGGGTTTGTTGTCGTAGTCGCCGTTGTTGGCGTGGTTAATGAACGCCTGCGCCGTATCAGGGCAGAGTTCATCGTATATCACCGCGCGTATCTCGCCGTATTCGGTGTCGATAATGGCGATAGTGTCGCCCTCCTGCGGGGCTTTAAGCTGAATAAAATCTGTGTCCATTTCGGCGAAGTCGTAGGTCGCCATTGCGTTGTAGCCCCTGTCCGAGCAGCCCGAGAGCAGAAGCGCTCCCGCTGCGCAGACGGCGGCAAGTATCTTTTTCAAATGCCCTGTCCTTTCAGTTTGCGCTGTCACGCCATTTGTGCGTAACGCGCCGTTTGCTGTCACGCCTTTTTAACGATAGTACCCTGACGCGTTTCCTCAACCGTGTAGCCGAGCGCGGTTATCCTGTCCCTGAGTTCGTCTGCAAGCGCGAAGTCCTTTGCCTTGCGCGCAGCCCTGCGCTGCTCGACAAGCTCTGCGACCTCTGCGGGAATCTCGTCATTCTCTTTATTATACAACAATCCGAGCACGTTTGTCAATGCCGAAAATTCGTCGCTATACGCCGCAACGTCTCCCTTGGTAACATCGGGAGAGGCGAGCGCGGAATTTATCTTCCTTACAAGCTCGAACAGTACGGAAATGCCGTCCGCGGTGTTAAAGTCATCGTCCATTGCGGCGATGAAGTCCGCGCGGGCGGTCTTTACCGCTTCAAGCGTCTGCGCGCAGGCTTCACCGTCCTTTGCGGCGGACTTTACGCGCTCCATGGCGTCGCGGCAGGTGTAAAGGCGCTGGAGAGCCGCCTTGCAGGACTCTATTACCTCGATGGTGTAGTTGAGCTGGCTTCTGTAATGCACGGAAAGCAGCATGAAGCGGATAGGCTCATAGCCGTACTTGTCGGACAGGTCGCGAACCATAAAGAAGTTGCCCGCAGATTTGGACATCTTCTTGTTGTCAACGTTGAGCATTCCGTTGTGCATCCATATGTTTGCAAGGGGAGAGCCCGTTGCGCACTCGCTCTGCGCTATCTCGTTCTCGTGGTGCGGGAAGATAAGGTCGGAGCCGCCGCCGTGAATGTCTATCGTGTCGCCGATGTAGTGGCGGGACATGGCGGAGCACTCAATGTGCCAGCCGGGGCGTCCCTTGCCAAAGGGGGAATCCCAGTAGGGCTCGCCGGGCTTTGCAGCCTTCCACACCGCAAAGTCCATGGGGTCGCGCTTCTTCTCGCCGACTTCTATGCGCGCGCCCGCCTGAAGGTCCTCAAGCGGCATATGCGACAGCTTTCCGTATTCGGGGAACTTCTTTGTTTCAAAGTAAACGTCGCCGTCCGCTTCATAGGCGTAGCCCTTGTCTATAAGGGTCTTTACTATGTCGATTATTATGCCCATGTTCTCGGTTACCTTGGGGTGAATGTCAGCCTTTCTGACGTTCAGTCCCTGCGCGTCAACGAAGTATTCCTTAATAGCGTTCTCGCTCACCTCGGACGCGGTCCTGCCAAGCTCGTTTGCCTTCTTGATTATCTTGTCGTCTACGTCCGTGAAATTCTGCACGTAAAGCACCTTGTAGCCGCGGAACTCAAGGTAGCGGCGCAGCGTGTCGAACACGCACAGCGCGCGCGCGTTTCCTATGTGAATGAGGTTGTATACCGTGGGACCGCAGCAGTAAATCTTTACAATGCCGTCGGTTATGGGCTTGAGCTCCTCTTTCTGTCGGGTCATGGTGTTGTAGATTTTCATTTTTCTTCTCCTTTGTTCAGCCTGTTTATTTCTTCCTTAAGCTCTTTTATCTCATCGTTCAGCCTGTCGATGTACATTCTGTGCTCGCACAGAAGCTGAGAAACGGGGTCGGGAATGTGTATCTGATCAAGGTCGCTGTTGCCGACTCTCACGCCGTCGCGCTTTACAACCCTTGCGGGAACGCCCACTGCGGTACAGTTGGGCGGCACCTCCTCAAGCACTACCGCATTTGCGGCTATCTTTGAGTTGTCGCCTATCCTAAAAGGCCCCAGCACCCTCGCGCCCGCGCCCACAAGCACGTTATCGCCGAGCGTGGGGTGGCGCTTTCCGATGTCCTTGCCCGTGCCGCCGAGTGTCACGTTCTGATAGAGCGTACAGTTGTCGCCTATCTCGGTCGTTTCGCCTATTACAACGCCTGCGCCGTGGTCGATGAAAAGCCCCTTGCCTATCTTGGCGCCGGGGTGTATCTCAATGCCCGTTTTGTTCCTGCTGCGCTGCGAGATCCACCTTGCAATGAAAAAGAAGCCCCTTTCGTAGAACCAGTGAGCGCGGCGGTAGCTTCTCACCGCCTTGAATGACGGGTACAGGAACATGACCTCCCACGCTGAGCGCACGGCGGGGTCGCGGGCTTTAATGGAAGCAATTTCCTCTCTGAGCCTGTCGAACATAGAAACCTCCGTTCAGTCAGGGCAGCCGCGAAAACGGCGGTATGCCCTAATGTTTGGCACGAAAAAACCTCCGCGCCGACGGCGCGAAGGCGTAACTGATACGCGGTCCCACTTCGCTTCGGGCATAACGCCCCTCAAACTCCTTAACGCGGAAAACGGATAGGGCTATAAACGCGCTTCACCCCGTCGGCTCGCGGCCGCACTTCACCGTGCCTGCCCTCCGCGCTCGCACCATGTGCGCGGCTCTCTGTGCGGCAGCAACGCGGCTACTCTGACCGTTCATCGCCTTTAGTGAGGATAATCCTCAATATTCATATTTAGTATATTATATATCATTCCGCAGGATTTTGCAAGTGGTTGAGCAAGTTTTTTTGAAAAAATTATGCCAGCAGCACAAAAGCAAGCGCGCCTATAAGCTTGATATCGGCTTTTTCGTGCAGCAAAAGCAGTATCAGGGCGATAAGTATAAGGGCGTCCCTGTCCGACAGCAGCGCCCGTATCGGGTCTGCGGGCGGGTGCTGTGCGCTGCGTGGAGCGTTCCAGCCCGAGCCCTGCGGCGGCGCGTTTCGGGGGGCGTTCCCGCCCGAGCCTTGCGGCGGCGCGTTTCGGGGAGCGTTCCCGCCCGAAGCCTGCGGCTGTGCATTTCGGGGGGCGTTCCCGCCCAAAGCTTGCGGCGGCGCGTTTCGGGGGGCGTTCCCGCCCAAAGTCTGCGGCGGCGCGTTTCGGGGAGCGTTCCCGCCCGAAGCCTGCGGCGGCGCGGACGGCTCTCTTTTTACCACAACTGCGGCGTCGGGCGGGGTGAGAACCCCCGAATTATTGCGCGCAACAGCGTTGTAAAGCTCCTCGCGGGCATTTCTCCAAACCATAATAACGCCTCCTTAAAGCAGCTTCAGCAGCCCGCTGTCCTTTAGCAGGGGCAGCAGGGAAAGCAGCTTGAGCAACTTTACCGCCGTGTCCACTTTTGCGCGGTTTTCCTCGCGCAGAAGCGGCTTGAGCGACATCAGAAACCGCTCGTTGTCGTCCGTTTTCGACAGCGCGTCAAACGCCGACATAAGCCCCAGCAGCATTTCGGGGTCAAGCCCGTCGAACAGCCCGCCGTGCTTTTCGCCCTGCTTCCCCTCGTTCGGTTCGCTCTCTCCGCTCTCGCTGTCGGGGGAGTCGGCAAGCGCGCGGAGTATGTCCTCGATGTTATCCATGCCATGCCGTCCCCCTTTCTGTGCGGCGTCAGCCGTTATTGCCCAGTATCTTTATTATGTCCTCGGGCGCGGAGGCTTTCCTCAGCCTTTGCATGAGTTCCTTGTTGGCAAGCACTGCGCGCAGCTTCTCCTTGTCCTCGCGCGAGAGGTTCGCGGAGAGCGCTGCAAGGTCGCCGCTGCCGAGGGCGCTGCGCAGCTTGTCGGGCGTTGTGCCCAGCTTCTTGCTTGCTGCCTGCAACAGGGCTTCATATCTGTTTTCGTTCATGGTGATGTCCTCCTTGTGTATTGTTTTCAGGGCAGAACGCCCGGGAGCGCCCGCCGTGTATTATCACAGGAATAATATGGAATGAAACCGCCGTGCCTGCCGTAAAACATCAGAAAACCCCTTTTAATATATATTCAGATGTGCTATAATAATACAAATATGCATTCGGTAAGTTATGCGTAAAAGAAGATATGCCGCGCAGCGGGCGGCGCGTTTGTCTGCACGCACACTGTGCAGGGAAAGGTAGAATTATGAAGATAGTAGTAGTGGCTGACACCCACAAGAATTTTGCGGTGCTTGAGGATACCGTGCAGAAGAATCTCGACGCCGATTTGTTTATACACTTAGGCGACGGCGAAAACGAGGCGCGCGACGTTCACAATCTGCACCCGGATAAGGCGATGATATATGTACAGGGCAACTGCGATTTCGGCACGCACAAGCCCTTTCACATTGTAAATGCCTGCGGTTTCAGGATATTCTGCACCCACGGGCATTTGCAGGACGTTCACAGCGGGCTTGACAGGCTTGTAGCCGAGGCGAAGCTCAACGACTGCCGCATTGCGCTTTACGGGCATACGCACCTTTACCGCACGGAGAACATCGACGGCGTGTTTGTTATGAACCCCGGCAGCCTTGATTCGCCGCGCAATCATAACGCGCCCACCTACGGCGTGATAGAGCTTACCAGCAGCGGCGAGATAGGCATGAAGATAATCGAGGCAGACAAGAAATGAGCAGGCTCATAACTCTTGAAGAAACTGATTCCACCAACAGTTATATTCGCGCGCATTTAAGCGAGCTTTCCGACGGCGACGCGGTGACCGCGCTTTTGCAGACCGCAGGGCGGGGCAGACGCGGGCATTCGTGGGCGCCCGACAGGGAAATGCTGCCGCTTTCGGTGCTGCTGCGCCGCCCGCCGTATCCCGCGGCGGTAACGCTCTGCGCGGGCGTTGCGGTGTGCAGGGCGCTTAAGGCGCTTTCAGCTGACTTCCCCGAAACGGGGATAAAGTGGCCCAACGATATAATCGTGGGCGGCTTCAAGGTCTGTGGTATTCTATGCGAGAGCCTTTGCTTTGGTGACAGGTTCGACATAATTTGCGGTATAGGCGTGAATCTTTCGCAGACGCGCGCGCATTTTGACGCGATAGGACTGCCGCACGCGGCTTCCGTAAAGGAGCTTTCGGGGATTACGCCCGACAGGAACGCGCTTGCGCTTGACATAGTAAGCCGCCTGCGCGAGCTTTGCAAAAAGGATTTCAGCGAGATACGCAGCGAGTACGCCGGGCTCTGCCTGACTTTGGGGCGCGAGGTGCGCATTGTGTCGGAAAACGGCGAGCGCAGGGCGTTTGCGCAGGACATTGCGGAAAACGGCTTTCTGATATGCCGCGACGAGAGCGGCGTGTTCGAGGTGAATTCAGGAGAGGTCAGCGTGCGCGGGCTTCTCGGGTATGTGTAAGGACGGTGCGGTATGATAGAGAACGAGTTCAAGATAATGCTGACGCCCGCGCAGTATGAGCGGCTATGCGCGGCGTTTGAGTGGGACAGGGTGATTACCCAGACCAACCATTACTATGACACGCCCTCGCTTGATTTTTCTCAGCGGCATATGACCTGCCGCGTGCGCACGACAGGGGATGGCGCGGCGCTTCAGATAAAGTTTCCGTACGGCGGCGAGGGCTTCTCGCGTGTGGAGCTTGAGCAGAAGCTGCCCGACGTGCCGCAGCAGCTTTCCTCTGAGCTTCTGAGCGGGCTTGTGCGCGACTACATGGACTCCCTGCCCGACGCTGTACGTCTGGGGGAGCTTACCACGCAGCGCCGCGTAAAGCGCTTTGAGGGCGTGGAGCTTGACCTTGACAGAAGCGACTATTTCTCACGCACGGACTACGAGCTTGAGCTGGAGTTTACGGACGAAGCAGCGGCGCGCGGGCTTCTGCGGCAGCTGAGGGAGCTTGCAGACCTGCCCGAGAGCGGCGACGTCTGCCCGGGAAAGGTGCGCAGGTTCCTCGAGGAGTACGGAAAGCGCAGGTAAAAACGCTAACGCATAATAAAGCCGCCAAATCACGAAAGTGAAATGGCGGCTTTATTATGCAAGCTGACGAGACTCTTTTTTCGACAGACTAAGGGGGACTGATTTACAGCCCCCCCTTTTTTGTGCCAATTTACGATTTGCTGTCCGTCTTAAAGCGTTCAACCTTTGCGGCAAGCGATACGGCAAGCTCGGAAAGCTGCTCGCTCGAACGTGCGGAGCGCTCTGCCGTGCCTGTGGTGGAGTGCATTCCGTCGTCTATCTTCTTCATGCTCTCCGTGATGGCGGCTGCCGCGCTCTTCTGCTCGTCTGCCGCTTCTACGATGCTGCCCATGTGCTTCGCTACCTTGTTTACGTCCTGAACGATAGCGTGTATTGCAGTTTCCGCTCTGCCTGCAATGGCAGTGCCCTGCTTTACGGCGTTTGTGGAATCCGTGATGAGCGCCGCAGTCTGTTTAACTGCGTCAGCCGACATGGAAGCAAGGTTGCCTACCTCCTCTGCGACAACGGCGAACCCGCGTCCCGCTTCGCCTGCGCGCGCAGCTTCTATGGCAGCGTTTATTGCAAGGATATTCGTCTGGAACGCAATGCTGTCTATCGTCTTGATGACAGCGCTTATCGCTTCGGACTTCTCGTTGATGTTGTTTATCGCCGCAGAAAGCTCCTTCATAAGTTCGCCGCCGCCGCTTGCGTTGTCCGCGGCTTCCTTTGTTACGGCAAGCACCTTTGCGGAGATTTCCGCGGTCTTATCCGCGCCGTCCCTTATGTCGTCGATAGTGCGCATGATACCGTCAACTGCCGCTTCTTCCTGCGCGGCGGCCTCGGAAAGCGTCCTTGAGCCGTCCGCCACTTCCGCGGAGCCGTCGCGGATACTGCCAACGCTCTCCTTTACAGCTGAGATGGACTCGTTGAGCGAAGCGGTTATGCTGTCAAGCGAAGCGCTTATCGCGGTAAAGTCGCCCTTGTACTCTATGGAAGAATGCGCTGTGAGGTCGCCGCTTGCTATAGCTGCAAGCACGTCCTTGATATCGTTTATGTATCTGCCCAGCTCGTGTATCGTTTCGGTGAGGGAATCTGCGAGAACGCGCGTTTCGTCCTTCTTTGCAGGAACGTAGAAGTCCTCGGAGATATCGCCCTCGGACAGCCTGCGAAGGCGTTCCGCGGACATTATAACGGGGTGCGCTATCCTGTCGGCGAGCTTTGCGCCGATAAGCGTAATGCCAACTATAAGCGTCACGCCTATTGCAAGCGCCACGGCGAGGTTTATCAGAATATTCTGCTTTATGGAGGTGTAGTCAAGGCTCACGGCTATCGTCCAGCCGTCGGTAAGCTCGATAGGGCTGTACGAAGCGACATAGCGCGTGCCGTTGCTTGTGTACTTTACGCTGCCCGCTTCCTGCGTGAGCATTGCAGAAGCAAGCTTTTCAAGACCATGGTCGCCGCAGTCCGAATAATTTACGCCGTTTACTACCTGCGTAAGGTCGGAGCCCGCAACAACGTTGCCTTCTTTGTCAAGCACCACTACCGTGCCGCCCGCCATGGCGTCAAGTCCCTGCGACATGAACGACGGCTCTACCGCGCCGACAAGCACGCCGTGGAAGAGCGCGTTCTTGTAGCGCACCGCCATAAACATCACAAGCTCGTTCTTGATTGCCTGCGCGTCGTTGTTCGTTCGCCTGATAAGCGGCGAGGACATGGTGTTTATGCCCTCCAGCGCGCGCCGGAAGTAGGAGCGGTCGGCGATGTTGGTTTCGTTGTAGGTGTCGCCGTTTTCGTCCGCAAGCGTAATGTCCTTGAACATGGTAGAGTTGCACAGTTCGCTCAGCTTTGCCTTGCGCGTACTCATCTGGTAGGACTCGTCTATTACCATCATCATGTTGGTATTGCTGCGCACGCCCTCAAGCTCAAGCGTGAGGGACTTTATCTTGGTCTGCAGCAGCTGTATGTAGGACGTGGTGAGCGCCTCCGCCTGCGTCTGATAGGAGCTGCTGTACGACACGACGGTGCTTACCACGGTAAGTATCTGCATGGCAAGCACGGCTGCGCACACGCTCAGAATGCTTATGCGCAGTATCCTTAATTTTATGGAGGTCTGTCCCTTGGCGCGCACGGCCTTAGCCGCCTTTTTCACTTTCTCCCTGCGCACGCGGTGTTTTTTCGCGTATTTGTCCGCAAAGGACTCCTGAGCGGGCTCTGCGTCATCAGCTGGCGGCTCGTCTACCTCGGGTTCGGCTGACATTTCCTCCTGCATGACCTCGCCTGCGGGAGGGTCTTCGGCAAGTTCCTGCGCAAGCTCCTCCTCGGCGGTCTCTTTGTCGGTCTGCACGGAATCGGCAGCATTCTCGCAGGCGTCCTGCTCCTCGTTCAGCGTAAGCCCGGTGACGTCCTCGGCAGGCTCTGCGCTTTCAGCGGGTGCAGAATCGTTATCCGCGGCAGTTCTGACAATGTCAAGCTCGTTGTTTTCGGGTACGTTGTTTGTCTTTTTCATAGGGTCGCCCCTCCTTTATGTCTACGCCGCATAAAAAGCGGCAGTCTGCGGGGTATTTTCTCTCTATTTTATATTATAACATCATCGGTCGATTTTTTCAAGATGGAGCGGTTTTTTGCGAAAAATTTGTGCAAAATCAACAAATTTTATAATCATAACTGCCAAAGGGAGGCAAAGCAATATCTGAAAAAAGAAAAGGGGGAGCCTGCGTCCCCCTTATATAATTGTTACGCTCAGATATACTCGTTAAGGTGCGTGATAAGGCTGCCTATCTGGGGCTTGGAGAACTGCGCGTCCGCGCCGACGCTCTCGCCCTTCTTGCGCATCTGCTCGTTTATGAGCGACGAGAACAGCAGCACGGGTATTCTGTGAAGCACCTCGTCGTCCTTGATGAGCTTTGTGAGACGGTGACCGTCCATCTGCGGCATTTCAATGTCGCTTATAAGGCAGGAAACCTGTTCGAGGATATCTCCGCCGAGCGCCTTGTGACCCGATATGTACTCCCATGCGTCCTTGCCGTTGTCGAAGGAGATGACGTTCCTGTAGCCTGCGTCGTGCAGGGTATTTACGATAAGCGTATTAAGGAACGGCGAGTCCTCTGCGATAACGATGTGCTTTGAAGCCTTGCTTTCATCGGCGGCTGAAATGCCCGACGGGTCAAGCACGGCAGTCTTGTTTATGTCGGAAACTATTTTCTCAAAGTCAAGGATAAGTATGATCCTGTCCTTGAACTTTGCGATACCCGTGGCAATGTTGTTCGTTCCGTCGCCCGAAATGCGCGGAGGCTTCTCGATGTCCTCCCACGAAATGCGCTGAATGCCCTTTACAGAGGAAACGTGGAAGCCCACGTCCATCTGGTTGAAGTGGCAGATTATCAGCAGGTCATGCTCAGGGTCGGCGCTCTCCTTATGGAGGACCTTGTGCAGGTCTATAACGGAAATGACTTTGTCGCGCGGGGTGAACACGCCCTCAAACTCGGGCGGCGAATCGGGAACGGGAATCATCGGCTGATAGTGCATTATTTCAATAACCTTGGCGATGTTGATTCCGAAGCTCTGCTCTCCGACAACGAACTCAAGCACCTCAAGCTCGTTAGTTCCGCTTTCGAGAAGGATATTGTTTTCCATATTAAAAACCCCTTTTCGTTTTTGGTGGAGGTATCGCGCGATAACGCGCGGTGTTACCATATGTTACATTATACAACATCTTTCAGAAAAAATCAATATGCTTTGTAAGATTTTCCCGAGATTTTTGAGAATAATTACGAAACGCGGGCTTGACAAGCGTACTGATATGTGCTATATTATAGGAAAGGAGGTCTTTGCCATGATCGAATCAATTGCTGCGCTGTCCATGAATATGGCTATGCAGAACGTCCGGAGCAGCGTTTCCACAAGTATGCTGAAAAAGAGCATTGACTCCACCGAGCAGACGATGGAGGCATTCACAAAAATGCTCGACAGCATTCCCTCGCCCGACGGCAGGGGTAATCTGCTTAACGTGCGCGCATAACGCACGCTCTATAGTCTGTAACGGGTGGCACTGCCGCCCGTTTTTTTGCGCAGAAATGCGGGAGGGCAGTCGCTCTCCCGCAGGCATCACAGAGATGATAAGGCATGTTGTTCCTTTATCGATAACAGTTAGTTACGTTTCCGTCCGCGTCGGTTATGTAGCCGTCCGGCTTGCCGTCGTTCAAGGTGTGATAACCGTAAAACCCGCCGGGTATGGGGTCGTAGGCGCTCTTGTCGGAAAAGACCGCACTCTTGTCCTCTGCGGCACTGCACGGGCGTGAAACGGTCGAGCGGAAGAAAATGAGGGCGTTGTATACGGTGCGCCCCGAGCAGCCCAGCGTGCCTATGCGCTGACCCTTGGCAACGGTATCGCCCGCTTCAACGTCGGCGCCGTCAAGATGTGCGTAGAAGCTGTAGGTGCCGTCGGTGTGCGCTATGCTGACGATAAGTCCCCAGTCGTAGTACCACCCCGCGAAATCCACCGTTCCGTCCATAATGCTGTAAACGCTCTCGCCCTTTTTGCCGGGGAATACATATGTACCCGTGTAGCCGTCCTCGGGTATCGCCGAATCTGCGGCAAGCCCCGATTCTGCGGGAATGCAGTCCAGCGGCATTGCAATGCCCGCGTCCTCGGCGGGCGCTTCCTGCTCTGCTGCGGGTTCAGCCGCCTCGGGGAGCGCTTCCTGCTCTGCTGCGGGTTCAGCCGCCTCGGGGAGCGCTTCCTGCTCTGCTGCGGGTTCAGCCGTTTCAACGGCGGCGGGCTGTGCGTTCGCCGATGTCTGCGCATATGCCGCTCCCGCCGAAACCGCGAGAATAAGCGCTGCGGCAAAACCTATCAAAAGGTGCTTTGACATTTTGTCCTTGTATGATATAGTTAAGCCCATATCATATCCTTTCATAAGATTTACGCTCATCTCCGAAGCAAGGGAAAA
>CAKSEE010000013.1 GCA_934446455.1 uncultured Oscillospiraceae bacterium | reverse complement strand
GAATATCGACGCTTACCTTGCGGACTGGGGCTTTGAGGTAGGCTACAGCGCGGTAGGACAGAGCGACAGCAGCTACCTTATCAGCAGCTACACCTCCTATGCGCATCTGCAGCAGATTATGGACACTCCCTACACCGAAACGACCTACCTTTCGCAGCTTTACACGTTCGGCGCTTACCTGCGCCCCGTAATACAGCTCTGGGACGACGGCGCGCGCGGCGGCGTTGAGCAGAAGGTGCTTATGACCACCTACGACAACGCGTTCCTCTGCCCGCTTGACCTTGCGGACGGCGAGGAGTTCTCGCTTGACACGGCGGAGAGCGGTACGTTTATCGACGCGGCTATTGCATACCGCGTTCACGCGACCAACCAGAAGCTCAGCCAGCTTGCGGTATTCGGCTCTACGGAGCTTGCGGGAAGCAGCTTTATGTCCACCAGCAACGCAAACAACCAGGATTTCTTCATAAACCTCTTTAACTACATCTCGGGCAAGGAGGACGGTATCGTTATCAAGTCCAAAACGGTTTCCGCGCCCACGTTTGAGATGAATGCGCAGACTGCGAATACCCTTGCGGTAGTCCTCTGCGTCGCTGTTCCTGCCGCGGTTATCGTCCTCGGCATAGTCATCTGGGTACGCAGGAGGCACAGGTAAATGGCAAAGCTCACAAAAACCACAAAGACCGTTCTTATTGCGGCAGGCGTGCTGCTGGCGCTGGGCGCGGCGCTTATGGCGCTGCTGCTCATAAAGCCCGCAGAGCAGCCCGAGAGCAGTATGGACGAATCATCCGCTGCGGAGGAGGAGCCTGCGCACGCATTCACCGACAGGGAGAGCGAAAACGTGCTTTCCATGACGGTGGAGAACAGCACCGGCGAGTTCACCTTTGACAGGGAGAGCCGTGTGACCTCCTCTGCGGACAGCGAGGGCAACGTGTCGTCTGAAACGGAATACTACTGGACGAGCGAGCAGATGAAGGGGCTTACGCCCAACGCTTCCACGATAAAGGCGTTTGTAAACAACATGGCGGGGCTTTCAGCCTCGGCAGAGGTGGAGCAGGGCGCGCAGGACCTTGAAAAGTACGGGCTTGCGCAGCCGCTTTCAAAGGTAAGCGTAAGCTTCGACGACGGCACGGGCGCGGTTCTCTGCTTCGGCATACAGAATCCTGCGGACACCTCCTCGGTGTACTGCCGCGCGGACGACAGCAGCGACGTTTATCTGGTAAGCTACTATTCCGTGGGCAGCGCTTTCTATGATATCCGCAGCTTTGTAAGCATGAAAAAGACCGAGAGCTACAGCACCGACGACCCGCAGGAGCTCGACTACCTCATAATCGAGCGCCGCGACATGGAGGACGCCGTTGAAATACGCTATATGTACGACATCGCCGAGGCTGCCGAGGACGAGGACTACATTGCAACCACGTTCAACACGCACCGCTTTGTGTCGCCGATAACAACCGAGGTTGACACAACGCAGGGAAAGACCGTCTGCTACGGGCTTTACGGGCTTACGATGTCCTCGTGCGTGTACCTTGAAAAGACCGACGAGGCGCTTGCCGCAACGGGGCTTGACGACCCGTTTGCCACGGTAACGTTCAAATACGGCGGAAAGCGCAGGGTGCTTTCGCTTGGAAACGAGATAGTGCAGGTAACGCAGACCGAGGACGAGAACACCCCCGCGCTCACGACCGTTACGGGCTATTACGCGATGCTTGACGACGACGGCGGCATTTACTCCATTGCAAAGGATTCCGCTCCGTGGTACAGCTTCAAACTTCAGAACATCATGTCCCGCCGCCCCGTGTCCCCATATATATACACGGTGGACAGCATTGACATAACAACGCCCGACGGCGAATTCACCCTTAAAATAACGGGCAACGCAGACGAGCATTCTTTTACGCTCAACGGCGATGCCGTCGACGACTACAAGTCGCGCGAGCTTTATCAGTACCTTATAGGCTCAGTCGGCGAGGAGCTTTATTTCGAGCCCGTAAGCGGCAGCCCGAGCTATTCCATACGCTTTAACTACCGCGAGGAGTACAAGGACACGTTCGGCACGCTGAGCGACGTTATAGAGTTCTACGACAGCGACGACAGAAAGAGCATAGTGGCGGTAAACGGCGCCGTTATATTCAAGGTGCGCGACATATACACGCAGCGCCTTGCGGAAAACGTTCTGGCGCTCAGGGACAGCGGCGATATACAGCTTAACTGGTAAATAATATTTGATATATACGGAGGTATTTTACAATGGCTGACGAAAAATTGTTCTACTACAGAGGCTTCCCCCTTATCCGCAGCGGCAACACGATATTCTACGGCTGCGGCGGCGACGAGTACGCCACTATTCTCACGATAAAGGGCACAAAGACCGTTCAGGATACCGAGATTCCCGACAAGGTGCTGGTGCAGCTTGTCCCCACGCGCGGCGGCGCGGGCGAGAAATCGCGCAAGGGCGAGTTCACGGGGTTCTACAACGCGCTCGACACGGCTAACACATGGCTTAAGGACGCGCTTTTCGGCTGATTTGCCGATAAGCATATCTGCATCGCGACCCGCGCAGCGGTTGGACTTCATTGTCTGCCGCGGCGCGGGTTTTCTGCTGCCGCAGTTTGAGTTTTTTGTCAAAGGTATTGAAATAAACGGCAGAGTGTGCTATAATAAATATATATGTGCATAGGTCTTTGAAGCCGCTTTGCCGTTTGGGGAATTATCGCGGGCGGAGCGGCATAAACTATCGTGAAAGGGCGCGTTTTTCTGCGCGCAAGGGTGAACATATATGGCGAGAACAAAGGTCGCGGTGCTTTTCGGCGGCGCTTCGAGCGAGCATGAGGTGTCGCTCGTATCGGCGTATTCGGTGCTTACGAATATTCCGAATGACAAGTACGACGTAATGTGCATAGGCATAACAAAAAAAGGGCACTGGCTCTATTATCCGGGCGAATATGAGGATATCCCCACGGGCGAGTGGGAGAAAAACCCCGACTGCGCAACGGCTGTGATAAGCCCCGACAGCATGACAAAGGGCGTTATCGTCCTCGGTAAGGACGACAGCGCATTCGTCCGCAGGGTAGACGTGGTATTCCCCGTGCTGCACGGAATGAACGGCGAGGACGGCACGGTGCAGGGACTCTGCGCGCTTGCGGGGCTGCCATGCGTGGGCTGCGACATGACAAGTTCCGCTTCCTGCATGGACAAGACTATAACCCACAGGATACTGGACAGCGTCGGCATAAGAACGGCGCCCTTCTGCGCGCTTCAGCGCGATTTCCTTGACGACCCCGAGGGCGGCTGCGACGAGGTGGAGAGAAAGCTCGGCGGCTACCCGATGTTCGTAAAGCCGGCGACTGCGGGTTCGTCCGTGGGCGTGTCGCGCGCGGCGGACAGGGAAGCGCTCAGAAACGGCATAAAGATAGCCTTTGCGCACAGCGAAAAGGTAGTCGTTGAAAAGGAGATAATCGGCAAGGAGGTTGAGTGCGCGGTGCTTGGCAACGGCACGGACCTTATCGCCTCCATTCCCGGGCAGATAACCCCCGCGGAGGAGTTTTACGACTACGACGCGAAGTACAGGCTGGGCACGTCGGTGCTCGATATCCCCGCGAAGATTACCCCCGAGCAGACCGAGCAGCTGCGCGAAACGGCGAAGCGCGCCTATCACGCGCTGGGGTGCAGCGGTTTTTCGCGCGTGGATTTCTTTGTGGCTGAGGACGGCATAATCCTTAACGAAATAAACACTATCCCCGGCTTTACGCCGATAAGTATGTACCCGAAGCTTATGGACAACATGGGCATAAGCTATCCCGAGCTTCTCGACCGCCTTATAACGCTTGCGGCGGAGCGCTGAAAAAACAACGGAGCAGAAAAATCTTGGAAAATGCAAGTATAACGCTTATAATAAAGCAGACCGCAGAGGACGAAACCGACAGCTCAGAGCTTATAACGCGCGGTGAATACCGCTTTCACAAGGGCTCGTATTTCATAGATTACGACGAATCCGAGGCGACGGGCTATGCGGGCAGCCATGTGCAGCTGCGCGCCTCAGACGGCGAGATGACGATGACCCGCACGGGCGATGCCTTTTCAAGCCTTGTGTTTGAGGACGGGCAGCGCCACTTCTGCCACTACGGCACGGAGTACGGCGGGTGCATGATAGGCATAACAACGCTTGAAATAAAGAACACGCTCGGCGCAAACGGCGGCGAGATATACGTGAAATACACGATAGACGTAAACGCAGGGCTTGTAACCACCAACGAAATAACGGTGCGCGTGCGGCTGCTGGACGAATAACAACGCAGGAGGACGAAAATGTATAACGCAGTAAACGAGGCAAAGGAACAGGTAAAGGAAATGATAATGGGGGCGCTCGGGCGCATGGTAGCCGAGGGCAAGGTTCCCGCAGAGCCTATACCCGCGTTTCAGGTGACAGTGCCCGCAGATGTGAGCCACGGCGATTTTTCGGCGAACGCGGCGCTGGTTTCCGCAAAGGCGTTCCGCAGCAACCCGCGCGCAATTGCGCAGATGATAGCGGATTCCATAGAGTTTGCGGGGACGGCGTTTGAAAATGTGGAGGTAGCAGGTCCGGGGTTCCTTAACTTCTTTGTGGGCGCTGACTGGTTCAGCGGCGTTGTAAGGCATGTAAACGACCTCGGCGCGGACTACGGCAGGACCGACCTCGGCGCGGGCAGGCGCGTTCTCGTTGAGTTCGTATCCGCAAACCCCACGGGACCCATGCACATAGGCAATGCGCGCGGCGGCGCTATCGGCGACAGCCTTTCCTCGCTTTTACAGGAGGCGGGCTACGAGGTAAGCCGCGAGTTCTACATCAACGACGCGGGCAATCAGGTGGAGAAGTTCGGCAAGAGTCTTGACCTGCGCTATATGCAGCTGTGCACCGCGGCGGGACAGGCGCTCATGGAGCAGCACCCCGACATGGACGGGCTTACAAAGGCGCTTTACGACGCTACGGCAGTCGCGGACGAAAACGGCGAATACCCCGAGGATAAAAAGGACTACCCTTTCCTCATGCCCAATGACGTTTATCTCGGCATGGACATAATCGAGCACGCAAAGAATTACTACGACCTTTTCGGCGGCGCGGAGCTTTCCGCAAAGCCCGCGGAGGAGCGCAGAAAGGCGCTCATCGCCTATGCGCTGCCCCTTAACGAGGCAAGGCTTGAAACGGACCTTTTGAAATACCGCATCAAGTACGACAACTGGTTCAAGGAGAGCAGCCTGCACGAAAGCGGCGCTGTAAAGCAGGTTATAGAGAAGCTCAAAGCGGGCGGTCACACCTACGAGAGCGAGGGCGCGCTGTGGCTGCGCGCTACGGATTTCGGCGGCGACAAGGACTTTGTCCTCGTGCGCTCCAACGGCTTCCCGACATATATCGTACCCGATATCGCGTACCACTACAACAAGCTTGTAACGCGCGGCTACGACAAGGCGATAAACGTACTGGGCGCAGACCACCACGGCTATGTGCAGCGTATGCGCATATGCCTTGCGGCAATGGGCATAGACGACAGCCGTCTTGACGTTGTTATAATGCAGATGGTAATGCTCGTGCGCGGCGGCGAAACAGTAAAGCTCTCCAAGCGCTCGGGCAAGGCGATAACTCTTACCACCCTGCTCGACGAGGTGCCGATAGACGCGGCGCGCTTCTTCTTCAACCTGCGCGACGCAAACACCCACCTTGAGTTCGACCTTGACCTTGCGGTAGAGGAAAGCAGCAAGAACCCCGTATTCTACGTGCAGTATGCGCACGCGCGTATATGCCGCGTTATAGAAAAGCTCGCGGAGGACGGCATAGCGTACACCGGCGGCGCTGTAAGCTACTCCGACCCTGCGGAGCTTGCGCTTATCAGAAAAATTGCGGAAATGCCCGAGATGATAAACGCCGCCGCAAAGGAATACGACCCCTCCGCGCTCACAAAGTACGCGTTCGAGCTTGCGCAGGCTTACCACAAGTTCTACGACAGCTGCAAGATAAAGGACGCGGAAAGCGACGTAAGGCTCTCGCGCCTTGCGCTGTGCAGCGCCGCAAGAACCGCGCTGCGCAACGTTCTCGCGCTTCTTAAGGTAGAAGCCCCCGAGAAGATGTAAGCATAGTTACCCTCGTGTGGAGTGAAAAAATGTTCAGAACTGAAAAGAAATACTATATCAGGGCGTTTGTAACGGCGCTGCTTATGGGCGTTGTGCTTCTGCTGCCGTTTGTCTTGATAGATGGCGGGTACTTCGTGTACTACGGCGACTACAACGCGCAGCAGATCCCCTTTTACAAGGTCTGCATAAGCGCTGTGCAGAGCGGCAATTTCGGCTGGAACTGGCAGACCGACCTTGGCGCGAACTTTATAGGCTCGTACAGCTTTTACACGCTGGGAAGTCCGTTCTTCTGGCTTGCGGCGCTCTTTCCCGTGAGCTGGTCGCAGTATTTTATGGCGCCGCTTCTGGCGCTTAAGCTGGGGCTTGCGTCGCTTTTTGCGTTTATGTATATAAGGCGGTTTGTTTCAAAGCCGCAGACGGCGCTTATCGGCGGCATACTCTACGCTTTTTCGGGGTATTCGCTCTACAACATATTCTTCAACCACTTCCACGAGGCTATAGTGTTCTTCCCGCTGCTTCTCATAGGGCTTGAGGAGGCGGTGGTGAACAAACGCAGGGGGCTTTTCGCGCTTGCGGTGGCGCTCAATGCGTTTGTAAACTACTTCTTCTTTATCGGGGAGTGTATCTTCCTTGTAATTTACTTTGTGATAAGGCTCTGCATGGACAAGGGCTTCCGCGTAAACGTGGGCGGATTCATCTGCCTTGCGTTTGAGAGCGTCGCGGGCGTGCTTCTGGCGGGCGTGCTGTTCGTGCCGTCAATTTATCAGGTGCTCGACGTGCCGCGCTCTACAAATATTCTTACGGACTGGAACTTCCTTTTCTACGGCAGCGTGCAGCGCTACGGGCTTATTCTGGAGGGTATACTCTTTCCGCCCGAGGTGCCCGCGCGCAACCTTATGTTCCCCAACGCCGCAGGCAAGTGGTCGAGCGTTGCGCTTTACCTGCCGCTGTTTTCAATGGCGGGCGTTATCGCGTTTGTAAAGGGCGCAAAGGGACACTGGGCGCGCGTGCTGCTGCCCGTGTGCCTGTTTATGGCGATGGTGCCGGGGCTTAACGCAAGCTTCACGCTCTTTAACAACAACTTCTACACGCGCTGGTTCTATATGCCCGAGCTAATATGCTGCCTTGCGACGGTCTACGCGCTGGAGCGCGAGCTCGACATAAAGCAGGGGCTTAAGGCGTGCGCTGTGGGCGCGGGCGTTATGGCAGGACTTGCGCTGCTGGCGCCCTTCGCCAAGACCGAAAACGCAGGGGACGCGGAAAGCAGGCGTATCCTGCCGCGCTTCCTTGCGGATATGTCGCCTGCGGTTTATGTATCCGTGGCGCTCTGCGCGGGATTCCTTGTAATGCTGTGGTTCGTGCTGCGCACGAGAAAGCACCTTTCCGCAGAGGAGTTCATGTCCCGCACGACGGCGGCGGCGATAATTGGCTCGCTTATGCTGGGGTATTATTTCGTGGGCTACGGCAGGATACTGGGACCGTATATCCGCGACTACAACAAGACCGTATCTGCGGATATCAGGATAAACGACATCGACTTCTACCGCATGGAAGGAATAGACGAGATAAACAACGTCAATATGCTCTGGGGAATGAGCTCGCTCAAAAGCTTCACAAGCATAATTCCAAGCTCCACGTTCGAGCTTTACGACCTTGTGGGGCTTGAGCGCTCCGTAAACTCCGCGCCCGAAACCACGCGCTATGCGCTGAGGGCGCTCACCCGCGTTAAGTATATTATGATACCCGAGGACATGGAGGAGCAGGATAAGAAGGCGACGCTGGACGAGCTTGCGATATACGAATACAAGGAAACGCAGGACGGCTACGAGATATACGAAACTCCTTACGCGCTGCCCATGGGCTTTGCATACGACAGCTATGTAACGCAAAAGCAGGCGAAATCAAGCTCCGCGCCCGACAAGCTGATGATACGCGCGGCGGTGCTCGACGAGGAAACCGCGCAGGAATACGCGGATATCGTAAGTCCGCTCGACGGCGCGCTTGTTAATGTAACAACGCTTTCGCAGTTCAGGGAGGACGCGCAGCAGCGCATAGACATGGGCGTATCGAGCTTCGGCGTGAGCCGCAGCGGATTCTCCGCGGTAAGCGGCTATGACAGGGACAGGCTCGTGGTGTTCAGCGTGCCGTTTGACAGCGGCTGGAGCGCGCAGATAGACGGCGCGGACGTGGACATAGCAAAGGTAAACGGCGGTCTTATGGGGCTGCGTGTGCCCGCCGGAACGCACGAGATAGTGTTCACCTACACCACCCCGGGCCTTAAGCTCGGGTGGATATGCACGGCGGCGGGCGCAGTTATGATCGGCGTGTATATGCTGGTGTGGTATGCAGTGCTCAAAAAGCGCGGCGACCCGAACGCGCACCTTTACGGGCTTGATATCGCAGGCGGGGTAAAGGCTCATTCAAGCTACATCGGGCAGCTTTCCGCGCAGATATACAACACCACCGACAAGGGCGCGGTGAAGTCGCGCAAAAGCGAGCCGATAGAGTGGCCCGAAGCGGACCTCATCTTCCTTGACAGAAGCCGATACGACTTTTCAAAGCAGAAGCCGAAAAAGCGCACCTCTCACATAACCGAGGACGACGAGGCGTACAACGTGCTTAAGGAGCTTGAAAGGAAAAAACGCGATGACGAGGACGACAGGCTTGTCTGAATGCGAAAGGAGAACATGAATGCAAAAGCACCTTTGTGAAACACCTGTAAAATCCGAGCTTAAATTCGGCGGCGTGATTGTAAAGCTTTATGTTGACGAGGTAGAGCTTGAAAACGGGCGCATAGCCACCCGCGAGGTAATACGCCACCCGGGCGGCGTGTGCGTACTCCCGCTCGACGGCGAGGGAAACGTGCTGTTTGTAAGGCAGTTCCGCTACCCCCACGGGAAAGTGCTGACGGAGATACCCGCGGGCAAGCTTGAGGAGGGCGAGCGCCACTACGACTGCGGCCTGCGCGAGCTTAAGGAGGAAACGGGCTGCACCTGCGAGAGCTACGAGTACCTCGGCAGCCTTATCCCCACGCCCGCATACGACAGCGAGGTTATCCATATGTATCTTGCGCGCGGGCTTCACGCGGGGGAGCAGAAACTTGACGCGGGCGAGTTCCTCGACGTTGAGCGAATCCCGCTTGAAAAGGCGGTTGAAATGGTGATGAACAACGAAATAGGCGACAGCAAAACGCAGATAGCCATACTCAAAACCAAAATGCTGCTTGACAGGGAGAAAAAATCCGTGTAACGCCTGCTGCAAAGGCGCTGCGAGCCGCTTCGCCCTTGCGACAGACTTCCCCCTCCTTTTGAGAGGGGGAGCGTTCTATTGTATATATTCTCTGTACGCGTCAAGAATCTGTTCTTCAATCTTGTCGCGCACGCTGGAGGAAATCGGGTGGATTATATCGCGGAAAATGCCGCTTTCCTCCCGTCTGCTCGGCATGGCGACAAACATTCTGTCGTCGCCCTGAACGAGCTTTATGTCGTGAATGGCGATGGCGTTGTCGATGGTTATCGAAACCACGGCGCGCAGCCTTCCGTCGTGCATGGTTTTTCTGATTTTGATGTCACTTATCTCCATAGTATCCCTCCGTAAAATCGCCGCAAATGCGGTCTGTAAATATTCTGACTATGTTCAGGCAGAATATTCATAACACTCAGTATGCGGGAATACTTTTTTTGTGAGGGAAACAACGCGGGCAGCGCCCGAAAAAAGAAAGCGGGGCTTTATTTATGGAAAACTTCCTTAGCGGAAAAAAGCACATACATTTTATAGGCATAGGCGGCAGCGGAATGTACCCGCTGGCTCAGATACTCCACGCGCGGGGCTATTACCTCACGGGTTCTGACAACAACGAAACCACCACGCTTGAGGCGGTGCGCGCCATGGGCATACCCGTGACGCTCGGGCAGCGCGCGGAGAACATTGAGGGCGCGGACCTTATCGTGTATTCCGCGGCTATCATGGCGGACAATCCCGAGCTTATGGCGGCGCGCGCAAGCGGCGTTCTCACCGTAGAGCGCAGCGACCTGCTGGGGCTTGTCACGGAGCAGTTTTCCAAGGCGTTCTGCGTGTCGGGAACGCACGGCAAGACCACCACCTCGTCCATGCTTACAATGATACTGCTGGCGGCAGGAATAGATCTGTCCACCGTTATCGGCGGAAAGCTCAAGGCGATAGGCGGCAGCGGCAGGGCGGGCAGGAGCGAGTACATGGTGTGCGAGGCGTGCGAGTTCGTGGATACGTTTCTTAAGCTCTTCCCGAACATATCAATAATCCTCAACATCGACCGCGACCACATGGACTACTTCAAGACCATGGAGAATCTTAAGCGCAGCTTCTCAAAATTCTGCGCGCTCACGACCGACCTTATCATAGCCAACGGCGACGACGCAAATACTATGGAGGCGGTAGCGGCAAGCGGCACAAAGGCGCGCGTTATCACGTTCGGAAAAACTGCGGGCAACGACTTTTACGCGGATGATATCCGCCGCGTGTCGGACTTCCACACGGACTTTGCGCTGATGCACGGCGGGCGCAGGCTATGCGATATCACTATACACGTACCCGGCGAGCATAATGTGTACAATGCGGTAGCGGCGTGCGCGGCGGCGTATTCTGCGGGAATACCCGTGTCCGCGCTGCGCGACGGGCTGGAGCAGTTCGGCGGCGCAATGCGCAGGTTTGAGTGCCGCGCGGTAATAAACGGAGTTACGATAGTGGACGACTACGGCCATCACCCCGCGGAAATAGCCGTTACACTTAAGACTGCAAAGGAAATGAGCTTCAGGCGCGTGTGGGTAGTACATCAGCCGTTCACGTATTCGCGCACGGCAATGCTGCTTGACGAGTTCGCGCAGGCGCTTTCGATAGCGGACAGGGTGGTGCTTACCGAGATAATGGGCAGCCGCGAGAAGAACACTTATAACATCTACGCAAAGGACCTTGCGGAGAAAATAGACGGCTGCGTGTGGTTTCCGACTTTTGAGGAAGTGGCGCGCTATGTCGCTGACAACGTTGCCGAGGGCGACCTTGTGATAACCACGGGCTGCGGCGACGTATACAAGGTAGCCGACAGGCTAATTGAGATGCTGAAAGCATAAGCAAAGGAGAAGGTATGTCATATTCGGCACAGATAAAGGAATACGTTTACGCGCACCGCGCGGAGCTTTCAGAAATGCTGGGAACGCTCGTAGCTATACCGAGCGTTAAGGGCGCGGCGGAAAACGGCGCGCCGTTCGGCAGGGAGCCGCGCAGGGCGCTTGACAGAATGGCGCGGTACTGCGAGAGCGCGGGCTTCGCCACGGAAATAACGGCGGACGCCGTAGGCAGCGCAGACCTTGAAGCGGGCAGGGAAGCGGCGCTCGGAATACTGTGCCACCTTGACGTGGTACCCGCAGAGCCCGCCGCATGGAGCAGCGACCCGTTTGCGCTGAGCGAGCGCGACGGCGTGCTTTACGGGCGCGGCGTTATAGACGACAAGGGTCCCGCCGCAGCGGCGTTCCTTGCGATGAAGTGCGTAAAGGAGCTTGGCATACCGCTTAAAAAGGGCGTTCGGCTTATATTCGGCACGGACGAGGAGAACGGCTCGGAGGACCTTGAGCTGTACCTGCGCGAGAAAAAACTGCCGCCCATGGTGTTCACGCCCGACGGCGAGTTCCCCGTGATAAACATTGAAAAGGGCATGATGCGCTCGCGCTTTGGCAGGAAGTTCAGCGGCGGCGCAGTCGCTCAGCTTCGCGGCGGCTCTGTGCCGAACGCCGTACCCGACAAGGCGCACGCCCTGCTGGAGGGTGTAAGCGCGGCTGCGGTGAACGAGGCGGCAGCGTTTCTGGCGCTGCCTGTAAGGTTCACGGTAACGGAGGAGGGCGGCGGCACGCGCGTTTTCTGCGAGGGCAGCGCGGCGCACGCTTCTACGCCCGCGCTTGGAAGCAACGCGCTCACGGCGCTGATTACGCTGCTGAGCGTGGTAGTTACCGACGGCGAGCAGGCGCAGGTGCTGCGCGGGCTTTCCGAGGCGTTCCCGTTTGGCGAAACGGACGGCGCGCACATGGGACTGAGCTGCGCTGACAGCGAGAGTGGCGCGCTCACCTGCGTGTTCAGCGTTTTTTCAATGGACAAAAACGGCTGCGAGGGTACGGTGGACGTGCGCTTCCCCGTGAGCAGAAGGCTTGCGTGGGTGGAGCAGACCGAGCGCGGGGCGTTCGGGCGCTTTGGCTGCGAGTTTCTGGGCTATATGGGCGACGAGCCGCACTGCGTTGACGAAAACAGCGAGTTTGTGCAGTCGCTGCTGCGCGTGTACGAGCGCGTTGAGGGCGAAAAGGGCTGCTGCATAGCGATAGGCGGCGGCACGTACGTCCACAACGTGGAGGGCGGCGTTGCATTCGGTGCGGAGCGCCGCGCAAAGCCCTACGACAAGGAGCGCCCCGACGAGGGCAAGACCGACTACCATATGCACGGCGCTGACGAGTGGGTAAGCGAGGACGAGCTGCTGCGCGACGCAGTGCTGTTCGCGGAGGTAATCGCGGAGATTTGCGGATAAGAAAAAGGGCTGACTGTTCGGGTCAGCCCTTTTGTTTGCATATTTTTCCTGAGCGCGTATTGACAGTGCTATTCCTGTATGCTATAATGTACATATAAATGCAATAGCATATGAAAGGGCGAACACATGGACATACAGGTATCCGCAATCGGCAGGCGGCTAAAGGAAATCCGCGCAGGCAGGGAACTGAGTCTGGACGACGTGTCAAAACTAACGGGAGTCAGTAAGCCCATGCTGGGGCAAATCGAAAGGGGACAGTCCACGCCGAGCGTTACAACGCTCTGGAAAATTGCTACGGGTCTGAAAATGCCGCTCTCGTCTTTTTTGGAGGAGCCGCAGCCCGAATACGCCGTTGTCGGTCTTGGCAGCGACATCATCTGCGAGGACGGCGGCAGAATGAGAGCCTACCCGCTGTTTCCCTACGACCCCATACGCAGCGTTGAAATATTCTGCATTGAGTTTGACGCGGGCTGCCGCCATACGTCGCAGCAGCACAGCGACGGCGTGGAGGAGTACATTTTGGTCATTTCGGGGAGGTTACAGCTTATTCTTAACGGGCAGGAAGTAATTGTCGGAGCAAAGCAGGCTGTACGATTCAAGGCGGATGTGCCCCACGCCTACAACAACCCGTTTGACGAGCGGTGCGTGGTTCACAACATAATATTCTACTCATCTGACTAAGGAGGAAACGAAATGTACGAGCTTATACAGCTTTCGGGCAGCACCTATTACATTACAGGCCTCACGAACATAGGACTTGTCATGCTTGGCGGAAACGACGTATGCCTTATAGACAGCGGCAACGACAAGGACGCGGGGCGTAAAATCAACCGAATATTGCAGGAAAACAACTGGAATCTGAAGGCGATTTACGTCACCCATTCAAACGCCGACCACATCGGGGGGAACAAGTATTTGCAGGGACAGACAGGGTGCAGGATATACGCCCCGGGCATTGAATGCGCTTTCACCAACCACCCGATTTTAGAGCCGTCGTTCCTGTACGGCGGCTATCCCTGCAAGGATCTGCGGCATAAATTCCTTTTAGCGCAGGAGAGCAGCGCGGAGGAATTAACGCCCGCCGTGCTGCCGCAGGGTTTTGAAATGATTAAGCTGTCGGGACATTTTTTTGATATGGCGGGCTTCAGAACGCCCGACAACGTGGTATTCCTTGCGGACTGCCTGTCGAGCCGCGAGGTGCTCGACAAGTACCGGATAGGCTTTATATACGACGTTGCGGAGTACATAAAAACGCTTGAAAAGGTGAAAACGCTTGAAGCGAAGATGTTCGTTCCGTCCCATGCGGCAGCAGCGCAGGACATTTCGGAGCTTGCGCAGTACAACATTGACAAGGTGATGGAGATAGCCGCGAAAATCCTTGACATATGCAGCGAGCCGCTTTGCTTTGAGGCGATATTGCAGCGGCTGTTTACTGATTTTAGCCTTACAATGAGCTTTGAGCAGTATGTGCTTATAGGCAGCACGGTGCGCTCATACCTCGCATGGCTTAAGGACGAGGACAAGCTGAGCGCAGTATTCGAGGATAACATGATGCTGTGGACAAGTAAATAAAATAGCTTGCGAAAAAAGCGCAGCAGAAATTTTTTCGACAAGCCGGGGGCTGACCCGAAACGGTCAGCCCCGTAAATTATATTATATTATTTAACAACGTGTACGTCAAGCTGGTCGAACGGAATCGAGATGTTGTTCTCGATAAACGCTGCGCGCACCTTTTCGGTGGTGTCGAAGTACACGTCCCAGTAGTCGGCGGTTTTGCACCACGGACGCACGGCTATAACAATGGCGCTCGCGGCGTGCTCTGACATACGCACGAGCGGCGCGGGGTCTGTAAAAACCTTTGGCTGGCTCTTAAGCACCTGCAATATGACCGCCTGCGCCTTTTCAAAGTCGTCCTCGTAGGATATGGAGAACGTGAGGTCCACGCGGCGCTTGTCCTTGGCGGAGTTGTTTATAATGGTAGCGCCCACTGCCGTGCCGTTGGGAATAAACACCGCCTGATTAGACGCCGTTACAAGCTGCGTGTGCAGAATGGATATCTGCTCGACAGTGCCCTCAACGCCGCTTACTGTTATGTAATCGCCTATCTTGAACGGCTTTGTCATCATCAGCACGAACCCGCCTGCAACGTTCGACAGCGACCCTTGCAGCGCTAGACCGATTGCAACGCCCGCCGTGCCTATCACAGCAATGATCGACGAGGACGGAATGCCGAGAATCGACAGAATAATGGTGATAAGCAACACATAAAGCACGATTTTTACGACCTGCTTTATAAACTTGACCACCGTTTCGTCAAGCGGGTTTTTCTTGCTCGTCTTTACCCTGTCCAGTCCTTTTGACACAAGCGCCACGCTCACGCGGGTTACGATAAGACCCAGTATCAGCACGACTATTGCGAATATCAGCGTCGGCAGGGCGCCGAGTATCGACTTCCACAGCCCCTCGAAAAACTGCCCTACCTCGCCCAGCGTGTGGGAGGGGTCGCTTACAAGCTCCTGCACCGCGTCGTTGAGCGTAGCTTCATGCGTGGCTTCCGCAGTGGAAGCCGCTGTTGCAATAAACATTTTACTTCTCCTTTTGACATATTTCGCGCTTATTTGCGCTTAAAATAAAATTTTTTGCCTCGGGTTTCCCGAGGCAAAAAATCATCTATCTCAGCAAGTGTGCAAGCGACGGCTTCGCCTTACGCAATGCGGCAAGCCGACGATGAGTGCGCGCAGCTGAGATGTTTCGACGGAAAAACCCTGTAAAGGGGTTTTCCATCGGTATAAGCACCGCCCGAAAGCGGTGCCTCTTTTTTTACTCAAACGCCCCGCGGAGAGCCGCCTCGGCAGCCTCGCCGTCGCTTTCTCTTACCAGTACGGAAATCTCGTCAACGCCCGTAGTTATCTGCAAAATCATAGCGTCAATGCCGTTGAGGATAGAAAGCACCTTAGCGGCAACGCCTGTGCTTTTCTCCATTTCGGCGGTTTTGATGACAATTTTCCTGTTGCAGCTGTTGATCATGGGGGTAACGCCGTCCTTTTCGCGCAGCTGCTTTGCAACGCCAAGAAGCTTCGGCATATCGTCGTCGTTGAGCGTGAATCCAAAGCTGAATATCTCCGACGTCGGCGATGTCATGGAGATCATGTCCACGATTATGCCCGCGTCCGCGACAGCCTTAAGCGTGTCCTCCATTATGGTTTTGTTGAGCGCAACGTTGTTGAACGAAACCGCAGAAACATTTTCAGTAACAATAAGGCTCATTGTCAGCATTCCTCCTTGATAAGGTCGCTCATGGTGTAAAGACCCGCGCCGCGCTTTCCGCTGCCGAGGAATACCGCGGCGTTTACTGCGCCAGCTGCGAACACCTCTCTGCTCTGCGCGGAGTGCGAGAGGGTTATCACCTCGTCATGCCCCGCGAAAATCACCTCGTGCTCGCCGACAATAGTGCCGCCGCGCACGGAGTGAATGCCTATCTCGTCCCTGCCGCGCGGCTTTCTCACGCTGTGGCGGTCGTAAACGAAGCGGTCGCCGCCGCCGAGCTCGTCGTTTATTGCCTCGGCGATCATAATAGCCGTGCCGCTCGGCGCGTCCTTTTTGAGGTTGTGGTGCTTTTCCACAATTTCAATGTCGAACTGCCCGCCGAGTATCTGCGCGGCCTTGCGCGACAGCTCCACCAGCAGGTTTATGCCAAGCGACATATTGAACGTGAAGAATATCGGTATCTGTGAAGCGGCTGCGGTTATCTGCGCGCGCTCCTCGTCGGTGTAGCCCGTTGTCGCAATCACCAGCGGCACGCCGTGCATTCTGCCGTAGGACAGCAGGTCGGGCAGCGCGGAGGGGTGCGAGAAGTCTATTATGACGTCGGGCTTTTCTGGCAGGTCGAATACGCTGCCGTATACGGGAAAGTCCGCGTATTTAACGCCCGCAGGGTCGATGCCCGCGCATATTTCGCAGTCGCCGCGCCCCTCGCAGAGGGAGGCTATCACACGCCCCATTCTGCCGCAGGCGCCCGTTATCGCAATTTTTATCATTGTGTTCTCCTGTTTTTTACAGTCCTGCAGGTCTTACTTTATGCAGCCCACAAGCCCGAGCGGCTCCATAGCCGCCCTGAGCCGCGCCGTCATTTCCTCGGTCATGGAGCAAAGCGGCAGGCGGCACTCGCCCGCGTTAAAGCCCATTATGTTGAGCGCTTCCTTTACGGGAATGGGGTTTACGTCCATAAAGAGCGCCTTTTCAAACGCCAGCAGCTTCTTCTGCATATCAAGCGCTTCTGCGTGCTTGCCGTTGAGGAAAAGCATTATCTCGTCGTGCTTTTCGCGGGGCATACAGTTCGCCGTAACGGAGATAACGCCCTTTGCGCCCGTTGCAAGCGCGCATAGCGCCTCGTCGTCGTTGCCGGAATATATGTCGAGGTCCGTATAGGCTGCAATCTGCATCATAAGATCCATGTTGCCGCTTGCTTCCTTGGTTGCAACGATGTTCGGGTGCTTTGCAATCTCCTTGTAGCAGTCGATGGAGATGTTCATACCCGTGCGGGAGGGTACGTTGTAAAGCACTATCGGAATGTCCACTGCGTCCGCAATCGCGAGGAAATGCCTTGCAAGCCCGCGCTGCGAGGTCTTGTTGTAATAGGGCGTTACCTGAAGCAGCGCGTCCGCGCCCGACTTCTGCGCGTGCTTTGAAAGCTCAACCGCGTAGTCCGTATCGTTGCTGCCCGTGCCCGCGATAACGGGAACGCGCTTGTTCACGCGCTCAACCGCGTAGCGAATGCACTCAACGTGCTCATCGTCGGTCATGGTGGAGGCTTCGCCCGTCGTGCCGCATACTATGATGGCGTCCGCGCCGTTTTCCACCTGAAAGTCCAGCAGCCTGCCGAACTCGTCGTAATTTATGCTGCCATCGGCGTTCATGGGGGTCACGATAGCCGTGCCTACGCCTGTGAAAATAGTGTTCTTGCTCATGAAATAGCTCCTTTCGGGGTGAGGGTCAGAATGTTGATTTATCAGTCCAGATAGCCCTTAGCCGCGAGAAGCTCCGCCATTTCAACGCCGCCGCCTGCCGCGCCGCGCAGGGTGTTGTGGGACAGGCACACGAACTTGTAGTCGTACTGCGTGTCGGGGCGCAGGCGTCCGATGGAGATAGCCATGCCGTTCTCAAGGTTTCTGTGAAGCTTCGCCTGAGGCATATTGTCCTCCTCAAAGTAGTGCAGGAACTGCTTGGGCGCGGACGGCAGACCGAGAGCCTGGGGCTCTGCGGAATATTCCGCCCATATTTTCTTTATTTCCTCCATTGTGGGCTTGTTTTCAAATCTTACGAACACCGCCGCAAAGTGACCGTTGGAAACGGGCACGCGCAGGCACTGCGTCGTGATGCGGGGGCTTTCAGCCTTAACGATAGCGTCGCCCTCGATATGTCCCCATACCTTGAGCGGCTCCTGCTCGGACTTTTCCTCCTCGCCGCCGATGTAGGGAATGAGGTTGTCTACCATTTCGGGCCATGTTTCAAAGGTCTTGCCCGCGCCGCTTATTGCCTGATATGTGCAGGCGAGAACCTCGCTTATGCCGAACTTTCTGAGCGGAGAAAGGGCGGGCACATAGCTCTGAATGGAGCAGTTGGACTTTACGGAGATAAAGCCGCGCTTTGTGCCAAGGCGCTTCTTCTGCGCTTCGATGATGGCGGCGTGGTCTGCGTTTACCTCGGGGATAATCATGGGAACGTCGGGCGTGAAGCGGTTAGCGGAGTTGTTGGACATAACGGGGCATTCAGCCTTTGCGTAAGCCTCTTCGAGAGCCTTTATCTCGTCCTTCTTCATATCTACCGCGCAGAAAACGAAATCAACCTCGGAAGCTATTTCCTTAACGTCTGCGGAAGCGTCCTTTACGATTATGTTCTCCATATCCTTCGGCATGGGAACGTCCATGAACCATCTGCTGCCTACAGCCTCCTTGTAGGTCTTTCCTGCGGAGCGCGGGGAAGCCGCAAGCACCTTAACCCTGAACCACGGGTGATTCTCCAGCAGGACAGCGAAACGCTGACCTACCATTCCTGTTGCGCCGATTATACCGACATTGTACTGCTTTTTCATAGCTGCGTCCTTTCACGGGCGTTGTGCGCCCTGTTTTTTTGTTCAAAAAAAGCCGATAACGGAATGTCATCGGTCTGCAGGTATGGGGAAAGGCAAATAGCGAATAATATTTGCGATAGCTCTCCATGACTTGCAAAAGTCGATGACAATCGTACGCCTGTTCGGCGTATGACCAGATATATGCACCCCGGCATGCATACTCTTCGGCGGTGAGCCTTTCGCGCGCCGGCCCTCCGAGAGCCGTAACGGCAGCGCTACTGATCCTTTCCGCACCTCTATCCGTTGCTTTGGAATTATCAATTCCGTTATTTTATTTTACCACACATTTTATTCTTTGTCAATCATCTTTATGCTTTTCTTTATCGGCATTTTTTGAGAAATATCACTAATTCCCGCAGCTTATTTTGTCTAAAATGCGTAAAAAATATGAATTGAAAATCCTCTGCCATAGTGGTACAATTGTATATAGTGTTTTATAACGCCCGACAGGGTATGAGTTAAAGGAGAAGCCATGCTGAAGAGTGATTTTTACTACGACCTGCCGCCCGAGCTTATCGCGCAGACCCCCGTTGAGCCGCGCGACAGCTCGCGCCTGATGAAGATAGACAGAGCCACGGGGGATATCGTCCACGACCGGTTTTACAATGTTGCAGGCTGCCTTAAAAGCGGCGACCTGCTTGTGATGAACGACAGCAAGGTATTCCCCGCGAGAATATACGGGCAGAAGTGCGACACGGGAGTGCCCGTTGAATTCCTGCTGCTCAAGCGCCTGTCGCTTACCGACTGGGAAACGCTTGTGCGCCCGGGAAGGCGGCTGAAGCCCGGCGTTGTCGTGGACTTCCCCGAGGGGCTGTCCGCAGAGGTGCTTGAAACGATAAACGACGGCAACAGGCTGGTGCGTTTTTCGTTTGAGGGCGACTTCTTCGACATACTCGACCGCATAGGGCAGATGCCGCTTCCGCCCTACATCACCGAAAAGCTGCGCGACAACGACCGCTACAACACGATATACTGCCGCGAAACGGGCTCTGCGGCGGCGCCCACGGCGGGGCTGCATTTCACCGAGCGCGTGTTTGAGTCGCTGCGCGAAAAGGGCGTGGACACGGCGTATGTAACGCTCCACGTGGGGCTGGGGACGTTCCGCCCCGTAAAGGAGGACGACATACTCGACCATAAAATGCACGTTGAGCATTACTCCATACCGCAGGAAACCGCCGACAAAATACGCGAGTGCAAGGCGCGCGGCGGGCGCGTTATCGCTGTCGGCACTACTTCCTGCCGCACGCTGGAGAGCGCCGCGCAGCTTTCCGCAGACGGCACGATAAGCGCCTGCACGCACGATACGGGAATATTCATTTACCCCGGGTATGAGTTTAAGTGCATAGACGGGCTTATCACAAACTTCCACCTGCCCGAAAGCACGCTTATAATGCTGGTAAGCGCGTTTCTCGGCAGGGAGCGCACCCTGCACGCATACGACGTTGCAATAAAGGAGCGCTACAGGTTCTTTTCCTTTGGCGACAGCATGATAATAATATGATACCGAGGCAGGCATGATAATAGACGCACACGCACACATTTTCCCCGAAAAGATAGCCCGCAAGGCTTCCGACGGGATAGGCAGCTTTTACAATATGCGCATGGGGTACGACGGTACGCTGCGCTCTCTTTTTGAGGAGGGGGACGCCGCGGGCGTTGACAGGTACCTTGTGCAGTCGGTGGCTACGGTGCCTGCGCAGGTGGAGAGCATAAACAACTTCATCTCGCAGTGCGTAAGGGAGTACCCCGACAGGCTTTACGGCTTTGGCGCAATGCACCCCGATTATGAGAATATCCCCGCCGAGGTGGAGCGGATAATAGCGCTCGGTTTACGCGGAATAAAGCTTCACAGCGACTTTCAGGACTTCAACATCGACGACGAGCGGGCGTTTCCGATATATGAGGCGGCGCAGGGGCGGTTGCCGATACTCTTTCACGTTGGCGACCCGCGCGGCGACCGTTCCTCGCCCGAACGGCTGCTGCGCGTTGTAAAGCGCTTCCCCGGGCTTACGGTGATAGGCGCGCACCTTTGCGGCTGGACCTGCTGGGAGCGCGGCGCGGAGCTTTTCGCGCACAGCGGCGTGTATGCGGACTGCTCAAGCTCGCTCTACGCGCTTTCCCCCGAAAGGGCGGCGGCGCTAATCCGCGAGATAGGCGCCGAGCGCGTTATGTGGGGGACGGACTACCCCATGTGGGGCGCGCGCGAGGAGCTGGAGCGCTTTGACCGCCTGCCGCTCACGCAGGGCGAGCGGGAGCTGATTCTCGGCAAAAACGCCCTGCGAATGCTGGGCGGGGGTTCGGGGAATACTAAAGCGCCGCCCCTCGGCAAAACCTGAGGTCACCTCTAAAAGCCTTGCTTGAGTGAAAATGCGTATAGCGCACCGACTGCTTCTCTCGGCAAGCGAAATTTCCGATGTGACGGCGTCCGTGCCGTCGCTAGGTTATTTCGCTTCGCAACGTCGTGCATACGGCCTTACCTCGTCGGCTTTCCTCGCATTCGGCGCACTCTGCCCATTTTCCCGTTTCAAAACGGCTTTTAGAGGTTTCCTTGACAAAAGTTTGTGTTTGTGATACAATTTAAGGTACGGCGGGAATATTCCGCCCGAAAGGAGAGAATAAATTGCTGGAGCTTAAAGACCTCGTCTGGCACCTGCCCGACGGAGAGCCTATAATAAACGGGATAAGCTACAAGGCTACAAAAAAGCTTATCGTTATAACAGGACCAAACGGCGGCGGAAAGACCACGCTCGCCAAGCTTATTGCGGGTGTTGAGCGGCCCGACAGCGGGCAGATACTTCTCGACGGGGAGGACCTGACCCCGCTCGATATCACGCAGCGCGCGAAAAAGGGCGTTGCATACGCGTTTCAGCAGCCCGTGCGCTTCAAGGGGCTTACCGTGCGCGACCTGCTGGAGCTTGCGGCGGGGGAGAGCCTTAAGGACACCTCGCTGTGCGAGCTTCTGGGAAAGGTGGGGCTCTGCGCGGAGGAGTACATCGGCCGCGAGATGAGCAGCGCTCTTTCGGGCGGCGAGGCGAAGCGCATTGAGATAGCGACCGTGCTTGCGCGCAGGGCGAAGCTTTCGGTGTTCGACGAGCCCGAGGCTGGCATAGACCTGTGGAGCTTCTCGCGCCTTGTGGAAACGTTTGAGGAGATACGCTCAAAGACTGAGGGAACGCTTGTCGTAATATCCCATCAGGAGCGCATTCTGTCCATAGCGGACGAGATAATAGTTGTAGCGGACGGCAGGGTAAGGACTGCGGGCGCGCGCGAGGAGATACTTCCCGCGCTGCTTAAGGGAGAGTACACCTGCGCTTGTCCCAGGAGAAAC
This sequence comes from uncultured Oscillospiraceae bacterium, assembly GCA_934446455.1. Taxonomy (GTDB): domain Bacteria; phylum Bacillota; class Clostridia; order Oscillospirales; family Ruminococcaceae; genus CAG-115. The sequence goes on along the minus strand of CAKSEE010000013.1, from coordinate 35,090 downwards.
GGAGGTGTCTGCTGATGAGCGACGTACCCGAGCTTATAAACCCCGTGACGGCGGATATGCTCAGGATCATTTCGGAGTATGACGAGGTGAGCGGCTTCAACGGCGCTTACAATATCCGCGAGGACAGCAAGTGTGCGGGCAGAAAATCCTCCGCAAACATAACCATAGAGCCAAAGACCGACAACCCCGGCATTACAATAACCGTAAAGCCCCACACCAGGGGCGAAACGGTGTATATCCCCGCGTGCGTTACGCACAGCAACGTAGACGATCTTGTGTACAACGACTTCTACATCGGCGAGGGCGCGGACGTAGTTATAGTCGCGGGCTGCGGCGTTCACAGCGACGGCGAGGAAACGGCGCGCCACAACGGCATTCACCGCTTTTTCCTTGAAAAGGACGCGAGCGTGCTTTACAAGGAAAAGCACATAGGCACGGGCAAGGGCACGGGGCTGCGAAAGATAGACCCCGTGACCGACTGCTACCTTAAGGAGAACGCCCGCCTTGAAATGGACACGATACAGCTGGGCGGCGTTGACCGCTCCACCCGCAGCACGAGCGGCGTTCTCGGCAAGGGCGCTAAGATTATCGTGCGCGAGCGCATAATGACCGACGGCGAAGAGGACGCGGTAACAAAGTTCAGCGTAAAGCTCGAGGGCGAGGACAGCGGCGTTGACCTCGTTTCCCGCTCGGTAGCGCGCGGGAACTCGCATCAGGCGTTCTACTCCGTTATAGAGGGCAGCAACCGCTGCACGGGGCATTCCGCGTGCGACGCCATTATAGCGGAGCACGGCAGGGTAGACGCGCAGCCCGCGCTCAACGCTTCCCACGTAGACGCGCAGCTAATCCACGAGGCGGCTATCGGCAAGATAGCGGGCGAGCAGATAATGAAGCTTTGCAGCCTTGGTCTTACCAAGGAGCAGGCGGAGGAAAAGATAATAGAGGGCTTCCTCAAGTGAGGGGCGCCCTCGCGGGGGCTGGCGCCGCATTCGGCGCGGCGAATCCTGTGCCGTGCGGCATGGGGAGCGCCCTCGCGGGGGCGTTTGCTGTTTTCAGCGCGGAAATTGTGCGCCGCGCCAGGCGGGAGCAATGCGCCGGAGAGGCGCCAAGCCCCCCGCAATGGGCACATTCAAGAACGACCGCCGCTCAGAAAAACGAGCGGCGGTCTGGTTTTATTTCTTTAGCTTTGCGGTTTTTGCGCTGTTTCTGGGCGGCGCATTCTCCGTGTTGGGCGCGGGCGATCCGTGCGATGCGGACGAGCCGTGCGGCGCGGGCGCTCTCACAGGCTCAGGCGTGGGGAGCGGCGGCTCGGGCGGGTATTGCTTGTCGAATTGCTCCATTGTGACAGTGTAGCAGTCGGTTGAGGAGGGCATTGACTTTCTTTCAAGGCGGTCCTTGACGTACTCGGCAAAGAGCATATAGAACACCGCGAAAACGGGCGTTCCGAGGAGCATTCCGGGGATACCGAAAAGCCCGCCGCCAACGATAATGGAAACCAGCACCCAGATTGCGGGAAGTCCCATGGACTCGCCGAAAAGCAGGGGCTTGAGCACGTTTCCGTCAAGCTGCTGAAGCACCAGAACGAATATTGCGAACCATATGACCTTTATCGGGTCTACGAGGAGGATAAGGAAGCCGCTCGGGATAGCGCCGATGAACGGTCCGAAGAACGGGATAAGGTTGGTAACGCCGCATACCACCGCAATAAGCATGGGGTAGGGCATACCCATAACAAGCATTCCTATCATCATGCAAACGAATATGATAAGCGCGTCAATGAGGTTCGACACGATGTACTGCTTGAAGATAACGTTGCTCTTGGAAGCCGTTGTGAACAGTCTGCGCGCCTTTTCGGGCTTTATCATGGCGAAAACCATCTTCTTTATCTGCGCCAGCAGGCGTTCCTTGCTGAACAGCAGATAAATGGCTATAACAAGCCCTATTACCATGTTCTTAAGCGCGGTGAACACAGCGGAAGCAGCCTTGAAAAGCCCCGAGCTTATATTGCCGATGATGTCCGACGACATGGGCTTTACCATGTCAGCAAACTTCGTGACAAGGTCGGTGAGACCGCTTATCTCGCCCGAAATATACTTTACAAGGTCGGGGTTGTTTGCAAAGGTTTCCTGAAGCCACTCGTCAGCCTTTTCAACGTAGAGTGGCATCTGGTCCGCAAGGTCGATAACGCTCTTTGCGACGCTCGGCACAACGGCTATGACAATGCCCGTGAGCGCTGCGAGGACGATAACGTAAGCCACGACTATAGAAAGTACGCGCACCAGCGTGCGGCGCTTTTTAATCTTTTCTTCCATTGTGGGCGCGCGCTTTTCAAGGCCCTTTACCATTTTTGTGTTGGCAACGGGCGACTTGCGCAGCTGCTTTATCACAAGGCTGTCTGTGCCGGGCTTTGTGCGCAGCATTTTGCCGAAGAGCTTTCTTTCAATAACGTCCACAAGGGGGTTGAGAATGTAAGCGATGATAATGCCGCAGATTATCGGGGCGGCGACGGAGCCTACCCATGAAAAGCCCTGCGCGAACGAATCAAATTTGAATACAAACACCACGAAAAGCACGGATATTGCGATAACGCCAAGGCAGTATGCCGCGACGGTGGTGTATTTTTTGTTCCAGTTAATTTTCGTAAAAGTCACCTCTGTTTTAGTCGGAATATGTCGTTTAAGGTTGAATTGCCCGTGCGGGTATCAATTATAATTTTACCATAACGCAGCACCCTTGTCAATAAAAATAACCGTAAAACAGAAAAATTTAGCGGAATCTTAACACAACTTTTGCATATGTCACTATAACATTCGCACAAATTTTTCGCTGAGCGCTGCGCCGCACTTGAAAAAAGCGCGCGGCTGTGGTATAATCATTATAGGACGGCGCTGCATAAAAAATACAGCCGCGCCGCAAGATATCGGGCAGTAATTCATCAGGAGGTTCAACATTATGGACAAGCAGCTGATAATATCCGTAGGCAGAGAGTTCGGCAGCGGCGGACACGTTGTTGCGGCGGGGCTTGCAAAGCATTTCGGACTGCCGCTTCTGGACAGCAATATTCTCGCAGAAATAGCAAAGGAAAAGAACACCGACGCGGAGTATCTGCAAAAATACGACGAGAGTGCGCGCAACCTTCTTTTTTCACGCACGGTGAACGGTTACAGCAACTCCCCCGAGGACATTGTGGCCCGTATGCAGTTTGACTACCTCAGGGCGCGTGCGGACGCGGGCGAGAGCTTTGTGGTAATCGGCAGGTGCGCGGACTATTTCCTGCGCAACAACGCGGGACTCGTGCGCATATTCATACTCGGCGACATTGACGCTAAGATAAAACGCACCGCCGAGCGCGAGGGCGTATCCGAGGAAAAGGCGCGCTCGCTTATGGAGCACAACGACAAGCGCCGCCGCACCTACCACAACACCCACTGCGAGGGCAAGTGGGGCGATTCGCGCAGCTACGACATCACGATAAATTCCTCGCGCCTTGGCATTGAGGGCACTACAGACCTGCTTATAAAGTATGTTGAAGCGCGTACGGCTCTCCGCTGACGCTTAACCCGCATTCCGCGGCAAACGGCGTTCCCGCAGGCTTTTTTGCGGGAACGTCCCTTTGCGGCAAAAATCCCCTTGACAAATCGGGAGAAATGTGGTATAATACTTTTGCTCCGTTAAATGCGGAGCCTATATGGAGAAGTATCGAAGTGGTCGCAACGAGAACGACTCGAAATCGTTTTGTCGGTGATGAGCCGGCACGAGGGTTCGAATCCCTCCTTCTCCGCCAGCGAGTGCCTCGCCTGCAATTCCGCGGCGAGGCGCTTTTTTTACACAGGTTTACACCCGCGTTATACGTGGAATCGTGCCGTCACTTCAAGCGAGTGCCTCGCACGCAATTCCGCGGCGAGGCGCTTTTCTTTTTACGCGTTTTCGCCCGCATAAAGTGCAGAACCACGCCATGCGCGCCAGCGAGTGCCTCGCACGCAATTCCGCGGCGAGGTACTTTTTTATACCAAGGTTTTCACCTGCGGAAAACGGTCAGCGGCTATTGCATAGTCAGGAAGGCGAGAGCCGTTAAGAACTGTAAGGAGGAGACATGAAACGTGAATTAGGAATAGCCCGCTGCGGGCTTGCGTGCTGCTTATGCTCTGAAAACGGCGAGTGCAGGGGCTGCAATTCGGGCGACTGCCCCGATAAGGACTGGTGCGAGAACAGAAAGTGCTCAATAAGCAAGGGCTTTGAGCATTGCAGCGACTGCGCGCAGGACTGCCGCAGGGGACTGCTTGGCAAGATAAAGCCCTACGCTTTCACGGTGTTTGTCAGGCGCTATGGCGAGGCGGCGCTGCTCGACTGCCTTGAGCGCAACGAGCGGCAGGGCGTTGTTTACCACCGCGAGGGAATAACGGGCGATTACGACGACTTTGACGACTCCGAGGAGCTCATAGAGTTTATCAGAACGGGCGCAAGATAATACTTACGGCTTGGAGCGTAAAGCCCCGAGCCGTTTTTTTATTAAAAAGTGAAACCTTTTCCTGCGAAAAACGGCTATAATAATAACAAGCGGTATCGGTTCCGCGAAAAAGGAGGCTGACATCATGGAGGACAAGGACATCGTGGCGCTTTACCACAGCCGCGACGAGCGCGCCGTAAGGGAGACTCAGCACAAATACGGCAGGTACCTTACAAAGGTTGCGCACAATATTCTCGGCAGCTGCGAGGAAACGCAGGACTGCGTGAACGACACCTATATGCGCGCGTGGGAAACCATGCCGCCGCACGCGCCGAATATACTCTCCGCGTTTCTTGCGGGGATAACGCGCTGCCTGTCTATTGACGTGTGGCGCAAAAAGCACGCGGAGAAGCGCTCCGCCTCGCAGTATGCGCTCTCGCTGGACGAGCTTGCGGAGTGCGTTGGCGGCGGGAGCGCGGAGCAGCTTGCGGAAACGCGCGAGCTGTCCGCGGTTATATCGCGCTTTTTGTGGGAGCAGCCGCAGAAAGCACGGTTCGCGTTTGTGGCGCGGTATTTTTTCATGGACCCGCTCAAGGACGTGGCGAAGCTCTGCGGCATGAGCGAGGGCGGCATGAAAAGCCTGCTGTTCCGTATGCGCGCGGCGCTTAAGGAGTATCTTATAAAGGAGGGCTATGACATATGAAACGTGACGACATAATGAACGCAATGCAGGACATAGACGAAAAGATTGTTGAGCAGACCGACGCCGCGCGCAGAAAGCGCGAGCGCAAACGGCGTGTTCCGCTGTGGATAGGCTGCGCGGCTGCGGCGGCTGCGCTGTGCTTCTGTGCGGCGTGGGGAATATCCCTGCTGCCGCAGCGTTTCGCGGAGCTGTCCTACTCGCGCTACGCCATTGCCAAGGCGGAATACCCGAAAGCGGCGCGCTATCCCTCTGTGCTTGATACGAACCGCGACGAAAAGTGGGACGAATGGTCGAGCGAGCGCAGGACGCGCATGGAAGCCGCAGACGGTCTGTCCGAGTCCGCGGGCGAGTTCTTCTCGCTCACCTCGCAGCAGTTTCTGAGCGGCGCGGACGGCGAGAACCGCATATACTCCCCCGCGAACCTTTACATGGCGCTTGCAGTGCTCGCGCAGTCGACCGACGGCGCGGCGCGGGAGCAGGTGCTGTCGCTCATGGGAGCTGACAGCGCCGAAGCGGCGGGCGGTTACGCGCAGGACCTGTGGAACGCAAGCTACGTTGACGACGGCGTTGCAAAGGTGCTGCTTGCAAACTCGCTGTGGCTGGACAACGGCGTTAAGGCGGACCGCTCCACGGCGGATACGCTGGCGCAGACGTTCCGCGCCTCGGTATTTACGGGGGATATGAGCAGCAGCGGCTATTCAAGGGCGCTTACCGACTGGATAAGCGCGCAGACGGGCGGGCTTATAAACACCCCCGCGCGCTTCGAGTCCGGGGAGCTTCAGCTTGCGGAGCTTGTGTCCACCATTTATTACAAGGCGAACTGGGTGGACGAGTTCAGCAGGTCGAAAAACGAGCGGCTGACGTTCCACGCGGCGGGCGGCGACGTTACGGCGGAATTTATGTACGAGTACGATATGACGGGCTGCTATTATTTCGGCGAAACGTTCGGCGCGGTGCGCAAGGGGCTTGACCACGGCGGCGCAATGACGTTTATCCTGCCCGACGAGGGCAAGTCCATAGACGACGTGCTTGCGGACGGCGACTTCAAGCGGTTCGTGTTCGGGGGCGCAAGCGACTATGACAAGCAGAAAACGCTCCGCATACACCTGCACGTGCCTAAGTTTGACGTGTCCTCCGACCTTGACCTGGCGCAGGGGCTTAAGGAGCTTGGCGTAACGAGCGTGTTCGAGGGCGGCGATTTCTCCCCGCTGCTGCCCGACGAGGACGAGGTTATGCTTGCGGGCGTAAAGCACTCTGCGCGCGTGAGCATGGACGAGCAGGGCGTTACCGCCGCAGCCGTGGTGCGTATACCGCTTGCGGGCTCTGCAATGCCGCCCGAGGAGGAGATAGAGCTTTATTACGACCGTCCGTTTATCTTTGTTATCACAAACGACGCGGGTATCCCGCTTTTCGTAGGGACGGTCTGCACGCCCTGATTGCATAAAAGCAGTTGGTCACCTCTAAAAACCTTATTTGAGTGAAGATGTGTATAGCACACCGACTGCTTCCTCAATCCTCCTCGTAAGGCATACAGCCTTACTTCGTCGGCTTTCTTCGCATTCGGCGCACTCTGCCCATCTTCCCTTTTCAAAACGTTTTTTAGAGGTTCCCACTTGAAAAAACCGCGCGGGTATGCTATACTGAAAGAGGCGGCGGCAGCGCCGCTCACAAAAGGGTATGCTCCGCGCGAGCGGCGGTGTGCAGAACGGAGGAAATATGCTTAAGGATATAGCCGAGAAAATAAACAGGCTCAAGCGCGAAAAGGACGTGTGCATTCTTGCGCACTGCTATCAGAGCGAGGATATACTGGAGATAGCCGACCACGTCGGCGACAGCTTCGGGCTGGCGGAAAAGGCGGCGCGGGCGAAGCAGAGCACGGTTGTAATGTGCGGGGTGCGCTTCATGGCGGAAACGGTAAAGCTGCTCTCCCCCGAAAAGCGCGTGATTCTGCCCAAGGCGGAGGCGGGCTGCCCCATGGCTGAGCAGCTTGACGCGGAAATGCTCACGCAGCTCAAGGAGATGTACAAGGGCTACGCCGTGGCGGCTTACATAAACACCACTGCGGAGCTTAAGGCGCTGTGCGACGTGTGCGTTACGTCAAGCTCGGCGGTGAAGATAATCAAGAAGCTGGAAGCGGACAAGATACTGTTCATTCCCGATATAAACCTTGGCAGCTACATAAAGCAGCAGGTCCCCGAAAAGGAGATAATGCTCGTAAGCGGCGGCTGCCCCACGCACGCGCGCATTTCCCGCGCGGAGGCTGAAAAGGCTAAGGCGGCTCACCCCAACGCAAAGCTGCTGGTTCACCCCGAATGCGTGCCTGCGGTTGTGGAGCTTGCGGACTTTGTCGGCAGCACCACCGAGATAATGTCCTATGCGCAGAAAAGCGACTCGCGCGAGTTCATCATCGGCACGGAAAACAGCATAGTGCAGCACCTCGGCGTTGCCTGTCCCGAAAAGCTTTTCTTCCCGCTGTCCAAGGACTGCGTGTGCCATAACATGAAGCTTACCACGATAACCGACGTTCTCCACGCGATAGAGGGAACGGACGGCGAGGAGATAGAGATAGCGCCCGAGCTTGCCGAAAAGGCGCGCAGACCTATCGACGAAATGCTCAGGCTCGGTTAATGACAGGGAAAATACGGTAAATATCGGTGGGAAAGGCGCGCTGCGCTTTTTCCGCCGATTTTTTTGTAACCTTTGCGCATTCATATTCGTTATATAGGCAAAAGCGCTTTTTTGAGAGGGTGGCAGCGTATGGAGCAGAACTTGCTGGAGCAATACATAAAAGAGCACAGAGGCACGGTCTTTCGTCTTGCCTACAGCTATGTGAAGAACCGCGAGAATGCGGACGACATCACGCAGGACGCTTTTATGCGGCTGTTCACCACAACACAGAACTTTGCGGACAGCGCCCATGTCAAGGCGTGGCTTATACGCGTTACAGTCAATCTTGCAAAGGATATGCTTAAATCAGGCTGGTACAGGAGCAGGGAGGAGCTGCCCGATAATATCCCCGTTGAAACGCGCGAGGAGCTGCGGCTGCTCGAGAGCGTAAAAAGGCTGAAGCCCGAATACGCGGCGGTGATTTATCTGTTTTACTATGAGGGCTATTCCGTAAAGGAGATAGCGGCATTGCGCAGAACAACGTCCTCGGCGGTAAAAACGCGGCTCAACCGCGCCCGTAATCAGCTGAGGGAACTGCTCACGAAGGAGGAACTGTGATGAAAGCCGAATACAACAAGCTGTTTGACAAAATAACCTCCGATTTGGGCGACGACGAGCTGCTTTATGCAGCGCTCAGAAAGGCGGAAGATATGGGAACGAATAAGAAAAGCATTAAAAAGCCCGTTATAGCGGCGTGTGCGGCGGCGGCAGTCGTGGCGCTTGGTATCACAGGGGCTGCGGCGGCAGGCGTGCTGCGGTTTGACGAGCTGTTTGGCAAGCTGATAACCGCACCGTCCGAGGAGCTTTCGATAAACCTTATGGGACAGGCAGATGTACTGAACTCAGCGTGTTCAAGCGACGACTACGAGGTGCTGCTTAAGGGCGTTACAGGCACAGCCAACAGCATTATTGCGAATATAAGCGCGGTGCGCAGCGACGGCAAGCCGATAAGCGGGGACGCAGACCTTGGCAGGGTCGCAGCGCAGTGCGAGGGCTCTGACGGGAAATTAACGGCAAGCTACCGCAGCGGCGTGGTTGAAAACGGCGCGGCGAGCTTTACGGTGGAGCTGAGTATGGCGCCCGAGGACTTTTCGTCTGATGATGGTCTGGCGGGCAAAACGATATTCATGGAGATAACGGGTATCGAGCTTGACGGAGCAGAGCCGTTCGACTTCAGCGTGGAGTACGTATATACGCCGTCCGAGGCTTCTCTCGGCAGCCTGTCCTGCGCGGATCTTACGCACAGCTGCAGCATTCTCTTTAACATAAGCGGCGAGGGCGAGCTTCCCACGGGCAGGGATATCCCGTTCGAGGTTCAGCTTGACTCGATAGACCTGCGCGCTGAAAAGGGCGTTATCTCGGGCAGCTACGACCTTGGCGGCTACGACTTCGACAAATACGTTATGAACACCTTTATGTGCAAAAACGACATTGCGCTTGTCATGGCTGACGGCAGCACGGCTGCGGCTTCGCTCGGCGGCTACCGCAAAACGCTTGACGGCGGGCGCGTAAGCTTCACAATGGAGCTTGAGTACAAGAGCATTTACGACGAGGCGGCGACAGCCGTTGACCTTGCGCAGGTAAAGGCGCTTTCGATAAACGGCACGGAATACAAGGTATCTTAAATCCCGTTGAATAAACTGTTAAGGGCTGTCCGAAAGGACAGCCCTTAATTGCTATTTTTTATCCCTTAATGATAGGCGAGTATCTTATGCGGATATTCGGCATTTTGGTGATAGTCGCGTAGTAGTTGGTCTGCCAGTCGTCGCCCTGCGAGGGGTCGTTTTCGCCGCTTGCGGGGGGCGCGAAGAGCCTGAGCGTGAGGTCTGCGGCGCCGTCGAGCGGCTTCTCGAAGAACGCGGGCATAAGGTCTATGCACTTTGCCTCGGGGCTCTTGTAGAACCACTTGCCGTTTATCTCCATCATAAGGTTGAGCGGCTCGTCAAAGTATATCTCGCAGAACACGGGGCTCTTTTCAAAGTGCAGCGGGATTGCAAGACCCTCCGCGTCCTCGCTTCCGCCCCAGCGCAGCCTTGCAGGGAGCGAAGCCTCGCCTGCGAGCGTTACGGTCGGGCTGAAATACTCGTCGTGGATTATCTCCTTGTAGGTACGGAGCGCGGGCTGCTCTATGCCGACGTTCGCGTTGTTCGGGTCCTCAATTTCAAGGCCGAGCCTGCCCCTGTCGCGGAACTGATAGAACGTAAAGCCGTTGAACCAGCCCTGCTCGGGGTCGTTCTTGAGCATATCGCAGAATTCCTTTATCATCGCCGCCTGGTCGTAAGGGCCCGTAACGTCCCCGTCGGCGTTGAACTCGCTCATTACCATGGGCTTCTTAATGCCGCCGCAGATCTCCTTGTAGCGCTTTTCGGAGAGCTTTGTGAGGTTGTAGGTGTCGCTTACCTTGCTTCTCGAGAAGCTTGTGCCGCCCTCGTCCGCAATGTCGTAGGGCCAGCCCCAGTGCAGCGACATATACTTGTCAACGCTCCATATGTCGGTAGCCTTTACAGCCTCGGCGAACTCCTTTTCCATCTCGATTTCGGGACCGTTCTCGGGGTGTTCAACGCCGCCTATGCAGAGTATGGTGGAAACGTTGGGCGCTTCCTTTTTAATAATGTTGTGGAAGCGCACGAAGAAGTCCGCTATCTGCCGGTAGCCCGCCCTCTTTGTAAAGCTGAACCAGTTGCCCGTAGCCTCGTGGTTGATGCGAAGCTGCATTCTGCCGTAGGTGCGCAGCTCCTTTGCGATTCTCGTAAGGAACTCATCGGGCAGGTTCGGGTCTATGGTCATGGTGAGGATAACGTCCTGTCCGTGGCGGCGCACATCCTTCATGCAGGTGAACGGCTCGCCGTCGGTCGTGCCGCCTATGCCGCCCTTGTATGTAAAGTAGTCGTCGTAGGGGTAGTCCCACTGGAACGAAACTTCCTTGTCCGCGAACGCGTGGCGCGCGCGCACGGGCCATGTTTCGTCAAGCGGGTAGTAGCAGTACATAAGGCTTACCGCGCGGTGGGGTCTGCCGAGCTTGTGCAGGATATAGTCCTGGTCAACGTACTCGCCGCGCTCGCTTCCGTCGCCGAGGTCTACCGCGCACTTTGCTGCGCCCAGAGTGATTTTATAGAGCTTGTGTTCCATTATATTTTCCTTTCTTATTATTGCGGTGCGTTCCGCATTATTTCTGCCTGTTGCCGCCTGCGCGGCTTGCTATATCGTATTATAGCATATAATGAAAACGTTTTCAAGGGGGTTAGCAAAATTTTTTTCGGGGCGATCCTCCGCACCTTGGGGTAATGGCGGACGCGCTTTGCAGACCACCGCGGAATTTTTTTCGGACTGCTGTGCGGATCCGGACGGCTGTTATTGACTTTTTGCAGAAAAGGTGGTAAAATATATACCCTTTCAGACAAAACAGGAGGTGCAGAAATGACAGACAAGGCATTAACAAAAGAAGATCCGGCGCAGGCGTTCGGGTCAATCGGCGTGCGCGCGGGCATGGCGCTTAAGGTTCACAGCAGCCTCAGCAGCTTCGGGCGAGTTGATGGCGGCGCTGAAACGGTTATAGCGGCGCTTATGGAGTGCGTAGGGGAGAGCGGCAGCATATTCATGCCCGCGCTGAGGCTGAGCCCGGAGCTTCCGCTTACGGACGAGGACAGGGCGCTTGGCATAACAACGAAGATACGCGTTCTCCCCGAGGAGCGCGTGCGCACCGCAATGGGCGCTATAGCAGACGCATTCAGAATGCGCGCGGACACGGTGACGGGCGGCGCGCCGTTACCCCGAGGGCGAATGGCTTGTTGAAACGGGACGTCCGTCGATAAAGGTATAGTACACTATACAAAAAATGTCGGACGAGCGCGGGCTTATAAAGCGCGGGCGCGCGGGTTCGTGCGAGATGATGTTCTTTGACGTTGGCGAGGTAGTGTGGCTCTATAAGGACGAGCTTACGCGCGACCCCTGCGCGCTTTACGGCGTTAAGCGCTGAACTCCGCAGGAATAATCTGCAATATCTGTGAATAAATTCTCTAAGCAGAGCGTTTGCGCGCAGAACGCCCGCGAAGGGAGAACGACATTATGAAGCTTGCAGAATTATTCCGCAAAAAAACCGCGCCCGACGACAGGCGCAGGCAGTTTGAAAGGCGCTGTACGCGGCTTGTGGAGCGCCTTTCGGACATACGCGCCGCATTCGACATGGCGCACGATGACGACACCACCGACGCGCTAATTTACGAGGAGAACGCCGTGCTGTGCAGGCTGACCGCGCTCTACAAGCAGGCGCGCGCCGAGGGTATCACGCTTGAAATTTACGAGCGCAGGCGGTAGTTTTCGGCGGGGCGAAAAATTTTTTTCGCGCTTTTGCCCGCCCTGTGCCCGCCATTCGACAAAAAAGCGCTTTACCGTGCAGTTTTTGGGGGAATCCCCGAGCGGGAAAAATTTTTGAAAAAATTTTAGAAAACCCCTTGACATTTCGGAGAACGTGTGATATAATATACTAGTCGTCAGGGAACAGCAAAAAGTTCACGGTGATACATAAGAAATGCGAGTGTGCTGGAATAGGCAGACAGGCACGTTTGAGGTGCGTGTGTCGAAGACATGCGGGTTCAAGTCCCGCCACTCGCACCAGTATTATGCCTTAATGCGTATCCGCGCGTTAAGGCATTTTCGTTTTGTAATGTTATTGAATATCCCCGATGTGTTGAACGTCGGGGATTTTTATTGCTTTTAGACAGGTGTACTTGACTTTATATAACAGTATATGGTACAATTATAGCAATAATTTTAGCATAAAGGAGCGCTGCAAAATGTACACGTTTTCCATTGTTATCCCCGCGCACAACGAAGAGAAATACATAGGCAAATGCCTTGAAGCTATCGGCAAAGCTGCGGAAAAGGCGCGCCCGCTTGAAACCGAGGTTATCGTCGTTGCCAACCGCTGCACGGACGGGACTGCGGAAATTGCAGGGCGGTACGGCGCTAAGGTCCTGCCGAACGAGGACAGGTCTATAAGCGCCATACGCAATATGGGCGTGCGCGCGGCTTCGGGCGGGATAATAGTAACCATTGACGCGGACAGCTGTATGACCGAGGGTTCGCTGCTTGAAATAAAGCAAATGCTTGAAAGCGGGAAATTTGTCGGCGGCGGCACGGTGTCAAAGTTTGACAGAATGTCGATAGGCATTGCGTTTTCGGCGATGTACGTTGCGGCGAACCTTATTCCCGTTATGGCGAAAAACAGGGCGGCGCTCACGGGGGGAATGTTCTGGCTGTACAAGAGGGATTTTGAGGCGATAGGCGGCTTTGACGAGCGCTACGTAAGCGTTGAGGACCTTGATTTTGCGGCAAGGCTCAACAGGCTCGGCGTAAGCAGGAATCAGAAATACGGCACGCTCAAAAAGTCGCGCATAATAACGTCAAGCAGGAAGTTCGACGAGTTCGGCGACTGGTATCTCATAAAGAACCGCCAGCTCACAAAGCGCATTTTTACAGGCACGGATAGGGAAGCGGCGGACGAGTTCTACTACGACGTGCGCTGAAAAACGCAGATAAACGGAAGGAAAGCAGACTATGGAGCTTTTTGAAGCAATAGAAAAAAGAAGAACGATACGCGATTTTGAGAACGAAGCGATACCCGCGCAGGCTATAGAAAAAATCATCGGGGCGGGCTTGCAGGCGCCCACAAACGACCATATGCGCGACTGGCATTACATTGTGGTACAGGATAAGGAGGTCGTTGCAAGGCTGCTCGACATTATCCCAAAGGGCATTTCCGACGAGGATATGGAGCAGCTCATAAAGGAATGGAGCTTAAGCGACAGCGAGCAGCAGAGCGCCTACAGAAACGCCGTTCCCAAGCAGCATAAAATGCTCATGGACGCTGCGGCGGTAATAATCCCCTTGCTAAAGCAGAAAACGGACATTCTGCGCCCCGAAAGCATTTCCCACCTTAACGGCTTTGCTTCTGTCTGGTGCAGCATTGAGAACATCTTCCTTGCTGCAACGGCGGAGGGCTACGGCTGTACGCTGCGCGTGCCGCTGGGCAACGAGAGCGGCTACGCAAGGGAGGTTCTCGGCTTCCCCGAGGATTATTTTATGCCGTGCTTTATAGGCATAGGCAGACCCAAGGTCGGCGCGCCCGTGATAAAGCAGAAAGATATTGATGTGAAAGAGCGCATTCATATGAATAAGTGGTAAGACAGAAGCCCCGCATACAATGTGGGGCTCAGCTTGTCGAAAAAGTATGTTATGCCCGCGAAGCGGGCTTTGAAATTCGTTTTTTGTCACGGCTCAGCCGGGGCAAAAAACACTTCTATCCGCACAAGTGTGCGAATTGTCGGCGTAGCCGGCAATGAGTGCGCGCAGTGCGGATGTTCCTGTCGGAAAAGTCGCAAGACTTTTTCGACAGACTCAGCCCCGCATACAATGTGGGGCTTTTGCCGTGCCTGCATTTTTCCAAAGTGGACTGCATATAATCAGACAAGCCGACAAAGGAGGAAATTATGGGAAAGCTGAAAATACTTATTGCTCTTGCTGCCGCTGCCTGCCCCATTCTTGCGGGCAGCTCCACCGCCGCAGGGGAGTTCGTGCGCAGCGCTGCAGTCATCTCTGCGGGAAGCGGGCTGAGCGCGCCGCAGACGCTTCCCGCTCTCGCTAAAACAGCGGAAAGCGTCTGCGAAGCCACTGTAGAATCCACCGAACCCGCAGAATCCACAGAGCCGTTCCTGCCCGAAACCGGAGTCGCGCCCGTTTTCCCCGATGAGACGGCGCAGGTTGCGCCGACAGACAGCGAGTCTCACGCAGGGGATATTCCCGCCGAATCGTTGTCGCCCGCTGAGTCGGGCGTGCATACGGGCAGGGTGATTTCCCGCAGCATTTCGCAGGTAAGCGAGGACCTGAGCGGTTATAACACGCAGAGCGGCGCTATTCTGCGCGAGCATTACGGCGCTTCGCAGGGGACGGACCACATCACCCTTTCAAGCGGAGCGCAGGTGCGCAGCTGCACCACGCTCCCCGCAGAGCAGCTTCTTGAAGCGGCGGAGCAGCTCCCCGAGTTCCGTGTGAACCCTGACTCGGACGAGCCGCAGGTGCTTATCGTGCACACCCATACCACCGAGGACTACGAGCCGACTGCGCGCGGTTTTTACGATGTAAATTTCCCGACGCGCACGCTTGACAGCGCGCAGAACGTCACCGCCGTGGGCGAGGCGCTCGCGCAGGCTCTTGCGGAAAGGGGGATATCCGTGCTTCACGACGGCACGGTGCATGATTCCCCCGTTTACACGGGCGCCTACGACAGAAGCGAGGCGACGATACGCGCCGCGCTTGAGGAATACCCGAGCATAAAGGTAGTTATCGACCTGCACCGCGACGCCATGGAGAACTCAGACGGCGCGCGCATAGCGCCCGTGACAGAAATAAACGGCAGGAACGCTGCGCAGTTCATGATAATAGCGGGGTGCGACAACGGTCTGTTCAATATGCCCGACTATATGGAGAATTTCAAGTTCGCCTGCCTTATCCAGAACACTGCGCAGAAGCTGTACCCCGAGCTTGCGCGCCCCGTGCTTTTCGATTACCGCAATTACAACCAGCATTTAACCACGGGTTCGCTCCTTATCGAGGTGGGAAGCCACGCGAACTCCCTTGACGAGGCGGAGTACACCGGCGGGCTTCTGGGAGAGATACTGGCGCAGGCGCTTTCTGAGCTGGCAGAATAGAGTAAGGGCGCGCCGAATAACAGCGCGCCCGTTTTTTTGTGTGTGGATTACACCTGCTTTTGGAAATGCGAAGCTTTAGCAGCATACCGACTTAGCGCCGTACTCAGCCTGCGCGCTTGTGAATCCCTCAAACTCAAGCTGTTCTATCAGCTGACTCTTTGAAAAGCTCATGAAGCTGAGGTAATCGGCTGCTTTGTTCGCAGCCTGCTCGTACCGGTCCGCACCGCAGTTGTCTGCACCGTATGCAGCCTCCGAATGCGAGAAGCCCTCAAACTCCGGCTGGTCGATAAGCCCCGAATAGGAGAACGACATAAAGGCAAGATAGTCCTTGGCTTTGTTCAGGGCGTTCTTCTCGCCCATGGTAGGCGTGTTTTCCACGGGTGCGGCAGTAGTTATCGCCGTTGTTGCCGCTGTCGTGGCTTCCGCGGCAGGAACGCTTTCTTCCGCTGCTGATGCAGCGGAAGCGGGAACGGACGCTGCGGCGGAGCTTTCCATCTCGCTCTCGCTGTCCTTAAGAGCGCTTATTTCCGATTCGAGTTTCTCGTTGGCTTCCTGAAGTCTGGAGTTTTCCTTTGCGAGCGCGTCGTAGTCCCTCTGTGAAACAGCCGAGCACCTCGTTGCAAAAATGCAGACGCCGAGAGTAAGGGCTAAAATTTTTCTGTTCATAAGAATAATCCCTCCTTGCGCTTTATAATAACACAAGACGGGATTTGTCAATGGTTTAGTGTTTCATTCCTGCAACACATTTCGGCGCAGCGTTAATTTTTGCATAATATTGTGCAATTATCCTTGCAACGACACGCACGGATTACGGTATATCAGGGCGCAATTATCCCGTACTCCAGCTTCATCAGCAGAATCCTTGTAACCGATTCGTCAAGGCGCTGTGCGGATATTCGTCCGTCGTTCACCGCGGCGGTCAGCGCCTGCACCGCCTGCGCGTAGTCCGTGCAGCACAGCAGGTCGGCGCCTGCAAGAAACGCCGTTACCGCCGCGCTGTCCTCGCAGAAGCCGTCCACGGCTTTCATTGACAGGTCGTCGGTCATGATTACGCCCTCAAAGCCCATTTCGCGCACCTTTGCGTAGGCATTCGGCGAAAGCGACGCGGGCAGCGAATCGTCAAGACATTCAACTATATTGTGCGACACCATGACAACGGGCGCGCCCGCAGCAATTCCCGCCGCAAACGGTTTCAGGTCCAGCCGCTCCAGCTCCTCAAGCGGGCGCTTATCCGTGGAAATGCCCGTGTGCGTGTCGGTGTTGTCGCCGTAGCCGGGAAAGTGCTTGAGCGCGCAGATAAGCCCGTTTTCCGCATAGGAAGCGGCAGCGGCGCTTACCGCCGCAGACACCTGCGGCTCGTCCGTACCGAATGCGCGGGGCGCTATGTAGTCGTCCGGGCTTCGCGGCAGGTCGCACACGGGGGCAAGGTTCATGTTAATGCCTGTGCTTTTGAGAAGCGCAGCCTTTTCCGCAGCGTCCGCGGCAACGCCCGTAAGCCCGCCGCTTTCAAGCACGTCCTGCGGCGCGGGGAAAGGCTCTGCGCGGTACTGCGGGAACTTTGACACCCTCACAATGCTTCCGCCCTCCTCGTCTGCGGCAAGCAGCATTCCGAGCGGCATTGCCTGCTGAAGCTGCGCGGAGCGCTCCGCCGCCTGCTCGGGGGTGACGCCCTTGAAGTCCTGCGCGAAAAGCGTGTAGCCCCCGAGGTGGTACGTCTGCGCCTGCTCCACCTCGCCGCTTTCGGGGAAGCGCCCGAGCACGACCTGCCCCGCCTTTTCTTCGGGGGTCATTTCGGCGAGAAGCGCAGCGGCGCGTTCCTCGGGAGAAGCGGTCGGTTCGGCGGGCACGGTTTCCTGCGTGGATTCCTGTGCGGGGTCTTGCGTGGATTCGGCGGGCGTTCCCGTAACTAAGTTTATGGACGCTGTCTGTGCGGGTCGGGAAGCGTCCTTACACCCGCACGCGCCAAGTGTGAGCGCCGCCATAAGCGCGGCAAATAATCGTTTCATAGCTTTATCCTTGAACAAAAGGGCTGACGTTGCGCCAGCCCTCAGCTTGTTAAAAATTTTTGTTGGGCCGGTGAGAAAGGTGCAGCTGCTAGGAAACGGCATTTCGGCTAGGCAAGGTTGCCCTTAGTTGCCCGACATCGTGTCGGGCTCTTGGGGCAACCGCACAAACATCGTGTTTGTGCCTGCCGAAATGCCGTTGACAACGCAGATGTGCCTTTATCGCCAGTCCATTTTATTTGATTACTCTGCCCTTCCTGTCCTCTTTCTTCAGCTTGAGGGGCGCCTCGCTGCCGCCCTTGTCCTCGAATATAACGTCCTCTCCGTCATAGTCGGGCAGCTCGGGGTTCTTTTCGCCCCTCGCCTCGTAAAACGGGTTGATGATGAACTTCTGAATTGCGGGGTAGCAGTTGAACACCGTGACGAACGCCAGCCATGCAAGCGGCACAAGCGGCGCCAGAATCAGCACATAAATGCGGAAGAACACGATAAGCAGCCCGTAAATAAGGAAGCACGCAAGCGAGATAAGGTTGCCCTTAAGGTTCACGAACGCAAGGATAACGGCGTTTTTGACGATAGCGCCCATGCGCAGGTCAAGCGCCACTATCTGCGGGTAGATGTAGAAGTTTATCAGCAGGAAAATTACCTGCGCCGCCATTGCAAGCGCAAAGAAGAACCAGTAGTAGTCGTTGGTGTCAAGGTGCGTTTCGTAGAAAACGTACGCGAACACGCCGAGGCAGATAACGATAATGTCAAGCACGCCGATAGCGAACGACTGCCTGAAATTCTTCTTGAATTCCTTTACAAAGTCGTGGAAGATGAACTGCGGCTTTTCAAGGCAGATGTTCCTCATTACCGCGGTAAGCGCCGCTGTTGCGGGTCCGAACGTGAACACGGGAATGCAGAACGCGAAATATATCAGATTTATCTTGAAGAATGTCCAGAATTTGTTGCCGAAAATCTCCCAGAAGCGGAAGAACGGCTTCTTCTGCGGTCCGTGCTTTGCAACGCCCGAACCCGCCTCCCTGTCATTGTAGAAAAGCCCCATTTTATGCTCCTTATTATCTTAGTAAATAAACGCCTGAAATATTATGCCCGCTATCATAAGCACCGCAAGAATCAGCGCCACAACGCGGAAAATCTTCATCAGGCGCTCTCTTTTCTTTTCGTCCATTATTCTTCCTTTCACATTGCCAAGACGGTTCGGGCGCAAGCCCCTGTCAAACATTATACACCGCGCAGGGCATTCCTGTCAATATACAAATGTGAATTTTTGATGAAAGAGAGCGACACAGCGCGCCGCAGGTTACGGCAGGCTCTGAACCCTTTCGCCGTTGAACACGAACATCTCGCCGCCCACAAGCGCCGCCGCCGTGTACCCTGCGGGGTCGTCGTAAAGCGTTTTTACAATGTTCTGCCTGCCGAATACGGCGTACTCCGACACCACGCTCACTCCGTCGAAGCGGCTGTACTCCGCGCCGCACAGCCCGCCGTCCGTAAATACGGTCTGCGCGCCGCCGAAGCTCAGCGTTTCAAGCTCCTGCGCGGTAAGCGGCTTTTCGTAGGCGCAAAGCTCGCCGTCGGCGCCGCGCAGCGACAGCCGAAGCCCCGCTGCGGTCTTTTCGCAGATAAGCGCCTTATCGCCCAGAATAACGCCGCTTTTTCGCTCGGGGGAGAGCATTGCTGGCGCTGTGGGGTCGGCGCAGTCCGCGCTCATAAACGCGCCGTTTTCGCCGTACGCGCAGAGCATTCCGCCCGAAAGCGTAAGCCGCAGCGGCTTTTCCGCAAGGTTCTCGAACCCCGCGAGCGGCGACATATCCTCGCCCCGCAGGTATATCCGTTCCGCGCCGTCCTGCGTTTCCGCAAGGGCAAGCACGCCGCCTTCTCCCGCCCACGCGCCGATAGCGCCCGTTTTGTGGAACACGGGCGTTTCAAGCGGCTGCACGATAAGCCCGCCGCCGTCTGCAAGCAGCCCCGCCGTGCCGTCCGCTCGTGTGAACACGGGGTCGCCGAGGACCGCCGTGCAGCTGATAAGCCCGCCGTTTTCTTCCGAATAACGCGCGGCGAGAGCAAACCCGCAGCCTTTGGTGTCGCTTAGCAGAACCCGCTGCGGCTCGATAAGCGCGCCGCCAGCGCACGGCAGGTACTCCTGCACGTCCTGCGCGGTGAAGCTGCGCGTGAACGGCGGCACGTAAACCGTGCCTATGCTAATCTCGCCGTCCTCAAACGCAATGTCGGTGAGAACGCCGTCCTGCTCGGATATGTACGCCGCTTCGCCGTCAGAAAGCCGCATAGCGCCGCTCGTTTCGCCGCTGAACACGGCGTAAAGCGCGCCGTTCTCCTCGCGCACGCACAGAAACTGCGCGCCCTCGGGCGGCTCTATCGCGGGGCGCTCGGAAAGCCCGTCCGCGCCGCGCTCGTAAACAAGCAGGGAGTCCTCCTGCGCAAAGTAAGCGAAGTCGTCGAGGCAGACCGCAGCCTGCCCGCCCGTGCTTTCCACCAGAATCCCCGCGAAAAGCTGCTCGTTCGGCACGGCGTAAGGCACGACGTTTTCTCCGCCGATTGCTCCCGCATTATACGAAGCGTATATCTGCGCGAAAATATCCTCGGCGTTATCGGCATACCGCGCGCGTGAGAGCGCCCCGAAGTCCGCAAACTGCGCGAGCGTTCCCGCCGCAATAACAAGCACCGCCCCGACAGCCGCAGCCGTAAGCGCGCCCCTGTGAGCGCCGTCCGCCGCGTTATCGGGCTCGTCGGGTTCTTCGGGTTCTTCTGTTTCGGGGGATTCCTCGGGTTCGGGGGATTCCTCGGTTTCGTCCGCTCCCTCGGTTTCGTTCGTTTCTTCAGTTTCATTCGCGGGCAGAGCGTCTGCTGCGGGCAGAGCGTCTGCTGCGGGCAGGGCGTCTGCGCGCATAAACTGCGTGGTTTCGGTGTAAACGCGCGCGCTTATGTTGAGCGCTTCGGGCTCGTCCTGCGGCTCGTACTCCTGCTCGGCGGGGTAGTCCTGCGGCTCGTATTCCTGCTCGGCGGGGTAGTCCTGCGGCTCGTACTCCTGCTCGGCAGGGTAGTCCTGCGGGACGTACTCCTGCTCGGCAGGGTAGTCCTGCGGGACGTACTCCTGCTCGGCAGGGTCGTCCTGCGCCGAATGCTCCGCGTACTCCGTTACGGACGGCGCGCGCTCTCCGTCAAGCCGCATGGTGAGCGTGCGCTCCCACAGCTGGCGCGCGGTGTAGAGCATTCTCGTATAATCCTGCGAGGTAAGCCCCGCGCCGTCAAGCGTTACGATAAGCGACTGAAGATTCATAGCGGGGTCGCGCTCTATCTCGCTTACAGCCTCCTCTGGAGCGCCGCAGCCTTTGAGCAGGTACAGAAAATCCGCAGACCCTATGCCGAGCGAGCGCAGGCGGTTGAGGAATGTGAACGCGTCGAGCTCGGGCAGCTCGCCCTCTCCGTCGGAATGCAGCAGCGCTTCGATGTTCTGCGGCATTACCTTTTCGGGGACTACCTTTTGCAGCATATATTCGCGAAGCTTTGATACCGTCAACGAAGCCCCCTCCTTTCAGAATACCGTTAAATCCACCACTCGGGCGTTATTTCCCCGAGCGTTATAACCTTTTCGTCCTCGTAATCGAGCATTATCTCAACAGCCTTGTACTTATCCGGCATAAGCTGCACCATAAGCTCCCTGCAGGCGCCGCACGGAGCCCCGCAGCGCCCGTCAGGCATTACCGCGAGAACGCGCCTTATCTCCTGCTCGCCGTTTGTGAGCATATTGAAAATCGCGTTTCGCTCCGCGCAAATGCCGAGCGTTGAGCAGGTGTCCACGCATACTCCCGTGTAAATCCTGCCCGAGGCGGACTGCACAGCCGCAGCCACGCCGCCCGCTTCTACATAGTCGGATATTCTCCTGCCGTTTTGCACCGCCTTTGCCGCGCAGTACAGCTCGTGCCAGATTTCGTCCATATCTTCTCCCTTAATCAAGCGAGAACTGCTCTATGCAGCGCTCTATCTTCCTTTTTACCGCGCCCGAGGACAGCCCCGTGAACGTCGCTATCTCGTCGGGCAGGAATTTCCCCGCGACATAGAGCGACGTTACAAGCCGTTCCATGTCCGTAAGGCGGTCGAACTCGCGCTTTATTCCCGCGCTTTCAGGCTCTGTGGGAGGTTCCTTTGCGTAGTCCTTGAAATACTGCTTTATGCGGGCGCACAGGTTCTTCATCATAAACGTGCGGAACGCGCTCTCGCTGCGCAGCCTGCCTATCGCCGCAAAGCCGTCGCGTATCGTGCCCGTCACGGCGTCCAGCGAGTCCGCTTCGCTTTTCAGCGAGTAGTACGCGGCGTAGTACATCTCCTCGTAGAGAGTTTCGTAAAGCCTGCCGAACGCGCCCGCGTCGCCGCTGGCAGCCATTGCCGCAGTTTCCTTGTATTCGCGCTTGTCCATGCTTCACCGCCTTTTGTAAAGGTAAAGCGGCGCGGCAACAGGTGCAGCGCCGTTTCATGCTTGTTATTCGTTTGTGGTATTATTCACCGCTGAACGCCGTTTTGTGCAGATTATTCGTCCGTGGTGTTTACCACGGCAATGCCAAGCTCCTGCAGCTGCTCGTCGCTTACAACGCTCGGCGCTTCGCTCATAAGCTCGCTTGCATCCTTTACCTTTGGGAACGCCACAACGTCGCGCAGGCTGTCGCACCCGCACATGAGCATTGCAAGCCTGTCAAGGCCTATGCCCGCGCCGCCGTGGGGAGGCGCGCCGTACTTGTACGCGTCAACAAGGAAGCCAAACTTTGCCTGTATCTCCTCGTCTGTCATGCCGAGCATTTCAAACATATGCTGCTGAAGCTCGGGGTCGGTGATTCTTATCGAGCCGCTCGAAAGCTCAATGCCGTTAAGCACGAGGTCGTAGCACTTTGCGCGCACCTTCGCCTTGTCGGTATCAAGGTAGGGAATGCACTCGTCAAGCGGCATGGTGAACGGGTGGTGCATTGCAAGCCACTCGCCGCTCTCCTCGTCGTACTCGAAGAACGGGAACTCAACTATCCACAGGAAGTTCCACCCCTCGGGGATAATGTCGAGCTGCTTTGCTATCTTAAGGCGCAGCGCACCGAGAACGGGCAGCGTCACCTTGTCCTTGTCCGCAACGATGAACGCAACGTCGCCCTTTTCGCAGCCAAGCGCTGCGAGAATCCCTTCAAGCTCTCCCTCGCCCATAAACTTGCCGAACGAGCAGTTGGGCGCGTCCTCTACCCAGCGCACGTAGGCAAGCCCCTTTGCGCCTATGCCGCGCACGAACTCGGTCTGCTTGTCTATTTCCTTGCGGGTGAGCTTGTCCGCCGCGCCCTTTGCGACGATACCGCGCACCGAGCCGCCGTTCGCCACGGCGTCCTTGAATACGGAGAAGCCGCAGTCCTTAACGATGTCGGAAATGTCGGTTATCTCCATGCCGAAGCGCGTGTCGGGCTTGTCCGAGCCGTAGCGCGACATTGCCTCGTCGTAGGTAAGGCGCGGCAGCGGGGTGGGGATATCAACGCCCAGCACCTGCTTGTAAAGGCGCTTTACAAAGCCCTCGAGACACTCGAGAATGTCGTCCACGTCAACAAACGACATCTCAAGGTCTATCTGTGTGAACTCGGGCTGTCTGTCGGCTCTCAGGTCCTCGTCGCGGAAGCACCTCGCAAGCTGGATATACCTGTCCATGCCCGCGATCATCAGCAGCTGCTTGTAAATCTGCGGGGACTGCGGCAGCGCGTAGAATCTGCCGTTGTGAATGCGCGAGGGGACGATATAGTCGCGCGCGCCCTCGGGCGTGGACTTTATCATCATCGGCGTTTCTATCTCGGTAAAGCCGTTTTCGTAGAAGTATTCGCGCGCGCACTTCGCTATTTCATGGCGCATCATTATGTTGCGCTGAAGCGGCTCGCGGCGCAGGTCGAGATAGCGGTATCTAAGGCGAAGCTCCTCGTTGGTCTTGGTGTTGCTTACGATTTCAAAGGGAGGCGTCTGCGCCTTTGAAAGAATGCGCAGCTCGCTTACGATTATCTCAACGCCGCCCGTTTTGATTTCGGTGTTTACGCTTTCGCGCGCCCTTACCTCGCCCTTTGCGAGAAGCACGTACTCGGGGCGGACGCTCTCCGCCTTTTCAAACACGGCTCTGTCGGTGTTCTCGTTGAACACGAGCTGCACAAGCCCCGTCTTGTCGCGCAGGTCTATGAATATAAGGCTGCCTTTGTCGCGCACCCTCTGCACAAAGCCGCCGACTGCCGCGCTGCCCATTTCCAGCGTTACCTCGCCGCAGTAGCAGGTTCTTTTCAATCCTTGCATGGTGTCTGCCATTTTCGTTTCCTTCTTTCGTTTATATTACGCAATGAATCCGGTTTATAATCCGTCCTGCGTTTTTGCAGGCTCATACAGACTTATTATAACATCATGCCGGGCATTTTTCAAGGGGTATGTGGAAAAAAACGTTTGTCGTCGTATTATGCCGTGTTTATCCGCGCGGCATTGTTGCTTTTTTCACAAAAATCCCGCCTGCGGCTGTTGACTTTTAGGTCATTTTGTGGTATTATTAAGATATCCGCAGAGTATATGAGACCGGCAGACGGTCCGCGCTGCGCGGAAACAAAGAAACACTCACCTGGGAGGGGACAAACAATGGAAAAGACAGCAGAGGTTGCAAAGCGCCCGCGCGCTTCCCTCAGAAAGAAGATAATTCTCGCCGTGAGCGCTATACTCGCGGTGGCGCTGCTGTGGTGTTCGTTTACGGGGGTATTCTCCCTGTTCATTCAGGCGGAAAGCGCGCTGCGAAGCTCGCTTAACACGCAGGCGAAAACGGGCGAGTCCGCAGCGCTGAGCTATGCGCAGGCGCTCGGCACGGACGTGTCGCAGCTTACGGGAGAGCAGATATACAGCGTAGCCGGCATAGTGTCGAGCGACTCGGTGCGCGTTGTAGTGATAAACGCAAAAACGGGCGAGACTGCGTCGGACGGAAACGTTGACTCGGCGTTCTTCCGCACGTTTGCGCAGACGAGCGGCAGCAAGTTCTATTCAAGCACGGGCAGCGACGAGTACCGCAGGCTGGCGGCGCGCTGCATAGAGGGCACGGACGGCTGGAACGTTATCGTATGCAGCACGGATAACAGCTACATGAGCTTCCCGCTTATCATCATGGCGATCTTTGCGGGAATAATCGCGCTTGCGTTCGTTGTGAACACGCTTATCATCTCGGGCGTTGTAAACCGCTTTATGAACACGGTGGACAAGATACAGTCTAAAATCTCGGCTATGGCTAAGGGCGACCTTTCGGGCGAGCATATCGAGGTGCGCTCGAACGATGAGCTCGGCTCCCTTGCGGAATCCGTGAACACTATGGCGGACAGCACAAACGCTATTATAAAGGATATCGGCAGCACCGCCGCAAGGATCTCCGCAAAGGATCTGTGCGCGGCGCCCACGGCGGACTACATGGGCGACTACGCCCCGATAAAGACCTCGCTGTACGGCATAATCACCTCGCTTTCGGATGTTGTGGGACAGCTTGGCAGCTCGGGCAGGCAGGTGGATATGCACTCAAAGCAGATGAGCGAGAATTCGCAGTCGCTCTCCGCTGCGGCGTCTGAGCAGGAGGACACGGTAAGGGCGCTCAACGCGGGCGTGCTTGAGATATCCGAGAAAATTTCCGCGAACGCGGAGAACGCCACAAAGGCTCATGCGCTGGCGGAGGACTCCATGAGCATAGTGAACGCGGGCAACGAGAAGATGACGCAGATGCTCGGCGCTATGGAGGAGATAAGCTCCGCCTCGTCGGAAATAGCGAAGATAATACATACGATAGAGGACATCTCGTTCCAGACGAATATTCTCGCGCTCAACGCTTCGATAGAGGCTGCGCGCGCGGGCGAGGCGGGCAAGGGCTTCGCGGTTGTTGCGGGCGAGGTTGGCGACCTTGCAAACAAGACCGCCGAGGCGGCGAAGAATACCACGTCTCTCATAAACAGCTCGATAAAGTCCGTAAAGAACGGCGCTCTTATCGCAAACGAAACCGCGGAGATGCTCGCGAAGATAGTTGACGAAACGCAGAGCACCACCGAGGTGATAGGCAGGATAGCTGCGGCCTCTGAGGAGCAGGCGGCTTCTGCTAAGGATATAACGCAGAGTATGTCGCGCATTTCCGAGTCCGTTAGCAGAACCAACCGCTCCGCAGAGGAGTGTGCGCGTTCCGCAGGCGTCCTTTCGGAGGAAAGCGGCATTCTGCTGGGCATGGTCAGCGGCTTTAAGCTGAACGATAAGGCTCCCGCTCCCGCGCCCAAGGCTGTGAAGCCCGCTCCCAAGGCGGAGAAGCCCGCTTCCGCTCCCAAGGCGGAGAAGCCTGCTTCCGCTCCCAAGGTTGAGAAGCCTGCTCCCAAGGCTGAGAAGCCTGCTTCCGCTCCCAAGGCTGTGAAGCCCGCTCCCAAGGCGGAGAAGCCCGCTCCCAAGTCCGAGAAGCCCGCTCCCAAGGCGGAGAAGCCAGCTCCCGCTCCCAAGACCGAGAAGCCTGCTCCCGCTTCCGGGGCGGTAAAGCCCGCGCCCGCTTTCAGACCGACAGCGGCAGTACCCTCTCACACCGTTGAGAAGCCCGCAGAACACAAGAGAATCGTCCTCGACGACGACAAATATTAACATACGGAGGATTCACCCATGAGCATTGAAACAAAGAAATTTGGATTTTTCCGCGGCTATAAGTGCTTTCTGTTCACGCTTACGAACAAGAACGGCATGAGCGCGGCTCTCACGAACTTCGGCGGCGCTGTGGTGCAGCTCAACGTTCCCGACAAGAAGGGCAGGCTTGCGGACGTTGTTCTCGGCTATGACACGCTTCAGGAGTATGTTGACGGAAATTCCTCCCACGGCGCGCTTGTCGGCAGATATGCGAACCGCATAGGCGGCGCAAAGATAACCATCGACGGCGTGGAGTACAAGCTCTCCGCTAACGACAACAAGGTAAACCACCTGCACGGCGGCTTTTTCGGCTACAACAAGCGCGTGTGGACGATAAAGGAAACCTGCGGCGGCGACGAGCCGTCCGTAACGTTCGGCTACGTAAGTCCCGACGGCGAGGAGAATTACCCCGGAACGCTCGACATTGCGGTAAAGTACACTCTCACCGCGAACAACGCGCTTTCCATTGAGTACACCGCGCATACCGACAAAACGACCGTCGTAAACCTCACGAACCACTCTTACTTCAACCTTAAGGGCGCAGGCAGCGGCGACATAAAGGACCATGTCGTAAAGATAAATTCCACGCAGTACACCCCCGTTGACGAGCTGCTTATCCCCACGGGAAAGCTGGCGTACGTTATGGAAACGCCGTTCGACTTCAGAAGCGGCAAGCGCGTTGGCGAGGACATGGACAACGGCAGGCTTCCCAACGGCTACGACCACAACTTCGTTCTTGGCGCTGCGGGCACAATGCGCACCGCCGCAGAGGCGTGGGAGCCCAAGAGCGGCAGGCTTATGACGGTAAAGACCGATATGCCCGCGCTCCAGTTCTACATAGGCATAGGGCTTGACGGCGAGAACGGCAAGGGCGGCGCCAAGTACAACAAGTACGGCGGTCTGTGCTTTGAGAGCCAGTTCTGCCCCGACACGCCCAACAAGCCGCAGTTCGGCAGCTGCACGCTTAAGGCGGGAGAATGCTATCACTTCACTACGGTATACGAGTTTTCTGTGAGATAACCGAACATTCCGCAGGATAACGCAGGGAAAGGGCTGTCCCGATAAAGGGCAGCCCTGTGTTCTTTATTATTACGGCGCAGGCTTACCTGTATGAGCCTGTGCCTATGCTCTGCTTTGCCTTGAATTTCAGGCGCAGGTGGTCTGCGATAAGCGCAATGAACTCGGAATTGGTGGGCTTGCCGCGCGAGGTGTGTACCGTATAGGAGAAGAGTTTCGTCAGCACGTCGATGTCGCCTCTGTCCCACGCGATTTCTATTGCGTGGCGAATGGCGCGCTCAACGCGCGACGATGTGGTCTGGTAGCGCTTTGCAACGGTAGGGTAGAGGAGCTTTGTTATGCTGTTTATCATCTCGTCGTTGTTTACGCAGAGCATTATTGCGGTGCGCAGGTAATGGTAGCCCTTTATGTGCGCCGGTATCCCCACCTGGTGTATTATCTCGGTCACGGCGCACTCAAGGTCGGTGTCGTCGGGCGTGCCGTCCTGCGCGGGTTCAGAGTAAAGACCGCAGAGTCTGGAAACCCTGCTTACAAGGTACTGCGGGTCAACGGGCTTTACAAGGAATGCAGCCCCTGCCGCCGCCGCGTCGCGCTCAAGTGCGGGGTCGGGTACGTTCGATACGATTATCACGCTCGGTATGTATTTCTTCTCTGTCTTAAGGCGGCGTATCACCTCGATAGCATCGCAGAACGGCATTTTCGCCTCAAGCACGGCTATGTCGGGCGCCTCGGACTTTATCGAGCTTAACACCGCGTTTCCGTCGCAGTGGCGCGTTATCGCATACATTCCCGCCCCCTTGAGCGCCCCCGCCCACGCCATTCCGCACTCGGCGGTGTCGTTTCCGATAAGTACCTTGATCTGATTCGTCATTTGTGTTATCCTCCATTTTTCGGCAGAACTTTTAATTATTCTATGTTGAGCGCAGGCGTATTTGTGCTGTTCCCCTGTCAGCCGGAAGCACGCTTACGCAGGTGTTGCACCCTGTGTCCCGATGTTTCATCTTGTCTATCGGGTCTGTATATATGATATCACGAATTGGAAATTTATGCAACCCCTTTTTGGAAATTTCTAGCATTTTTTTCTTACTGCGAACTTATGCTCCAAAGTGCGACAAATGCGATAACAGTCCCATTTGCGGGCATTTTTCCGGCATCAGGCATAAATTTTCTTAACGGAATATTAACATGTAAAGTAAGAATATTTGGAATTTCATACATTTTATTACAGGAAATTTTGGAAATACAAGGGCTATAACCGGTAATAACTGCGAAATACCCCGCAGGAAAGTTTTCCAAAAGGGAATAAAACGGAGGCGCGATATGCTGTTTAACGAGATATACGGGTGCTATTACGGCGCGGTGGCGAAGATACTGGCGCAGGCGCTGCAAGGAGGGCTTGACGAGAAGAAAATGCGGGAGATATGCGCTGACGAGGCTTTCGCGGAGAGCGCGCAGACGATAATCCCCGCGCTTAAAAGCGGGCGCTGGCAGCTTTTGCGGCAGGATATGACAACGCCGCTCTCCCACAAGCCCGACCTGCCGCCGACAGATGTGCAGCTGCGCTGGCTTAAGGCGGTGACGCTCGACCCGAGGATAGCGCTGTTTGACACAGACGGCAGCTTTTTTGCGGAGGATTCGCCGCTTAAGGACGTTGAGCCGCTGTTTACGCCGCAGGACATATCCGTTACGGACAGGTACGCCAACGGCGACCCGTTCACCGACCCGAATTATATAAAGTGCTTCCGCACGCTGTTTGCCGCTGTGAAGAACGGCTCTAAGGCGCGGGTCACCTACCGCACGGAGAAAAGCGTGCGTACCGCGGTGGTGTCGCCGTATCTGTTCGAGTATTCCGAGCGGGAGGACAGGCTGCGCCTGTGGGTGAACAGCCATACGCTGGGCAATATCATCAACGTATGCCGCGTGGAGGACGCCGAGCTGCTTTCCGAGGCGGGCGATATCCCCGACAGGCTGCCAGCGCTTGCAAAGGAGCAGGTAACGCTTGAGGTGAGCGACTCGCGCATGGCAGTGGAGCGCGCCCTGCTGCACTTCGCACACTACGAGCGTGAAACGGAGCTTACCGAAAACGGCTGTATCCTGCGAATAACCTACTGCAAGGCCGACAGGACCGAGCTTGCACAGCAGGTGCTGTCGTTCGGACCGCTTGTGCGGGTAACGCACCCGCAGGAGTTCGCGGAGCTTATCCGTGCACGGCTCAATGCGCAGAGAAACGCAGGCCTGCAAAGCAACAGGTGAGAAGCATTGTGAAATAAACGACAAAATTTTGAAAAAAACGTGCATAACGGGTATTTCCCGCTTGACATATCCGCCGTTTTGTCTTATAATAATAATGTTATGGCAATACTGTGCAGCGCCTGCGGGGCTGCGATACTGCCTTACCGCAAGAGCCGCTGCTATGGCTGGCACGGCGAATAATTCAGGAGGATATTCTAATGAGAGTTTACAATTTCAGCGCAGGTCCTGCAGTTCTTCCCGAGGAAGTGCTTAAGGAAGCAGCAGACGAAATGCTCGACTACAAGGGCACGGGTATGTCCGTTATGGAGATGTCCCACCGCTCCAAGGCTTACGACGCTATTATCAAGGAAGCGGAAGCCGACATCAGGGAAATCATGAACATTCCCGACAATTATAAGGTCCTGTTCCTTCAGGGCGGCGCTTCGCAGCAGTTCGCGGCTGTTCCCATGAATCTCATGAAGAACAGGAAGGCAGCCTACATAATCACCGGTCAGTGGGCAAAGAAGGCTTATCAGGAGGCTAAGATCTACGGCGACGCAGTTGCTGTCGCTTCCTCTGCAGACAAGACTTTCTCCTACATTCCCGACTGCTCCGACCTTGATATCCCCGAGGACGCCGACTATGTTTATATCTGTGAGAACAACACCATTTACGGTACAAAGTTCAAGACCCTCCCCAACACAAAGGGTCATATCCTTGTTGCGGACGTATCCTCCTGCTTCTTAAGCGAGCCTGTTGACGTTACAAAGTACGGCGTTATCTATGGCGGCGTACAGAAGAACGTTGGTCCTGCGGGTCTTGTTATCTCGATAATCCGCGAGGACCTCATCACCGACGACGTTCTGCCCGGCACGCCCACCATGCTCAAGTGGAAGACTCAGGCTGACAACGACTCCCTCTACAACACTCCCAACTGCTACGCTATCTACATCTGCGGCAAGGTATTCAAGTGGATAAAGAAGATGGGCGGCCTTGAGGCTATGAAGGCTCACAACGAGAAGAAGGCTAAGATACTGTATGATTTCCTCGACGGCAGCAAGCTGTTCAAGGGTACTGTTGAGCCGAAGGACCGCTCGCTGATGAACGTTCCGTTCGTTACTGGCAACGAGGAGCTTGACGCCAAGTTCGTCAAGGAAGCAGCGGCTGCGGGCTTTGTAAACCTTAAGGGTCACAGAACCGTAGGCGGCATGAGAGCTTCCATCTACAATGCAATGCCTATCGAGGGCGTTGAGAAGCTCGTTGAGTTCATGAAGAAGTTTGAGGCTGACAATGGCTGAGAGGTTTGTAGTGGTTCACAAGCAGTCTGACGGGTTAGCAACCCAGACAAAGGTGATTGTGGATACCGCCACGGGCGTCGCCTACTTATGGCATCGCGACGGCTACGCCGGCGGACTTACGGTTCTTGTTGACAAGGACGGCAAGCCTGTTATTACAGACATTACCAAGTAAACTACTTTCTCCCCCGACAACGGGGGAGAAAGCTTAATCACGGTGCGAATACACTGACTGAAAGGAATATCATTATTATGTATAACGTACTTACGCTTAATAAGATTGCCGCTTGCGGCACAGACCTCTTCGACAAGACAAGATACGCTTTCGCTGAGGATATGGCAGACCCCGTCGCTATACTGGTGCGCTCCGCTTCCATGCACGAAATGGAGCTGCCCGCGAACCTGCTGGCTATCGCGAGAGCGGGCGCAGGCACAAACAACATTCCGATTGACAAGTGCAGCGAAAAGGGTATTGTAGTGTTCAACACGCCCGGCGCAAACGCAAACGCCGTTAAGGAGCTTGTTATTGCGGGTCTGCTCATGGCTTCGAGAAAGATACCCGCTTCGTTTGAGTGGATAAAGACTCTTAAGGGCAAGGGCGACGAGGTCGGCAAGCTTGTTGAAAAGGGCAAGAGCCAGTTCGCAGGTCCTGAGATCATGGGCAAGAAGCTCGGCGTTATCGGTCTTGGCGCTATCGGTATCCTCGTTGCAAACGCAGCTGCAAAGCTCGGTATGGAGGTTTACGGCGCAGACCCGTTCCTTTCCGTAGAGAACGCGCTCAAGCTTGACGGCAGCGTTCACTATGTAAAGTCCAACAAGGAGATATTTGAGAAGTGTGACTACATCACGCTCCACGTTCCGCTTATGGCAGACACAAAGGGCATGATAAACGCAGAGGCTATAGCTTCCATGAAGAAGAACGTTCGCCTGCTGAATTTCAGCCGCGACGGTCTTGTTGAGGAAAAGGCGATACTGGACGCTCTCGCAAGCGGCGGTATGGCGTGCTACGTAACGGACTTCGCAACTGATGGTCTGCTGGGCGTTGACGGCGTTGTTGCAATGCCGCACCTCGGCGCTTCCACCCCCGAGAGCGAGGACAACTGCGCAGTTATGGCGGTAAAGGAGATCATCGACTACATCGACAACGGCAACATCACAAACTCCGTAAATCTGCCCAACGTTTCCATGAACATAAGCGGCAACGCAAAGATCTGCGTTATCCACAAGAATGCGGAGGGCGTTATAAACAGCCTTACCGCTCCCGTTTCCGCAGCAGGTCTTAACATCGAGAACATGATAAGCAAGTCCAAGAAGGACTACGCTTACACCTGCCTTGACGTTAAGGGCGACGCTACGGGCATTGAGGCAAAGCTTAAGGAGGTAGCGAACGTTATCTCCGTAAGAGTTATCAAGTAAGATACTTACAGGGCGCACGGGTGTATATCCGCGCGCCCGAATTGCAGGTGACGAGCGGTGACAAAAACGTTGGCGCACGCAGGTGCGGCTGCGGGAGGCTTCGGCGTGTGCGGTGAGCTCGCGGTGTACATTATTGCCGTTGTAGAGCCGCTCTGCGCGGGTAAAACGGGCTTTGCGGCGATAGCGAGCATAAACTTGCCTTTTGTTATGCGGAGCGTTTGCGCCGGGGCTTATTGCCTGCGCCATTACATACGCGGCAATGACTTTCGCGTACAATTCTCACAAAAGGGCGGGGCAGTTCAGAGCGCTCACGCCAAAGGAGGAACACGATGAATGAGGTTATACGCTCTCTGCTTTCACGCAGAAGCGCAAAAAGCTACAAGCCCGATGTGCCCGCAAAGGAGCTTATCGACGCGGTGCTTGAGGTGGGAACTCACGCCGCAACGGGAATGGGCAGGCAGTCGCCCATAATTCTGGCTGTAACCGACCCCGAGGTCAGAAATGAGCTTTCCCGCATAAACGCCGACATCATGGGCGCTTCAATCGACCCGTTTTACGGCGCGCCCGTGGTGCTTGTGGTGCTTGCGGACAAGAGCATTCCGACGCACGTGTACGACGGCAGCCTTGTTATGGGCAACATGATGCAGGCGGCGACGGCGCTTGGGCTTGGCAGCTGCTGGATTCACCGCGCCCGTGAAACGTTTGAGCGCCCCGATGGCAGGGCTCTGCTTAAGCGTCTTGGCATAGAGGGCGACTACGAGGGCATAGGAAACCTTATCATGGGCTATGCCGCCGCAGACCCGAAGCCCGCGCTTCCCCGCAAGAAGGACTATGTAAGGTACGTCTGAGCGCGTGCTGTGAACGCTGTTCCGCGGCGCGCGGCTTTGCGCAGTATCATTCCACGGCTGAACCATTCTGAACCGCCCGTAACAGGGCGGTTTTGCTTTTATATGCGGCGCCTTTCGGGGCGTTTTTTCATATTATAGGATAAGGAGTATAGAAAAATCGTGCAGAAATTTGCAGTTTCAGCGCCCCTACAATAGCATTGCGGTCAGCCGCAGAAAGGAAGAAAACATGGAAAACACAATGACAGTAACGCTCAGCGGGAGCGAATCGGAGGCGCAGTTTAACGGGGCGAACGCGTGGCTGCGCAACGACGGCGCGGCGACAGTCTACGCCGCGAAAACGGCGGGCGTAACGGCGGGCGCGGACGGCGTTGTAGCCGTTCCTGCGGGCGGCTCTGCGCCCGTGTACGGCGCGAACGGGCGCGTGTTCCTGCTCGGCACGGGGTCGGTGCAGCTCATCGGCTCGGACTATTCCACGAACCCTTTTAAGACGTCCACAGCCTCGGGCGGCTCGGCGGTGGACGAGGTCGCAAGAGCCGCTGTAAACGCGCACGCGGGCAACGCGGAGATACACGTCACGGCTGCGGAAAAGGCGGCGTGGAGCGCCAAGGCGGAGGTGTCGGACATTCCGACGGCGCTGCCTGCGAACGGCGGCAACGCCGATTCCGTCGGGAATATCGCGGCGGCGTGCATTCTGCGGAATCTCGGGCAGGTAACGGAAGCAGCGGCGCTTGACAACGCGGCGTTCAATGAGTATTCCTATGAAGCCGACGTTTCCGCGGCAGTGGCGGCTTCGCTCGGACTTTCGTCCAAGTGGTACACGATAAGGGGCTTTAAGTATTCGGGCGCGGGCAAGTACGGCATTCAGCTGGCGTTCCCGCGTAACCATGCGGGGCAGGTGATGTTCAGATACGCCAACGGCGCGGACTGGACGGCGTGGAAGAGCCTTGCGGACGGCGGCAGCGCGGCAAGCGTGGGCGCGTACACCGAGGCGAAGCTCGCGGCGCTCGAGGCGAGAATAGCGGCATTGGAGGGAACATAATGAAGTGGGACAGGATTCTTGAGTGCATGGCGGCGGCAGCGGGGGCTGTCGTGGGGTTTCTTTTCGGGGAGGTGACAGGGCTGTTCTGGGCGATGATAGCGTTCATGGCGGTCGATTACGTTACGGGAGTGCTTGTGGCGGTCGTCAACAAGAACCTCTCGTCGGAAATAGGGTTCAGGGGGCTTGTGAAGAAGTTTCTGATACTCGTTTTCGTGGCGATGGGGCACATTGTGGACACCTACGTCATAGGCTCGGGCTCGGCGCTCATGAGCGCGGTAATGCTCTTTTTCATCGCGAACGAGGGCGTGTCGATAATCGAGAACGCGGTGGGGCTCGGAATGCCCGTGCCGAAGAAGCTGCGCGAGGTGCTCAAGCAGCTCAGGCGTGAAAGCGAGGGCGGCGATGGCGATTAAGAATTTCGGCATAGACTTGTCCGCGCACAACGTCATAGACGACTACGACAGGCTTCTCGCGCACGACGAGGGCGGGCGCAGAATCAAGTTTGCGTTCCTGCGGCTTGGTTACAAGGGTAAGCGCGATGCGCTCGTGGACGCGCACTACGCGGGGCTTCACGGCAAAATACCGCTCGGGTTCTATGTGTATTCCTACGCGAGAACGCCTGCCGAGGCGCGCAGCGAGGCGCTCTGGGCGCTCGGCGAGCTTGACGGCATGACCGCCGAGTTCCCGATAGTGTTCGACTACGAGGACGCGTCGGTTCTCACGCCAAAGCTTACGCGCGCGGAGTACACGGCGATTTGCAGGGCGTTCCTTGACGAATTGCGGGCGGCGGGTTACTACGCCATGCTGTACTGCAACCCTGCGTTTCTCGAGGGCTGCGCCGACAAGAACGAGCTGCTGAAGTACCCGCTGTGGCTCGCGCATTATGTCGAGGACGGCAGGCAGCGGCAGTACGGGCAGCGCGTGTGGCAGTACGGCACGATTCGCCCCGAGGGCGCGCGCGGCGCGGTTGACGCGAACTTCGCCTACGAGCAGCTCGGGCGCGTTATCCGCGAGCAGGGTCTGAAC
>CAKSEE010000012.1 GCA_934446455.1 uncultured Oscillospiraceae bacterium | reverse complement strand
GCGTCGCGTTGCGTAAGCCGAGCGCAGCGAGGTGTCGCTTGCACACTTGTGCGGATAGAAGTGTTTTTTGCCCCGGCTGAGCCGTGACAAAAAACGAATTTCAAAGCCCGCTTCGCGGGCATAACATACTTTTTCGACAAGCTGTGCTCCCGGAATTATTCCGGGAGCTTTTGCATTTTATTGACGATTATATCTTGACAAAACAAGCGCTATGCGGTATCTTACCACCTTTTCTCCTCGTGCGGGCAAGCCGCCGCGAGCCTTGCCGCGCGCAGCTCCACGTAGCAGCCGCATTTTGCGCAGGTGCCCGCGTTAAGGCTCGGGCAGGCGCGGCAACAGGTAAGGCGCTGCTCGTAGAGCGGCTGCGGGGCGCGCTCCTCAGGCGGCATGGCGGCTATGCGCTCGCGTATCGCCTGCGCAAGGTCGGGTTCGCCCGCCTGTGCAAGCAGGCAGCGCAGGCAGGGTCTGCCCGTCATAGCGTAAGGGTAAGCTCCGCCACGCTGCACGCGGGGAGCGTAAAGGCTGCGCCGCCATTCGCGCAGCTTATATCAAGGGGCTTTATCGCGACTGTATCAGGGTGCGCAAAGTCGTTGAACGCGTGCGCGTCCCCTGTGAGAATACGCCCGCGCGCCGCCTTAACGCCGCCGAACGCCGCAGCGAGGTCTACCTCGTACCCCCTGTCGAGCGCGCAGTTCGATAGCGTTACCGTCACCGTGCCGTCCGCTGCGGCGCTTGCGGAGCAGGACAGGCAGGGCAGCCCCTCGCACTCGTCGTTTTCTGTGTGCGAGTATATGAGCGCTGCGTCCTGATGCGCCTTGTAAAGGTCAAACACGTGGAACGTGGGCGTTTTAACGCACTTTTCGCCCTCGGTGAGAACGAGCGCCTGAAGCACGTTCACCGCCTGCGCGAGGTTCGCCATGCACACACGCTCGGAGTGCGCGTTGAAGATGTTGAGGTTTATCGCCGCGACAAGCGCGTCGCGCATGGTGTTCTGCTGGTAAAGGAAGCCGGGGTTCGTTCCCTCCTCAACGTCGTACCACGTTCCCCATTCGTCAACCACAAGGCCTACCCTGCGCTCGGGGTCGTAGCGGTCCATAACGCCGCTGTGGCGGGTGATAAGCTCCTCCATTTTAAGCGTTGCGCGTATCGTTGCGTAGTATTCGCTCTCGCTGAAAACGGTGGCGCTGCCCTTGTGCGCCCAGTCGCCCGTGGGGAGCGTGTAGTAGTGCAGCGAAAGTCCCTGCATATTCCACGGAGTGATTTTGCGCATCATAACGTCCGTCCAGTTGTAGTCGTCCGCATTGGGGCCGCAGGCTATCCTGAACAGTTTGTTGCCGCTGTATTCGCGGCAGAACGTAGCGTAGCGGCGGTAGCAGTCCGCGTAATACTCGGGGGTCATAGACCCGCCGCAGCCCCAGTTTTCGTTGCCTATGCCGAGGTATTTAAGCCGCCACGGCTGCTCCCTGCCGTTTGCCCTGCGCAGGTCAGCCATGGGGGATATGCCGTCGAAGGTGATGTATTCCACCCACTTTGACAGCTCCTCTACCGTGCCGCTGCCAACGTTGCCGCTTATGTAGGGTTCGCAGCCCACTATCTCGCAAAAGCGCATGAACTCGTGCGTGCCGAAGCTGTTGTCCTCTGTAACGCCGCCCCAGTTGGTGTTTACCATTTTTTTGCGGGAGGACTTTTCGCCTATGCCGTCGAGCCAGTGGTACTCGTCCGCAAAGCACCCGCCCGGCCAGCGCAGCACGGGCAGCCTTATCTCGCGGAATGCCTCGACGATATCCCTGCGGAAGCCCTCGATGTTAGGGATAGAGCTGTTTTCGCCGACATAAATGCCGTCGTAAATGCACCTGCCCAAATGCTCCGAAAAGCTCGAGTATATCTCGCGGTTGATTCTGGAGCGCTTGTCGAGCGGGTTTACGGTAAGTCTTATTTTTTTCATGGGGTACTCCTTTCATGGCTTTAGCTGTTGTATATATTATACCCCTTTGACAAGCCTGCTACAATGATGTATAATAAGAATAAACTGATATATCCTACTATCGTAACAAGGGGGAATACTATGAAGCTTCACAGCATGGGCATAGCCTACCGTCACGAAAGCGACTTTGAGATAAACCGCCCGCACGGCTCGGGGGACCGGCTGCTGCTAATATTCAAAACGCCCGCGTTTGTGTGGCGCGGCGAAACCCGCGCTGAAGTCCCGCGTGATACGGCGCTGCTCTACAGCGAAAACGCGCCGCAGCACTATGGCGCGGCAGGCGTGGAGTACATAAACCATTGGGTGCATTTTGAGTGCGCGGAAGATGATGTATTCTTTGAAAAGACGCGCGCGGCGCTCTGCGAGCCCGTGCCGCTGCGCTCCTGTGCGGCGGCGGAGAGCGTTCTCAGCCTGCTGAGCCTTGAGAGCGTGTCGGGCGGGGAGTGCGAGGACCTGCTGCTGCGGCTGCTTATCGCAAAAACGGTGGGCGCGCAGGGGGGCGCTGCAAAATCGCCCCACAGCGAGCGGCTGCGCAGTCTGCGCGCACAGCTCTATGCGAACCCTGCGGGGCGCTTTACCGTAAGCGAAATGGCGCGCAGCGCGTCGCTAAGCCCGTCCTATTTTCAGGCTCTTTACAAAGCGGAATTTGGCGTTAGCTGCTACGAGGACGTTATAAGCGCCAAAATGGAGCTTGCGCGCTATTACCTCGCGAACACCGCGCTTTCCGTCGGCGAAACGGCGGCGCTTTGCGGTTACGACAACGAGGTGCATTTCATGCGGCAGTTCAGGCAGCGCATGGGTATGACGGCGGGGGAGTTCCGCAGAAAAGGATAGAAAATCGCCCGTGGCAGCTGTTTCCGCGGGCGCGTTTATATCCCCGTAAAATCAAACTCGGGCGTGTACTCCTCTTTTGCGGAGCTTTTTTCCTGCATATAGCCCGTAAGCCCCGCCTCAAGCGCGGCGTCGAGCGCCTTCCGGTACTCGAACGTGGTTATCCTGCGGTTCATGCGGGAGAACGCGGGGTCCGTCTTTACCCTGCCGAACGGCGTGTACTGGCTCATAAGGCTGAAAAGAATTTTCCCGCCGAAGCGCCTGCCCAGCCGCGTTATCACCTCAATGCTGTCGCGGTACTCCCACGGAAGCACAAGGTGGCGCACAACCACGCCTTTAAGCAGCAGCCCCTCGGGCGAGAACACGGGCGCGCCCGTCTGCCGCAGCATTTCGTCAAGCGCCGCCATAGCGGTTTCAAAGTAATCGGGCGCTGAGGACAGCCTGCGCGCAAGCTCGTTGGAATAATACTTCACGTCGGGCAGGTAGACGTCCACCAGCCCCTCTAGCAGGCGCAGCGTTTCCGGCAGCTCGTATCCGCCGCTGTTCCACACCACGGGCAACGAAAGCCCGCGCCTTTTCGCCGTTTCAAGCGCGCGTATCACCTGCGGGGTGAAGTGCGTGGGGTTCACGAGGTTTATGTTGTGCGCGCCCTGCGCCTGCAATTCAAGGAATATCCCGCACAGGCGCTCCACGGTTATGGGCTTGCCCACCCCGCGCGAGCTTATGTCGTAGTTCTGGCAGAACACGCACCTCAGCACGCACCCCGAAAAGAACACCGCGCCGCTGCCGCGCGTGCCGCTTATGCAGGGTTCCTCCCACAGGTGGAGCGAGGCGCGCGCCGCCGTAAGCTGCGCCGTTTCGCCGCAGAAGCCGCGTTCGCCGTTGTCGCGGTCTGCGCGGCACTTACGCGGGCAGAGCGTGCATTGCATGGCGTTCTCCTTTCAGGGTCACTTGTACATTATCTTGTCCTTGTTGAGCTTGTCGTTGAAGCCGCACCGGTACCCGAGCTTTGCCGCAACCGGCACAAGCAGGTAGTACGCCGTCATAAGCGCGGGGAATAGCGCGCTCATGCTGTCTATCTGCCGCAGGGTGGTGCCCGTCCACGCCTCGTCCACGACAACCGGCTCCACGAAAAGCAGCACATACGGGTATGCACTGCCGCTTATAAAGCGGTAAATGTAGAGCGTGTCCGCTGCGGGGAAAAGCAGCTTGTTAAGCAGCAGCACTATACTCGGCGCCGCCGCAAACAGGAACATAAGCAGCCCTATGAGCGTCCAGCGGTGCTTCTGCTCGCCTTCAACGCGGTGCAGCGCCACAAGGCTGCGCTCGCGCGTGCCGTCCTTCCATGCAACGGTGAATACCAACATGAGGAAAATCGCGGTGGAGCATATTGCGGCAACGATTTTAAGGAAAATATTCGTGCCGAACATACAAAGCCCCATTGTCACGAAAAGGCACATTACGTTGCCGAGAATGATATAGCCGAAGCCCTTAAGGGCAGTTAAGAGAATGCTGTTTCTTTTCATTTTTTCTCCCGAAAAACAGA
The DNA here is from genome assembly GCA_934446455.1 of uncultured Oscillospiraceae bacterium. Classification (GTDB taxonomy): domain Bacteria; phylum Bacillota; class Clostridia; order Oscillospirales; family Ruminococcaceae; genus CAG-115. The sequence continues at coordinate 53,449 of CAKSEE010000012.1, read as the reverse complement.
TTGCTGTGAAAAATTTCCGCTTATAATTTCCGCTTATCCGTCCAGAATATTTTCAAGCGCATTGACGCGGAAAGCGAGGTTATTTTTATGAGCAGCTACAAGGACCGCCAGAGCGCGGATATACTCAACAGCGTTTACAAGAACGCCGAAATGGCTTACGAGTCCTCTGGCGACGTGCTGCGCCGCTGTAAGAACGCCCGCCTTTACGGCGAGATTGCGAAGCAGCGCGAGTGCTACAGGAACATCTCCGCAGAGGCTCTCGGCGAGCTTCAGCGGCGCGGCGTACGGGCGCAGCAGACGCCTCCCGCCGCAAAGGCTATGGCAAAAATGGGCATTGCCATGCAGACCATGGCTGACACAAGCAGCAGCCACATAGCCGCGCTTATGATACGCGGCACGACCATGGGCATAATCGATATGCAGCAGACGCTCAACCGCTCGGCAGCCGCGGAGGAGGACCTGCAAAGCGACGCGCGCCGGCTCCTGCGCAGAGAACAGGACTACTGCGAGCGCCTTAAGCGCTACCTGTGAGGCGCGCCGTGCGCCCTCTCGGGGAGTATGTGCCGTGCGACATTGCGGCGGGCTTTGCAGGTGGAGCGTTCTCGCCCGTAAAGTGCGAGCCCAGGCCGCTGCCGTAGCGTTTATTCCTCCGCGGGGTTTACGATGTTGCCCTCTGCAATGTTCCGGAACACTATCTGCGCGCGGCGGCGCTGTTCCTTTGCGTCCTCGTCGTTGCCAACCATGTTGTCAAACTCCGCGCGGACGTAAAGCCCCACGATGTCGGGGCAGGACTGCCAGCGCGCCTGCTCCTCAAAGCCCGTGGTGTTTAGCTGCAGCCCCTGCCCCTCATAGAGGACCGCGTCGGGGTACTGCACTGACATATCCTCGAAGAACTGAATCTCCCCCTCGGCGATGTTCGCGAGCGTATCGAGTATGCCGGCGTCGGCAATGTAGAGCTGGCTGTCGCCCGTGATTATTTCAGAGTGGAATTTGTAGTTCTCAGCGTCGGACATCTCACTCATGCCGTTTTCGGTGGAGATGTTTATGACGTTCACGCCGACATGGACATAGCCGTTTCCGTCAAAATCGGGGCAGTAGCGTTCAAGCGCGGTTTCGATATCCGCCTGCTTTACGTATATCCCGCTTTTGTTTGTTGTGGATATGGCGAGGACGTAGATATCCTCCTTTTCCTTTGTAAAGGTCTGCCAGAGCACAACGCTCAGAAAAAACGCCACGAACGCGCCTACCAGCACGAACCACTTGTAGTGGTAGAAGAAGTTCGACACCGCAGCCCGGCCCGTAAGCTTCGGTATTTCAACGTAGCCGTCCTGCGGAATCATCTCGCTTTCTTCAATGAGTCCCTGCTTCATTTTCAGAAGCTCGCGGCGTTCAAGCTCCTTTTTCTGTTCTTCGCTTAAATTTGCCATTATGCCCTCCGTATGGGAACGATATCTGAAAGCCGCCCTGCGCTTCACGATAGGTGGAGCGGCAAAGGCGGCTTTATTCTCTGCCTGTGGTTATGCCTGCGGGCGCATTGTCGGGAAGAGCAGCACATCTCTTATGCTTGCGGAATCCGTCAGCAGCATAACAAGTCTGTCAAACCCGAAGCCAAGACCCGCTGTAGGCGGCAGGCCGTACTCAAGCGCGGTGATGAAGTCCTCGTCCACCTGCGCGTCGTTGCCGCCCTGCGCGCGCTTTGCCGCAACCTGCTTTACAAAGCGCTCCTTCTGGTCTATGGGGTCGTTAAGCTCGCTGAACGCGTTTCCGAACTCCGTGCCGTTGATGAAGTACTCGAAGCGCTCGGTAAACGCGGGGAACTCGGGCTTTCTCTTTGCAAGCGGGGAGTTCTCAACGGGGTAATCGTAAATTATCGTGGGCTGAATGAGCTTTTCCTCTACATACGCCTCGAAGAACGCGATAAGCACGTGGCCCTTTGTAGAGTTCTCGTCAAGCTCGTCCTCAACGTGGTGAGCCTTTGCGCACTCGCGCGCCGCAGCGTCGTCCGCCCAGTCGTAGTAGTCTACGCCCGCGTACTTCTTTACTGCCTCTATCATTGTAAGGCGCTCCCACGGCTTGCCTACTGCAATTTCCTTGCCCTGATAGGTTACGGTGTCCGTACCGCAAACCTTAAGCGTTACCGTGCGGTAGAGGTTCTCAATGAGGTCCATCATCTCAAAGTAGTTCATGTACGCCTGATACATCTCGATAGAGGTGAACTCGGGGTTGTGAGTGGCGTCCATGCCCTCGTTGCGGAAAATTCTTCCCACCTCGTACACGCGGTCGAAGCCGCCTACGATAAGGCGCTTTAAGTAAAGCTCGGTCTCAATGCGCAGGTACATATCAATGTCGAGCGCGTTGTGGTGCGTTTTGAACGGACGCGCAGCCGCGCCTATCTCGAGCGGCAGAAGCACGGGCGTGTCCACCTCGGTGTAGCCGTGGCCGTCAAGAAACGCCCTTATCTCGCGCAGTATCTGCGAGCGCTTCACAAAGGTATCCTTCACCTCGGGGTTTGCGATAAGGTCGAGGTAGCGCTTTCTGTAGCGCTCCTCCTTGTCCTTGAGTCCGTGCCACTTTTCGGGCAGGGGCAGCAGGGACTTTGAAAGCAGCACTATCTCCTCCGCATGGACGGAAATCTCGCCCATCTTCGTGCGGAAAACCTTGCCCTTAACGCCTACGATATCGCCAAGGTCCCACTTCTTGAACTCGGGGTAAACCTCCTCGCCCACGTCGTTGGTTCTAACGTAAACCTGCATTCTGTCCGAGGAATCGCGCACGTCTATAAAGCTTGCCTTGCCCATGATACGGCGGGTCATCATTCTGCCCGCAATGGCAACGTCCTTGCCCTCAAGCTCGTCGAAGCGCCCGCGAATCTCGCTGTTGTGTATGGTCACGGGGTACTTTGTTATGGTGTAGGGGTCCTTGCCTGCCGCCTTAAGCGCCGCAAGCTTGTCGAGCCTTACGCGGTGCTGCTCGTCAAGCTCCTCAGCGGTAAGCTCGTGAAGCTCCTCGTTTTCATTACTCATGGTGGTCCTCCGCCTTCCTTATCTCAAGTATCTTGAACTGAATTACGCCCGAGGGAGTTTCAACGTCTACTACCTCGCCGACCTTGTGGCCGTTTATAGCCTTGCCTATGGGGGATTCGTCCGACATCTTGTTGTCGTTGATGTCTGCTTCCTTAACGCTTACTATCTTGAACTCCATTTCCTCGTTCATCTCAACGTCGAGCATACGCACGCTTGTGCCTATGCCGACCTTGTCGGTGGAAATCTCGTCGTCCTCAATAATCTGCGCGTTTGCAAGGATAGCCTCTATCTCGATTATGCGGGCCTCCATAAGACCCTGCTCGTTTTTCGCCTCGTCGTACTCGCTGTTTTCCGAAAGGTCGCCGAAGCCGCGCGCGGTTTTGAGCTTTTCCGCGGTTTCCTCGCGCTTTGCCTTTAATTCGTCAAGCTCTTTCTTAAGCGTCTTTTCGCCCGACCTTGTTAAGGTATGGATAGATTTGTTCATATGTGTCCTCCAATATAATCAACGGCGTAAGCCGTGTTTTTCATGTCGTCTGCGGTTTGCGCCGCGTCAGTCCGCCGTGGTGCTGAGCACCTCAAGCGCCTTTTGAAGCTGCACGTCCGCGTCGCGCGCTATGGTTGCGGGGTCTGAGCCTGCGGGCAGCTCGCTCAGGTAATCGGGTTTAAGTCCTGTGCCGTCGTAGCTGTCGGATTTTGCAGGGTATATTTTCGCGGTGGATATCGTAACGGCGCTTCCGTCAGAAAACTCGTAGGTGTTCTGCATGACCGCCTTGCCGTAGGTCTGCGTGCCGATAAGCGCAGCGCCGCACTCGTCGCGCAGCACTACCGCGAAAAGCTCTGCTGCGGACGCCGTGTTGCCGTCTACAAGCACCGCCATGGGCAGCTTAAGCGACTCGTCGGAGTCGGTTTCGACAAGCGTTTTGCGGCTTCCGTCCGCGTATTCCGCCGTTGCTACTATAGCCGCGGGGATAAAGCGGTTGAGCATGGGCTTAAGCGCGCTTACAAGCCCGCCGCTGTTGCCGCGCACATCGAATATCAGCGCGCGCGCCTCCTGCGAAACAAGGGTGTTGAGCACATCGGTGAACTGGTCCGGCGTTTTTGCGTTGAACGCCGTAATCGAGATGTAGCCTATCCCGTTGTCGAGCATTTCGCCCCTTACGGACTCTATCTCGAGCTGCTGGCGCACAAGGTTCACGGTAAGCTCCTCGCCGTTGCGCAGCAGCTTCAGCGAAAGGCGCGTGCCCGTTTCGCCCGAGAGCTTGTCGCGCGCCGTGCCGCTTTCCATTGAAAGCAGGCTCTTGCCGTCTATCTCGGTGATAACATCGCCCGCCTGAAGCCCGTTTATGTCCGCCGAGCCGCCCTTGTAAACGCTCGTTATCTTAAGGTAGCCGCTGCCGTCGTCCTCGGTTTCAAAACCCGCGCCGCTTACAACGCCGCTTGTGGTCTGCTGAAGCTCGTAATACGAGGACGCCGCCATGTATGACGCGTAGCGGTCGCCGATACCTGTGATGTAGCCGTTTATTATGCCGTTTGCAAGCTGCTCCTCTGACAGCGAGCCGATGTTGATGTAGTTCGTGCGCACGGTGGCGTCTATCTCGCGCAGCTTTGCGTAAACGCCCTCGTATTTTTCGGTGCTGCCTATCTTGGAGTTGTACACTCCGAGCGACACCGTCCATGTGAGGACGAACGTTATCGCGCAGCCTATAGCCACAAGGCTTATCGCCACGCCGAGAGATATCTTCTTGTTCAAGGCTCCGTTCCTTTCCCTGATTAAACCTTTTTCTTCTCCCTGAGGTAGCGGTTCATAACGAACATTGTGCCGACGGCGCCGAGCAGCGCGCCCGCGCCGCAGTTTATCGCAAGCGTGGGCCAGCAGATATCGTCAAACGGGATAAGCCCGTAGAAGCCGAACATCTGCCATACCGTAAGGTCGCTTGCAAACAGCCCCGACACCGCGTCGTAAATCACCCATGTAACGCCCCATGCGCCCGCGCCCGCCAGAATGCCGATGAACATACCCTCGACAAAGAACGGCGTGCGTATAAAGCCGCGCGTTGCGCCCACGTATTTCATTATGTCTATTTCCGCGCGGCGCGCAAAAACGCTCGTGCGAATGGAGTTTGACACGATAACGACGCTCACAATGATAAGTATGGTCAGCATTACCACGAGTATGACAGAAAACGTGTTTCTTATGTTGACGAGCGCGCCTGCGAAGTCGTAGGGAGCCTTGACCTGCTCAACGCCGTCGATGCTCTGTATCGCCTGCGTTACATAGCGTATCTTTGAGATGTCCGTAACGCGCACAAGGAACGTCTCGGGCATGGGGTTTTCCGCAAGGTAGTCGATAAGCTCGGAATACTCCGCCATATCCGCGCGGAAGTCCTCAAGCGCCGCTTCTTTGGAGTAATACTTGACGTCGGCGAGCTCGGGGTTGCTTTCAAGCACCTTTTTTATGTGGTTCACCTGCTCGTCCGTGGCGCCCTCTTTTACATAAATGGTTATCTCGTTGGTGTCCTCAATGTTACCCATGATGATGTTCACGTTCATCATAAGCAGCACCGAGCAGCTTATCTGCAAAAGGCTCACAAGCATGATGCTGAAGCTTGCAAAGGACATGATAAAGTTCTTCCAGACCGACGATATGCCCTTTTTTATCAGATAGGTAGCATTACTGGTTTTCATCTTCGTACTCCCCTCTGTAAACATCGTCGAAGTCTATCGAACCCTGCTTGATGTCGATTATTCTGCCGCCGAAGTGACGAACCAGCTCATGCTCGTGGGTAATCATGATAACCGTGGTGTGGCAGCTTTCGTTGATGTCCTTGAGCAGCTCCACAAACTCGTATGAGCGCTTGGGGTCGAGGTTGCCCGTCGGCTCGTCTACTATCAGCAGGCGGGGGTCGTTGGCGAAGGCGCGCGCTATAGCCACGCGCTGCTGCTCGCCGCCCGAAAGCTCGCGCGTGCGGCTCTTGGCCTTGTCGAGAAGCCCCACGAGCCTCAGCACATATGGCACGCGCTGGCGTATCTCCTTAAGGGATTTGTCAGCCACGCGCATAACGAACGCGACGTTCTCGTACACGGTGAAGTCCTGTATAAGGCGGAACTCCTGAAACACCACGCCTATCGAGCGGCGGAATTTGGCTATCCTGTTGCCCTTGAGCTTTGAGAGGTTGTAGCCGTTGACGAATATTCTGCCCGTTGTGGGTATCATCTCGCGCATCATAAGCTTCATGAGCGTGGATTTGCCCGCGCCGCTTTCGCCTACGATAAACACGAACTCGCCGTCGTTTATCCTTAAATTAACGTTCACGAGAGCGTCAACACCGCTTGAGTAGTGAACGTTGACATTTTTCAGCTCTACCATTGTTCTTGATTTCTCCTAAGATGACTTCCTGATATATTTTCCTTTTTATGACGCTGATATATGTATCTGCGGAGCGCCTCCGCATTGCCGCACAATTCCCCATATCCGCCGAAAACCCCCGTAAGGGGGCTTTGCAGCGCGCTTTTTTAGAACTTTGTGGGATTTGCCGCGAGGTATTTCTTTACCATAAGGGCAATTTTGAAGATTATCGCATGGTCGAACTCGCGCAGGTCGAGGCCCGTGAGCTTCTTTATCTTGTCGAGGCGGTAAACGAGCGTGTTTCTGTGAACGAAGAGCTTTCTCGAGGTTTCCGAAACGTTAAGGCTGTTCTCAAAGAACTTCTGAATGGTAAAGAGCGTTTCGTGGTCGAGGGACTCTATCGAATTCTTCTTGAAAACCTCCTTGAGGAAGGTTTCGCAGAGCGTTGTGGGCAGGTGGTAGATAAGGCGCGCGATACCGAGATTGTCGTAGGACACGATGTTCTTGTCCGTGTCGAATACCTTGCCGACTTCAAGCGCGGTCTGCGCCTCCTTGAAGGAGCGCGCAAGGTCCTTAACGCCGAGAACGGGCGTGCCTATGCCGACGTTCACCTTGGTGAAGAACTCGCTCGAGAGCGTGTCCGAAATGCTGCGGGCGAGCTTTTCGAGGTCCTTTACGTCGGTGTTGTTCTTTACTTCCTTGACGAGGACTATGTCCGTTTCGGTTATGTTGAAAACGAAGTCCTTGTTCTTGTCGGGGAAGAGGTTCTGTATAACGTCGTACGCGGAAACGTCGTTCGCGGAGATAACGCTTATCAGGAAAACCACCCTGCTTATGTCGGCGTTGAAGTGCAGCTCGCGCGCTTTGAGCGTGATGTCGCCGGGCAGGACGTTGTCGAGAATGATGTTCTTGACGAAGTTGTTGCGGTCGTACTTCTCGTCGTAATACTGCTTTATGCCCGAAAGGGAGATGGCGATAATGCCTGCGTACTTTGCCGCAGGCTCGTCCGTGCCCTCGACAAATACCGCGTAATCAGGCTTTACGTGTATGCCGAACGGCTTGTATGTATAGCCGTCGCGTATAAACACCTCATGGGAATCGCCTAGCTCGATGGAAAAGAAGTCGTTGCCGCCGCCGACCCGCGTCAGGTCGCTGCAAGCGATTATCGTTCCGTTTTCATCAATGACGCCGATAACTCTGTTCACGGTGTCTTTCATCTGGTGAACGATTCCTTGAAATAGCCTGTTTGACATATTATCTACCTCTTTCTTGTTGTGAGTCCTCCTGCGCGCCGCTTCGGGAGCGCTTTATCTTCAGCAATTTATTTACGGAATATATGCGCCGTGTTTTGTGCAATATGTACACCTGCGGCGGCGATTCGGGCATAGCTTACCTGCCTCGGCAATAGCTGATATTTCTATTGTACTAAAAAATCCGAAAAAAATCAAGTCTTTTTTATGTAATATGTAAAAGTTTCTTGTTTTTTTTCGCACCGCTTGAAAAAAAGGCGCAAAAGTAATATAATAGAATATAAGCATATTTACGCGCGGCAGCAATCCGCACGCTTAATACATGAAAAAGAGGTAAACGAAAATGAGTAATGAAAGCTGCTCCTGCGGCTGCGGGAAGAACACCTATTATATCACGACGCCGATATACTACCCCTCGGGCAACCCCCATATCGGCCACTGCTACACCACCGTCGCGTGCGACGCCATTGCGCGCTTCAAGCGTATGCAGGGGTACGACGTAATGTTCCTTACGGGTACGGACGAACACGGCCAAAAGATAGAGCAGAAAGCTGCGGAAAAGGGCGTTACCCCCAAGGAGTACGTTGACGGGATAGTTGCAAACTTCAAGCGCCTGTGGGAAACTATGGGCATAAGCTACGACCGCTTTATAAGGACCACCGACGACTACCACGTTGAAACGGTGCAGAAGATATTCAGGGCGCTTTACGACAAGGGCTATATCTACAAGGGGCAGTACACGGGCAAATACTGCACCCCGTGCGAGAGCTTCTGGACGGAGAGCCAGCTCGTGGACGGCAAATGCCCCGACTGCGGCAGAGATGTCATAGAGGCGAACGAGGAGGCGTACTTCCTGCGCCTGTCGGACTACGCGGATAAGATAGAGCGCTTCCTTACGGAAACGGACTACCTTCAGCCCAAAAGCCGCGTGAACGAGATGGTGAACAACTTCATCAAGCCCGGACTCGAGGATCTGTGCGTATCCCGCACGAGCTTCAAGTGGGGCATACCCGTTGATTTTGACAGCAAGCACGTTGTATATGTCTGGGTAGACGCGCTCTCGAACTATATCTCGGCGCTCGGCTACCTCAACGGCAAGTATGACGACTTTGAGAAATACTGGCCCGCAGACCTGCACATGACCGCAAAGGAGATAGTGCGCTTCCATTCGATTGTATGGCCCATCATACTCATGATGCTCGACCTGCCGCTGCCCAAGCACCTTTACGGCCACGGCTGGATAAACTTCAACGGCGGCAAGATGTCCAAGAGCGTCGGCAACGTTGTAGACCCGTTCGTGCTGACCGAGCGCTACGGCGTAGACGCTGTGCGCTATCAGATACTGCGCGATATGCCCTACGGCGGCGACTGCAACTTTACAAACGAGCTTATGCTCACCCGCATGAACGCGGACCTTTCAAACGACCTTGGCAATCTTGTTTCCCGCACGGTTGCAATGGCTGACAAGTATTTCGGCGGAACGCTCCCCGACGAGCGCGCAGCGGACGCCGCAGACGATGAGCTTTGCGCTATGGCGGGCGCGCTTTGCGGCATTGTAACGCCGCTTATAGAGCAGGCGCAGCTTTCAAGGGCGCTCGAGGAGATTTTCAGGGTGGTATCCCGCGCGAACAAGTACATCGACGAAACCGCGCCGTGGATACTCGCAAAGGACGAGGCGAACAGGCCGCGCCTTGCAAGCGTTATATACAACCTGCTTGAAACGGTAAGGATATGCTCCGCGCTTCTCTTCCCGTTCATGCCGCACATCATGCCCAGGGTTTGGGAGCAGATAGGCGCGGGCGAGCAGGATACGGCGTACGAAACGCTCGGCAGGTTCGGCGTGCTTGATAAGAACGTGACCGTTAAGAAGGGCGAGGTGCTTTTCCCGAGATTCGACCTGGCAAAGGAGATAGAGGAGCTAAACGCGATGCTCGCTCCCGCCGTACAGAAGCGCGAGGACGAGGACCTTGACAAGGCGAACATCATAAGCATAGACCGGTTTGCCGAGGTGAAGCTCCGTACGGGCGAGATAACCGCCTGCGAGAAGATAAAGAAGGCGAAGAAGCTGCTCAAGCTCACCGTTGACGACGGGCGCGGCGGCAGACAGATAGTGTCGGGCATTGCAAAGTGGTACGAGCCGCAGGACCTTATCGGCAAGAAGATAGTGTTCGTGGCTAACCTCTCTCCCGCGAAGCTCTGCGGCGAGCTTTCCGAGGGCATGATACTCGCGTGCGACGCAGGCGAGGACGACGTGCGCGTGCTGTTTGTGGATAAGGATACGCCAAACGGCAGTACTGTTAGATAAGGCTGTAACGGCGGAATACGCTGACAGCTTTTCTGCGGTATAATTTACGACATCGGGGGTGCTTTTATGGACATTTCAAGAATAGCGGACCTGCCCGCCGTCAACCAGACGAATCTGACAAGACCCGCCGAGCAGCGCACGGAGATGAAAAGCTCCACGCTTGCTGCGGAGCATACCGACAGCTTTATAAAGTCGCAGGCGGCGTTTACCCCCGCGTACACCAAAAAGTCCGCGCAGAAGCAGTCCTCGGACAACAACCTTCTGCAGCGCGAAAACAGCGGCGAGCGCATTGAGGCTGCGGGAGAGGGCGGCGCCTCGCGCGTGGAGCTTATGACTCAGGGTGTGAGGCACATTATCCGCGCGATGTTCGTAAAGCAGGGCGAGGTGCTTTCGGGGAGCGTGCCGAGCGTCGGCGCAAAGCTCTACGCGGAGGAGCTGCTTTCGCAGATACGCCGCCTTTACGGCAGCACCGAGCAGGAGGAAAACACCGCTGAATACTGGCAGAGCGAGCCTGCGGCGCAGCGGCTTATGACATTCTTTGAGTGCGTGAGTGTGGAGGGCGACAGGCGCGAGCTTATAACACGGGCGTTCAATGGCGCGTTTGAGGACGCCGAGGAGCTTTTCGGCGGGCGCGGGCGGCTGCCGCTTGAGTGCTACGAAACGCGCAGGATAATCCGCGAAAACTATATTCTGAAGCCTGACGTGGCTGAATGAGGGCGTTTATGGGCATTTTCGATTCTCACGCACACTACTTCCCCGAGGATTTCGGGGAAGAGCTTTATCCGCTTCTTGATTCGCTGCCCGCAAGGGGCGTTGACAATATCCTTGCTATAGGCGACGACCTTGACACGAGCCGCTTTGAAATCTCCCTTGCGGAGCGCTACGGCTGGGTGTACGCGGCGGCGGGCATTCACCCTGAAAAGGCGGCTGCGGCGCAGGGAGAGTGGCTTGACGAGCTGCGCGCGCTGCTCTCTCACCCGAAGGTAAGGGCGCTTGGCGAGATAGGGCTTGACTACCATTGGCCCGAGCCGCCGCGCGAGGTGCAGAAGCCCGTTTTCGAGCGGCAGCTTGCGCTTGCGGCGGAGCTTGATATGCCCGTTGTTATCCACTGCCGCGAGGCTGTCGAGGACACGATGGAGCTTCTGCGGCGCTACAGACCGCGCGGGGTTATGCACTGCTTTTCGGGCAGCGCGGAAACGGCGCAGCAGGTAGTGGCGCTCGGAATGTACGTAGGCTTTACGGGCGTGCTTACGTTCAGAAACTCAAAAAAGGCGGCGAGATCCTGCGCGGCAGTGCCCGCAGAGCGGCTGCTGCTTGAAACCGACAGCCCTTACATGGCGCCCGAGCCGCACAGGGGCGAGAAGTCCGAAAGCTCGATGATACGCTTTACCGCGGCGAAAATGGCGGAGATAAAGGGCGTTTCCACACAGGAAATGCTTGATATCACCGCGAGGAACGCGCGGGGACTTTTCAGAATAGGGGAGTCGTGATATGATAAACGTTATAAGGGCGGGCGCGGGCGAGCTTTCCGCAGCGCTTGCGCTGAGGCGCGAAATGCTGGCGCTTGTAAACGGCGTCGCCGGGGCGGAGATTTCAGAGCAGCTTATGCAGCAAACGCATGAATACATGGAGCACGGCGAGCAGACCACGGTGCTTGCATACGCCGACGGCGTGCCTGTGGGCTGCGCCACGATGTCGTATATACGGCTGCTGCCTACATATACGCACCCTACGGGCAGGCGCGCGCACCTTATGAACGTGTACGTCCGCGAGTGGTACAGGAGAAAAGGCGCGGCGCGTGAAATGGTAAAAACGCTCATTGAGGAAGCGGGAGCGCGCGGCGCTTCCTGTGTTTCGCTTGACGCGACGGAATGCGGCAGACCGCTCTATGAGAGCCTTGGCTTTGTTCAGTCGGGCGAGCATATGGAGCTTTCACTTTAGGCAATACATATTTTGGAGGATATATGGATACAGACAGTACCCGAAGTACGGGGGAAACCACACGAAAACCGAACAAAGCGCTGAAAATACTCCTTGCACCGCTTGCGGCGCTCAACAGGGGACTTTCCGCGCTGCTTAAGAGAGCGCTCGGCAGCGCCTGCACCGATGTTACTGAGGACGAGGTGCTCGACATGGTGGACGCCCTTGCAAAGGACGAGGATGACAGCACCATAGAAGAGGATTCCGCGCAGATGATAACGAACATCTTCGAGTTCGGAAGCCTTACCGCGGGCGACGTAATGACTCACCGCACCTCTATAGTCGGCGTTGACGTGAACACGATAACGCTCGACGACCTTATACATCTGGCGCTTGACATGGGATTTTCACGCCTGCCCGTATACGACGGCACGATAGACAAAATCGTCGGCATGATAATCGTAAAGGATCTGCTGTGCCTTATCGGAAAGAGCGATATAAGCGATTTCAGCATACGTGAGTTCCTGCGCGACGTGCCGTTCGTCCCCGAAGCCTGTCCCGCAAAGGAAACGTTCCGCTCGCTTACCGAGATGAAATCGGGACTTGCGGTGGTTGTGGACGAATACGGCGGCACGGCGGGCATAGTCACTCTTGAGGACATTATCGAGGAGATAATGGGCAACATAGAGGACGAGTACGACGAGGAAAAGAGCCTTGTAACAAAGGTTTCCGAGGACGTGTACGACGTGAGCGGCGAGGCGGACCCCGACGAGGTGTTCGAGCTTTTCGGAAAGGAGCTTCCCGAGGAGCATGAGTACGAAACAATGGCGGGCTTCGTCACCGACAAGCTGGGCTATATCCCCGAGGAGGAGCAGATGAGCGCGCAGGAGCTGCCGTCGGTTGAGTACGAGGGGCTGGTGTTCCGCGTGCTTGCGGTGGAGGAGCGAATGGTAACGAAGATACGCGTTGAACGCGCGCAGGAGCAGGAGAGCGCCGAAAAGGGTGAAAGGCAATGAAGCAGGGCAAAAAGCGGCTGGCACAGCAGGTAATAGGGCTTTTGCGGGAGGAATACCCCGAGGTAAGGTGCGCGCTCGAATACAGCAAGCCGCACGAGCTTCTCATTGCAACGCGGCTTTCCGCGCAGTGCACGGACAAGCGCGTTAATATGGTGACGCCCGCGCTGTTCGAGCGCTTCCCCACGGCGGAGGCGTTCGCGGCGGCGACGGAAGCCGAGGTTGAGCCGTATATCATGTCCTGCGGGCTGTACCGTACAAAGGCGCGCGACATTGTGCTTATGTGCAGACAGCTGCGCGACATTTACGGGGGAGAAGTCCCCGACAGCATAGAGGAGCTTACAAAGCTCCCCGGCGTTGGCAGAAAGACCGCGAACCTTATCGTGGGCGACCTTTACGGGCAGCCCGCGTTCGTGTGCGACACGCACGTTATCCGCCTTACCAACCGCATAGGCCTTGCCGACACAAAGGACGCCGCGCGCGTTGAAAAGGAGCTGCGCGCAGTCGTTCCGCCAGAGGAGGGGCTGCCGCTGTGCCACAGGCTCGTAAGGCACGGGCGTGAGGTCTGTATGGCAAGAGCGCCGCAGTGCGCGGGCTGCGTTCTTCGGGAAATTTGCGGGTATAACGCGGGCGAAAAGGAGAAAAAATGAGCAAGTACACTCCGTTGTGGGAGTACGTGGCAAATAGCGCGGAGGAGCCGCTCACGCTTATGTTTGAGCATATTGAGAGCATTGCGGGCGTTCCAATAGACCACTCGTTTTTACGGTATAAAAAGGAGCTTGCGCAGTACGGCAGGCAGGTCGGGAAGATAAGCATGAAAGCGCAGACCGTGCAGTTTGTGAAAATTACAGAATAAAATAAGCGCCCGAGAGCATCAGCTTTCGGGCGCGTTCTGCACATATGGCGGCGCGTTCAGAGCGCAAACTGTACGAGCGGCTGCCCGTCAAGCGTTTTTATCGTGAACGTTCCGTCCTCGTAAACGGCGTAGCTGCGCGGGTTGCCCTCTTTCGGCAGGGAAACCGAGCCGCAGTTTATGCAGGCGACGTCCCCGACATGGCGCGCGGCGAGAACGTGGGTGTGTCCGCAGACGAACACGTCGCCCGCGTTGAGCGGCGGCAGATTTTCGGGCGTGAAGCGGTGCCCGTGCGTGAGGAAGAACGTGCGCCCGTCCGCAAAAACAAGCGCGTTGTCGGACAGTACGGGAAATTCAAGCATCATCTGGTCAACCTCCGCGTCGCAGTTGCCGCGCACGCAGAGAATGTCGCGCTTCGCAGAGTTCAGGAGCGCCGCAGTCCTCTTGGCGTCGTGCCCCTCGGGCAGAGGGTTGCGCGGCCCGTGGTAAAGCAGGTCGCCCAGTAAGCAAAGCCTCTGCGCCCCCTCCCGCTCAAAAGCCGAGAGCATCTGCCCGCAAAACAGCGCAGAACCATGTATATCCGAAGCAAACATAATTTTCATAGCCAAACTCCTTATTCGTTATAATATGTAGCTCAAAGCAATACCCCACCCCACTCCGGCCGCCCCCGCAGTCGCTTCTGCTCGGAAGCCGCGAAAGAAAAAGGAGAGCCTTTCAGCGCGTCGAATGAGTCTATACAGTAGGAGCAATTACCTCATACTTTCAAGGCGGTGAAAAATCGGCAAAGGGGGGAGAGGGAGAGGGTGCGAACACGATGTTCGCACAGTTGCCCCAAAAGCGCCGCACGATGCGGCGCAACCAAGGGCAACATGGATTAGGAGCGCGAGGAGAAACCCGTAGGGAAAAGGGGAGATGTCAATTTTTGTCGGATTTTCTTTCTCCCCTTTCCCCGAAGGGTTTGGTCCTCGCACCGTGCGAAAATATAGAAATAAAATAGTCTATATTAAGCGGGCAATTCACGCGAAATGGCGTGGTAAGTTCCATATTTTGGTTGTGCAATCCGCACGAAATTGCAAAACAAGCGTCCCCCGCCGCGCAGACGCCTTTTTCACCATGGCAGCGTCCGCTTAAGCGGCACTACCGTCCCATTGCGTATCTGCCGCAGATAGTCCGCAGGACTGTTTATAGCCTCAGGAACGGCAATGCCGCCGCCGAACAGCTTGTCCAGGTGGTGGCTGTCCGAGCCGCCCGTTTTGGGCAGGCCGTACATATCCGCGTAAAGCTCTGCGCGGCGGTTGTAGAAGTTGTCGGGGTTGTGCGAGGCATTTATGACCTCGACCGCGTCAACGTCGTCGGGGTAAAGGCTTATGTGGTGGATGTAGGAGTCCCCGCGGAACGGGTGCGCGTGCACGATAAAGCCGCCAAGCTCGTGCACCTTTGCAAAGAATACGCGCTCGTCGGTGTGCATGAGCAGCTCCTCGTTTTCCCTGAGCCATTGCTTTTCAAGTCCGTATATAAGAAAATCCGAGCTGTATACGCCGAATTCTATGCCGAAAAATACCTTGAGTCCTATTTCGTCGCCCGTGCGCTTTGCTATTTCGTATCCCTCGCAGTAGCGGTCGATACGCTCCTCCCACGGCAGGTCGCGCGGGACGGCGGTGTTGCCGTTAAAAAAGTGATTAGTGACGAAAATGCCGTCGTAGCCCGCCGCCTTGTGTGCGCGCGCCATTTCGTCCGCGGGCGCGGAGGAGCAGGCGCTGCCCTCGCGCGTGTGCAGGTGTGTTTCGTATTTATACAAATGCGCTCAGTCCTTTCCGATGATGTAACCATTTTAGCACATTACGCCGCATTTTTCAAGGGAGATAAGCCGCGGCTTACAAAATTCGCGCAAAAAAAGACGCCCGCGGGCAGAAATGCCCTTGATTATTTTGCGGAAAAACATTATAATAGTAAATAGGCGGGCGGATTATGCCCAAAATAATACGCGGGAGGGCTCAGAGCATGGAATTTATCAGCGAGCGCACAGCGTACACGCTTCTTTCCGAAACAGTGGTAAAGGCGGGCGTGTCGCTTTTCAACACGGTAAAGTATGTCTACATGATAGCCGATAAGGACTTCTACAACATCAATGTAAAGGACATATTCAAGATAGCGCTCAGCAACGTAACCGACACCACCGCGCTTTTCAGCACGGGCATAAAGCTTGACAAGGAGCGCTGCGCGCAGATGAGCTCGCCCGAATACGAGCGCGTGCTTGCGCTTATGGTGTATTCCTTTGCGGTGCGTCTGCCGGTGCTTAAAAACGTCAGGACTAAGGGCGGGCAGCTTACGGATAAGCAGATAAAGACCGTTTACGACATGGTGATAGCAAAGGGCGCAGGCAACTACGACAATATCATCACCGACGACTTTGAGGAATACAGACGGCTTGTAAAGAGCGGCAAGCCCATTCCCGCATACGACGCGGAGTGGTACAAGGGCTACATTTACACCTATGTCCCCGCGCTCTCCGCAATAAGCAACCGCAACCTCTTCCTGCTCGGCAGCGCGGACGTGCTTTTCACGCTCTTCCACGGCTGCCTTGAGGAAACGCTTGAAAACCTGCTTGAATCGCTGGCGCAGGGCTGACGCCGCGCATTGCGAGTAAATACAAAGATTGAAAGGGAGCTAATTATGCCAAAGGTAAAGATATGCGCGGACAGCGTATGCGACCTGTCCGAGGAGCTGAAAGCACGCTACGACATCACCACCGTTCCGCTTTATGTAACAAAGGACGGCGAGTCGTTCAGGGACGGCGTGGAGATAGGGCAGCGCGAGGTGTTCGCGCACTACCGCACAACGGGGCAGCTTTGCAAAACGGGCGCGGTAAACGTGGGCGATTTTGAGGAGCTTTTCACACAGCAGCTTAAGGAGTGCGACGAGCTTGTGATGATAACGATAAGCGCTGAGTTTTCAAGCTGCTACAACAACGCGTGCCTTGCGGCGGAGGGCTTCAGGGGCGTTCACGTGGTGGATTCCCGCAACCTTTCCACGGGCGAGGGGCTTGTCGCAGTGGCAGCGGCGAAGCTTGCAGCGCAGGGGCTGTCCGCAGGCGAGATAGCGCAGAAGCTGCGCGAGGACGTTATTCCGCGCGTTGACGCAAGCTTCTTTGTGGCGAACGTCGAGTACCTGCACAAGGGCGGGCGCTGTTCCACAATAGCGGCGATTGGCGCAAATCTGCTTAAGCTCAAGCCCTGCATTGCAGTAATCGACGGCAAGATGACCGTTATCAAGAAGTACAGGGGCTCAATTGAAAAGACGATAGCCGAGTACGTTAAGGACAGGCTTGAAAACGCCGAGGTGGACGACGACCTCGTGTTCATCACACACACCACCTCAAAGGCGAACACCGACCTTGCCGCGCAGGAAATAAAGAAGTACAAACAGTTTAAGGAAATAGCCGTAACGGACGCGGGCTGCACCGTTGCCTGCCACTGCGGCGAGGACACGCTCGGCGTGCTGTTTATAAGGAAATAGGACAAGCGCCCCGCGCATATACATCTTCTGACTGAAAATATCTCAGAGAGGGTGTATATTATGCTTAACGACCGCGTGGGCAGATTTGCCTACATTGAAAACGAAACCCCCGCGCTTATCGCGGGCTTGGGCGGCAGCGCGCAGTATCCTGCGGTGCATGGGACGGCGTTTGTGTACTGGCTGCCTGTGGGGTTCTATATTGTGCTGGAGCTTAGGGGGCTGCCGCCGTCGCAGGTGTTCGGGCTGCATATCCATGACGGCACGGTGTGCGAGCCGCTTGACGGCGAGACGTTTTCGCACCCGACGCTCGGGGCACAGGCAGGCAGGCATCTTAACAACTGCGGCGAGGGCTTGTGGTGCAGCCGTCACCCCTATCGCGCGGGCGTTCTGCCGCCCGTTTTTTCAAACGCGGAGGGAGAGGCGGTAATGCAGGTTTACATCGACCGCGCCGCGCTTGACGAGGTTGCGGGAAAGCCGCTTGTGCTGCACCGTATGCCCGACGACTTCAAAACGCAGCCCGCACCCGACGCTCGGGCCGCGGGCAATTCGGGAATAAGGATAGCGTGCGGGGTATTGGCGCAGAACATCTGACAGAATCTGACGGACAAAGACAAGGAGAAGCAAAATGCCACACGAAATAAGAGATACGGCGCTCTGGGAGAGCGGCCTGCGCAAGATAGAATGGGTAAAGAGGAATATGCCGCTGCTTCGCGGTATCGAGGAGGAGTTTTCGCGCACAAAGCCCTTCAAGGGGCTGCGCGTGGCGCTTTCGGTTCACCTTGAGGCAAAGACGGCGTACCTTTGCAGGGTAATGGCGGCGGGCGGCGCTGAAATGTACATCACGGGCAGCAACCCGCTGTCCACGCAGGACGACGTTGCGGCGGCGCTCGTACACGAGGGGCTGAACGTTTTCGCGCTGCACGGCGCAACGCCCGAGGAGTACGAGCGACACATAGCGCGCGTTATCGAAGCCGCGCCCAACATCATCATAGACGACGGCGGCGACCTTGTGCATTATATCCACAGCGAGCGCCCCGATCTTCTTGACGGCGTTATCGGCGGCTGCGAGGAAACCACCACGGGCATAATCCGTCTTAAGGCGATGGACAAGGCGGGCGCGCTCAAATTCCCCATGGTGCTTGTGAACGACGCGGACTGCAAGCACCTGTTCGATAACCGCTACGGCACGGGGCAGTCCGTATGGGACGGCATAAACCGCACCACAAACCTTATCGTTGCGGGCAAGAACGTTGTAGTCGCGGGCTACGGCTGGTGCGGCAAGGGCGTTGCAATGCGCGCAAAGGGTCTTGGCGCGGAGGTTATCGTGACAGAGATAGACCCGATAAAGGCAATGGAAGCGGTAATGGACGGCTTTAAGGTAATGCCCATGCGCGAGGCGGCGAAGCTCGGCGACCTGTTTGTTACCGTAACGGGCTGCGCTGACGTTATCGGCGAGGAGGCGTTCCTTAACATGAAGGACGGCGCAATCTGCTGCAACGCAGGCCACTTTGACGTTGAGGTGAACATGGCGCGCCTGCGCGAGATAGCGGCGGAGAGCTTCCCCGCGCGCAACAATATCATGGGCTATAAGCTCGCAAACGGCAACTGCGTTTTCGTTATCGCAGAGGGCAGGCTCGTGAACCTCGCGGCGGGCGACGGCCACCCCGCGGAGATAATGGACATGAGCTTTGCAATACAGGCGCTTTCCGCGGAGTACATCGCAAAGAGCGGCGGCGCGCTCAGGGGCGGCGAGGCGCTCACGGTGTCCGTGCCGCGCGAGATAGACCGCAGGGTAGCAGAGCGCAGGCTTGCCGCGTGGGGCGTCGAGGTGGACAAGCTCACCCCCGAGCAGGCAAAGTACCTGAGCAGCTGGGAGGTCTGACATGGCGGACCGGGAAACAGCGCGGCAGGTTTTCTGAGAAACTTGAAAATTAGCGACAAATATTTTTTAATTCGTAATTCGTAATGCTTAATGCGTAATGAATGTGCCGCCTGCGGCGGTTATAATCCGTCCGCGTAGCGGACTCCAATAATTACGAATTACGCATTACGCATTGAAATTCAGGAGGTACTATGAACACAGCATACGAAAAGCTTAAGCGGTGCTATGATACGGTGAGGGAGCGCGTGAGCTTCACGCCCGAGATAGCCTTGGTGCTTGGCAGCGGGCTTGGCGGCATAGCGGACGAAATGGAGATTGAGCAGACGCTCGACTATTCGCAGATAGAGGGCTTCCCCGTGTCAACGGTAGCGGGGCATAAGGGCAGGTTCGTTTTCGGGCGGCTCGGCGGGGTGAACGTTGTTGCAATGCAGGGCAGAGTCCACTATTACGAGGGTTACCCCGTAAGCGACGTAGTGCTGCCCATACGGCTCATGAAGCTCATGGGCGCGAAAACGCTCTTTCTTACAAACGCGGCGGGCGGCATAAACCCTGCGTTTAAGGCGGGCGACTTTATGCTGATAACCGACCATATATGCTCGCTCGTACCCTCTCCGCTTATCGGCGAGAACATGGAGGAGCTTGGCGTGCGCTTTCCCGATATGTCCGAGGTGTATTCGCGCAGGCTGCGCGGCATAATCGAGCAGAGCGCCGCAGCGGAGGGCGTGCCGCTCCAGCGCGGGGTGTACATTCAGACGACGGGACCAAACTACGAAACGCCCGCTGAGATACGCGCCTACGGCAGGCTCGGCGCGGACGCTGTTGGAATGTCCACGGCTATTGAGGCAATGGCTGCGCGCCATGCGGGCATGGAAATATGCGGCATAAGCTGCATTTCAAACCTCGCGGCGGGCATATCGGCGAACCCGCTCTCCCATGCGGAGGTGCAGGAAACCGCAGACAGGGTAGCGCCCATGTTCAGGCGGCTTGTAAAGCGCGCTATAGCTGATATCAACGCATTAACAATTCGTAATTCGTAATTCGTAATTATCCTTAATAAATTCGTTCCATGCTTATTTCTGGCGTGGCACAGATTTAGCCGGAAATAATTACGCATTACGCATTATGAATTACGAATTAAAGCTGTGCTTATTTCTGGCGTGGCGCAATTTTAGCATGAGGGACGACATGGCGGCGTTTGCCGCGGCTCTGGCAGCGGGGGCGCGGGAGCTTTACATCAGCGCCTGCTCTTCCGAGGAAACCGTGGCGTTTTACAGGGCTATGGGCGCTTACGTGACGGATAACCCCATAGAGAGCATAGCGCGGGACGAGCCGTTCGACCTGCAAATGGTATGCCCGCTATAAAGGAAAAGGCTCTGCGCCCTTTTTCGGGGCGCAGAAAATTTTTTCGCAGGGTGCAACATTTCCGCTTCATCGGCTGTTATATTGACAGAAGCCGCAAAGAGAGCGGCTGGGTTGATGAAAGGACGATGTATTATGAAAAAGATATTAAGCGTTATGGCGGCAGCGGCGGTTATTCTGAGCCTTACGGCGTGCAGCAAAAATGCTGCGGACGTTACTATAGGCGCTTCAACAGCGGATTCGGGCGTTTCGGGCGCAGACGAGGGCGGCGAGAACGTTCAGATACCAAACCCGTGGACGGATCACGAAACGGCTGCCGACATGGAAACAGTTGCGGGATTCGCGTTCAGCGTGCCCGAAACGGCGAACGGTCTTGCCGCGACGGCTTACCGCACAATGGGCGGCCTTGCCGAGGGTGACTACGGCGAGGGCGATAACGAGATAACGCTAAGAAAGGGCGAGGGCGATAGCGACGTAAGCAGCGTGTACACTACCTACGCCGAGCAGAAGCAGCTTGACGTAAACGGCGTTACCGTAACGGCAAGCGGCGAGAACGGCGCGTATATGCTGGCGACGTGGACGGACGGCGGCTACAGCTATTCCGTTTACAGCGCGGGCGGCCTTACGGAGCAGACGCTGACGGAAATAATCGGGGCTATGAAATAATTACAGCGGGGTGAGCGGGACATGACGCAGGCTTTGGTTTACGGCGGCATATGGCGGGAAATAACGGCGTTTTTCGCGCGGGCGGCGCTTTTTATAAGCAGCGGGCAAAGCGAGCGCGCCGAAAGCGTGAACGCGCAGGCGGAGCGGCTTCTTGACACATACGGGAACGCCGTGCTGCGAATGGCGTACAGCTATCTGCACAATATGACCGACGCGGAGGACATCGTGCAGGAAACCATGATACGCTTTCTGAACGCCGCGCCCGCGTTTGAAAGTCCCGCGCACGAAAAGGCATGGCTGCTGCGCGTGGCGGCGAATCTCAGCAAAAACCGCATTGCCTACAACAAAATAAGGCAGTCCGACGAGCTTAACGAGGAAATAACAGCCGGGGAAGCCGAGGACCTGTCCTTTGTGTGGGAGGCGGTAAAGCAGCTGCCGCCAACGCAGAGCGAGGTCGTACACCTGTTTTATCACGAGGGGTACTCCACCGCGGAGATAGCGGGGCTTCTTAAGCGCAAGGAAGCCACGGTGCGCTCCGACCTTAAACGCGCCCGCGAGCGGCTGCGCGCTATACTAAAGGAGGCGTACGACTTTGAATAAGTACAACAGAATAATGAACAAGGTAAATCTTTCAGACGAAGCGCGCCGCCGCATTCTTGACAACATAGCGCGCGAAACCGTGCGCAAACCCTTTTATATAAGGTATAAGGCGCTTATCGCCGCCGCGGCGTGCTTTGCGGTGGTTCTTGCGGGAGCGCTGACGCTGCCGCGCGTGCTGGGCACGGATTTGACAAGCCCGCCCGACGTTACGCAGGGCGGCTATAACACGCAGGAGTGCGCTTCGCTAAGCGAGCTGTCCGAGCGGCTTGGCTTTGAGGTAACGCTGCCCGAGGAAGTGCCGTTTGATTACGAGAGCGTTGAGTACTGCGCCATGTGGAGTACGTTCGCTGAAATAACATGGTACAGCGGCGATAACGAGGTTGCGTACTACCGCCAGCAGCAGGCGAGCGGCGACATTTCGGGCGACTACAACGTGTACGAGCGCGTTGACGAGCTTATGGCGGGCGGCGTTACCGTAACGGTAAAGGGCGACGGCGCGGGCTGGGCGCTTGCGGTGTGGGAGAGCGGCGGCATGAGCCGTTCGCTTATGGTAAGCGCGCCGCTTACAAGCGAGCAGGTTAAAGCGTTCGTACTTGGCACGCAATAACATGATTTGTTAATAATCCACAAAAACGGGGGCGAAAATTGTTTACCCGCAGGGCTTGTTTTTGGTAGACATTTCAGTAAAAGTGTGCTATAATTAAAGAAAGCGGGAGCGGCTTATCCGCACCCATTCGGACTGGAGGTTACTGATATGGCTAAAAAGAAGCTTTTTGGAAATAATATAAAGCCCTCGTGCAAATACTGCGAGCTTGGCACGGCTATGGAGGGCGACAAGATAAAGTGCTCGAAATACGGCGATGTCAAGACCTATGATTCGTGCAAGAAGTTTGTTTACTCGCCACTCAAGCGTATCCCCAAAAAGGAGCTTCAGCTTGCTAATTCCGCGGTAAACGACATTGATTTCTGACAAGCACATAAGCACATAAAGCGTACCGTAGAGCCCCGCAGCCTGTAAAAAAGCTGCGGGGCTTGCTTTATCCTGCGTTATGCGTTTGCGTATTCTCCGTGCCGTTGAGCTCGGAGATTATTCTGATGAAGCTTTCCGCGTCGTTGAAGTCGCGGTAAACGCTTGCGAACCTGATGTATGCAACGTGGTCGATATCCTTGAGCTTATGCAGCACAAGCTCGCCTATTCTGTCCGAGGTGACCTCGCGCTGAAGAGAGTTTTTAAGCTCTGTGGCTATCTCCTCTACCATGTTCTCTATCGTTTCAAGCTTTACGGGGCGCTTTACTGCCGCGCGGCAGAGCCTGTCCACAAGCTTTTCCCTGTCAAACGGCTCTATGGTGTTGTCTTTCTTTATCACCATAAGCGGCATTTCCTCGATTATCTCGTAGGTCGTAAAGCGGCAGCCGCACTCGGTGCATTCGCGGCGGCGGCGAACCTTGTTTTCTGTGGGGCGCGAGTCTATGACCTTGCTTTCCTCGCAGCCGCATTCGGGACACTTCATATGGAACCTCTTTCTTTCTTCATTTCCTGTCGGAACAATGCGTGATTTCCCCGTTCCGACTCTCTTGTTTATTAGATTATAGCATATCCGTGGGATTTTTTCAACAGTTTAAACAAAAAACTCTCAAATTTTTTATATTGTCAAATGTGCATAAATATGTTGCATATCGTGCGCGGCTATTGACATAATGCGCAAAAAGATGTATAATAAAATAGCGGTAGCAGATAACGCCGCTGATTATTTTGTAAGGAGAAGAACGAATGAGCAACTTCAAGAAAATCATGAGTGCTGTTCTGTGCGCGGCGTCGGTAATAGGGCTGACTGCGTGCGAGGAAGAGATTCCGAGCAACACTTCCTCGGGCGGCGCAAACCCTGCGACAACGCCTGCTTCCACCACCACAACCAACACGCTTGACGACGATGTGAACAACCCCGTTGATATCTCGGGCTTTGTTGACGGCGACCAGACGCTTGAGAATGCGAACCTTGTTTACCTCGGTCACTATGATATGCGCGTAGCGGGCGACATCAAGCCCGGCGTTAAGCTGTTCGAGGAAACCTACGGCGGCAATATCGACTATGAGAGCGTTGTATGGGGCGACCGTATAACAATGCTTCAGGCAAAGATAGCTTCTGACGATTCTCCCGACCTGTTCGACAAGGAGGACGGAACCTTCCCCGGCCTTATGTCCAAGAACGTTTTTGAGGACCTTACCAATTACATAGACCTCTCCCAGCCCCAGTGGGAGGGCATGGATACGCTTGTCGAGGCGTACTCGTGGGGCGGCAAGCACTACTACTATCCCTTCACGGTAAACGCTCTGCCCAACTGCCTTATCTACAGCAGAACGATGTTCGACAAGTACGACATCACCGACCCGAAGGAGCTTTACGACAAGAACGAGTGGACATGGGACACCTTCAAGTCCACGATGATGGAGTTTGTTGAGAAGAACCCCGACGCTCTCGGCGGCATATACGGTCTTGTAGGTATTCAGATGATCACAACGACGGGCACACCGTTCATCGGCGTTGAGGACGGCGTTATCAAGAACAACATGAACACCCCCGAGGTTGAGCGTGCGGCTAACTTCCTTGAGGAGCTGCGCAGAGAGAAGCTCGCGGTTCGCGGCGAGAATATGTGGAGCAACGAAACTCCTCCCCTTAAGAACGGTCAGGCTGCATTCCTCGGCGTTGGCCAGTGGAAGATTACCGACTACTGCAAGCAGACAATGAAGTACGGCGACGAGTTCTTCTTCGTACCGTTCCCGCGCGACCCCAAGGCTGACGATTACTACTACGGTTCCTCCAACTTCGGCTACATGGTTCCCAAGGGCGCCAAGAATGTAAAGGGCGCGGCTGCGTTCATCAACATCATGCGCCAGTGCAACACCGACCCCGAGCTGCTTAAGGTAGTCAAGGAGTCCATAATGAACGACAAGAAGTATTCCGAGGAGCAGTACGAGTTCCTGCACTCCTTCGAGGACGTTACAAAGTTCAACATGGTTGTTGAGGCCTACGGCGGATTCAAGGACGACATGACGAACCTCGTTGATACGTTCATGGTAAACCTTGCATTTGAGCAGGGCGAGGAGCAGAAGAGCTGGGCGCAGATACGCTCCGAGTACGGTCCCGTTATCGAAAGCACCATTTCTGAGTTCCAGTAATTAAAAAACATCACCTGCCCCGTGCGTTGCATGGGGCGGGATTTTTGCGTCTGAAATTTTACGTGATACAGATTTTTGGCTCTGACGGTATAAAGACTACCGTTTCCGAAAGCGCTGACAATACAGATGACAGCGGCGCAGGCGCTGATAATCCCGCGCCTGACGCCGCCGCGAATATGCCCGTGCTTCACAAACGGGGAAGCGGACAGCGCATAGCCCGAAACCCCTCGACAGGTTATTTCAAAACCCGTACCTTTCTTTTCAGACAAACAAAGCCCGACGGTGAAAGCCGTCGGGCTCTGTTGTTATTCAGGAGTTATATCATGTGAGATTGTCGTATACAAGGTTGATAACGCTTGCGTAGGAGTACGGCGCGCTTCCGTTGAGAGCGCTGCCCTCAACCGCGCCGAGAGCGTATGCCACGGCATAGCAGCCGAGGAACTTATCTCCGTCGTCAACGTCCGTGAACGGGTTCTTGAATATGCCCTGCATCTCGGGCAGCTTCGAGCCGCACGCAGCCGTTGCGTATATCACCATGGCGTCCGCACGGGTGAGCTTCTGCTCGTCGTACTTGAATACCGCGCCGCTTGGGAGCGTGAGCTTATCTGTAATGCGGTAAAGTCCGCCGTCGGTAAATCTGCTGATAAGGTCCGCAAACTCCTGCTGAGATACGGCGTCCGTCTGCTTCTCGCCCCTGCGGATAATGGTAAGGCCGTTGTATTCAAGCTCCTGCGCCTTTCTGAGAAGCTCCGGGTCGGTTATGCCCGAAAGGTCGCTTTCCTGCATTTCCGACCATGAGTATACGGGTTCGCCCGTGAACGCGTCTGCGTAAACAGT
This sequence comes from uncultured Oscillospiraceae bacterium, assembly GCA_934446455.1. Taxonomy (GTDB): domain Bacteria; phylum Bacillota; class Clostridia; order Oscillospirales; family Ruminococcaceae; genus CAG-115. Next base: position 27,701 of record CAKSEE010000012.1, on the reverse strand, counting down.
GTCGTCGCAGCCGTATACAAGCACGGTGCCCGTTCTTTTATTGCCGGTTCTTGCAAGGTAGTAAAGGTCAAGCGTGTTGTCCTCGCGGAACTTCGCCATTACCTGCTCTGCGGAAAGCATTTTCTCGGGGGAGTCGAACTCAACGTCGTGGTAGTTTATGCTGTAGCCGGTAAGCTTCATGTCCGCGTCAAGCTCAACGCTGATGCTGTCGCCGTTTACCGCAATGTCGTTCACCGCTCTGCCAAAGCTGTGGGAGCTGCCGTATATCTCGGGCTTTTCAACGTCGTAGGTGTAGTCGTTGGTCCGGCTGCCTACAATCGTGTACTCGTCGATGTACGCGGGCGCGAACGCCTTTGCTATAGCAGCCGCCTTCTTGTCGGCCTTCTTTATGTCGTAGGTGTCCGCAACGGGGGTATCGCCCCAGTAGCTGTACGACTGTATCTCGCCCGTCTGCGCGTCAATGGTTATGCTTACGCCCTCGTATTTCGCGGGAGTATCCGCGTTTTCTAAAGGCTCAGGCTCGTCCCAGTAGTCCTGCGGAATGTCGGTGGAGAACGAAGCGCTGTAGAAGTAGCGCGGCTCGCTGTAGGAACTGTCCTTGTAGAGATAGTCGTAGTTGAGCACCATGCCGTCGCTGAAGCGCAGGTACTTGTTGCTCTTGATGAGCTTTACGGCGCCCTCCTCGTTGCCGTAGGGCAGCTTCTTGTTTATCTCCTCAATTTCCTGCGGGGTGAAGCTATCGCCCTTGCCGCCGTCGAAGTCCGAATCCGCAGCCTCTTCGCAGGTCTCGTCCATTCCGTTCTCCCCGCCGTAGAAGCTGTCGGCGTAGAAGTCGCTGCGCGCGCCCGTGTAGGCGTTTATCTCGCCGCTGTCGGTCTGCGTGTAAACAAGCCTTGAGGAGTATTCGTCCTTCTCCCAGTCATAAAAGATGTCGTACTGCGGCTCGATACCGATAAGCTCCGTATACTTCTCCCATGCCTCGTCCGTGGTGAGCACGCCCTTCTTGGACTTGAACGCCGCCTTGGGGTGCCAGTTTATGCTGAACGAAACAAGCTCGCCCGTGTTCTTGTTTATGGTTATCCTGCCCGTGTCGTTCGCAACGGGAACGCCGTTTTTCGTGCGCGTGAGCGAGAACGAAGCGGAGGTGCTGTAAATCCACATCGAAAGCGAATCCTTGTCAACGCTTATGCTGCTTGCAATATCGGGGTTAAGCTTCTTTATGGCAGCCTTGGCCTTGGCGTAAAGCTGGTCTGCGGAGAGCTTTGCAAGCAGCGCGTTGTCGATGTGATCCTTTGATGAGTTGTAGCTGTAATAGTTGGTGATAACGCTGCCGTAAGCGGAAACGTTTATGTACTTGAACTCATTCGCGTTGTCGGGCGTGGTCCAGCTGAAGTCGTAGACGTTTACAGGACCCTGCTTGCGCACGGAATATTCAAACTCAGAGATGTCCGCGGGAACGCTTACGCGGTCCTTTACCATGGAAAGGGCGGACTCAAGCTCCTTGTTTGAGGTTTCTGCAAAAGCGGTTATGCCCGTTGAAACGGACATGAGCGCCGCCATTGTAAGTGCGGCTGATTTTTTAATTTTCATTGTGAATACCTCCTTATTATTTAAGCGCCGCAGCGCCTCGGGTTTCCCCTTTTGACCGTAATACCCCGCTTGAATAAAAAAGGTTGCAGATTTTCCTTGTTTTTTTGGAATTTTTTTGCGCGGTCTGTTTCATATACTATATTATATTATAAATCTGCTGCTGTCAAGACCGCCGCTTTGTATCGTCATATTCACCAAACGCGGCAGATCCGCATGATAAGCGCGGGAACGGCATAAGTTAGTTTAACCTAAGATAAAATACACAAAATTCCCGAAAAAAATTCTATAAATTCAATATTGATTTTTTCTGAGAATATGATAAAATAATATAAAGGCTATGCGCCTTGGCTGAATGGCTGATACTATTTTCACAGGAGGATACTGATATGGCATACGTAATTTCCGATGAGTGCATCGCTTGCGGCGCTTGCGCAGACGGCTGCCCCGTAAACGCAATTTCTGAGGGTGACGGCAAGTACGTTATCGACGCTGACGCTTGCATCGACTGCGGCGCTTGCGCAGGCACATGTCCCGTTGGCGCTCCCCAGGAGGGCTAATCGGCATACATAGCTGAACAAAGGGCGGGGGTTTGCTTAATGCAGACCCCCGTTTTCGCTTTACCAATGTTTTTTGCGAATTGCAAAAAAATTTCGCGCATGCTATTGACAAACCGAGTGAAATGGTGTATAATACACCCAAACAGATGAACAGATGTTCAAATGAATGAATAAGAAAGTGAGTGAGCCGCATGATAAACGACATACCGCACTGTGAATATATGCACGCGCACCCCGACGCTATTGAGAGAATAGCCGCGAAAATGCCCGACGAGGACACGCTGATAGACCTCGCAGAGCTCTTTAAGGTATTCGGGGACAGCACCCGCATTAAGATACTGACAGCGCTGGAAAGCGGAGAGCTTTGCGTGTGCGATATATCAACGGCCGTCGGCATGACGTCCTCGGCGGTATCGCACCAGCTTAAGATACTCAAGAACGCGGGGCTTGTAAGCTTCCGCCGCGAGGGCAAGACGGTGTTCTACGCGCTTGCAGACAGCCACGTTACAACGATACTCGACCAGGGGTTCGAGCATATAAGCGAATAAGGAGGGCACGACATGGATTTCTGGGACAGAATTTCGGACTTTTACGACATTTCGGAGAGCTTTAACGGCAGGGTTTACCGCGAGATGACGGACACTGTGCGCAGGCTTATACCGCGCGGCGCGGCGGTTCTCGACTGCGCGGCGGGTACGGGGGAGCTTTCCCTTGCTGCGGCAGAGCGCGCGCAGAGCGTTGTCTGTACGGACCTGTCGCTCAGAATGCTGGCGAACGCCCGCAGAAAGGCGGCGGCGCGCGGCTTCGACAATATAACGTTTGAAAAGCGCAACATCTTCGACCTTAAGGACGCGGATGAAACCTACGACGTGACGATTGCGGGCAACATTCTCCACCTGCTGGAAAACCCCGAGGGCGCGGTGCGCGAGCTTATGCGCGTTACCAAAAAGGGCGGGCGGGTGCTGCTGCCGACGTTTATGACGCTCGGAAAGCAGAACGGCATTCTGCTTAAGATATACAGCCTCATGGGCTTTAACCACGCGTACAGCTGGACGCCCGCGCAGTATAAGGAGCTTCTCACGGGAATGGACTGCGGCGAGGTAAAGATGAAGCTCATAAGGGGTATGATTCCCTGCGCGTTTGCGGTTATAAAAAAGCCGCTCTGATTATGCAAGGCTCGGGACCTTCCCGAAAAATACAACACATTGAAAGGACAACAAAACCATGAAAAAGACATTCAAGCTTATTGACCTTGACTGCGCAAATTGCGCTGCAAAGATGGAGGACGCGATAAAGAAGATAGACGGCGTTACGTCGGCTTCCGTATCCTTTATGCAGCAGAAGCTCACCCTTGAGGCGGACGACGCCGTATTTGAGGACGTGCTGAAAAAGGCTGTTGCGGTATGTAAGAAGGTTGAGCCTGACTGCGAGATAGCAGTAAAGTAATCGGGCGGTTTTCTTAAGGAGGAAGTGCTATGAGCAGAAAGAACAGGAAAATGCTCGTGCGGCTTATCATAGCGGGCGTTATTTTCGCCGCAGGCTTTTTTATTCCCGAGCAGGAAGAGCTGAACGTACTCTGGTTCGTGCGGCTGGGAGTATTCCTGGCGGCGTATTTTACCGTTGGCTGGGATATTCTGTGGAAGGCCGTGCGCAACATAGCCCACGGGCAGGTGTTCGACGAGAACTTTCTCATGGCGCTGGCTTCCATAGGCGCAATGGCTGTGGGCGACTATAAAGAGGGCGTTGCCGTAATGATATTCTATCAGGTCGGCGAGCTGTTCCAGGCGGTCGCGGTGGGCAAGTCCCGCAAGTCCATTTCTGACATGATGGACATAAACCCCGAGTACGCAAACGTCGAGCGCGGCGGCGAGATTTCCGAGGTATCCCCCGAGGACGTAGCCGTCGGCGAAACGATTGTAATCAAGCCCGGCGAGCGCGTTCCGCTTGACGGCACGGTCATCTTCGGCGCAAGCGGGCTTAACACCGCGGCGCTTACGGGCGAGAGCGCCCTGCGCGAGGTCGGCGAGGGCGACGAGGTCATAAGCGGCTGCATTAACACCACGGGGCTTATAAAGGTGCGCGTAAGCCGCCCGTATTCGGATTCCACCGTGTCCCGCATACTCGAGCTTGTCGAGAATTCGAGCGAAAACAAGGCGCAGGCGGAGAACTTCATCACGAAATTTGCCCGCTGGTACACGCCCATTGTCGTTATCGGCGCTGTGCTTCTGGCGGTAGTGCCCCCGCTGTTCACGTCGCTTACGGGCGGCGCATGGGTCGGCGGCGAGGTGTGGAAGAAGTGGATATATCAGGCGCTTACGTTCCTTGTAGTTTCGTGTCCGTGCGCGCTCGTAATTTCCGTGCCGCTGTCCTATTTCGGCGGTATAGGCGGCGCTTCAAGGCGAGGCGTTATGGTAAAGGGCGCGAACTATCTCGAGGCGCTTAACCGAGCGCAGACGTTCGTGTTTGACAAGACGGGTACTCTTACAAAGGGCAGCTTTTCGGTGACAGAGGTTCACCCCGCAGACCGCGTGGAAAGCGAGGAGCTTCTGAGCCTGTGCGCTGCGGCGGAGCGCTTCTCCAACCACCCTATAGCCGTTTCGATAGTAAACGCGGCGCAGAAAGCGGGCGATATCCCGCAGGCGCAGGATTCGCAGGAGCTTGCGGGCTTTGGCGTTAAGGCGAGCGTCAACGGCGAGGACGTATACGCGGGCAGCTTAAGGCTTATGGAGCGCGCGGGCGCGGCGGCAGGCGAGGTTTCCGGTATGGGAACGGCCGTACACTGTGCGCGCGGCGGCAAATACCTTGGCTATATCGTGATAAGCGACACGGTAAAGGACGGCGCGGGAGAAGCTCTCGCCGATATAAAGCGGCTCTGCGCTGCAAAGACTGTGATGCTTACGGGCGACAGAAAGGCGGCGGGCGAGGCGGTAGCGGCGCAGCTCGGCATAGACGAGGTGCACACCGAGCTTCTGCCCGACGGCAAGGTGGCGCTTGTCGAGGAGCTTTACAAGGCGAAGCCCGAAAAGAGCACGCTTGTGTTCGTCGGCGACGGCATGAACGACGCGCCCTCACTTGCGCGCGCGGACGTAGGCATTGCAATGGGCGGCCTTGGCAGCGACGCCGCCATAGAAGCCGCGGATATCGTGCTTATGAACGACAATATCTCGAACGTTCCCGCGGCGATAAGGATAGCGCGCAAAACGCACAGGATAGTAACGGAGAACATAGTGTTCGCGCTCGGCGTAAAGGCGGCTGTGCTTATTCTGGCGGTGTTCAACATCTCCAATATGTGGGCGGCGGTATTCGCGGACGTGGGCGTATCGGTTATTGCGATAATCAACGCCATGCGCGCAATGCGCTCATAAGCGCGGGTCGCGGCAATTCAACGGCATACAATCCGCTCCGATTTTTCAGTCGGGGCGGATTTTTGTCAAATAGCGCGAAAAATCCGCAAAACTCGCCCAAAACCAAGAAAAAGCACTTGACAAGGCGAGTAAAATCGGTTAAAATATAAGATGAAAAGGCGGACGCTTAAGCCGAGTAAAGGCGCATTATCGGGAATGCTGCGGATACAAGGCGGGGCGGAGGGCTTTTCAGACCGTTTTCTTCCGCACGGAGATAATGGGGACATTTGGCTTTTTCAGCGCTTATGGAAATATCGGGCGGCGCTTCGCTCCCGTTTGTTTTCAGCTATCACACTCTTGCCGCAAAGTCCCGCGGACAAGGTCATGGCGCGGGGCGAAAGACATCTGCACCCATGGTCGCACGAGCGGCGGAAAGCACATTTTGCGCAAAAGCGCAAGTTCTGACGCGTAGAATCGGTTTCTAGCGCAGGGCGGGGCGGTATTCCGCGCGGAGAGATTCCGTCAGGCACACCGCGTCGGCTGGGTAAACCGACTGATTTGGTGCGTTACAGCCTATGGCGAAAGACAGATAAATTATAATTTTGACTCTTTCTCATTGAGAGGGGTCGTATCACGAGCACCGCAGAGTGTGGTAATCGCGATACGACCCCTTTTTTTCGCCCGTGTTTTGGCAGTATGTGCGGATTTTTGCACGTGCTGCAAAAAAAAACGCGCGCCCCCTTGACAAAACGCGGCGAGTATGGTATAATACAAACGTTGCTGTAAATCGTTTTTGATTTACACCGCAGAAAAGGCGGTTTTATGGAAAGCGTTACGGATTTTGTTTTATTGCTTGACATATACGGCGAGCTGCTTTCAAAGACCCAGCGCGAGGTGCTGGATATGCGCTGCAACGCAGACCTTTCCCTTTCGGAGATAGCCGAGGAAATGGGCGGCGTTACACGGCAGAGCGTATCGAACTCCATGAAAAAGGGCGAGCAGCGGCTGACGGAGCTTGAGCAGGCGCTCGGCTTTGCAAAAAGGCTGAAGCGGCTGTCCGCGCAGCTTGGAGAGGCGAAGCAGCTGTGCGCGGCGCTTTCGGAGGAGTGCGGAGGCAGCAGGCGGCTCGGGGAGCTTTCCGCGCTGCTGCGCGGCATGGAAAGCGAGCTGTAGCAGATTTATGTAAGGAGGCGTCACAATGGCATTCGAGGGTCTTTCCTCAAAGCTGAGCGGGGTTTTCAGCAAGCTTAAGGGTCACGGAAAGCTCAGCGAAAAGGACATTAAGGACGCGATGCGCGAGGTGCGCATGGCGCTGCTGGACGCCGATGTAAACTACAAGGTCGCAAAGGACTTTGTAAACAGGGTCAGCGAAAAGGCTGTGGGCGAGAAGGTAATGGAAAGCCTTACTCCCGCGCAGCAGGTAATAGATATAGTGCACTCCGAGCTTATAGCGCTTATGGGCAACACCACCGCAAAGCTCGATTTCCCGTCAAAGCCGCCGTGCGTTATCATGATGTGCGGTTTGCAGGGCGCAGGTAAGACCACGCACTGCGCGAAGCTTGCCAAGCACCTTATCGGGCAGAACCGCCGCCCGCTGCTTGTGGCGTGCGACGTTTACCGTCCCGCTGCGATAGAGCAGCTTAAGGTGGTAGGCGAAAAGGCGGGCGCGCACGTTTTTGAGATGGGTCAGGGCGACCCTGTGAAGATTGCGAAAGAGGGCATAAAGTACGCGCGCGACAACGGCTTCGACGTTGTGCTGCTCGATACGGCGGGTCGTCTGCATATAGACGAGCAGCTGATGGAGGAGCTTAAGAACATCAAGCGCGAAACAAGCCCCAACGAGATACTTCTCGTTGTGGATTCCATGCTCGGACAGGACGCGGTGAATGTTGCTGAGAGCTTCAACGGCGCGCTTGACATCACGGGCGTTATCCTTACAAAGCTCGACGGCGATACGAGAGGCGGCGCGGCGCTCACCGTGCTTGCGATAACGGGAAAGCCGATAAAGTTTGCGGGTATAGGCGAAAAGCTCGACGATATCGAGCCGTTCTACCCCGACAGAATGGCGAGCCGCATTTTAGGCATGGGCGACGTGCTGACGCTTATCGACAAGGCAAAGACAGCCATTGACGAAAAGGCTGCGGCGAAAGCCATGCAGAAAATGCAGGAAAACAGGTTCGACCTCAACGACCTTTACGCGCAGTTTGAGCAGATTGAGAAAATGGGCAGCATTCACTCCATTATCAATATGCTCCCGGGCGTTTCGGGCAAGGTGAGGGAAGAGGACATCGACGAAAAGAAAATGCCGCGCACAAAGGCTATCATCTCGTCAATGACCCCCCGCGAGCGCGAGAAGCCCTCGATAATCGACGCGAAGAGAAAGCGCCGCATTGCCGCGGGCAGCGGCACGCGCGTTGAGGACGTAAACCAGCTGCTGCGCCAGTTTGAGCAGATGCAGAAGATGATGAAGCAGATGGGCTTCGGCGGCAAGGGAAAGGGCAAGAAGATGCGCATTCCCATGAACATGATGAAACAGATGGGCAGCATGGGAGGTCCCGGCGGCTTCCCGATGTAACAGGGAGAATGTATGGCAATCTTAATTGGAATTGTAAGTATACTGTTAGGAGTTTTCAGCATACTGATGAGTATTCGCAACTGCGAATGGTTCATAGTTCCGAAAAGGCGCAGCATACGATGGTTCTACGATCTTGTTGGCAGAAAGGGCATGAGAATATACTATATAGTTCTCGGTATCGTTATGATCATTGTGGGACTCGGGGTTGCTTTGAATATACTCGAATAATGTAATCATTGCGGGAGACCGCATTGTATATTGCCAGCCAATTTACTCCTCGCGGGATTTAATCAGGACGACAGCCGTTAATTGGGCGGTGTTGTCCTATTTGCCCGGAAGATTTTTTGGAAGCAATAATAATCAACAGCCCGAAAGGGAGCAAAATGATATGATTTCACTGTGTAACACACATGAATATATCAAGAGCGAAAGGAGAAAAATAAAATGGCAGTAAAGATCAGACTCAGAAGAATGGGCGCAAAGAAGGCTCCGTTCTACCGTGTAGTTGTTGCGGATTCCCGTTTCCCCAGAGATGGGCGTTTCATTGAGGAGCTGGGCTACTACGACCCCACCAAGAATCCCGTTGTCGTAAACATCGACAAGGAGAAGGCTGAGGAGTGGATAAAGAAGGGCGCACAGCCTACCGACACCGTAAAGAGACTGCTCAAGGGCTGATTCTGCGGTATCCGCACAAGCGGGCGCAAGCCCGTGACCGTAACTTACCCCTAAGGAGGGATAATATATGATGAAAGAGCTGCTTATAACCATAGCCTCCGCCCTCGTTGAGGACAAGAGCGCCGTACAGGTAACAGCCGACGAGCCTGACGCAGAGGGCGTTACCGTGTATCACCTGCACGTTGCTCCCGATGACATGGGCCGCGTTATCGGAAAGCAGGGCAGGATTGCCAAGGCTATCCGTACAGTAATGCGCGCAGGCGCAGTAAGGGCGGACGAAAAGATATCCGTCGAAATAGACTGACATCATAGAGGAGCGGCGGCAGAATATGCTGCCGCACTTTTTTGGAGGCGTGGTTTTATGGCTGTAAGGGAAAACGAAAACAAGGAGATAGTAAAGGCGGTGCGCGAGGGGCTTAAGAAAACCGGCGGCTACTGCCCCTGCCGCCTTGCGAGGACTCCCGAGAACAAGTGTATCTGCGAGGAATTCAGGCGGCAGATAGCCGACCCCGATTTTGAGGGCTACTGCCATTGTATGCTATATTACAAGTCAAAGGATTAAGCGCAGGCTGACGCGACTCTTTTTTTCGACAAGCTGAGCCCCCTTGTGAAAACAAGGGGGCTTAATTGTGTTGGGCGATTCAATCAACATGAATGTCGTCTACCACGGTAAGCGTAAGCTGCTTTACATGCACGGGCGGCATTGTCTTAAGGTGCCTTATTCTCCCCGGGGGCTTCATGTAATACTCAAGCGTGACGATATAGGCGCACTCTCCCTGCGGGATCACCTGCCAGTGTTTTATCGTGCAGCCAATTGCGAGCTTCTCAAGGTATTTCATGTTGTGCCGTATCGCGCCGAATGCGTCTTCCCCGCAGATGAAATACTCCCTGCCGTCAAATGCCAAGCTGAATGTCATGACATAGCCTCCGTGTCGTTATTATTTTTATTATACACTTTTTGTGATTTTATGTCAACAAATAACAGCGTTTTTAAGCACAACTTAACGGAATTTTAACAGCAAAAGTCGAATTTTTTGTCAGATACGCGTTCGCGCCCTTAACAGGACAAAGGACGCGCCCCGCAGAATATGCAGGGCGCGCAATATTATTCATTTTTCTGATTCTTATGCAAGCTCGTTGATATGGAAGGTAAGCGCGGTATCGCTGCCGCTGTATTCCTTGCCGTTGTAGTAAACGGAGGGGTCCGACCACATCGGCGCGGAAGCCTGCCCCTCGGCGTATGCGCAGGCTTCCCGGAGCGTTTTGGGTATCGTAACGCTGCTGCACCCGTCGAACGCCCTGAGCCCTACCGTGGATACGCTTGAGGGAACGTCCACGGAAAGCGCGCTGCCGTAGAACGCATACTCGCTTATCGTTTTTACGGAGCGCGGTATCTCGTAGCTGCCCTCAACGTACTTGCCCTCGGGGAATCTCACTATCTCCGACCTGCTCTTATTGAACAGCACGCCGTCCTCGTCGGCGAAGTTCCTGCTGCCTGCTTCAACGGTTATCGCGGAAAGCTTTCCGCAGCCGTTGAATGCGCAGCTGCCTATCTCCGTTACGGATTTTGGTATGCTCACCTGCGTCAGGGACGTGCCAGAAAAGGCGCCCGTCGCTATGCTCTTAAGGTCGTCCGAAAGCGCCGCGTCCGTTATCCTGCCGCAGCTGCGGAACGCCCACTCGCCTATGCTCTTTACGTTGGCGAGGTCAAGCGTGCCTGCCTGCGCGTCGCTGCCGCGAACGCTTATCCCATCCAGCTTCGTGCAGTCGTAAAACGCATGCGAGCCTATTTCCGTGACGGAGGCGGGTATCTCGACCTCAGTCACCATTTCCCTTATAAAGGCGTTTTCGCCTATGGCCTTTACCTTTTTGCCGTCCGCAGCGTCGGGGACAACAACGTCAAAGCCGTCTGCGGTGAAGCCGGAAACAAGCACGCCGCCGTTTCCGTCGTCCTCGACGGAGAAGCTGCCCTCAAGGAAATACACGCCCTCGGGCGAATCCGCGCGCAGCTCCCTTATGTCGGAATCCGTAAGCGCCTCGGCGCTGAATGCGGCATGCGTTCCGTAAAGCTCCTTTACCGCGGACTTTGCGAACGCCCTGTCGCCGATATTCATCGCAGCGTCGGGCAGCACCACAGCGCTGAGCACGCTGTCGTTTGCAAACGCGTTGTTTGCAATGCCGGTTACATCGGCGCCGTCTATCTGCGCGGGTATTTCCACCGCAAGCGGTACTGTTTCAAAATCCGCAAGCGCCACGCCGCCGCCCGCGCTCCTGTAAGAGCCGTAGCCCACAAGCCTGCCCTCGCTGTCGTGCAGCTCTTCCTTTACCTCTGCCGCCCCGCAGCCGGTAAGACCGAGCGCCGCCGCGCACAAGGCGCCTGCGCAGAGCGCCGCGCCGATATTCCTGAATAGCTTCATTTTATGTACCTCCTGTGGTCCACCTTCCGGTTATTTTTCTTTATTATACACCCCCGTTTCAGCAACCTGTAAAAAAACGTGTTATTTCAATTTGCGTATGCAACGGATTTGCGCCCCCTGAAAACCGCGCTTTTATGCGAAGCTTTCAGTCTGTTGTTGACAACGCCGCGCATCATGTGCTATAATAATTTCGGATACTATAAAAATATTTTTTGCGGGGGGCGAAGCAATGACTATGCAGTTCTGCGACTATGTATGGTATAACGGGGTAAAGTTTACGCTTGTTGACACCGAAGAAGGTACGAGCCTTATAGATTCCGCCGATTTTGACGTTGAGGGGGGCACCTGCTGCTCCGCCTGCTATCGCGGGTACACCGCGGAGTATTTCATAGAGGACGGCGTTATTTACGGCGAAAAAACCGTGGAGAATTATCCCGCAGGCGGACGCGTTATTGAGCAAATCATCTCCGGGCGCATGGTAATGCACTACACAGGCAGCCTTGTAATAGCTGCGAATAAGGACGGCAGGCATTTTCCCGCGCAGAATATAACTGATTTTCTCGATTCCGACAGGGCGCTGGAGCTGACCTTTGCCGACGGGCAGCTCATCGACGTGATAGACCTTACCCCCGCCGTGCAGGCGTGGAAAGGCTCGCACCGCATCGCCGAAAACTGGGAGCAGGAATACGCGCAAAGGGATGAAGCCGCACGTGCGGCGCTTTCGCACGAGTACGGCACGAACTACAAATGGGGCGGCTGAGCCGAAACGAGGTGGAGCATGAGAGGGTTTGAGCAGAGCGGTATTTTCTACAGCGCGGTAAAGGACGAGAACAAAAAGCTCGGCGCGCTTATATGCGGCTTTTTCGGCGGGAGCATAGTATTATGCACGATAGCGCTGCAGCCGCTCGGCTTCACCGGCAGGACAACGGTTTTTAAGGCGGTAATGCTGGCGTTTGTAATCGCCGCGGTAGGCTGCTTTGTTTTCAGAAGAATGAACGCTGTTCTGCGCGGAAACGCCGCGCATTATTCCTGCGATGACGTTAAGTTCTGCGTGAGCGCCGACGGCGTTACAACAACGCTCTACTACGCCGCAATCGTGGACATAACCTTTGCGGAAAGGACGTTCATGCGGCTTAAGCGCGGCTACGACGTTACGGTGTTTACGGACGAGCGCAGCTACCGTTTTACGATAGTGTTCAACGGCTTTAACAACCTGCCCGCCCCAAAGGACACCCCATTCGAGCCGATTATCCGCCGGGTAAACGGGTTGGGCGCAAACAGCGCAAGCTCTCTGCCATCTCCCGAAGCCCCGCGCCCCGCGCCCGACATGAGCGCGCTGAAAACCCCCGCGCCGCATAGCGCGCCCACGCTCTCAACCGATGAAATGCCGACTGTAGGCGGCGCTTCGCTTGAGGGCGTACTCAGCAGGCTCAACAACGAGCTGAACCCCGCCGAGGAAGCGCCAGCGCCGCCTCCCCCGCCTCTGCCCGCGCCCGAGCGCGAGCGCATTGAAGCCGAGGAAAACCCCGTGCTTACCACAGGCTCGTTTTTCTGCGAAAGCCGCGTTACATGGGCGCTGCGTATCATCGCCGTGGCAGCAGGCGTTGTAGGCGGAATATTCGTGCTGCAAGCGCTTGGACTGATAGGCTCGTATTCTAAAATGGACTACGCCGTCGCGCTCATAGCGCTTATCTTCTGGGCAGCGCTCTGGATAACGCTTTTTCGCTTTGGAAGCGCGGGCAAAAAGTATTCCTACCGCCTGCGCAAAACGGAAATGCTCATTACCGCGAAAAACAACGAGATTTGCCTTTACACCCGCGACCTTGTGCGCATTGAACACCGCCCCATGAAAGTCCTGCTAAAGCAGTACGGGTGGGCAATAACCGTAATCACGCGCTATAAGGAATATAAATTCCGCGTGCTCTTCCCTTACAAAAGAAAAATTTACCCCTATGAAAAAACGGCGCTTGCGCAGCTTGAGGAATACTGCCCCATACAGTCTGCCGTAAAGGAGAACCTATGACCCTTATCTTTGACAGCCACCCGTTTCAGTACGAGACAGAGCGGCTTTTCCGCAGCTTTTTCCCGCCGATAAAGATAGCGCTCTCACGCGAGCCGAACGACGCGCAGGGGGAATACTGCCTTACCTCGCGCCATAACAACGGCGCGGATATTCGCCTTGGCGTGCGGCTGTGCGCGGGCGGGCAGGACATCTCCCGCAGCGAAACGCTCCCCGCCGATACGCCCGAAAAGGAGCAGGAGCGCGCGCTTTCCGTGCTGCTTTACGAGGCGCTGCGCACCCTTACGGGCATAGCGCCGCCGTGGGGCATTCTCACGGGGGTAAGACCCGTCAAGGTGCTGTCTGCGGTGAGCGATGAATACGCCGTGGAAAAGCTGCTTGTGTCCCCCGAAAAGCTGGCGCTTGCCCGCAGGATAAGCGAGGTGCACAAGCCCCTTGCAGAGGGCGCGAAGCCGCGCACGTTCAGCCTTTATGTGTCGATACCGTTCTGCCCGTCGCGGTGCAGTTACTGCAGCTTCATCTCGCACTCTGCGGACCGCGCGCAGGGGCTTATAGACGAATATCTAGGGCTGCTTGCGCGGGAGCTTTCCGCAACGGCGGACGCGGCGCGGCAGGCGGGGCTGCTGCTTGATACGGTGTACTTCGGCGGCGGCACGCCTACGGTGCTTTCGGCGGAGCAGCTGAAGCGGCTGTTCGCGGCGCTCGAATGCTTTGATATGGCGCGCGTGCGCGAGTTTACGGTCGAGGCGGGCCGCCCCGACACGATAACGCGCGAAAAGCTGCTTGCAATAAAACGCTCGGGCGCGCGCCGCATTTCGGTGAATCCGCAGACGATGAACGACAGTGTGCTTGCGGCTATCGGCAGGCGGCACACCGCCGACCGGACCCGCGCCGCCTACGCCCTCGCGCGGGAGGTTGGGTTCGACTGCATAAACACCGACCTTATAGCGGGGCTGCCGACGGATACGCCCGAGAGCTTCCGCGCAAGCCTTGACGAGGTTGTGGCAATGCGTCCCGAAAACATCACCGTGCATACGCTGTCGCTAAAGCGCGCGGCGGCGCTCTTCCGTGCGGAGGACGCGCAGGGCGGCGGCGCCTCGCAGATGGTGGACTACGCCCACGCGGCGCTTTCGGCTGCGGGCTACACGCCATACTATCTCTACAGGCAGAAGAACACTGCGGACAACCGCGAAAACACGGGCTACGCGCTTAGCGGCACGGAAAGCATTTACAATATGTATATCATGGAGGAGCTGCAGACCATTCTTGCAGCGGGCGCGGGCGGCTCGACAAAGCTTGTTGAGGGCGGCAGGATAAAACGCATTGCTAACTTTAAGTACCCTTACGAATATATTGACAGATTCAACAAAGTTATCAACAGCAAAGAGGAGATAATAGGCTTTTTTGACGAATAATTTTCTTGACGCAACATATTCAGCCTAAAAAGGTTGACAAATGTGCATTATTTCGCTATTATTTATAGTAGCGGAATGTGGCTCCGCTGAAAGGGCGCTGCCCTGTCACACAAAAAACTTTTACACTCCGGAGGTCATTATGGACGCAAAAACAACAGGTATCGTTGCATACCTCACATGGATCGGCTGGCTTATAGCTTTCCTTGCAGGCGACAAGGAGGGAGCAAAGTTCCACATCAATCAGGCGCTTGTTCTGGCTATCGCATCTACTATTTGCGGTATCATTCCTTTCGTCGGCTGGGTTGCTGAGATTTTCGTTATCGTATGCTGGTTCATCGGCTTTATCGGCGCAATCAACGGCGAGGAGAAGGAGATTCCCCTGCTTGGCAAGATAAAGCTCATCAAGTAATTGCATCTGAAAAGCAACTACCGCCGTGCGTCTGCGCGGCGGTTTTTGTGTGAGGCTGTGCGGGCTTCAGATAAGCTCCGGCAGCCCGTAAACCGGTATCACGCCAAGCGAGAGCGCGATTATCACCCTGTCGAATACCCTGCATACTTCCTTCATTTTACTGCTCCTTTTACACGCGCCGTTTCTTCGGCTGAGTGTATTGCAGCATATCCGCGCGCCTTTTTGTGGGATTTTTCGACACACTTTTTAATGTGCCTCATTGGGCGCAATTATGTTCGCCAAGGGGCTGCCGCCCCTGACAGGAGGTTCTCATGCCATTTACAGAGGAAGAAAAGAACACTGTGTACGCCCTTGAGCAGGCTTGCTTTGAGGACTGCTGGACGCGGGAAATGCTCTTTGAGGAGCTTGACAGCCCGCTGTGCGCCGCCTGCACGATAACCGTGGACGGAAGCGCCGCGGGGTACGCGCTGGGACGGGTAGCGGCGGACGAGGCGGAGATTTTCCGCATATGCGTGCTGCCGCGCGCGCGCAGGCAGGGCGCGGGAATGCGGCTTCTCACGCAGCTGCACGCCATGCTTGCGGGGCGCGGCGCAGCCGTGTGCTTTCTCGAGGTGAGAAGCCGAAACGCGCCCGCGCGGGCGCTCTACGAAAAGGCGGGCTATGAGCAGATAGCCGTAAGGCGCGGATATTACGGCGACGACGACGCCGTGATTATGAAAATTGCCCTCTCCCCCGAACAAAGCCCCGAATGCTATTGACACGGGGCTTTGTTTTGTGGTACAATATAAGAAAATCACCTCTAAAAACTTTGTTTGAGCGAAAATGTGTATAGCACACCGCCTGCTTCATCAAACCTCCTCGTAAGGCATACAGCCTTACTTCGTCGGCTTTCTTCGCATTCGGTGTATTCTGCCCGTTTTCCCTTTTCAAACCGGTTTTAGAGGCTCCCGGAAGCGATATCATGGCACAGGAGGAAAAAACAATGTCAGATATACCCGTAAATCCTTTTGACGACGCCGAGGAAATAGCCAAGAAATCAATGGTGCTGTTTTTCCTCATAGACTGCTCGGGCAGCATGGGCGGCAGCAAGATAGGCACGGTAAACGCCGTTATGGAGGAGCTTATCCCCGAAATACGCGGTATCGGCGGCGCGGACGCGGACATCAAGCTCGCGGTGCTCAAATTCTCGGGCGGAAGCGAGTGGATGTACAGCGAGCCCATTTCCGTGGACGAGTTTGAGTGGAAGCCCATTGACGCGGAGAATGTAACGGACCTCGGCAGCGCGTTCACGGAGCTTGCGGCAAAGCTCTCGCGCAGCGAATTCATGAAGTCGCCGTCGCTCTCCTTTGCGCCCGTGATGATACTGATGTCCGACGGATACCCCACGGACAACTTTGAAAAGGGCCTTGCGGAGCTTTCCAAGAACCGCTGGTACGCCGCGGGAATAAAGGCAGCCGTCGCTATCGGCGAGGACGCGGACCTCGACATTCTCGCGCGCTTTACGGGCAGCCCTGACAGCGTTGTTACGGCAAACAACGGCGAGGCGCTTGCAAAGCTCATAAAGTTCGTTGCGGTGACTTCCTCGCAGATAGGCAGCCGCTCCATGCGCCTTGCGGAGTCCGAGGAGGATATGCGCACAAAGCAGGAATCCGCCGCGGAGCAGATACGCGAGTTTGCCGAAAGCGACGAGATAAACGCCGACATTGAGGCGGGCTGGTAATGCCGTTTAAGGGCTACGCAGTTTCGGTGAGGGGCGCTTCTCACGAGGACGCGGGCGAACCCTGTCAGGACAGCGCGCGCGTTTACATAGGCGAGGGGATTGCAATAGCCGCAGTATCCGACGGGCACGGCAGCGCAAAGCACTTTCGCAGCGCGGCGGGCAGCGAAATGGCTACGCGCGTCGCCATACGCTCGCTATGCGATTTTGGCGATAAAAACGGCGGGCTTGACGGGCTGTTCGACGCGAACGGCGCAGGCGGAAGTTTCTGCGGCACAACCACGGAGAGCGCGGACGCAGGCTCCCCGGAGAACGCGGCGCGCCGCATTGCGGCAAATATCATCTGCGGGTGGAACAGCGAGATAGCCGCGCATATGGCGTTCGCCCCGCTGAACGAGGCGGAGCAGAAAATATGTCAGGGCTTCGGCAGTATCCCCGTGGAGGTGATGTACGGCGCTACGCTTATTGTCGCAGCGCTCACGGAACGCGGCGTTTTCGGGCTTCAGATAGGCGATGGGTGCTTTAATGCAAGCGAGGGCGGCGTTATGGGCTGCCCCATGCCCGACGACGCAAAGCTCATGGGGAATCTTACCACCTCGCTTTGCGACAGCGACGCTATCGGCAGCTTCCGCTGGTTTTACCGCAGCGGCGCGCCCGAGGGCGTTATGCTTTCAAGCGACGGGCTTATAGGCTCGTTCAGAAACGAAAGCGACTTTTTAAGCTTCGGCGGGCGCGTTCTCGGCGCTATAGCCGACGACACGGCGGCAAGCCTTGCAGAACATCTGCGCAGACGCTCGCGCAGCGGCAGCCGCGACGATATCTCAATAGCGGCTCTGGTCGCGTATGACAACCGAAAGGAATAAATAAAATGCACATTAGGAATACAGATGATTTCAGCAAGGCTGACAACAGGCTCGTGGAGCTTATCGCAAAGGTAAAGAACGCCTCCAAGGAGGAGTTCATGCCGATGATGAACGACATTGCACAGGAAATTGCAATGAACGCGCGCTTTATCTCTCCCGTGCGCTTTTCGCAGGAGCCCATTCTCAACGAAAACGGCACCGCGCAGCTTCCCGAGGGTACGTCCATATCATTTGCGCAGCTTGAAAATGAAAAGGGGCAGAAGTTCTACCCCGTGTTCACAAGCGCGGACGAGATGATGAAGTGGGAGCAGATGAAGGAGCAGAAGCCGCAGACGCTCACGCTCGGCTTTGACGACTACGCTTCCATGGTTCTTGACAGGAACGGCGGCGAGGGCTTTGTTATAAACCCGTTCAGCGACAACCTCATGATAGCGCGCGAGGCGATAGAACGCTGGAGAAAGAAGAAGCAGCTGCAGACAATGGGGCACATCGAGCAGAGGCTCTCCCCCGATACAAAGCTCGACATCACCGAGCCCAAGGAGCTGCCCGTTCCGCTTGTGAACGCGGTTACAGCCGCAGCCAAAAAGGACGGCGGCGTTAAGGCGCTGTGGCTGCTGCGCATGGAACATGACGGCAATAAGTCCCACCTGCTGGTTGTTGATTTCAGCGGCGAGCGCGACAAGGTGTACAACGCCCTCGGCGGCGCTGCAAAGCCGTTCCTCGGGAATATGGACCTTAGCATTATTAGCGCTGCGGACAGCCTCGGCAAGGACGTTACAAAGGATCGCGCGCCTATATACAGAGCGTGAGGGGCGCTTCGTGTAACAGAGCGCGGCAGTTTTCAAGGCAATTTTAATAATCTGCGGGAGATTTTTGCAGAATTTTTCTATTGTTGATACAAAGGCAAAATATTGACAAGCGTCGGAAAATGATATATAATATTTATCATAGTAGTTTGTCGAAAATATTCCGGATTGGTAAGGCTAACTGATATAAGGAAAATTGGGGAGGAAAGCACATATGCAGGAAAGAAATACCTTGCTTATTGTCGATGACTTTGAGTTCAACCGCCTTATGCTCGGCGACACATTCAGCGAATATGCGGTGGTGGAAGCGGAAAACGGCGAGCGCGCCATTGCCGAGTACGAGCAGCACAAGGGCGAAATATGCGCTGTTCTTCTCGACATAATGATGCCGGTTATGGACGGCTTCGGTGTGCTGGAATACCTTGTAAAGAACAACTGCATAGATGATATTCCCGTATTTATTATAAGCGCGGATACCTCGGACAAGTCGCTGTCGCGCGCGTACGACCTCGGCGCTGCGGACGTTATCGCAAAGCCGTTCAACATACGCTTTGTGCGCCGCCGCATTAACAATATAATCGAGCTGTACAACCAGCGCCGCGAGCTGCGCTCGGTGGTTGACGCGCAGAGCAAGATACTCAGCCTTGACGGCAGAAAGTAAAAGAGCGGCATTCGGCGTTACAGGGCAAGCATTAGGATACAAACAAACAGGCTTTTTACGGCGCATTTTGGGCAAATCCCCCAAATGCGCCTTTATTTTTGCAAGAATGCAAAAATACTCTTGCAAAAAAAACGCGGCTGTGCTATAATAAACGCAGAGCATTTATTATAGGGCAATACCGCTCAAAATCCAATAAATGGTCTTTGTACGGTGTTGCCACAGATTAAAATGCCTTGCGCATACGTTCCCCGCCGGGGAACTCCGCGCATATCGGCAAATTATATCATACCCTTGCGGCTATGATATAACGGAACTTATGGAAAGGTGCTGCGCCTGCCGCAGCGGGGTGATTCGCCCTAACATATATTAAAGAGGGGTATGGATATGCTTTACACACAGATGACCAGGGAACAGCTGAGCGCGGAGAAGCAGAAGCTCGAAAAGGAATACGACGCCTACAAGGCCAAGGGGCTCAAGCTCGATATGTCCCGCGGCAAGCCCGCGCCCGAGCAGCTCAACCTGTCGCTTGATATGCTGCTGCACTGCCTTGACGGCAACTACAAGTCCTCCAACGGCATTGACTGCCGCAACTACGGCGTGCTTGACGGTATCCCCGAGGCAAAGGCGCTCTTTACGGAAATGCTCGGCGTAAACAACGACGAGCTTATCGTGGGCGGCAATTCCTCGCTTCAGCTTATGTACGACACGCTTATCCGCGCAATGCAGCTCGGCGTTCTCGGCAGCGACAAGCCGTGGTGCAGGTACGAGAGCGTAAAGTTCCTCTGCCCCGTGCCGGGCTATGACAGGCACTTCGCTATCTGCGAGGCGCTCGGCATAGAGATGATACCCGTAGCTTATAAGGAGGACGGTCCCGATATGGACGAGGTGGAGCGCCTTGCAGCGTCCGACGAATCCATAAAGGGTATCTGGTGCGTTCCCATGTACTCCAACCCCACGGGCATAACCTACTCTGACGAGGTTGTAAAGCGCTTTGCCGCTCTTAAGCCCGCCGCAAAGGACTTCCGCATTTTCTGGGATAACGCATACTGCGTTCACCATCTGTCCGACACCGACCGCGACCATCTGCTCAACATCATCGACGAGTGCAAGAAGGCAGGCAACCCCGACCTTGTGCTGGAGTTCACATCCACCTCGAAGATATCCTTCCCCGGCGGCGGTCTTGCGGTTATTGCTGCAAGCAAGGCGAACATCGACTTCATCAAGAGCCAGATGACCTATCAGACCATAGGCTTCGACAAGCTCAACCAGCTGCGCCACGCAAAGTATTTCAAGGACTTCAACGGCATTCAGGAGCATATGCGCCACCACGCCGCAATAATACAGCCCAAGTTCAACGTGGTGCTTTACGCGCTTGACAAGGAGATAGCTCCCCTCGGTATTGGCAGCTGGAAGAAGCCCAAGGGCGGCTACTTTATAAGCTTCAACTCGCTTGAGGGCTGCGCAAAGCGCATTGTATCCCTCGCCGGGGAAGCGGGCGTTGTGATGACGGGCGCAGGCGCTACCTACCCTTACGGCAGGGACCCGCACGACTCCAACATAAGAATAGCTCCCACATTCCCCTCGGTTGAGGAGCTCAGCACCGCAATGGAGATTTTCTGCGTATGCGTAAAGCTCGCAAGCGTTGAAAAGCTGCTGGCGGAATAATTCATAATGCTATAAGATAAAGGGCGTTCCCGTTATAAGGGAGCGCCCTTTCCGGTATTCTGTCACTCCACATCAAGGTCCTCAAGCAGGCGCGAAACCTCGCTCATGCCGCGAAGCCTTATCCCGTCGTGCAGCAGGCGCGCGTCTGCGGGGTTTATCTGCGTTACGGAGGTGGAGTAAACTGCGGCGGGCTCTTCATCGCCCTCGCGGAAAAGCGCCACCTTTCCGTCGTACTCCTTTATGATAAAACACGCGGCTGCGTCATTTACCAGCTCGTTTGCGTGCGCAAGTACATCGGAGCATTCGCCTGCGGCATACGCCGCGCCCGCGCCGATTATTGCAAGCGCCGCAAGAGAGCTTGTCAGCTTTCCGTAAAAACTCATGTTGCGTTCCTCCTTTTATAAGGCATGGCAGCTTAAAACTGCCTGAGTGTATTGTTGCCTGATGGCGGCTGTTTATTCTGCATTTGGCGAAGCCTGCGGGCTTTTTGCCCATTTTCTGCGCTTATTATCGGGAGATTTTTGTTTATTCCGCAGAAAAATACTAACATAAAGAAAAATGCGCAACACAAAAGCAACGGTTTGTCCCTTTTGGCACAACAAGGCGCATATTGTCCATTGAAAAAAAACGTCGGCTGTCGTATAATGTTTTCGGGTGGGAAAAACCGCCCGGCTGTTAAAAGGAGAGTATGTTTTGGAGAATAAAAGCCCCGTAAAGCAGTCTGTCTGGGGGAGGATCTTTCAGACGCTGATAACCTGGACGGTGTACTTCCTGTTCCGCCCGAAGGTTATTTATAAGGACAAGAGCATGAAGCGGGCGTTCAGGGGCAGACCCGCCGTATTCGTTGCAAACCACACGCACCA
Source organism: uncultured Oscillospiraceae bacterium (assembly GCA_934446455.1). GTDB lineage: Bacteria > Bacillota > Clostridia > Oscillospirales > Ruminococcaceae > CAG-115. The sequence continues at coordinate 6,124 of CAKSEE010000012.1, read as the reverse complement.
TTTCGACGGAGCGTTCGGCGGCGCGGTGCTTGGCAGGTTCAAGCCGTACGTGCTGGTGAAGAAAAGCTGGTACGAAAAAAAGCGCGTGGGTACGATGATAAGCTGGTGCAGGTGCATTCCCATATCGCTTGACGAGGCGGACGGCGCATGGTTCACCGCTGCGGAGCAGGTGATAGCTGCGGGGCGCTCAATGCTTATATTCCCCGAGGGCGGCCTTGCCCGCGAGGGGCATATGGAGCAGTTCAGACCGGGCGCCGCGCTTGTAAGCGCAAAGGAGGGCGTGCCGATAATCCCCTGTGCCATTTACGGCAGGTACGACATGGTGTTCGGCAGGCGGCAGAAGATACTTGTGGGGCTGCCCATAGAAAGCAGCTGCCCGCCCGATATGCGCCACAGCAAGTACGCGCGCATTCTGAGCGCGCAGGCGCAGGAGCAGGTGCAGGCGCTCTACGGCGAGCTTGAGGAGCGCTACGGAAGCTGCGGGCAGTACGCTGAAAAGCAGCTTCAGACCAACTGAGTCAAAAACGGGCGAAATGCCTGAAATTATATTTTGAGAGGTAAAACATTATGAACACAGAAATCGCAGAAAAAATCAAGGGAATGCTTGTTGAGAACCTTCGTATACCCGCTGACGAGCTTGAGTACACCTCGGAGCTTTTCGGCGATGATATCGGACTTGACTCCATCGACTCCATCGAGATAATCGCCGGTATCGACAACCTTTTCGGCGTGCAGATGACGGGCGCTGCAAGAGAGAACTTCCAGACCATCGAAACGCTCACAAAGTACGTTGAGGAGCACATGGGTGAATGATATGGCTGATAACAGACGAGTTGTTGTAACGGGTCTGGGGCTTGTGTGCGCCATCGGCGACAGCACCGACAAATGCTGGAGCAGCGCCATAAACGGCGTTACGGGCATAGACACGGTGCAGTCCGTGGACACCGAGGGGTGCTATGCGCACCTCGGCGCGGAGGTACGTATAAGCTCAGAGGACCTGTCGGGCGAGAATTACGACCGCTCCTCGCTGCTTTGCATTAAGGCTGCGGGCGAGGCGCTCGCGGACGCGGGCTACCCCGTTACCGGGGAAAGCTCCGTGCGTATAGGCGTTATCGTGGGCAACTGCGTTGGCGGCGCTGCAAGCATAGACAAATATTATACCGACGAGATAAAGGGCGGCGGCTCAGACGCGGCGGATATCCTCAAAATGCCCGCCTCCGCCATTGCAAACAACGTTGCAAGGCACTTCGGGCTCAACGGCATTACCGCAAACATCGTAAACGCGTGCGCTGCGGGCACTATGAGCCTTTCCTACGCGTGCGACCTTATCCGCGCGGGCAAGGCGGACGCGTTCTGCGCGGGCGGCTCGGACAGCTTCTCGTCGCTGGCATTCAGCGGCTTCCACGCGCTGCACGCGCTTGACGAACACGCCTGCGCGCCGCTCAACCACAACAGCGGTATCACGCTCGGCGAGGGCGCGGGCATTCTTATACTGGAAAGCTACGAACACGCAAAGGCGCGCGGCGCTAAGATATACTGCGAGGTGCTTGGCTCGGGCGTAAGCTCCGACGCGTACCACATAACAGCCCCCCGCCCCGACGGAAAGGGGCAGATGCTTGCCACCACCCGCGCGGTAAAGAACTCGGGGTTATCCTTCGGCGACATCGACTACATCAACGCGCACGGCACGGGTACCGCAAAGAACGACGACGCGGAGTTCCTCTCCGTTCACACGCTCTTTGACGGCAACGACCACCTGTCCGTGTCCTCAACCAAGTCCATGACGGGGCACTGCCTCGGCGCGGCGGGCTCTATTGAAGCGGTGCTTACCGTTAAGGCGGTATGCTCGGACATCGTGCCGCCCACCATCGGCTATAACAACGAGGACCTCGCGCGGCTTAAGGAGAAGGCGGGCGATATCGACTTCGTGCCTAACGTAAAGCACGAAAAGCCCGTTCACTACGCCATTTCCAACAACTACGCGTTCGGCGGCAACAACGCAAGCATCGTTTTCGCAAAGGAGCCGCACGCTATCCCCGACCACACCAACAGGGCGCGTATTTTCGTTACGGGTATAGGCGCGCTTGAAAGCGCCGCTCCCGCTGAGGACGGCAAGGGCAGGCGCGTTGAGATAACAAGCGACGACTACAAGGCGCACGGCATAAAAATGGCGTTCTACCGCAAGCTCGACCGCTTCTCGCAGCTGCAGCTTATAAGCGGAATGCGCGCGCTTGCGGACGCAGGCGTTGAAATAAACGATGACAACTGCGGGGACGTGGGCATAATCATAGGCACGGCGGACGGTCCCATGACCGAAATCGTCGGCTTCCAGAAGAACACCGTGGAGCATGGCACGGCGAACGGCAGCGCATTCTCGTTCCCCAACACCGTTTATAATGCGGCGGGCGGCTATTTCTCCATATTCGCGGGAATAATGGGCTATAACGTGACTGTTGCGAACGGCGTGCAGGCGGGTTTACAGGCGGTATGCTATGCGGCTGACGTTATCCGCAGCGGCGAGGAGAGCATTATGGTGGCAAGCGGCACGGACGAGAACACCGACACCACCGCGGAGCTTTACGGGCGGCTCGGGCTTATTGCGGACAGCAAGCCCTGCACTATGGATAAGAAGGGCTTTGTGCTCGGCGAGGGCTCGGTATCGCTCATTCTTGAGAAGGACGAGTCCTGCGAGAAGCGCGGCGCAAAGAAGTACGCGGAGCTTGCGGGCTACGGCATGGCGCACAAGTCCGTTGAGTTCGGCACGATAAGCGGCTCGGAGAGCGCGCTTCGCGACGCGGTTCTTGCGGCGTGCGCGGACGCAGGCGTTTCGCCCGACGACATAAGCGCGGTATGCGCCTTCGCGGACGGCCACAGCACGGTAGACGCGCTCGAGCTTGCGGTATACAGGGACGTTTTCACAAAGGATATGCCGCTCTTCTTCGTTAAGGAGAGCATGGGCGAGGCAAGGGCTGCCGCTTCGGCAAAGCAGGCGGCGTTCGCAGCCGGGCTGCTTTCGGGCGAGGTAAAGAGCGCGGACGGCTATATGCTGCGCACGGGCGAGCGCGCACAGGTAAGCGCGGACGGAATGCAGTACGTTCTCGCCGCAGGCTTCGGCGTGGGCGGCTCTTATTCCGCGGTTATATTCAAGAAGGCATAACACACAGGGCGGCAGCTGTCATTTCTGCCGCCCGTAAATTTTCGTATGGTGACTTGAATTGCGCTATAAGCGGGGTTCAGGCAACCATATATTTTGTGGAGGACATATGGAAAACAAGGCTGCGCTTGTTACAGGCGCTTCACGCGGCATAGGCAGAGCCTGCGCGATACGGCTCGCCGAATGCGGCTACGACGTTGCGATAAACTACGTAAGCAACGAGGCAAAGGCTGCCGAGGCCGCAGCGGAAATAGAAAGGCTCGGCAGGCGGGCAATAACCGTTAAGGCGGACACCGCCGACCTTAAGGCGGTGCAGGCTATGTTCCGCGAGGTGCACAAGGCGTTCGGCAGGCTGGACGTTCTCGTGAACAACGCGGGCGTTGTTGACGACGCGTACCTGCTCATGATAAACGAGGATTCCCTCTCGCGCAGCCTCGACATCAACATCAGGGGCTATTTCCACTGCGCGCAGCAGGCGGCGCTTAAGATGATGAGCAGGAAGCAGGGGCAGATAATCAACATCTCCTCTGTAAGCTCGGTCCTCGCAGTAGAGGGGCAGGGCGTTTACTCCGCGACAAAGGGCGCGGTGAACTCAATGACGGCTACCCTTGCAAAGGAGCTTGCGCCCCGCGGCATAAGGGTGAACGCCGTAGCGCCCGGGTTCATTGAAACCGAGATGATAGACGCTATCCCCGCAGACAAGAAGGAGGAGTACCTCAAAGCCGTGCCCATGCACCGGTTCGGCACGGCGGGCGACGTTGCAAACGTTGTCGCGGCGCTCTGCTCCGACGCGTTCAGCTACATGACGGGACAGGTTATCGTGCTTGACGGAGGGCTGAGCCTATGATGAACCTCATGCAGATAAACGCCCGCATCAAGCAGCGCCCGCCCTTTCAGATGATAGAGCGCGTGACGGAGCTTGTTCCGAATGAGTCGGCGGCGGGCATAAAGAACGTTTCGGTAAACGAGCCGTACTTTATGGGACATTTCCCCGACGCGCCGATAATGCCGGGCGTTCTTATAATCGAAAGCTGCGCGCAGCTGTGCTCGCTCGTTATTTCCCCCGAAAACGCAGCGCAGGACGAGAACAGGCTTTATGTCCTGCTGAAAGTAAAGGACTTTAAGTTCCTGCGGCCCGTTATCCCGGGGGATACGCTGAACATAAGCGTTAAGTGCGAGATGTCGGGCGCGGGCGCATACGAATTTTCCGCGGTGGTAACCGTGGACGGAAAGGTTAAGGCAAAGGGCAGCATGCTCTTTACCTCAATGGACAAGAGCGCGGTATATGGAGAATAACGAAAACCTTGAGCAGGCGCGCACGCCTCTGCTCGATATGGCCGCCTGCATAGTGTCCGGCGGCGAATCAATGAGAACGCGTGTTGAGCACGCAATGAGCTTTTACGCGCCCTCGGACGGGTATTTCACCCCGCTTCTCGCAAAGGGCGGCAGGGCGTTTGAGCGCAGTGCCAGCGGCTTTCTGCTGCTTGACGGGCTTTTGCAGAAGAACAGGATAAACCGCGCGGAGCTTACGCTGACGCGCCTTGAGAACGGCCGCCCGTGCTTTGTAGGATGTGATACGCTCGATTTCAGCATATCTCACAGCGGCGCGTGCGCGATGTGCGTGCTGGCTATCGGCGAAAACGCTTCCGTCGGCGCGGATTTGCAGCGCGAAAAGCGCTACTCAGACGACAAGCTGTCCGAGCTTGCAATGGCGTTTATGGATGAGGAGGACATGGCGGCGTTCTACTACGCAAAGGACAAGCCGCGCGAGTTCTGCACCGCGTGGACGCACCTTGAGGCCTACCTCAAGCGTACGGGAGAGAGCGTTTTCACCGACCTGCGGCAGGTGAACCTGCACGGCGAGTTCTTTTCAGACGGCGTTATAATTATGGACGGAACACGATATTTCTACAGCATAAATACCGTGCAGTACGGGGAAGCCCCTGCTGACGGCGAGGAGTAAATATGAAGGTACTTGTATTAAACGGAAGCCCCAAGGCGGAGCGCTCAAACACGCTAAACATAACAAAGGCGTTCCTTAAGGGCTTTCCCGCGGACACCGAAACGGAGTTCGTTTCGCTTTACAAGCTCAACATCAGACCCTGCGTGGGGTGCTTTTCCTGCTGGAGCAAAACGCAGGGACACTGTGTGATAAACGACGATATGCAGGAGCTTTACGGCAAGATAAAGAGCGCGGATATCATCATCGAGAGCTTTCCGCTCTACTTTTTCGGAATGCCCTCGCAGCTCAAGGCAATGACGGACCGCTGCCTGCCGTTCATGCTGCCCTACATGGGCAACCTTGTCGAGGACAAGAACGCGTCCTTCCACGAGCTGCGCGACGAATCCATGCACGAAAAGCGCCTTGTGGTAATAACCACCTGCGGGTACGTTCAGGCAGAGCCCATGTACCCCGCGCTGCTCAAGGAGTTCGACCTTATCGCGGGCGAGGGCGGCTACACGCCCATTCTCTGTCCCGAGGGCGAGCTTTTCATCGCTGAAAAGGCAAAGCGCCAGCGCGAGGGCTACCTTGCGGACATTACAAAGGCGGGCGCGGAGTTCGCGGCGAACCGCGCGCTTTCCGGAGAAACTATGGAGCGCATTTCCCGCCCGATTCTGTCCCCCAGGGGATTTGAAACGATAACGCTCGCACACTGGGAACAGAAAAACAAATAATTTCGCATAGTTCGCATAGCCCCTCTGAAAATCGGAGGGGCTATCAGCTTATCAAAAAACACTTAAAATCTTCGCGTTGCGTATTGATTTTCGCTTCCTTTTGGCACAAAAGGAAGCAGGGGTGTGGGGGCAGCGCCCCCACCACTCCGCACGTAGTGCGACTTTACGCTTCATTAGCGCTAAAGGGGGTATGGGGGGAAAACAAGAGTTTTCCCCCCTGAGTCTGTCGAAAAAGTCTTGCGACTTTTCCGACAGGAACATCCGCACTGCGCGCACGGTCGCGTAAGGCGTAAG
>CAKSEE010000011.1 GCA_934446455.1 uncultured Oscillospiraceae bacterium | reverse complement strand
GCTGACCCGGATGATTCGGACAGCGACAGCGACTCCGATTCGGACGGTGACTCTGATTCCGACGGTGATTCCGATTCGGACGGCGACTCCGACTCCGACGGCGATTCCGATTCGGACGGTGACTCCGATTCGGACCACCCGAACGGACAGGAGAACCACCCCTCGGCTGACCCGGATGATTCGGACAGCGACAGCGACTCCGATTCGGACGGTGACTCTGATTCCGACGGTGATTCCGATTCGGACGGCGACTCCGACTCCGACGGCGACTCGGATTCCGACGGTGATTCCGATTCCGACGGTGATTCCGACTCCGACGGCGAATCCGATTCGGACGGCGACTCGGATTCCGACGGTGATTCAGATTCGGACGGTGATTCCGACTCTGACGGTGATTCCGATTCGGACAGCGACTCTGACAGCGACAGCGAGCTGACCGAGTTTGAGCCCAATGATGTTCCGCTCAACGACGCTCCCGACCTTGACGACGACGATGACCCCACGACAATAACAACCAGCTTTGACGACGGCAGGATTCCGCTGGGCGATAACCCCGACACAGGCGTTGGTGCGCCCATAGGCACAGCGCTTGCAGCCGCAGGTGCCGCAGCAGCGCTTGCCCTCACCAAAAAGCGCAAGAAGTAACAAATAACCTCCCCGAGCAATTCGGGGAGGTTTTCTGCATAACAAAAGCGCGCCTGAAACAGACGCGCTTTATTTTTTTATGCCGCCACGATGCTCTTCGCGGCTATATCCTCAATGATAATATTGTAGTTGTAATCCCAGTCAGGGCGGTATTGCGGCGAAAGCGAATCCAGCCCCTGCATATCCAGCTCGTTGGAAGCGATAAGCCCCTCTGCGGACGTTCCGCCCCAAAGGTCGGGAAGCGTGCCGTAAAGCGTGTTGTTCACGCCCTCGCTGTCGAACACGTATGTCGGGCAGTAGGTATACATAAGCAGCGAGTTTGGCAGCCAGTCGCAGCATACGCCGAAAATCAGCCCCTCGCCCTTGGTATTTGTGCCAACCACCTTACCAAGCCCGCAGGACTTCACCATCTGCGTTATCTCATCTGCGGCGCTGCAGGTGTAGTTGTTCACAATGTAGTACACATTCCTGTCGGAGGGGTAGCTGAGCGTTGGGTCGCCCTGCATGGTGTGCGAAAAGGTGTACTGCTTGTATTTGCCGTTGTTGCAGTCGTACATTCCATCGGGCAGGGTCTTGGCGTCAGTGAAGTATGTGCCGCTCAGAAGCATTGAGACATACCCTTTGAAAAGCCCGGGGAAAAGCCCCTTTGTATACTCGTTGTCGGGCATGATTCCCGTCGCTTCAAAGTAGGCGTCGTCCCTGTAGAGCGCGGGATAGATGTAATTGTCCCAGAAAGAGGACACGCCGCCGCCGTTGCCGCGCATATCTATAACAATGTTCTGACAGCCGCTTATTGAGCGCAGCTTGTCAGCCACCGCCGTGCCGTCGGAATAGTCAACGCTGCTAAGCAAAACATATGCGAGGTCGTACCTGTCGTCCATGTATACGGTTATCGCGTCTTCGTCAGCGTCGGGGGCGGCAACGAAAAGCTCGTCGCTGTTGTAGTCAACATACTCGTTGCTGAAGAAATAGCCATAGTAGAGCGAGAAGCACCTGTCGTAGTCCTTGTAGAGCCGCACGGTGAGCTGCGTACCGTCCGTAAGCTGTAAAAGAACGTCAACGCCGTCCTCTCCCGATTCAGCAAAGCAGAAGTCTGCGCGGTAGGTGAGCTTATTCTTGCTGTCGTAGCCTATCTGCCCCATTATCGCGTATTCCGATGACAGATACTCCGCAGCGTCGCGCCCGTCAATCGAAATAATCGTCGAATCGTAGAACATTTCTCTGCCCAAGGTGCAGACATACTGCCCGTCGTAATATGCAAACGCCATTCGCGTAAGGTTCATCGCTTCATACTGCTTCTGAATGCCGCAGAGATAATCGTAGTACGCCTCGATCTTGCCCTGCAGATTCTTTGTAAGCGACAGCCCCACGGTTTCCGTGCGGAAGTATCCTGCAAGAAAGTAGTCGGAATAATCGGGCAGGACAAACCCCGCATGACCGCTCGGAACGTCGTTTATCATCGCGAACATCAGCGCCATGAACTCATAGTCGTTGCTGCATTCCTCAACCATTCTGCGGTAGGTCTGCTCCCTGTCAAGCACGGAGTAGGAAAAGCTCTCCGTCATTTCGTAGACTGCGGGCAGCGAGGTCTTTATCATCGTGTAGAAATAGTCGAAATCCTCAAGCCGCTGCTCCTTTGTAAGCTCGGTGTATTCTATCTGCCTGTACGACCTTGACTGCGCCGCCTGTGCATTTTCGGTCTGCGTTATGCCGATAATGCTTGAAAACAGAAGCCCCAGCAGCGCGGGGACAAGAAACAGGGCAATTATTACAACCCATACTATAATTGTGAATATTCTCTTTTTTGTCATACCTGCTCCCTTTCATTAAGTAGCGACCTGACCGCGCTTACAAGCTCCTCGCGCCTGAACGGCTTGCGGCAGCACGGAACTCCGAGCTTCTGCGCCCTGAGAAGCGTTTCGCGGTCGTCTGCGGCAGTCATAAACAGCACGGGAACGTCCGCCCCCTGCCCGCGCAGGCTCTCAAACACGTCAAATCCGCTCGCACCCGGCATAAGAACGTCTAGCACGATAAGCTCGGCGCCATGCGCAGCGTACTGTTCAAGGCACTCCTCGCCCGACATTGTGCGCACCGTGTCAAATCCCTCTTTTTTCAGAATAAACTCAGCCATTGTTAAAAACATAGCTTCATCGTCCGCAATAATAATTCTGCTCATATCGTACTCCAGACTTACCCGATAAACTCGCGGATAAGGGAATTGTCGGGTACAAGCCCCTTTTCAAGCGGCAGAAGCTCCTTTAAGAAAAGCTCTATGTCCGCATAATCTGCATAGTCTGCGTATTCCTGTGATGCGCGCGCAAGGTCGGGCAGCAGGATATCGCGATAAACAAGCGGCTCGTATTCTATAAATGTGTCGATATCGAAATTAGCGCGCTGCTTATACGGCATGATATAGAGGTTCTCCCCCCTCTCCACCGAGCGGAAGAACTCGAACGTTTCCGCAAGGCTGCGTCCCCTGTAAAGCTTGTCACGCATGAGCCTGCGCATAAGCCTTATCTTCGACGGGTGCAGAAGTCCGCCCGATTCGTTGCAAAGACGCGTGCGCACGCTCACATAAATGCAGTTTGTGAATCTCTCGCTCTCCCCTGTCACCATGGGGTTGAGTGCGTGTATTCCCTCGATGATTACAAGGTCGCCCTGCCCTCTCTTAAGCGGCATTCCCTTTCCGCGCGCCTGCGCGGCAAAATCAAAGCTTGGTATTTCTATCTCCTCGCCGTGGAACAGCTTTTCAAGCTGCTGTTTGAACAGCGGTATGTCAAGCCGCAGCGGACTTTCAAAATCAATGTTGCCGTTTTCGTCGCGCGCAGCCTCGTTTTCTTCCATGGGGAGGAAGTAGTTATCCATAGAAACAATATGCGCATTGCACCCATTGTCCCGCAAAAGCTGCCCTATGCGTATTGCCGAGGTGGTCTTGCCCGAGCCGCTGGGGCCCGAAATTAGCACGACAGGGCGCTCTGCACGCTCGGTATAGATACGCTGCGCCGCCGCGGAAAGCTGGTCGGCGTAGAGATTCTCCCCCGCAAGTATAAGCTCCTCCGGATATTTTGCAGCGTTGTTAAGCTCTGATATTGAGATACATTTCATGCGGAGTACCGCCCTTTCATTGTGTTATGCCTGCAAATCCGGCGCAGGCGTCCGCTTATAATATGCGGCAGGCAGGGTTTCTGCCAGCGCTCAGCGGGAAAAATCCGCGTCCGCAAAGACCCGCGCGAAATCCTCCGCGCCCTGCGACGCGGCAAGCGCCCACATTGCCCGCATAAGCGCATATTCGCCCGTCATAAGCCCCGCGTCTATAACGCCGAACTCCTTAAGCCGCGCGCCCACCTCGTAGCGGGAAATGTCGCTGCCGCCGTGAAGCACCTGCGTTGTCATGATAATATTCACGCCCTGCCCGTGCAGGTCGCGCAGCGTCTGCGCAAGCCCGCTGTACGCGGGCAGTCCGCCCGTGCCGAAGCCCTCGATAACAAGCGCCCTTATTCCGCTGAAGCGCACCGCCTGCGCAGTAATTCCCGGATATAGCCGCAGCACCGCCGCGCGCTCGTCAAGCGCGCCAAAAAAGCGCGTTTCACCCAAAAAGGACTGCTCGTTCAGCAGCACTCTGCCGTCAATGCGAACCGCCCCTGCGGGTCTGCCTATGCTCTCAAACGCCCGCGCCGCGTGCGTATCGACCTTGACGGCGCACCGCCCGTCTATTATGGCGCTTGCAAACACCACCCTCACGCCGTGCGCGCGCTCGTCGCACGCAAATCGGAACGCGTCCGTAAGGTTGCGCGCCGCGTCCGAACCCTGCGCGCCCATGGGCAGCATACTCCCCGTGAGCGCCACGGGCTTCTTGCTGTTTGCAATAAGGCACGAGAGCGCCGCAGCAGCGTACCCGAGCGTGTCTGTGCCGTGCGCTATCACAAAGCCGTCGAACTCATCGTAACGCCCCGCAATAAGCCTTGCCAGTTCGCACCACTCGCGCGGTGACATATCCGTGCTGTCAAGGCTGAACGGCTGCACCGCCGTAATATCCGCGCCTGCGGTATCAGCGCCCGCAAGCAGCTGCAGCGCCGTCTGCGTTGGCGTGAGCGCCGCGCCGCTGCCGCACGAAACCGTGCCGCCCGTGGCAATAAACAGTATCTTCTTCATGCGGACGCTCCCCTGCGGCACGCCTCTTCAAACAGTACCGGCTGAATCTCGGGGTACGTCAGGTTTTCGGGCAGAACGCCGCATAGCTCTGTGCGCTCTATCTCGCTGTTTATCTCGCCAAAGCGCGTTATTTCGGCGCAAAAAAGCATTCCCAAGCACTCTGAGCCGTCCTCGTTCACACGGTTGCTGCCCGTAACGGAATACACGCACACGGGGGCTATCGTAAAATCAAATGCGCCCGTTTCCTCGCGAAGCTCCCGCCGCGCCGTTTCGATTATGTCCTCGCCCTGCTCCCTGCGTCCGCCCGGAAGCTCGAGTGTTTCACGCTCCTTGTGCTTGCAGAAAACATAATTGCCGTTGTGCCGTGCGACTATCACCGCAAACCGCAGCTTATCATCGTCAGCCGTTTCGTAAATTTTCACCTGCATAATGCGCCCTCGCTTTCTACGCGACTTTATGTGCGCACGGCGCGCCATTACACGCGTAAATTACCGAAAAGGCACTGAGCAGCGCCCGCGTAAGGCGCATACTCAGTGCCGTGCTTTTGCCTCTTACCTCGGCTGAACGATGAACTTCATCGCGGTGCGCTCCTCGCCGTCTATCTCAACGGTCGTGAACGCAGGAATGCAGATAAGGTCAACACCGATAAGCGCCATGTAGCTGCGTGCTATTGCAATGGACTTTACAGCCTGATTTGCCGCGCCCGCGCCTACTGCCTGAACCTCCACCTCGCCGTTTTCGCGGATAACCGCCGCTATCGCGCCTGCAACGGATTTTGGCACGGAATGTGCAGAAACCTTTACTACTTCCATACTGCTTCACCAATCAGCGGCAATGCCGCTGCCTTTCTAGTTGTGCGATTATTTATGCGCGCTTCTTTTTCTAATGCGCTCTATCGTCCTGCATTTCCCGCTTTTTTCGTCGATGTCAAGGCATACGCCGTTCACATCGCAGTCGCCGCCCGCAAAAACGTGCTTCCTCGGGTAATATGTCAGGAACTTCTCAATTATTATATCCTTGTCAACGCCCAGGATAGAATCGGCAGGACCGGTCATTCCCACGTCGGTTATATAGCCCGTGCCGTTTATCACCTGCTCGTCCGCCGTCTGAACGTGCGTGTGCGTGCCGACCACCGCCGACACCCTGCCGCTGAGGTAATACCCCATGGCGCGCTTCTCGCTCGTAGCCTCCGCGTGGAAGTCCACAAGTATCACCCGCGCGTTAGTCTGCGCCAGAAGCCTGTCCGCGTATCTGAACGGGTTGTCTATCGGCTGAAGATACGTCGTACCCAGCAGGTTTATCACCGCAACGCTGAAAGCGCCGAAATCAAGCTCGGTCATGCCGCGCCCGAATATGTCCTCGCCGTAGTTCGCGGGTCGCAGCAGCCGCTCGTTGCGCTCAAGCTCCTCGTCTATCGAGCGCTTGCGGAACGTATGGTTGCCCGTGGTGATAACGTCCGCGCCCGCGTCGAATATCATCTGCGCGGAGGACGGGTCTATGCCGTTGCCCTCTGCGGAGTTCTCGCCGTTCACGACCGTTACCTGCGCGCCGTATTCCCGCTTTATCTCGGGAAGCGCGTCCCTGAGCGCCTCGCAGCCTATCCTGCCTACAACGTCGCCTATAAAGACTATTTTCATCAGCGGAAAATAACGTCCTCTCTGCCGGGTCCTACGCCTATTATCGTTATCGGGCAGCCGCAGAGCTCCTCAAGGCGGGTGATATACGCCCTGCACTTCTCGGGCAGTTCGTCAAAGCTCTTGCAGCCCGAAATGTCGCCCGTGTAGCCCTCTATCTCCTCGTATACGGGCTTGCACTCAGCAAGCTCCTCAAGCGTTACGGGGAAGTCCTTGCAGGTCTTTCCGTCAGCCGTGACGTAAGCCGTGCATACCTTAAGTACGGGCAGGTCGGCAAGCGTGTCGAACTTGTTTATAGCAAGCGCGGTAAGCCCGTTTACGCGTACTGCGTGGCGCATGATGACCGCGTCAAACCAGCCGCAGCGGCGGGGTCTGCCCGTGGTAACGCCGTACTCGTGACCCTTTTCACGGATAGCGTCGCCCGTTTCGTCGTTAAGCTCCGTGGGGAACGGACCGTTGCCAACGCGCGTTGTGTAGCTCTTGCCAACGCCTATTACCTCGTCGATGAGCCCGGGACCAACGCCCGTGCCTACGCACGCGCCGCCAGCTATCGGGTGCGAGGACGTAACAAACGGATAAGTGCCGAAATCTATATCGAGCAGCGTTGCCTGCGCGCCCTCGAAAAGAACGCGCTTGCCCTCGTTGTATGCGTCAAATGTGATGACGGAGACGTCCGCCATGTACTTTGCAAGGCGCTCGCCGTAGGCCTTGTATTCCTCGTAAACTGCGTCAAGGTCAAAGGGTTTGCCGCCGTACACCTTTTCGATTATGAGGTTCTTAAGCTCGCCCGTGTTCTTTACAAGCGTCTTAAGGCACTCGGGGTGGACAAGGTCGTACATTCTTACCGCTACGCGGTCGTCCTTGTCGGCGTAGCACGGACCTATGCCCCTGCCTGTAGTGCCGACGTTCACGCCCGTCTGCTTCGCCTTGAACGCCTCTTCAAGCTTGTCAAGCTCCCTGTGCCACGGCATGATTATGTCCGCGCGCGCGTCTATGCGCAGGTTGTCGCAGGTTATTCCGCGCTCGTTCATCTGCTCTATTTCTTCGATAAGCACCTTGGGGTCTACCACAACGCCGCTGCCGATAAGGCACAGCGTATTCGGGTAGAGTATGCCAGAGGGGAGCAGGTGCAGCTTATACACGTTGTCTCCGTGAACGACCGTGTGACCCGCGTTGTTACCGCCGCTTGAGCGCACTACAACATCGGCCTTTGCCGCCATTATATCAATTATCTTGCCCTTGCCCTCGTCGCCCCATTGTGTTCCTACAATTACACTTGATGACATATTTGCGTAACCTCATTTCGTTATTACCGCGCCGCCCGGCGCAAGGCGTTAAAGCCCGCCGCCGCAATGATAAACGCGTCTAAATAGATTATAGCATATTTTTGTGCAGATTTCAAGCCGTTGAGCCAAAAAAGTGCCGCTACCGCGCAAAAACGCCGAATTCCGCGGCGCCAGCCGAAAGCACGCAGGCTCAGGGCAGCGCCGCGCAAAGTCTATATCTGTACTTTTGTAAGTTGCAGCCTTAAATCGTGCCGAATATCCGGTCGCCCGCGTCGCCAAGACCGGGGACGATGTACTTATCCTCGTTGAGGCGCTCGTCGAGGTGACCGACGTACACCTCGATATCGGGGTGCTTTGTGATAAGCGCTGAAAGCCCCTCGGGCGCAGCTATTATCGACATGAACTTGATTTTCTTTACTCCGCGCGCCTTGAGCAGCTCAACCGCAGCGCACGCCGAACCGCCCGTTGCAAGCATGGGGTCGAGCACCAGCACGGTGCGATCCTCAACGTTTTCAGGCAGCTTGCAGTAGTATTCGTGCGGCAGGTGGGTTTCGGGGTCGCGGTACAGTCCGAGGTGACCTACTTTGGCTGTCGGCACAAGCGTAAGTATGCCCTTTACCATGCCAAGCCCCGCGCGCAGTATCGGCACTACCGCAATGGTCTTGCCCGAGATAACGGGCGCCATCGCGCTTTCAATAGGGGTCTTTATCTCCTTCATCTCAAGGGGCAGGTCGCGCAGGGCCTCAAAGCCCATAAGCGCGGCAATCTCCTCAATCAGTATGCGGAAATCGCGCGTGCCGGTGGTGCAGTCGCGCAGAAGCGTTATTTTATGCTGTATCAGCGGGTGGTCAAAAACAACTATCTTAGACATATTCTTTCTCCTCTTGCGGCGTTCGCCCGAAATTGTACGGTTGCAGGACAGCCTTTCTATTCATTATCTCACAAAACCGCGTTTTTTTCAATACCTTTTTGCGAAATTTCTTTGAATGCACAAAAAATCCCCCGAGCAAACGGAGGAAATAATGCCGCCCCGTACACTATAATGCGTGCAGGGCGGCGCTATTCTCATGAAAGCCTTATATTGATATACTGCGAGATAAGCTCAACGCACTTGACGAAACCAAGTTCGCCGCTGTTAAGACAAAGGTCGTAGTTGCGCGCGTCTATCCACTCGCGCCCCGTGTGCGCCTTGTAGTACGCCGCGCGCTCCCTGTCGGTGGCGGCGATGGCCTTTATTGCCTCCTTGCGGTCGTATATGCCGCGCACGTCGGCAACGTTCTTTATGCAGTGCTCCTCGTCCGCGTAAATGAACACGCGCACCACTCTCGGGTTCTCACGCAGCACATAGTCTGCGCACCTGCCGACTATAACGCAGCTTCCACGCTCGGCGAGCTGCTTTATCACCATGGCCTGATAGTTGAACAGGTTCTCCTCTGAAGTGAAGCCCGACTGATTCGGGGAGATGACTCCTCCCTTGTATACCCCGGGCTTGCCGAAAATGCCGCCCCTGGTCTTTTCATCGGTCTGACCGAAAAGCGCCTCGTTTATTCCGCTGGCGTCAGACGCGAGCCTGATAAGGTCCTTGTCGTAATACTCCACACCGAGCTTCTTTGCGAGCATTTCTCCGATAGTTCTGCCGCCGCTGCCGAAGCCGCGCGCGATTGTGACGATAAAGCCTTCCATAGTGTTCCCTCCCGAATCATTCTCCAAGGTAAGCCTTTTTTACGGAATCATCGTTCATAAGCTGCTTTGCGTCGCCCGAAAGCACAATTTTTCCCGTTTCAAGGACGTATGCGCGGTTTGCGATGGACAGCGCCTTCTTCGCGTTCTGCTCAACCAGCAGAACCGTCGTGCCGCTCTTGTTTATCTCCTCGATTATATCGAAAATCTCGTTTACATAAAGCGGCGACAGACCCATGGACGGCTCGTCAAGCAGAATAATCGACGGCTTTGACATGAGCGCGCGGCCCATTGCAAGCATCTGCTGCTCGCCGCCCGAAAGCGTTCCCGCGGACTGGTTGCGCCTTTCCTCAAGCCGCGGGAAGCGCCTGAACACGTTCGCAAGGCTGTCCGCTATCTCGCTCCTGTCGCGGCGGGTGTACGCGCCCAGCATAAGGTTCTCGTACACCGAAAGCTGCGCGAAAACGCGCCTGCCCTCGGGAACATGCGCCATACCCATGGAAACTATCTTGTGCGCGGGCGTTTTCGTAAGCTCTTTCCCGTCAAACTGAATGCTGCCGTGCTTTGCCGCGACAAGTCCCGTTATCGTGTGGAGTATCGTGGTCTTTCCCGCGCCGTTCGCGCCGATAAGCGCTATTATCTCGCCCTTTTCAACGGAAAAGGATATACCCTTTATCGCGTGTATCGCGCCGTAGTATACCTCAAGTTTGTCTATTGTAAGCATTGACATATCGCGTTCCCCCTTATTCGCCGAGATAGGCGGTGATGACCTTCGGGTCGTTGAGAACATCCGACGTCTTTCCCTGCGCCAGCTCCTGCCCGAAGTTAAGCACCGTAAGCTCCTCGCAGATACCTGAAACAAGCTTCATGTCATGCTCGATAAGCAGTATCGTCATGTCGAACTTGTCCCGTACAAAGCGAATGGTTTCCATAAGCTCCTCGGTTTCGTTCGGGTTCATGCCCGCCGCAGGCTCGTCGAGCAGCAGCAGCTTGGGGTTTGTGGCGAGCGCGCGCGCTATCTCAAGCTTGCGCTGCTTGCCGTATGGCAGGTTCGACGAAAGCGCGTCCATCTCGCCGTCAAGCTCGAATACCTTGAGCAGCTCCTCCGCACGCTCGTTCATCTGCCTTTCCTCCGCGAAATAGCGCGGCAGACGCAGTATGCCCTCTATTGCAGAATACTTCGTCTGGTTGTGCATTCCGACCTTTACGTTGTCGCGAACGCTCATCGCCTTGAACAGGCGTATGTTCTGGAACGTTCTCGCAATGCCATCGCGGTTTATCTCCATGGGGCTCTTGCCCGTGATGTCCGTTCCGTCAAGGACTATCTTTCCGGCGGTGGGCTTGTAAACGCCCGTCAGCATATTGAACACCGTGGTCTTTCCCGCGCCGTTGGGTCCGATAAGCCCGTAAAGCTGCCCCTTCTTTATCGTAAGATTCAGCCCGTCCACCGCGTGCAGACCGCCGAAGGAAATGCTGAGATTTGATACTTCAAGCATATTACTCATGCCGCATTCTCCTCCTCTTTTTTCTTGCTGAACCTCGCCTTTATCTTAGCCTTGATTATCTCTCTGTACTCCTGCATCTTGGGGCTCCAGTTATAGAGCATTACAAGAATAAGCACTATCGCGTACATTAGCATACGGTAGTCCCTCATGAAACGCAGCTTTTCGGGCAGGATATAGAGGATTATCGCCGCAATGACGGAACCCCTGATATTTCCGATACCGCCCAGCACGACGTAAACCAGTATCATAATGGACGCATTGTAGTTGAACTTGTCGCCCGTTGCGGTGAGCGTTGCGTAGTTGTGAGCGTAAAGCGCGCCCGCAGCGCCCGCGAACGCCGCCGAGAGCGAGAACACCATGAGCTTGTACTTAGTGATGTTTATGCCGATGGATTCCGCCGCAATGCGGTTGTCGCGTATGGACATGATAGCCCTGCCCGCGCGGGAGTTTATCAGGTTGTATACCACCACAAGCGTCAGCAGCACAAGTATAACGCCTATAAGGAACGTGCTGTCCTTCGGCGTGCCCGAAATGCCCTGCGCGCCCTTGATAATCACCATGCCGTCCTCTGCAAGCCCCATGTCGGCGGCGCTCTTGAATGAAAGGTGGAAGCCGGACGAATCAAGACCGAGGTTTATTACGTTGCAGATGTTCTTGATTATCTCGCCGAACGCAAGCGTTACGATAGCGAGGTAGTCGCCCTTAAGGCGAAGTACGGGGATACCGATAAGTATGCCGAATATCGCCGCGCACGCAGCGCCTATAAGTACCGCAATGCCAAAGCGAAGCGGCGCGAACGTTATCGTGTCCGCCATGCACTTTGAGAAAATAGCGCTCGAATACGCGCCCACGCACATGAAGCCCGCATGGCCGAGGCTCAGCTCGCCGAGAATGCCGACCACAAGGTTCAGCGAAACCGCCATGATAACGTATATGCACATCGGCACAAGAAAGCCCTGCATGGAGCTTGAAAGCACGCCTGTCTGCTGGAGTATCATCATCACCGCCGCAAGCACGATTACCATGCCGTAGGTAATAAAGCTGCTTTTTGTCGCTTTTGTTATTTCCGGTTTTTTCATCATGCCGCCTCCCTTAAACCTTTTCCTGAACGTTCTTGCCGAGAAGTCCCGCAGGCTTTACAAGCAGAACCACAACAAGCACCGCGAACACGATAGCGTCCGCCATCTGGGAGGAAATGTACGCCTTGCCGAGTATCTCGATTATGCCGATAAGCAGTCCGCCTATCATAGCGCCCGGGATAGAGCCGATACCGCCGAATACTGCCGCAACGAACGCCTTTATGCCGGGCATTGTGCCTGTATAGGGCGTAAGGTTCGGGTAAGCGGAGCACATGAGCGCGCCCGCAACCGCCGCAAGCGCCGAGCCTATCGCGAACGTAAGCGCTATCGTGCCGTTTACGTTTATGCCCATGAGCTGAGCCGCGCCCTTGTCCTCAGACACCGCCTGCATAGCCTGTCCCGCCTTTGTCTTGTTTACAAAAAGCGTGAGCGCTATCATAACTATAACGCACACCGAAACCGTGACGATAGCCTCTCCCGAGATGGTGAGCTGCCCGTCGAAGAGCTTTATGGCCCGAATCGATACGACCGAGCTGAACGACTTGGTGTCCGCCTTGAATATAAGCAGCGCAACATTCTGCAAAAGGTAACTTACGCCTATCGCTGTAATAAGCACCGCAAGCGAGCTTGACGCGTTTCTGAGCGGTCTGTACGCCACCCTCTCGATAAGCACGCCGAGCGCGGTGCATATCGCCATGGAGATGAGGACGGACACTATCGCGGGGAGCTTGAACGCGCTCATACAGTTAAATATGACGTATGCGCCCACCATGATGATATCGCCGTGCGCGAAGTTGAGCATTTTTGCAATGCCGTAAACCATGGTGTAGCCGAGCGCGATTATCGCGTAAACGCTGCCGAGACTTATGCCGTTTATCAGGTAGTTCAAAAAGGTCATAACGATTTTCCTTCCGTAGGTTTATTTCCGAAGCGCCGCGCATGAGATGCGTGCCGCGCATCAAATAACCACTGCTCAGCCTGCGTCCGCAGACGCGGACTGAGCAGAAGCTACTTTCTGTGTAAGAAACTGTAAAAATAATCTTAAAGTGGAGATATTTTACTATATCCTACCAACTGCACAACCGCCGCCGCGATAATTCATGAGAACTCTCGCGTCGGCGGTATTAAGGTCAGTTGATAACAGCCTGTTAAGGCACGTTACATTGCAACGTACTTACCGGTCTTAACGGCGTTGCCGTCAGCGTCGGTTTCCTCGGTGATTGCAATCTTGACAGCCTTAGGAGCCTTGGAGGGCTCGCCGTCTGCGGACCAGGTCATGCCTGCGCCGGTCAGACCGTCAACGGTGATCTCGGGCATTGCAGCCTTAAGAGCGTCGCACATATCGCTAACGGACATATCAGCGGTGATGCCTGCCTTTTCAGCGGCTGCCTTGATGATGTACATAGCGTCGTAAGCGTCGGCAGCGAACTGGTTGGGAGTATCGCCGTAAGCCTCGGTGTAGTTCTTAACGAACGTCCGGGTCTTCTCGTCGTCAGCGTCGGCAGCGAACGGAGTCAGCAGCATTACGCCGTCGGTGAGGGACAGGTCGAAGTTCTCAACGGAAAGCAGACCGTCAAGACCGTCGCAGCCGAAGAAAGAGGGCTTGTAGCCGAGCGTGTCAGCCTGCTGAAGGATAAGGGAAGCCTCCTGATAGTAGATGGGGAGGAATACAAGGTCAGCGCCTGCGTCCTTAGCCTTGGTTATCTGAACGGTAAAGTCGCTCTTGCTGTCGTCGGTGAACGCCTCGGCAGCAACTACCTCGAACGGCTGGTTTGCAGCCTCTGCAGCGAACTTCTCATAGATACCCGTGGAGTAAACATCGGAGCTGTTGTAGATAACGGCAACCTTGGCAGCAAGGCCGTTCTCGCCGATGTACTGCGCGGAAGCGGAACCCTGGTTGGGATCGGAGAAGCATACTCTGAACGCGTTGTCGTACTTGATGGACTCAACAGCGGAACCCGAGGGGGTAAGCTGGAACATATTGTCGGTGTGGGACTCCTCAACTACTGCCTGGCAGGGAGTGGAGGTAACGGTGCCCATGAGTATCTGCATACCCCAGTCCTTAAGGGCGTTGTATGCGTTTACGGACTTCTCAGCGTCGTGAACGTCGTCCTCAAACTTGAACTCTATCTGCATACCGTTGATACCGCCGGCTGCATTGATTTCCTTGGTTGCAAGCTCCGCAGCGTTCTTTACGGCCTGACCGTAAACCGCAGCGCCGCCCGTAACAGGGCCGATAGCGCCGATCTTTATTGTGCCGCCCGCTGTGCTGCCGCCGGCAGAAGTGCTTGAATCGCTTGCGCCGGAACCTGTGCCGTTGTTTGCGCAGCCCGCGAAGGGAACTGCCATAGCAGCCACCAGAGCAGCCGCAGCGACCTTCTTGAATACGTTTTTCATTTTGGTTACATCCTTTCCTTGTGTCCCTCTCCCGCGGGAGAAGTCATTTGAAGATATGTCTGTACGCTAAGGAACTATTCTCCCCGAGAATATGTCCTTGCAATAATATAATAACCAAAAATTCAAAATCTGTCAATAACAAAAAAGCATTATAATTCAAAATGTCAGCAGAAAATTTTGTACAATTTTAACTAAATTTCATCAAATACGCACAAAACCGAAGCAAAGCCGCACATTTCACAAAAATGCCGCACCCCTCAAATCTGCAAGAGGTACGGCGTTTCTTTTCATTTACTTTATTGTGCTATCACGGTGGAACGTTCAATCGGAGAGGTATGATTTCACAAGAACCTGCAGCAGCTCGTCCCTGTCAATGTGGCGGATAAGCCCGCGCGCGTTGTTGAACGTGGTGATGTATGTAGGATCCTCCGACAGGATATAGCCCACGAGCTGGTTTATGGGATTGTAACCCTTCTGCCTGAGCGCGTCGTATACGGTAGTGAGGATCTCCTTCATCTCGTTTTCCCTGTCCTCATGTACCGAAAAGGTCATAGTCTTATCGTGCATATGTATCAGATCCTTCCTTTTCCGTAATGCCCCGGGCGGCGGAGCCGCCGTCTACTATTACATTATACACTTTCCTGCAAAAAATTACAACCGCCTTTTTCAGATTTATTGCCGCGGCGCGGTTAAAATCTATGATTATCACAAAAAAAATCTGCATTCTTTGGATAATCCTACAAAAACGAGCCCGTAAAATCTACATATTTATAAAATTTGCTAAAACACTTGTATCTTTTGCGTATTTATGCTATAATGTATATATAGGCTTGCCGCTCGGTATGGCGTGGCAGGCGCATAACCACTTTATTTCAGGAGGAGTTTCTAAAATGGCAGTTGGAGACGGCGGATTCAGCACCAGAGCAATGGGCTTTGATAAAAACGAGGTCAACGAGTACATAAGCAATCTCCGCAAGAAGATGAACGAAATCGAAGCGGAAAAGAAAGCCAACGATGAAAAAACCGAGGCTGCCCTGAAGCAGGCGGAGTCTGCGGACGAGCGCGTTAAGGCGGCAGAGCAGGCGGGCGAGGAAAAGGCGGCGCAGATTCAGACAGAGCTGAACGCTGCAAAGCGCAGCGCGGATAACCTCAACAGCCAGATTGAAAACCTCAAGACTCAGCTTGAAGCCGAGAAGAAAAAAATGACTGATATGCTGCGCAGCGGCAAGGGCATTGATTCGGAGGTCAAGCGCGCATACGCAGAGGTAATCAGCAAGGGCGAGGCTGACGCAAAGGTCATCATTGCCGACGCAGAGCAGACCGCTGAAAAAATAGTTGCCGAGGCAAGGCAGACAGCCGCTGCAACCCGGTCAAAGGTAAGCGAGCTGCTCGAAATAATTCACACGCAGCTTGAGGCTATGGGCGGCGGCTACAAAGCGATCGCCGGGTGCGCCTCCGACGTATTCGCCGCTAACGGCGGAGTATTCGCGGCTGAAATCCCCGACTTTTCCGCAATGGCAGGCGCTGCGC
Source organism: uncultured Oscillospiraceae bacterium (assembly GCA_934446455.1). GTDB lineage: Bacteria > Bacillota > Clostridia > Oscillospirales > Ruminococcaceae > CAG-115. The sequence goes on along the minus strand of CAKSEE010000011.1, from coordinate 46,409 downwards.
TAAAGAAGCTCGAGAAAAACGACGACATTATTGAAGAAGCTCCCGCACCGAAGCCCGCGCCCGAGGTTAAGGCTGAAGCTCCCGCAAAGCCCGAGCCTGCGCCTGCGCCCGCAGAGGAAAAGCCCGCTTCCGTTGCCGGAATGGACGAGGCGAAGCCCGCAGACAGCGGCCTTGCATCGTTTGACGACGATATCTGGGGCGGCAGCGCCGTAGCACAGAGCATTTACGACGAGGCAAAGGAGCGTCAGGGCATACCGCTTCTCAATCCCGACCGCGACGAGAGTCTCAGGATGTTCAACACCGAGCCCGAGGAGAACAAGGACGACGATATGCAGAGCATGGCGGACCTTGCCGCAAGCCTTGGCGCGGACCTCAGCGCAGACGAGCCCGTGGATTCCGTAAAGCCGCTTGACAACGACCACCACGCAAAGGCTGCTTTCGACAACGACTTTGCAAGCGACCTTCTCGCGCAGACGATGAACAGCACGAGCCTTGGCGAGGACGCGGACGAGAGCCTGCTCAACGCCATCAAGGCGCAGGAGGAGAAGTTTGCAGTAAAACCGCGCACCGCAATGGATGATCTCGACATGGGCGACGAGGGCGGCGTGTCCGACGATGAGTTCGACTTTATGAAAACGCTTGAGGACGCTGAGAAGAAGCTCCACGACCTTGGCGGCGGCTCTGTCGAGTTCCAGCCCGACGAGCCCAAGGGCGCTTCCAGCCCGTGGGACGATATGCAGAAGGAGCTTGACGCGCTTGAAAAGTCGGGCGCATTCAACGCATCTGACGATATCGCCGCACAGCCCGAGCCCGAAACTCCCGCTGCGCCCTCCGCAGACGATTCCTCCATCTGGAATTTCGGCACGGAGCCGACAGCTGATACAGGCTCCGACGACGACATGATGAGCTCCGATTTCGGCGGCTTCAGTCTGTAATTTAATCAGTATACAAGGGAAGGGCTTTCGCTGAGCGTCAGCCCCTCCCCTTATCTGTAGGACAAAAGGAACAGGACAATGATAGAACTCAACACTTCAGAACTTAAGGAAAAAGCGCGCACACTGCGCGCGGGCGACAAGGTGCTGCTTTCGGGTACCGTCTTCACCTCGCGCGACGCGGCGCACAAAAGGATAATGGAGAGCATTAAGAGCGGCGCTCCCCTGCCCTACGCGCTTGACGGCGCAACGGTTTATTACGCGGGTCCCACCGCCGCAAAGGACGGCATGGTGATAGGCTCGTGCGGACCTACGACGTCGGGACGTATGGACGTGTACTCCCCCGCACTGCTTGACATGGGGCTGTGCGCGATGATAGGCAAGGGAGAACGCTCGCAGGCGGTCTGCGACGCTATCGAGCGCAACGGCGCGGTGTACTTCTGCGCGACAGGCGGAGCGGGCGCGCTGGCATGCCGCTGTATAACCGCGTGCGAGGTGATAGCCTACGAGGACCTCGGCTGCGAGAGCGTAAAGCGCCTGACGTTTGAGAAGTTCCCGCTTATCGTTGCAATAGACTGCGTTGGCGGCAACGTCTTTAAGCAGGGCAGGGCTGAATTTGCGCGCTCATAAGCCGCACGAATTGCAGCTTTGGCGGATTTTCTGTAATATACAGTCCATTTCATTGCTTTTTTGACTAAATTCGGCATTGGCGTTTCATCAAAAATGCAGTTTTTTGAATCGGCAGGAAAAAATTTGTTGACAAATCCGACAAAAGGTGATATAATAACAGCGTGTGAAAGACACGCGGAGGTCGATGTATGACTGACGGCAGCAACCTGTCCGATGAGGAGCTTGCCTGCGCAGGCGCGGGCGACAGCGAAAAGGTTACCGAGCTTATTTCAAGGTACAAGAGCGCGGTGTTTTCTGCGGCGCGCTTTTATGCCGCACAGGCAGACCACGAGGACCTTGTGTCGGACGGATTTGAGGCGCTGCTTACCGCCGTGCGGGAGTATTCGCCCGAGCGCGGCAGCTTCGGCGCGTTCGCTTCGGTGTGTATCCGCAACGCGATGAAGAATACCGTAAAGCGCAGCAAAAAGCGCAGCGGCACCCTCGCAGACGGCTCGCAGGAGCTTGAGCAGGTGGTCGACCCCTCCCCCTCGCCCGAGGAAAGGTTCATCGGCAAGGAGGCGAACGCGGAGTTCTTCCGCAGGGCTGTGGCAGAGCTTTCGGAGCTCGAGATGCGCTGCATAGACGGGATAATCTTCGGGCTGAGTTATGACGAGATAGCGCAGCGGCTCGGGGTGGACAGAAAGTCTGTGGATAATGCGGCGGCGCGTGCGCGTGCAAAGCTTCGCGGCATTTACAGCAGGTTCTGATTTTGTGCGAAACGCCCTACGGCGTTATATATGACCCAATAGCTTAAATTCCAGAGCGTTGTTTATCAAAGGTGTCGGTGTAAATCCGACTGGGCAAATCTATTTTTAAGAGGTATTACTATGTACACAGACAAGACACTTAAGTGCAAGGACTGCGGTGCGGACTTCGTTTTCACTGCCGGTGAGCAGGAGTTCTACGCTGAAAAGGGCTTTGTAAACGAGCCGCAGAGATGCAAGGCTTGCCGCGACGCTAGGAAGAACGGCGGTAAGGGCGCAAGAACCTTCTACGAGGCAACCTGCGCGGTTTGCGGCGGCGTAGCAAGAGTTCCTTTCGAGCCGAAGGGCGACAGACCTGTTCTTTGCAGCGAGTGCTTCGCAAAGCAGAGAAACGAGGACTGATTCTCAGCGCGCAAGCGCTTTGACGAACACACAGGGGCGACGGAGTTTTCCGCCGCCTTTCTCTCTGCCTGAGGCGCTCGCGGCAGTAATCACAGGAAAGCACAAACTTCGCATACGCGGAAAAGCCCCGACGAATCAACGCCGGGGCTTTTTGTTTTAATGGAGCGGATTACGAGGCTCGAACTCGCTACCTCCACCTTGGCAAGGTGGCGCTCTACCGGATGAGCTAAATCCGCAGATGGTGGAAGTTATAGGGCTCGAACCTATGACCCTCTGCTTGTAAGGCAGATGCTCTCCCAGCTGAGCTAAACTTCCATCTCGCCGCTTTCTGCGACTATTATATTTTACTACATTTCTTTCTTTTTGTCAAGGGGTTTTTCGTAATTTTCTCAAAAAAAGAACGGGGCTGCATTAAACAGCAGCCCCGCTTATCGAAATAATCTCATCGGGCTGACAACGCAGATGTGCCTTTATCGTCAGCCCCGCCGTTTACTGAATAGCTTCGGAACCCTTAGCCTTCATCTTTGCAAAAAGCTCGTCCACCTTTGTCTTGTCAACGCTTGTGCAGAGCGACACTATGATCACCGCCGCAAGCGCCAGCGCGAACGCGGGCAGCAGCGAGTAAACGCCCGTTGCAGCGGAGAGCGTCAGGAACTCGCCCCCAACGGGGATTATCGGGAGCATTTCCCAGATTACCACAGCCGCGCCGCCGCTGATTATGCCCGCAACTGCGCCGCTCATCGTCATGCGCTTCCAGAAGAGCGAAAGCAGCATTGCAGGACCGAACGCCGCGCCAAGACCCGCCCACGCGTAGGACACAAGGCCCATTACGGAGCTGTCGGGGTCGAGCGCTATGAAGTACGCGATAACCGCTACAACGATAACCGTGCCGCGGCTTATCCACATAAGGGTCTTTTCCTTTGCGTCCTTCTTGAAGAGCATGAACATATCATTCGTTACAGAAGAAGCCGTAACGAGAAGCTGAGAGTCAGCCGTGCTCATTATAGCCGCAAGTATTGCCGCAAGCACTATACCGGCAATTATTCCCGGGAGAAGCTTGCTGCTTAAGAACATAAATATCTTCTCAACGTCGCCCATAGCGCTGAATTCTGCAAGCAGCGCCTCGTTGCCTGCGGAGTGCAGGAATATGTAGCCGAAGATTCCCACGAGAACCGCAGCCACAAGCGTTACAAACACCCAGACAGTTGCGATTATGCGCGACTTCCTGATAAGGTCGCTGGACTTTATCGCCATAAAGCGCACGAGGATATGCGGCATACCAAAGTAGCCGAGACCCCACGCAAGTCCCGAAAGGATAGTAGCCCACGCAATGGAACCGTCCGTACCCTCGAAGAAGTTAAGGTAGTTGGTGATTTCCTGCCCTGCGTCGTTAAGGAACTGCACCGCATTCACATCGGGCGTCCGGAAAATGCACACCAGCGGTACAACCACAAGTGCTGCAAACATCAGCAGTCCCTGAATTACGTCCGTCCAGCACACGGCGAAAAATCCGCCGAGGAACGTGTAGGATATGATGATTACCGCGCCGATAGTGAGCGCAAGCTTGTAGTCAAGCCCGAAAATGTAGTTGAAGAGCTTTGCGCCGCCGCTGAACGCGGAAGCCGTGTACACAAGGAAGAATACGAAGATTATCGCCGCACAGGCGAAGCGGATAACGGGATTCCCGGTGAAGAAGCGCTTCTGGAAATACTCGGGGATAGTGATGGCGTCGCCCGCTGCGTAGGACATTCTGCGAAGCCTTGCAGCAAGTATCTTCCAGTTAAGATATGTGCCGATAAACAGTCCGATAGCTATCCAGCTTTCGGTAAGACCTCTTGCAAAGATAGCGCCCGGCAGACCCATAAGCAGCCAGCCGCTCATGTCTGAGGCCTGCGCGGAAATTGCGGTAGTCCAGCTGCCGAGCTGGCGCCCGCCGATGAAATAGTCATTCATGCTCTTTGACTTCTTGTAGGATATAATGCCTATTGCAAGAATGACCAGCGCATAAATCACAAATGCGACAATTACATATATGTCTCCCATTTGTGTCCTCCTTTTTTGGTTGTGAATTTGCGCCGAATAAAACGGCGTACTTGTTTATTGTAACATTTTTCGCGCTTATTTGCAATACCTGTGGGGATTTTTTGTGAAATATGTGGTAAATGCGCCCTGCAAAATGGTGATTTTGCATTACCGGGTCTAATCTTCGGCATGAAGGACTTTAATGCTTGCGCAATAAACGTGCGGCTGTGAATTTCGCACAGCCGCAAGCCTTTATTATTTCCGCATCTGTGCAAGCCTTTCGCACAGTACCCTGTAGCACTCCCCGGTATCGTCAATGCCGCTTACCGCCTGCTCCATGGGGCAGCATATGCCCGTACCCCGGCGGTTCATTATCCGTTCGGTAAGCGCGCCGTATGAAGTCTCCACGCCGTGCGCTTTCAGGTACTCCTCGCCCGCCGCAGACATGACCACGCCGCAGACTGCCCTTACGCCCGCCTTTACGAAAAGCGCCGCAGCAGCCTTTCCCACGATAACGTCAGCCGCAGACCAGCCCGAAAGCTCCCTGCCCTCGCCTATAAAGCGCAACATCGGGGATATGCCCCTGCCGTCGTCCGTCAGCAGCTCCTCTCCCCTGAAAAGGCAGATGGAATGCCCTTCAAGCGCAGCCACGGCGCGCTCAGGGTCAGTCATTGCCGCGCTCCTTATGCATAAACGCACGCAGCGCTATTATTACAACAGGCACAAACACAGCCTGCGCTGCAAGTCCCCACAGACCCGTGCATACCTGCTGCCATATCATTGCGGGGGCAAACGGCGTTACGCCCTGAAAGAGCGCCACAAGCCCCATAAATACCGCTCTGCCCGCAAGCTGCGCCGCAATAACCGCAGGGAACGCCCGGAGCGCCCTGTCGGCAATCTTACGCGTAAACAGCCCCGCAACAAGCGCAAACACCGCCAGCTCAGCCACCATAAACGGCAGCCTTGCCGCTGCGGGCATGGGATTGCCCATGATAGTTGTTACTGCAAAGCTCGCGCCAAGCTCCCGCTTTACACCACCTGAAAGGTGTAGAACTTCAGGTAGTCGGTTTCGGGGACGTTCCAGAGAATGGGGTGGTCGGGCGACTGTCGGCGCGCCTCTATCTGCCGCAGCGAAACGCATGCGTCCTCGGCGGCGTCGTGGAGCATTTTCTTGAACAGCGGCTCGGTCATGAAATGCGAGCAGGAACACGTTGCGAGGTATCCGCCGCGCGGTAGGAGCTTCATCGCCTTGAGATTTATCTCCTTGTAGCCGCGCTGAGCGCTCTTTACCGTGCTGCTGCTTTTGGTGAACGCGGGCGGGTCGAGGATTATGAAGTCGTACGGGTGACCACCCTTTCGCGCAAGGTCTGTCAGCAGGTCGAATACGTCCGCCTGCACAAACTCCATGCGCTCTTCAAGCCCGTTGAGCCGTGCGTTTGCGCGGGTCATTTCCACCGCCTGCGCGGAAATGTCCACGGCGGTGACTTTCTTCGCGCCCGCAGCGGCGGCGTTGAGCGCGAAAGCCCCCGTGTGCGTGAAGCAGTCGAGAACGTTCCTGCCCTGCGCTATGCGGCGTATCGCCATGCGGTTGTACTTCTGGTCGAGGAAGAAGCCTGTTTTCTGCCCGTTTATGTAGTCCACGCTGTAGCGCACGCCGTTCTCCGTTATCTCCGTAACGCCCGAAAGGTCCGCGCGCAGCCCCGCTCCCTGCCAGAACGCCTTGTACTCCTGCATTCCCTCAAGCCCGCGAATCTTCACGTCGTTACGCTCGTAAAGCGCCGTGATATGCTCGCCCATGTCCCCGAGGGCGCGCACAAGAGCGCCGTAAAGCACGTCCTTTATCCTGTCCGTGCCAAGGCACAGAACCTGCGCGACAAGGATATCCCCGAAGCGGTCAACCGTAAGCCCCGGGAAGCCGTCCGCCTCTCCGAAAATAAGGCGGCAGCAGCCGAAATCCCCGCGCATTACCGTTTTGCGGTAGTCGAGCGCGTAGCGCACGCGGCGCTCCCAGAACGCGCCGTCGAACGCGTCGTTTGTGCTGCGCGAAACCACGCGTATGCGTATCTTTGAGTTGTCGTTGTAAAAGCCCGTGCCGAGGTAGCGCCCCTTGCGGCTTACAACGTCGCACAGGCCGCCGTTTTCGGGCGCGCCGTCAATGTCGGTTATCTCGTCGGCGTAGACCCACGGGTGCCCCACGCGTAGCGCCTTTTCGCCCTTTTCCGTTATCGCTGCCTTTGGATATGTTCTCTCCATTGTGTCGTTTCCTTTTCATGTATATAGTCGCCGCCGGAATACACAGCGGGCGCAGAATATTCCGCTTATATGATTATAGCATTTCCCGCGCGCATAGTCAAGCCGGATATTCGCAGATATTCCCCCGAAAAGCGCCCTGCGCGGCAAATTGCGCGCGCCGTCCCCCAAAAAAGACATTCCCCGCGCCGTAATAGCGACAGAATGCGCGGGCGGGATATGCTATGATATTCCCACAGGGGGAAGTACCCCCGCGAAAGGAGCGGAAAAATGTACAGGCTATACAACGACGGCAGGAGGATTACAGCCGCGCTCTCGGGCGATATCGACCACCACGCGGCGCGCGAGATACGCAGCGGGCTTGACGAGGTAATTGCCCTTTCCTGCCCCGAGGTGCTGATAATCGACATGGCGGAAGTCGGCTTTATGGACAGCTCGGGGATTGGTCTTATTCTCGGGCGGCTTAAGGCGGTGCGCGCGGTGGGCGGCGAGCTGCTCATAAAAAACGCGCGCGAGGATATTGCGGCGGTAATACGTCTGTCGGGGCTGTCCGCCCTGCTTGTAAAAGGAGTAAACACATGAAAAGACAAACAGTAAACGAGTGTAAGATGAGCTTCCCCTCCCTCTCGCGCAACGAGGGGTACGCGAGGGCGGCGGCTTCGGCGTTTGCCGCGCAGTGCGACCCGCCCGTATCTGTCGCTGCGGAAATAAAGACCGCCGTTTCCGAGGCGGTAACGAACGCCATAGTCCACGGCTACCGCGACGCCCTCGGCACGGTAGAGCTTGTGATGCGGCTCTACGATGACGACACGCTCTACATATCCGTGCGCGACAAGGGCAGGGGCATTGCCGACGTTAAGCAGGCAATGGAGCCCATGTTCTCCACCGCCCCCGCAGAGGAGGAGCGCTCGGGGCTCGGGTTTACGGTTATGGAGAGCTTTATGGACAAGGTGCGCGTTAAAAGCACGCTCGGCAGGGGCACTACCGTTACCATGGAAAAGCGGCTTTCGGTAAGGAGCAGGCAGCTTGACAAGAGATGAGTTCATCGTAAAGAACCTGCCGCTCGTCCACTCGCTTGCAAACCGCTTCCGCGGGCGCGGCATGGAGTACGAGGAGCTCTGCTCGGCGGGGTGCCTGGGGCTTGTCAAGGCATACGACAACTTCGACGCGTCGCGCGGGCTGTGCTTTTCCACCTACGCCGTGCCCGTCATTCTCGGGGAGATTCGCAGACTGTTCCGTGATTTCGGCGCGGTGCGCGTAAGCCGCAGCCTTAAGGAGCTTTCCATGCGCGCTGCGCGGGTGCGCGACGAGCTTTGCTCGCAGGGGACAGAGCCGCGCGTTTCCGATATAGCCAAACGGCTTGGCGTTACCCCCGAGGAAGCCGCGGAGGCCCTGAGCGCCTCGCTGCCGCCCGTGTCGCTCACCTCGCCCGAGGACGGCGGCGACATAGACGTACACGAAGAGCCCGCGGAGCTTCTCGGCACAATGGGCGAGGACGCCATGATTGACCGAATAGCGCTGCGGCAGTGCCTTGCGGCGCTCGGCGAGGAGGACAGGCTGCTGCTAACCCTGCGCTTTTTCCGCGCGAAAACGCAGACGGAAACCGCGCAGCTTCTCGGCATGACGCAGGTGCAGGTGTCCCGCAGGGAGCGCAGGCTTTTACAGGAGCTGCGGGTAATGCTGGTGTAAATGTTCAGAAAAAGAATGCGGCGGAGCTGTTGCCCCGCCGCATAGGCTGTCGATAAAGGCACAGCTGCGTCGTCAACGGCATTTCGGCAGACACATAGCCTAGCCGAAACGCCGTTTTCTAGCATCTGCACCTTTCTCAACAGCCTAGGAGAATACTTTTTCGACAAGTTGAGCGGCAGGGCAACAGCCCTTTTTACCCTTAAACAGGGAGCATTACTGTTTGCGTAATCACTCCGAACTCCCTGCCCGCCATATCCTGCGGTATCTCCACGCAGACAATATAATACGCCATGTCGCACGTGCCTGTTTCGGGTACTGCGCACTTAAGCCGTATGTTGTCCTCGCGGTCTATGCCGCAAAAGCTGTACTGCACCGAGCCGCTGCTCTCCTCCAATCGCATGAGTACCAGCGCGCCGTCCTTGAAATAGCCTGCGGGGTACTTTTCGGCAAGGCTCTGCGCGATATCGCCGCTTTCATTGCCGAGGGCGCTGAAATATGTCTCGAGCGCTTCCTCTGTGGCTACCACCTCGGGCGCGGAGGAAAACTCCCCGCCGTAAGCGTAACATCTGCTGATAGTGCAGGGGTACTCGGTAAGCTCGGGCGTTATCTCATACGCCGCCGCAAAAACATAGTCGCAGCTCCCGCTCGGGTACTCAACCGTAACGCTGTATATGTCCCCTGTCGGCTCGGCGGGGAAGCATATTTCGCCCGTGGGCTGAAACTCAACGTCCTGCCGCTGACCGTCGGCGCTCCAGTTATACACGCCGCGGACCGCAGCGCCGTCCGCAAGCTTCAGCCGTACGCTCTCCGCCTGCGCAAGGCTGAACGGATTGAGCGACAGCTGCCACGGCGCGGGCGAATCCGCGCAGACGTAAACCGTTTTCCCCTTTTCGTCCGTGTACGCCCACGAGTAGCCGTTTCTTACAAGCCCCACCTCGTTTTCGCCGCCGTCAATAACCACCGCCATGGACAGCGCGGGCGGCTCGGAAGCGTTCTGCGCGGGGGTTTCGCCCTCTGCCGTACCGTCCGCGCGCTCTTTCTCGGAGCTTATAGGGGCTTCCGTCGTTCCCGCAGCCCTGCCGATATCGCCCGTCGCCTGCCCGCCGGCGCAGCCCGTGAGCAGCAGCGCGGCGGCTATCGCTATGCTAAGCCTTTTCATGGTATTACTTCCTTTCGCAGTATATTTTGAACATAACACCATGCACGCAATAAAAAGGTTGCAGAAAGGGACAGCCCGAAAGCCGTCCCTTACTTTTTATAATGCCGCGCTGTCAGTCCATAGCAGCCTTTATCGCCGCAAGAAGCTCGTCGTAGGTTTCATACGCGGGCAGGTCGGGGTTGTCCTTCTTTATCTGCTCGGTGCTCTTGAACAGGAAGCCCGCCTTGCTGGCTCTTATCATGCCAAGGTCGTTGTGGCTGTCGCCGCTTGCAATGGTCTCGTACCCGATAGACTGCAGCGCCTTTACCGTGGTGAGCTTGCTCTGCTCGCAGCGCATCTTAAAGCCCGTTATCTCGCCGTTCTCCGCAACCTCAAGCGTGTTGCAGAATATCGTGGGCATACCGAGCTTCTCCATAAGCGGACCCGCAAACTGCGAGAACGTGTCGCTTATGATGATGACCTGGCAGATGGAGCGCAGCTCGTCAAGGAACGCCTTTGCGCCGGGAATGGGGTCTATCTTCGCTATGGTCTGCTGTATCTCCTTAAGTCCGAGTCCGTGCTCCTTGAGAATGCCAAGGCGCCATCTCATGAGCTTGTCGTAATCGGGCTCGTCGCGCGTGGTTCTCTTAAGCTCGGGAATGCCGCTCGCCTCAGCGAACGCTATCCATATCTCGGGAACAAGCACTCCCTCAAGGTCAAGGCAGGTAATGTACATAGACATGATAATGTCCTCCGTTTTTATTCCGCTGCCGCGGATATTCACGCGGGTAACAGCCCGCTTATTATGAGAATAGTATACCATACTCAGGGGAATTTGTCAACTGCCGCGCGGCGTATTCTGCGCATTTGCAGCGCCCCGCGGGAATGGCAAAGCGCCCGCGCAGGAGCGATAGAGTCCCCGCACGGGCGTTTCACATTACGCCTGTTTTTCTTCGCCAAGCCTGCCAAGGCGCTCTATCAGCACCGCCGCTATTATGCCAAAGAACAGGCACACAAAGCCGTAGCCCGTTTGCAGCGTGAAGCCGAAGTCCTCGGGGAGAATGGCGTAAACCGAGCCTACCACAAGCCCCATGATGGCGCTGTAGACCGTCAGCTTGTACTTGCTTATAAGCATGGAAATGAGCTTTGCGCCGCCGATTATACCCGCCGCCGCGCCTATCACAAAGGGAATCAGAACCACAAAGCGCAGCTGCGTTATCGAGTCAATGACCGTCTGGTAAACGCCGAGGAGCATCATAACGAACGAGCCGCTCACGCCCGGGATTATCATTGTAACCGCCGCAAGCATCGCGCACAGCATTATCTTTATCGTGAATATTATGTCGAAGCCCTCGACGGTCTGCTCCGTGAGGTTTACGATATCCGCGCGCTGGAGTACGCTTAAGCCCACAACGACCGCCATTGCAATAAGGAACGGGATAATGCACGAAGGCTTAGCCTTCTGCTCGCTCGTGCCTATCTTGACTATCAGCGGAACACTGCCGAGGATAAGCCCGATAAAGAACATATTCGTCTGAAGCCCGAAGTTCTCAAACAGCCACCTGACAACGACCGAAAAGCCGAATATGCCCGTAGCCGCGCCGAGTCCCAGCGGGATAAGAAAGCCAAGGTGTCTGAATATCGCCTTTATTCCCGATATAGCCTCCGTCAGCTCGTCGTATATACCGAATACCACAAGCATTGTGCCGCCGCTCACCCCGGGGATAACGTTTGCTATGCCGAAGATGATACCGAAAACAAACAGCTTTATGCAGCGAAGAAAGAATTTCATAGTGCCTCCGAATTACCTGAACGAAATAAAGTGCCTTACAAAGAAATATATCAGCGGCGGCAGCAGACCCGTCACCACCGAAATGAAAACCGCGAGAGCGTCCACAGCCGTAAGCCCGAACGCCGCGTTAAGCCCCGGTACGTACACCATGACAAGGCTGAGCACGATTATGCCGACAAGCGGCAGCGCCGCCGACTTCCCCGAGGAAGCAAGCGCCCCCAGCGGGTTGACGCGCGACATCTGCGACAGCCCGAACACCGCCGTTGCCACCGCAAAGGAAATGAGCGCGCAGCTTCTCGCAAAGTCCGTGTTTGCGCCGTTGTACATAAACATATACGAAGCCACCGCGACAGCCCCCGTAAGCACGCCGATAAGCGCGGCGTTGCCGACGAACGGCAGGTTTATCCTGCGGCTTGTGACATATGCGGACGGCGGCATGCTCTTTCCCATGTCGCTGCGGCCGCCGAGATAGCACAGCGCGCACGCGGGTATCAGCAGCAGCGTTGCCGCGCACACAAGCGCGGGATTAAGCATGAGCTTTGCGCCGCCGAAAAGGTTGAACATATTAAGGATAATTAGCGCCGTGTAGCCCGAAATCATCGCTGAAACCGCGCGCTTTATGTTGCGGTGAGCCTGCCTTGCCATAGCGATGGCGTCCGCTATGGACGACAGGTCGTCGTCATTCATTATTATGTCCGCTGCCTCGAGCGCAGAACCGGAGGAGTGCTGCGAAATCGTAACGCCTATGTCCGCCGCCTCCAGCATCTCCACGTCGCCCGGGCGCGTCGCCGCAAACGCCGTGACCTCGCCCTGCGCCTTAAGCTGCGACATTATCCACAGCTTCTCCCGCGCGGCGAGCTTTGAGCAGATGTCCGAATCGGGGACAGTGCCGCCCTCGGAATTCATGGCGGCTTCCACCTGCTTTGAGGTGATGGGCGTTCCGCCAAGACCTATCATTCTGCCCGTGGCGGCGGCTGCTGCGGGGGTGTCGTCCGTCATCATCACTACCCTGACGCCCGCGCGGCGGCAGGTAGCGACTGCGGCTGCCGCGTTATCGCGAAGCGGCGCTGCAAACGCGGCAAATCCCACAAAGGTATAGCAGAACCCGGCCGTGCTGTCAACGTCGCCCTGGCTTGCGTCCGCGCAGGCAAACGCAATAACGCGGCAGCCCTGCGCGTAATAATCGGCGTATTTCTTCTGCGCGGCGTAAAGCGCGCCGCCTTTCATTCTACAAAGAGTAAGTATGCGCTCGGGCGCGCCCTTTATACAGTAGAGCTTCGCCCCGCCTATGCTCCACAGAGCGCCGCTCAGCACCTCGCTGCTGTCGGGGAGCTTTTCAAGCTGCTTGCCCGCGCGGCATATATCGGTTATATTCTCGTCAAAGAACGCCGCGCGCAGCAAAAACGCCTTTTCGCACGGGTCTGTCGTGTTCTGCTCGACAGCAAGAACAGCGGTCTTGAAAAGAAGCTCCTCGTTCTCGGCGTAAATCCCGCGGACCTCGGGCGCGGTGCGCGACACGGCGCCCTCCTTTTCAACGCAAAGCACGCTCAGGCTGTTGAGCTTTTCAATATCCGACAGCGAGCGCACCATGGCGTTCCCCGAAAGAAGCTCGTCCGCGCAGCGCATATAGTTCATGCGGATAACCGTGCTCATTCCCGCAGGAATAAAGCACAGCCCGAGCGTTATGCCGCGCAGGGCGCTCGGCACTACCTCTCCGCCTGTAACAAGCCAGATTATGAGCGACACAAGCGCGATACACCCGCCCACCGCGCAGCAGAACGGCACAATGCTCCGCACGGTTTTTTCAAGGGAGGTGTAATACGCGTGGTCGTCGGGGCGCTCGCCGTATTTCTGGTAGAGCTTTGTATCAACGCCGATAGCGCTCACCTTACAGATTGCGGTGCCGCTGAGGACGGATGTTCCGCTGTAGAGGAAGTCGGGGTGCAGCTCCGCCTTGGAGATTGCACCCGCGTATTTTGCAACGGCGTCATGCGCGCCCGTGAGCACGTATTCGTCCACGGTGAGGTCGCGCGACTCGAGTATGAAAGCGTCCGCAGGGACGCGCTCGCCGCCCTGCACGGCTATAAGGTCGTCGTTGACTATCATCTCGCGCGGAACAAGCACGGGCTTTCCGCTGCGGATAACGCGGTACTTCATCTCGGTGCTCTCGCGCAGCCCCGCAAGGCGCTCGTCGGAGGCTCTGCCGAACCACGCCTCCGCCCCAACATAGAGCGCGTCTATAACGATTATCGCCATGCCCGAGCCTGCGCCGCCGCCGAAAAAGCACAGTATTCCCGCAAGCAGCATAAGTACAACGTTCGGCGACAGCACCGTTTTCAGTACGGAAAAGCCGTCGCGCTTCTTTTCATTTTTAGTGTATATATTATAGCCGTAAAGGTCCGCCCTGTTTTCTACCTCGTCATCGGTCAGCCCGAAGTAGTCGCCCTTAAAATTAAAAAACTGTGCCATTCCCGCCGACGCTCCTCAAAAAATATATGTAACAGCGCCGGAGCTATGCTCGGCGCACAAAATCCTACTTTAATATTTTCGCATATTTCACAAAAAAAATCAAGGGCTTTTTACATTATTTAAGAATTTTTGCGGAAAATTACGCGCCCTCCCCTTTTACCCGCTCCACCGCTCTTGACAAAAAAGCTTTTTTGCGGTATAATATTCTCGTATTGCGAATATCGCAGAACTATCGGGGTGTAGCGCAGTTGGCAGCGCGCGACATTTGGGATGTTGAGGCCGCAGGTTCGAATCCTGTCACTCCGACCACAGGGCGGAATGCTTCCGCAGTTACGGGAAAGGCGCTTTTGTCTTTCCCGTTTTCTCACGCATTATTTTGAAATGCAAACCGCCCGACGGCGTTCGCATAGCCCGACAGGTGTACCGCGTCCCTGCCGTTAAGCCTGCGTATATCTATCTTCAATTCCTCGCATCCTTGAAAAATGGCACAGAAAAAGCACCCCGTTTTTGTGCAGGGTGCTTATTTTTGTTAAAGGGGATTCTCTTGCTATTACTACGCCGAAATAATTAACCACACAATCGTAAAGTACACGACACCCAACAGAAGCAGCGCGATAATTCGTATGTATTTTCTTATCTCTTTAAGATAAAAAGTCTCGTCCTCGGGTTCGCCCGAATGCTTTCCGCTTTTAACGATAGTGCACGCAATAAAGACAAAAATTACAGCTGCTATAACAAATGCTATCATTGTTCCTAACCTGAAGAAGCCTGACGAGCCTGTATCGTCTATTCCGGAAGCGGCTGTAGAAAGCAGCATCATTAAATTACCCCCCACAAATGGTTTATTTCCATTTTAACACACAATTTCACAAATGTCAATCGTCTCTTTTCAAAAATAGGCGGATTGCTTCCGCACGGGGGACGGCATACTGACTATAACAAACGACTTGCGTTTATTATACCATATTTATTTCAGAAAAGCAATCACAAAACAGGTGCATGACAAATCTTCTGTTATGGTACTGACACCAAACGCGCACTTGCTGCAGAAAATTCATTTACTGAAAGAATGTCGAAAATTGCCGCAATTATGCTATAATCATAAAAAAAGTCATAGGGGGCGAAGTCGCCGGTGAAAGCGCTGATAAAAAAGCTCAGAACGCCGCTTAAAATATTCGCAGCGGTCTGCGTCGCGTGGGTATTCTTCACGGAATCCGTTCCGTATCTCATAATGTCCGCGCAGCGCGCCGCCAGCCGCACAGCCGAGAGCGCATACACAAGCGCCGAGGTTCTCGGACAAAGCGCGACCGAGCCGCTGCCCGTAAACATAAACACCGCCGACCCTGCGGAGCTTACAGCGCTCAGCGGCATAGGCACGGCAAAGGCTCGCGCGATTGTTGCCTACCGCGAGGAACACGGAGCGTTCGTCTCGGTGGACGAGCTGCTGAACATCAACGGTATCGGCGAGGCAACGCTTGAAAGGCTGCGGGAGTTTATTACGGTGTGAGGTGGAGCGCAGTATTCCCGCATGGCGCGTCCTTGCGGCACTCCATTACATATCCCCGTATATTTCCGGGGCGCAGAGCCCGTCTGTTTTTTCAAGGGCTATGTCGTAGTCGTAAAAACTGCGCGGCTTGTGAGAAAGCCCCGCCTTTTCGGTAATTTTAAGCGAGTGATGTACCTTAGCCGAGGACACCGCAGGGTACTTTGAAGAGTGCTTCCACCAGTAAACACGGCGCACCCGCATGCTGCCCTCGGGGCGCGCGCGGGAAGAGTCGTTCTCAAAAAGCTTGATGAGCGCCTGTTTTATCTTCTCTGCGTCCTTATCGGTAAAGCCCGTCTTTTCGGCGAGCCGGCAGTTAATGCTCCCCGTGAACACATACAACCCGAACTCAACGCGGGGCTTTGCGCCCTTGGCGAAGGCTTTGCCCGCCTTACCGCGCCCGCCGTCTGCGCTCTCGTCTATCTGCATTGGAGCGATGTCAACGGGAGATACGCTCCTTGCGATGCCAACGGACACGGGTCCCCTCACGTCAGCGGAAACCTCGTCGCCATTAAACGCGAATACCTGCCCGAAGCTGCGAACGTCTATCCACTTTTCGCAGGCGATTCTTGTAAAAAGGGCGCGGTCGGGGTCCCTGCCCGAAGAAATTTTCTCCGGCTCCACGCAGCGCTCCGCCCTTGCGCGCAGGCTGTCGCAGCCGTCGCCGCTCTGTACGAAAATTCGCTCGCCCATGTCCTGCAAGCGGTTGCGTATCTTGCGCCTTATGCACACCGCCGACACCTCGCCAAAGCCCTCTGAATCGGTGCGCGGGCGGTTGCCGCTGAGCGGGTCGCCGTTGGGGTTCGCGCCTGCCACGCTAAAGATAACGGCAAAGTCGATTTTGTTATGTAATGCGTCCATAATCCGTTTTCCCCTTTTATTATCATCATCGGGCGCGGCAGTATCATTCCGCGCCTGCCTTAAGTATATCACAAATAGCGGGGATTTTTCTGCCGCCTTTATCGCGGCTTTGCCAATTGTATTTTTGCGCAGAAAAAAATGCACAAACCGCCTTATAGCTTTTTGTGCATGATAACGCGTTGTTTATGCTTCGCAGCCGCCCCGATTTGTGCATTTTCGTTATTTTCAGCGCGCAGAATGCAGCATATTCAACAACGCGCCGAGCCCATGCGGCGTCCGGCGGCATTTTATTTTTCCCAAATTAGGCAAAACCGACAAACTTTCCGAAGGAATTTTATGCAGAAATCCCCCCGCAAAACGGCTTACCGCTTGCGGGGGGAACTTACTGCCTGTGTGTTCAGTCGGTCTTGAGCGCGAGGAAGAGATCAACGAACTCGTTGTCCACCGTTGCGATAACGTCTACGAGCGTGTCGTCAAGCAGTTTGTAGAGCGCCTCCTCGTCCATAACGGGCGTGCGCAGAACGTACTTGTGATACATCACGCGCTCCTCGCTGAGTATGCCGAAATTTCCTACCACCGTCCTCAGATTTATCTCGTTGAGCTTTGTAAGCACCGCGGGGATAGTCGGCGCTTCGATATCCATTGCAATGTTTGTATGGTAGTAGTAATAGCCCGCGTCCGTGTTTTCAACGGGCACCTTGCTGAGCTCGATAAGTATCGTGCCGTCCTCGTCGGGACCTATGCCATCTATGAGCAGGCGCAGCGCCGCGTCGCCCTTGCTCTCGTCTATCGACCACTCAACGCCGTTTTCTTCAAGCTCCCTGCCGAGCCTTTCAAATAATTTCTTCATGTGCAGTTCCTTTCGTCAACAAATATTCCGCGTTACTTCGTGCCTGCCTTGGCTCTTCTCTTAAGGCGGCGGTCACGGTTATGCTCAAGGGTCTTAAGGGACATG
The DNA here is from genome assembly GCA_934446455.1 of uncultured Oscillospiraceae bacterium. Classification (GTDB taxonomy): domain Bacteria; phylum Bacillota; class Clostridia; order Oscillospirales; family Ruminococcaceae; genus CAG-115. The sequence goes on along the minus strand of CAKSEE010000011.1, from coordinate 28,983 downwards.
CCTGTGCCTAAATCGTCCTCGGCTATGCTGTCGAGGTTCTTCGACTTAAGCGCGTCGCCCCTGATGCCCTTTGCCGCCATGAGCGCCTTTGCGCCGTTGTCGCCGTCCTGCCCGAGCATTGTGTCCATCGTCTGCGCCTGCTGCCACTTGGAAGCGTCAGCCATTTCGTCCACGTCCCTGAAGCCCGTCTGCTCCGCGAGAAGCAGCTGCATATCCTTGCTGCGCAGCCCGTGCGCTTTCTTGAACGCCTGATAGTCTTCGTCCGAGCCGAATATCTCGTCCTTAATGCTGCGCCAGTTCCCGCGCGACGCCATGCTGCCCTGTACTATCTTTTTGCCGAGCGTAGCGCCCGCACCGACAACGGTGGCTGCCGTGCTCGCCCCGGGAAGCACAAAGTTAAGACCCGTGCCTGCGGCTTTTATCGCGCCCTTTGCCATATCAAAGCCGTCGCCTACCATATCGCGGCTGAGCTTGTCGGACATATTGCCCTGCGCTAAGCGCAGCATGCGCGCCTGCTCTTCGGTCGCGCCGCTTTTCAGCGTGTCCTCGGAAACGCCGTTTACCCGGCTCTTCTGATAGCCGTGCATTGCAAGGTTCGTCGCGCCCTTTGCCGCGCCAACGCCGCCCTCTATAAAGCCGCCGACATTATCCGCAACAAACTTCTTTCCTATCGTCCCTCCGAGGGAGAGTGCGCCGCCCAGTCCCGACGCAGCGAGCTTCTGTCTGTTTGCAAGCATACCCTTCGCCTTGTCCTTCATAGTGGCTTCGCCGCGGGTGCTCTTATAATCAAGCACGTCGTCGATGTTCGCGCGGTTTCTCATGCGCTCGCCGATTTCGCCGTTGCCGAGCGCAAGCCTTGCCGCCTCAATTCTGCCGACATAGTCGCTTCCCTCCGAAAGCTCGCGGTTTGCCTTGTTGGTCATGTAGCGGACCTTTTCATGCTCCGCCATCGCGTCCTTCTTCTCCTGCCACCAGTCGGTCACGTCCTGCTTTCTGTCCTTAAACCAGTTGCCCGCCTTTTTGGCTGTCTTGGCAGTCCACTGACCCGCCGCCTTAAGTCCTCTGCCCGTGGCGTTTACTCCTCTTTGAAGCAGGCTGCCCTGATATGCCTTCTTTATGCCCGCAGCGCCGCTCTTAGCCGCGTTCTTGATTCCGTTTCCTGCCCACTTGAGCCCTCTGCCCGCGGCGTTTACACCTTTTTGAAGCCAGCTGCCCTGATATGCGCCCGATATCTTTGTGCCGAGCTTTGAGAAGAACCCCGGCTCTGCGTTGGGGTCTTTCTTGAAGCGCTCCTTAAACCAGCCGCCGAGTGACTTTGCGCCGCTTGCAATACCGCCGCCAAGCCATTTTGCGCCGCTTGCAATGCCGCGTCCTGCCGCCGCAAGACCTCTGCCGGTAGCTTTTGCAGCGGTGGCAATGCCGTGCCCCGCCGTCTTAAGCCCTCTGCCCGCGCCGTTTACCATGGATTGCAGCTTGCTGCCCTGATACGAGTCGGATATCTTTGTACCAAGGCGCGAGAAGAAGCCGGGACCCTCCCTTTCCTCCTTCTGCTTTTTGTGCTCGGCGTGGTCGTCAAGCTTGTTGCGCACCCAGTCGTAGGCGCTCACCGCGCCGTTGGCTATCGCGCCGCCCGTCTTTTTCGCAGCGCCTGCGATAGCGGTTCCGCCCGAAGCGAGCCACTTTTTGGCTTTGTCCCACCTGCCAAGACCCTGTATTGGCGCCGCCTGTGCGGGCATGGGGGCTGTAAAGCCGGTGGAGTCCATGCGCGCGCCGTCAGCCACGGCGTGAGCCTCGCTCTCGAGCGCGGGCGTTTCGTTAATGCCCGCGGCTATGCTGTGAGATTTGCCCTGCTGCACGATATGCGCGGTTTCGTGCAGTATCATCCTGTGTCCCGCCGCCGAATCAAGGCTGCCCGCGTTCTCCGCAACGTGTATCTCGTTGCCCCTTGCATACGCCTTCTGCCCGAGGTCCGCAAGACCCTTGTCGCGGTACACGCGTATCCCCTCGGGGGATATGCCGCAGCGCTCGCGTATCTTCTGCTGAAGCTCGCCCGACATACTGAGCGGGCTGCTTTTCAGTCCCGAAAGGTAACTGCCAAGCGCAGAATTTTCCGCCCGCTGCGAAGGCGTGCTTTTCTGCCCCGCAGCAGGAGAGGTTGGTTTTCTCTTGGTTGCGTAGCTGTACATATTATTCTCCTTTTCATATTGATATAATCAGACATTTCTGCCAAAACCCTGCTTATTGACGCGCCGCGTCCTTGTGCTCTTCCTTTGCAAGCCCGCCAAGCTTCGCGGTTATCACAAACAGCACCGCGCACACGCCGAACGCCGCTCCGAGGATATTCACGCCGGCCATGCCGCTGCCGAGAATGAGAGAGTAAAGCACGGGGCTGAACGTCTGCACGACGCTGCCCACGACGCTGAGCACTGCAAGCGCCTGATTTGCGCCTATCTTCTTTACGAATCCGAGATTTACATAGTAGTCGCTGCAAGCGGGCGTGCCAAAGCCGTCGAACAGACCCAGCAGCGCTACGCTCGTCATAAGTATCACAACGGGGATATCAATGTTGAGGATAAACACCGCGCCCGCCGCTATGAGCAGCGAAAGCCCCACGCAGAAGGTCCTGCCTATCCTGTGGGAGAGCGCTTTGAGGAGTCTGGGGCCGATGTATATGCCGATAAGCCCGTTTACAAGGTAGCCGTATGAGGTCACGATATCGCTCATGCCCATAGAGGAAACAAAGCTCGGGAAGAACGCCACAACGAACATAAGCCCGAAGTTGAGCGGTACGGCAACCAGCAGCATATACCGCCAGAACGCAAAGCTTCCGAGGAACGAGAGCGCCCCTGTTTTCTGCGTTGCGCGCTTTACTGCCGCAGCCTCCGCAGCGTTGTTGTCCGCAATAAGCTTCCACGGGGAAAGCCCGAGGAGCGCCGCAAGCGAAAGCGCCATGAAAATGCCCGCGATAAGGTAGGACGTCTGAACGCCGATAGACCCCGCGATAACCGCGCCGAGCGACGCGCCGCAGGTAATGCCGCCCAGCAGCCCCGCGTTAAGCGCCGCAAGGTTATCCGTCGTGTTTTCAGAGGATACCGAGCCCTGCGACACGATAGTGTTGAGCGCGTATTTTATTCCCGCAAAGCCCATGCCCGAAAGGAAACGGAACGCAATGAGCTGCGCGGGGCCGTCCGCGGTGAAGCAGAGTATCTGCGCCGCGACCGAAATAAGCGCAGAAACCGTAAGCACCCTGCGCGCGCCGAGCTTTCTGTAAAGCGGCAGAAGCAGCAGCGAGCAGAGCATTGTGGAAAGCAGCTCCGCCGTCATGGGGATAGAAGCCACGACGTTTACGGGCAGTCCGAACAGCGTTTTGTTCCACTGGTTGATGAGCACCGCGGAGAACGGCGTGCCGATGTAAAGCCCCGTGAACGCTATGAACGCCGCGAGCCTTACCATGGGCGCGACCGTCGCCGCCTGCACCCCGCGCGAGCTTCTGAAATCCTTTGAGAGCCTTGTAAAAAGCGCGTCGGGGAGCTTAAGCAGCTCGTATATCATAAGTATCGCCACCGCGAACGCCATCGCGAACACAAGCAGCATATCAAGCATTTTCTCGTCGATGTACGCCTTGGATATCTCGATGTTGATGTGCATGGGGCTGTCGTCGTCCGTGCTTATCGGCAGCGACACATTGTACTCGCTGTCGCGCGAAAGCAGCGACGAGGTGTCCGCGTAGACGCTTACCACGCTTACGTTCCACAACAGCGGCGAATCATGCACCTTGCCCGAGAGGTACTCCGCAAGCCCGTTCATCTTCTCATAGGGCACGCCCTTGTCGTTCAGCCCGTCGATGATGTCGCCGAGGTAACGGGAGATACCCGTCGCGCCCTCGAACATTACGCGCTTGTAGCGCTTCTGGTAGGCGTTGTACGAGAAGAAGCACTGCGCCATGAGTCCTGCCATTATAAGGATAACGGGGACCACGAACATAACGCGGTTGCGCAGCGCTTTCCTGCGGAAGCGCGACACCTCGTCCGCGCCGTCCTCGCTGTCGTCGGAAACGGAGCGCGGCACGGCTATGAAATAAACCACCATAATCAGTATCACAGCGCCCGCGCAAAGCAGCGTTGTGATGTTGCTGCGCTCTTTCTCGCCCGAAAGCTCGCTTTCAACGTCCGCGGTGCGGTAAAACAGCAGCATTGAGCCTATCTGCGCGCCCTCCGCGTCGTATATGGGCTGTATCATCATCTCATGCCCGCTCTGGCTTATGATGACGTAGGACTGCGCGCCGTCGTCAAAGCGCAGCCCCGCCTGCACCGTTTCACCCGCAATGAGCGCGTTGTAATAGTCCGCGCCGTCGCCCGCCGCCGTATAGGAGTCGTAAAGCACGTTTCCGTCGACGTCGGTTATGGCGGCGTTGAGCGGAACTTTGTCCGTGCTTATGATGTCAAGCATATTGTTGAGCACCTTGTCCATGCCGTAGAAGCGCTCTATCTGCTTGCCGTTCTTAACGGAGTTTTCGATATCCTCCACTATCTGGTGCGATACGACCGCGTAATACTGCTGCTTTATCTCACGGTAGTTCTCCGCGAATACCGCGTATATGAGCCATGAAACAAACGACATGGCGACTGCGATAAACACGACGAATACCGTGAGTATCCATATGTTCTTGCTGACTTTCTTTTTCATTGAGCTATCCCCTTACCCATTATTCCGAACAGATGACCTTTTCGCAGGCGATAAGCATTTCAAAGCTCGGCTTGAAGCCTATCTCGTCCGCAACGTCAAGGTTGAGCGTGAGATACGGCGCGCTTCCGTACTCCTGCTCAAGCTCGCGCGGCTTTGAGCCGTTGAGCACGGAGCCGATGATATTTGCAACAAACGGACCTGTTTCCGTAGCGTCGCGCGGGTCCACGATGAGCAGGGCGGCGCCCTCCTGCACCATAGCCGTGTCTATCTGCGCAAATACGGGAATATCCTTGTCCATAAAGCGCTGCATGAGCTGCTTTGCCGCTTCTATGTCGGTAATGGAGTTTGAGGTGATGACGAACGCGTCCACCCCGTCCTCGGTTATCATCTTGTCAATGTATTCCGCGAACACCCTGTAGTAATCCTCGTCGGGGACGTCCTCCTTTACAAGTACATACTCCGTAAGGGAAAAGCCGTTTCTTTTTGCCACCGCGCGGTAGTCGTCGATTGCCGCTACTACCTCGTCCTGGTAAATAACGCCCACATTGCTGAAGCCCACGGTGTCGTAGTAGTATTGCAGCTGTCTTTCATACGCGGACGAGTCGATGTGCGCCCAGTAGTTGTCGTTGCCCGAGTCCTCGGCGGACTTTACAAGCCCCGAGCCTACCGCGTCCGAAACGCCGTACATAAGCAGCGGCACGTCAAAGTTAAAGCGCTGCACCATCGCGGATACCGAGGTCGCCATTGCAAGGATAACGTCTATCTTGCCGCTTTCCACCTGCGGCTTCAGGCTCTCGTATATCTCCTCCTCGGTGCTTACGGAGGTGTAGTAGTTTGATTCGCGCGTGAACTCGAGATAGTCGCTCTGCGCGTTGTCCGCAAGCCAGTTCATAAGCGCAAGCGAGTCCGCGTCCGTTTCCGGGTCGAACGGCAGCGCGTCGTAGCTTATCCACCCGAGGTCGCGCAGCGCCTCGATAGCGTAATATATCTGGCGGAACGTTGGGTTGTACGGGTCGATGTCCACATACGCTATGCAGAACTTCCCGCCGCCCTCTTTCTTTACGGGCAGATACGCGCGCGATGTGCGGGTACCCGCGTTTTCGCCGCTGTTTACGGACGACGCGCCGTTGCTGCCCGTAAACGAGCCGAGGTCGCACCCTGCCGCAAACATCAGCACAAAGGCGCAGAGCATTACGGCAAGCGCCCGCTTCATCAGACTTCTGAGTTTCATATTTTATCACCTTTCCTTGAGAGCCTGCTCGCGCTCTCAGATATTGACCCACATTATCTCGCCAATGGGCTTTATGCCCGAGGCGCTGCACAGCCTGTGCGACTTCTCGTTATCCACAAGCACAAACAGGCACCCTATGCTTGCAAGCCTTGTGTACTCCCTGAACATATACTGGTTGAGCGTTCTCGCTATACCCCTGCCGCGCATTCGCTCGTCAACCACAATGGGGCCAAGCTCGCCGTTGGTGTGCACGAGGATAAAGCCGACGCGCTCTCCCCCGCAAAGCGCGCCGAAGCACGGCAGGGTGTCTATGCACTCGTTTATATAGTCTCTGCGCGAAAACTCGCTCTGCGAGTAGACCGACAGTATGTAATCCGTCCAGCTTCTGTCGAGCTTTACTATCTGCACGCCGCTGTTAAGCTCGTTTTCGTCAAACACAAACTCCGACGATTCTATGTAATACTGCAGATACGGCTGAATCTGCGCGCCGCTGTAAAGCTCCCTTACCTGCGGGGCGAACCGCAGGTCGTTCACGTAGAACGAGCGGTACTCGTGCCGCAGCAGCGGCTTCAGAAGCGCCAGCGCTCCGCCCTCGTCAAGACTGAAGAGGTATGTGCTGTCGTGCGGCTCGTACACCGCGTAGGAATCTCCCGCCGTGTATATTTCGGGGGCTTCCAGCTTTTCTATCGTGCTTATAAGGAATGAGTTTCGTACTCTGTCGTGATTCAGCGCCTCCAGCGCCTGCGTTTTGTTCATATATGTGCCTTATCCCCCGTTTTTTTTTTAATTGTAAGTCCCGCCCTGTATTTGTCGGCAAAGCGCGCCAGCAGCATGAAAAGCGCCCCTCCCGCTATGCAAAGCCCAAGCACCGCAATAAGCCCCGCCGCATAGAACAGCGTCTGCTGCCAGATGTAATTCTCGCTCAGTATCGCGGTTATCTTGTAATTCTTGTCGTATATGAGATTGTCTATGAACGGTATCTCGTCGCAGCTTGTCATAAGCCATGTGTTAAGGTCGTATATCTTGCTGAGCTGCGCGCCCTTCTCCTGCACCGAAAGCAGGTCGTTCTGCAGCGCCATGGTTATCTTTGATACCGACTGCTGTATGATGCTTTCAATGCGCAGGTAAAATTTTAACGTTGAAAGCGCGCCGTCTATCGTAACGCACCCGCACACCGCCGCGGTGATAACGCGCGCGCCCGAGCGGTAAACGCTCTCTTTCCTTCTGAGCCGTATCAGCAGCGCAAGCCCCGCAAGGAACGCCAGCACCGCCATTCCCGCGCTTTGCACAAGGTTTTCGCGGGTGTACTGCGCAACGATATTGTCTACCGCCTCGCGCCGCACGTTGAGCACCATAAAGCCGCTCGGAACGTCGTCCTTTCCGTATATCGGCACGGAAATAAGGTAACGCTCGCCGCCGTCCGCAAGGTAGGAATAAATCCTGCTGTCCGACATCACCGCCGCCCTTTGCAGCGGAGGCTCGCCCTCCTCCGCAAGGGAATACAGCAGCGTGTAGTCCGCAGAGAGGATATACGCGCCGTTGATGTAGGAGCTGCACCGCCTGACCTCGGTGAGAATGGAGTTGATGTTATAGAAGTTGTCAAGGCTCTTGCCGTTTTCTATGCCGTATTCTATCTGCCGCGTAAAGCGCTGCGCCTCCACAGCAAGGCGCGTAAAGTACACGTCCGTATAAAGCGAGGTGAGCGTCGCGGTGCTTACATAGTACGTCCCGCGCGCCACCAGCCACAGCAGCACCGCGAGCAGCGCCGCAAGCAGCGCCTTTATCCTGTTCATGCGCGCACCTCCTTACGGTATCTGAATCGTGAGCGCAGGCGTCATCGTCACCGAAATGACCCCGCCGTAGCTGCACATACATTTGCTTGAGTTATTGAGCGCGGGCTTTGAGCATATAAGCACCGTCGGCGACCCGGGCGCCCACGGCGCAGCGCACGCGGGTATGCACGGCATGGGAGTCAGCACCCCGAGCGCCGCGGCAGTCGCTGCGGCGACCGTCGGGTTAGCGGGATTGCTGCACATTCCGAACGTCATGGGCAGCTTCGGCATATCCATTATCGTCGCTGCGGTCTGCGCAGAGCCGTTCACCGTTGCCTGCGACGTCACCTGCAGCGGCGCGGGCGCCGCCCCGAACGTGCATTGACACAAAGCGTTCCTTACAACAAGATTTCCCATTAAAATCTCTCTTTCAAAGCTCAAGCTGCGTCATGCCCCTTGCGGGAATGCACAGTTCCTTTTCGGCAAGCCGCCCCGCCTTTTCAACAAGGGCTGTAAAGCGCACCTCGCCGTCCTTTGCGGGCAGCCCCTGCGGCAAAAGCACGAACACCCCGTCCTCGCCCGCGGTGTACTTTACAAGCGCGGTTACCGCAGTAGAGCGCGCGTGGCTGTATTTCAACGGCGACTCGAGCATGAACATATCGCCGTCGCAGCCCTTTATCACCACAAACTCGCTTTTTGAAGCCGCCTTGTCCCGTATAAGAAACATCGACGGGAAGAGCGCCATGGTCTTTTCGCTGAACATACGCACGAGCGTTTTGCCAGCGTCCGCAGAGTCCTCCGCGATTTTGAGCGTGAAGCCCTCGCGCAGCACGTAGAGCGGCTCCCCCTGCGGCAATGCCGCGTGAAAGCACGGAGCGCTCGCAGCGCAGGGGTGCTGTGCGGAGGGGTTCAGCATAACGTAGCGCACGGCGTTCGCGGCGTTCACCGCGGCGTAATCCACCGTGACGTCAAGCCGCTCGGGCTGGAACTTCCACGAGCATATAAGCAGCGTGTGCGCGCCCTCGGAAAGGTCTGAAAGCACAAAAAAGCCGCCCGCCTTGTACTGGTGCCGTATCAGCTTGCCGTCGCAGAAAACCGCGGCGTCAGCGGGCGCTGCGGGGCGCCCCGTAAAGCTGTCGATAAGCTTCACAACGCACGAAAGGCGCTTTATCATCTGCGGTCATCTCCTTCTCTCGCCGCTTCCTGCGGGTCTTGTGTCGAACTGAGCCGTTACAACGCGCGCAGCCGTCTCGCGTACGCGCTCGGACTTTATCAGCAGCTGCGACACAGTAACGCCGAAGCTCGGTTTAATCGTCTTTGTGGAGTTGTTCCACACGCGGGACAGCTCCTCGCCCGAAAGCTTGGTTATCTCCATAAGCACGGGCTCGCGCTGCTCCGCAAGAGAGCCCTTAAGCAGCGTGCGCGGTATGAACGGGTTGTCGCGTATCACCTGCATTGCGCGCCCTATCAGGCGGTATTCGTCCGCGCAGCGCTGCACGGCGGGCGCCTTTGAGTGGGCGGACACCAGCAGGAATATTTTGAGCTGCATGGGCGCAAAGCGCTCTATGTCGGGGTTCAGCTCGTCGGGGACGTAGCCTGTGCGCACGCCCGAGTCTTTCTGCTCCTCGATATTGTAAAGCCAGAGCGTGATCTGAAAGTCCTCGGGATTCTGCGGCTCGCCAAGGCCGATATGCTCGGGCTTCGCCACGGGCTCGGGGCACATTTCGCGGCGCAGCAGCTCCGCAATGGACTCGCCCGCCTCGTATATAGCCGTGTATTCGCTCATATTATCCGTCCTTTCGCTCGGTAAAACCGCCAAACGGCGCAAGCACCGAAATCTCGTAAACCGCGGGCTGCGCGCCCTTTTTCGTGAACGTTACCACGGCGTGCGTTTCGCCTGCCGCAAACTCGCCGCAGTCGGCTTCAAGCGCCGCTCCGACAGCGCCCTGCGCCGCCGTTCTGCCCGCGTACGTGATAATGCACCGATCGTAGCCGCTGTCCTCTGCCGCTATCCTTTCAGGCAGCGCTATCGGCACGAAATACGTTTTGCCGCCGCTTGTCACGCACTTCCACAGCCCCTCGCCCCTTTCGGCGGAAGCCACCGCCGCGGACAATTCGCCGCTTATCGCAAGGTCCGCGCCCGCGTTTCCCGTGAGAGCGCCGCCGGCCGCGCCGTCAAGCGCCATGAGCGCCTTTGCGTACGCCGCCTTCGCCCGCACCGCCGCAAGGTATGCCGCGTTCTTTTCAGCCTTCGCCGCCGTCACCTCGTCCTCGCCGCCAAGCGCCAGCCGCACGTTTTCCTCCGCCGTCTTAAGCGAGAGCGCCGCCGCCGCGTAATCGCGCATTGCACCGCCAAGCGCGTAATATGCGTTCACCGCCGCGTTATAGGGTTCGGCGATATCCTCCGCTTCGGGCTGCTCCTGCGCAGAGAGCGTTACAAACGCGCTCAGCTGCGACATATCCGTAAGCCCGCCCGCGTCTATCGCAAGCGCGTCGGTTATATAATACATCTCGCCGTAATCGAACCCGCCGTCAAGCGGCTCGCCGGAAAGGCTCTCTATCTCGCTCTTTTTCGCGCCTATGTCGAAGAGCGCCGCGCGCAGGTCGTAATAAAGCCCGTCGTACTCCGCCTGCGCCGCGTTGACGTCCGCCTGCGCCGCGCCGCCGAAGCGGTACTGCTCCGTAAGCTCGTCAAGCGCCGCGCGGGCTTTCACGCATTTTTCCCGCAGTACGCCGAGCTCCCTCAGCGCCACGTCGTAGTCTATAAGCGCCGCCCTGAGCGCGCCGCCCTGAGCGTAAAGCGCGTCGTAATACTCCTGCGAAAGCGCAAGCCGCTGCGCGCAGAGCTCAACGAAATCCTCCGCAGGCTCTGACGGCGCTTTCTGCGCGGCGCTCTCGCCGCTTTCGCCGCTCTCCTGCGTTGTCGATTCATCGGTATTATCCGCTTCGGCGGTGGATTGCGCCGCTGCGGGGTCGTAATCGCCCTCTGTCGCCGAGATATGCTCGTTAAGCTCAAAGAGCTGCTGCGCCGTATCTTTCGCGCTCGCCCTCTCCAGCGGGTAGAAGCTGTACGCGTAAACGCCCGCGGACGCTGCAAGGCAGGTAAGCGCCGCCGCTGCCGCCGCAATATGCTTTTTCATGACCTGCCCTCCTACCGCGTTTAATTCTTAAAATCCAAGGCTTCTGAAGTCCTCGATGTCAAGCCCGAGCTCCTCGAAAAGCGCCGCCATTTCGTCGTCTGAAAGCTCTCCGCTTTCCTGCGCGGGCTGCGCTTCGCCCGCAACGGGTCGCGCCGTTTTAAGCGCAAGCCGCCCGTTTTCCACCCAGAAGCTGACGTCCGCAGCCTCGTAGTGCGCCGTGTAGCACACCAGCGCCGCGCCGTCGAGCGCGTACTTCTGCGCCGCCCATGCGGAAAGCCGCGCGCTGTCGTTGCGCTCGACCGAAAGCGCGTCCGCCGCAGGGATATCCGCAGCGCTCTTTATGCTGAGCGCGCCGTTCATAAGCGGGGCTGCGCATATCTCCGTTACCGCAGCGGGCTCGTCGCCCGCGTAGCTGCACCGGAGCGCTATGCCCGCCTGTGCGTTTTCAAGGTAGAAGCAGTCCTCAGCCGCGGTCTGCGCAAGCTCGCCGCCGAACATATCCTTTATCTGCGGGATATCCGCAAGCATTATCGCGCCGTAGCCGATATCGCCGTCCGCAAACTCCCCCGTGAACGTAAAGCTGCCGACTGCGCCGCTCAGAACGCCGTAGCCGCTCGGCGCGCCCGCCGCGAATGTACCCTCGTAGCGCATTCCGCTGGGGTAGCTCTTTATCGCTGTACCCGTTATTTCGCCCTGCGAGAACTCGCCCGTTATCTGCGCGCCGTCCTCGCACCAGAGAGTGCCGCCGCCGCTGTATACGCCGTCCTCAAAGCCGCCCGAGTAAAGCTTTGCGCCGCTTTCGGCATAGAGCGTTCCCGTGCCGCTGTATCTGCCTCGCTCAAAATCGCCCGAATAGAGCTTTTTGCCGCCGCTGCCGTAAAGCGTGCCGGAGCCGTTGTAAACGCCTGCGCTGAACGTGCCGCTGTACTTCAGCGTGCCGTCCTCGGCGTACTCCGCGCACTCGCCCTCGGCGGCGCCGTCCTTAAACGTGCCGCTGAGCTTCACCGCGCCGTCGGGGTACAGTATCCTGCCGTCGCCGCTTATCTCACCGTCCGCAAAGTTCCCCTCGTAGTAAAGCACGTCGTTTATCGTGAGCGTTCCCCTGCCCTGAAGCACGCCCTTTTCAAACGTGCCCGCGTAAACGCTGCCGTCCTCAGCGTGCAGCTCTCCCTCGCCGCTGAACACGCCCTTCGCGAACTCTCCGCGGTAGCGCACCGAGCCGTCCTCGTAGCACAGAATACCCGTGCCGCTGTACGCGCCCTCCTCAAAGCCGCCCGAATACTTCGTCCTGCCGTTTTCGTAAAGCTCGTCGCCGTGACCTGCGGCTAAACCGTCCTTAAACTTCGCCTCAAGCCACAGCGCATCGTAGTCCTCGTCGTAATACACCTGAACCTTACCGCTGTAGCTGCCAAGCGCGCTGTCGCCCACGACAAAGCGCTTTACGCCGAACCACCTTACGCACAGCGGCGCGATAACGAAAATTATCAGCAGCGGCACTATTATAAGCACAAGCGCCACAGTCAGCACAAGCGACTTTGCAACGTATACCGAGCCCCAGTCGAAGTAGTCCTCGCGCTTCTCGGGCTTGGTCTTGAGTATGCTCGGCAGCTTTTTCGCGGCGCCCGGAAGCTTTGTCGCGAGCTTGCCCGCATTGAAAAAGTGCAGCAGCTTGTTGTAGGCTATCCTGAACGGGCGCTGTATTAAATTTTTAAGCACGCGCAGCGTCAGATTTATGCTGCTGATTATCTTCTTTATCATAGCCTGTGGGTTTCCTTCCGTTTCACTTTACGGGCATATTGTACACCGTGTAGGTGAGTTGCTTGTTCTCTGCGGTGATGTTATGCTCCGCGAGATACATATAGTTGCGCGATACGCCGTCGTCGCTCGCGTACTTCACGATATCCATGAACACGCCGCGCGCGTGTACGAAGTCCTTCTTTTCAAAGAGGTTCACGCCAAGCTCAAACTTCGTCATCATCTGCTCCTTGAGCTTTATAAGCGAATACGGGTCGCTGTCGAACATATCGTACAATCTGTGCGTTTCGCCGTCCGCCGTTCTGAACCTGCCTATGCAGCGGCTTCTGTACCTGCCGCGCGGCAGCGTGCCGAACGCGTCGTCCGCGCAGACTATGTAGAGCCCGCTGTCCGCGCACAGCCCCTCCATTTCCTCGCAGTGGTTTATCACCGTGGACACCGCCGCAGGCTCCATGCGCTTTTCGTCGCCGATGAAGCCAAGCAGCACCTCTCCGCGGCTTATCACTATGCGCACGTCTACCGTGCGCTTTCCGCGCGTGCGCTGCGCCTCGTTGAATGCGCCCACTATCTCGCGTATCTTTATCGCCGCCTGCAGAACATTCTCGGAATCCTCTGAGAATATGGCGTTGAAGCCGTTGAAAAGGAAGTTGTACGCCGTGCCGTCATGGCTGTTTATTACGGGGATTATCTGCTCGAACACCGAGTTTATGTTCTCGAATATATCCTCGCTCTCCATGCTCGCAAGCGACTGCGCAAAGTTAAAGCGCAGGAAAAGCACTGTCATTTCGCGCTTGGTGTGCAGCGATTTGCTTACGCGCTCTATCTTCGTTTCGCCAAGCGTGCTCAGGAAGCTGAGCGGCACAAAGCGGTAGTACGAGTTGTTGAGCCGCTCAAGGCTGGTGGTCTTGTCGACGATATGCGCCGCAAGCGAGCGCACCGAGCCCGAAAGCTCCTCTATCTCGTCGCCCGTGTGTATCTCGACCGTTGCGCCGTACTGCCCCGCCGCTATCCTGTCGACCGAGCGCTTGAGCTTTCTGACAGCGCCCGCAGTGATGTTCTCAATTATCATAAAGAACACGATAAGCACAACGCCGCCGCCAACGAGCGATATGTTGATTATGCGCTGTATCTTCGCTACCGCGTCCGAAAGCCCGCTTACGCTTGTCGAAACGCATATGTACGCGTCGTTCGCCGTCATGGGAAGCTCTATTTTGCGCAGCATTATCTGCTGCTCGCCGAACACGCCCCCGCTAAGTATGCACACGTCGTCCGTCATTGCCGCCGCGGCTTCGCTCAGGTTAAAGTCGTACGCCAGCCTGTCTGCGGGGCAGCCCTCGGGGTGAAGCTCGCCCGAGGCGGTTATGCAAAGCCGCCCGCCGCGGTTTTCAAGCAGGCTTATCTGCGGCTTTTCAGCTATTGCGCCGATGTGTTCGCTGTCGCCGCCGAGCGACTCGCCGTAAGAGGTGAGGTAGCGCTCGCACCCCGCGTAGCTTATCTCGCCATCCTCGCTCATAAGCGTGCCCGTCATGGAGTCCATGAACGAGTTTGCGATAAGCCCCGCCTCGTGCGCGTAATTCGCCTTAACAATGCTCTCTACCTGCGGTATGATAACGAAGAACGACAGCGAGTAGAGCGACACGAAAATAAGCATCGCAATAAGCAGCGACTGGCGCAGGAGAATCGACAGGCGCATTCTGAGAATGGAGCAGTAGAAGTCCCACGTAAGCACCGACAGCAGTATTACCGCCGCTGCGGTCGCCGCAAGGGTAAGCGCGCCGTTTATAAGCGCCGCCATATCCGTTGAGTCGCCCGTTACCTGCGACATAAGCGTAAAGCTGCCCGCATAGAGCCGCGTGTTCTCGCCGCGGACCGTACCGAGAATGTTGCCCGTTATTCCGACGGCGATGTCCGCCATGTCCCTTGTGCAAAGCCCGCTCTCGGCGTTTATCACCCTGTTTCCGTTTACAACGCATGTAAGCGCGCCGTCCGACACGGCGTACACGCTGCCCGTGGCGCTGTCAAGCGCGTATACGGAGCTTATGCCGTTCCAGAAACCGTCGAATACGGCGTTTTCGTCGCCCGCAATAAAGCTCTCTCCCGCAGCGGAATAGACGGTGATACCGCCCCTGCCGCCCGCGTAAAGTTCCTTTGACGGGCTTGTGTACCACCCGTACACGCCCTGTGCGGCAACGTCGTACTCAGCAGTCTTTACCACCGGCTCGGAGTTGTTCTTGAGCGCGGTGAACACCTCCGCCTTATTCCCTGAAACAAACGAGAAATATATGCTCGTGTCATCCTCGCTGAGCGCGGAGATCACCCTGCCCGCACCGTTTGAGTAGACTGAGGTCTTCTGGCTGAATATCCTGCCGTAATAGCTGCCGTCCTCAAGGAACATATGCACGGAAGCGTCGGTTATAAACCGCGTTTCGGGGTCGAAGCCGTAGACCGTTACGTATACGCTCTTGTCGTGCTCAACATAGATTCCGCCGACATAAAAGCTTTCGCCGAAGTCCGCGCTTTCAAGCTTCTTCTCAAAAAGCCGCTTGCCCGTGGAATCCACCGAAACCAGCGACTTTGCCCCGCCGCTGTCCCTTATGTAGTAAATGCCGCCCGCGCGGTCGAGCGCATAGGCATAGGTAAAGCTGCCGCTCTCTCCATGCGCCGCGAAGCCCAGCGAGTAATTATCCGTTGCGATAATGACTGACGCGCCCACGATACAGTATGCCAGCAGTATCACGATAAAGCTTATTATCTTCTTTGCCATGCGGCAATGCCTCCGTTCGTCCGTGCAGCGTTACTGCTCGTTTTTCTTTTTGAGAAGCCTGCGCTTCCTGTCCCTCGCCTTTCGCGCAAGGTACTGTGTGTAGCTTTCCTTTTCGTACGACCTGCGCGTTTCAAGCGCCTGCTCGCGCACCCTGCGCCACATGGAGTATATCTCGACGCACCCCGCGTCGGAGCTTTCAAGCGACTCTATAAAGTCCGTTATCTCTGCGGGCAGGTATCTGTCCGGGCGGAATATCATGCCGAGCATTTCGCCCAGCCGCTGCGCCCTGAAGCCCTTTTTCGCAAGCGCACATGGCGGCGCAAACACGTTGAAGTGCACCGAAAGGTTCTTTTCGTCCACCACCGCGTTCTCCTCGCGCAGCGCGCCGTTTACAAGCACCTCGTCCAGCATATCGGTTTCGAGCGCCGCAGCAAGCAGCCTGTCTGCGTAGGTCAGCTTCTCCTCGAAGCGTTCCGCAGGGTGCCGCGCAAAAAACGTCCCGAAACGCTCGCCGCCGTGGTAGTTAAACACCGCGCACACGCACCCGTCCGACGTTACAAGCCGCATGAAATCGTGGTAGCCGCTGTCCTTCATGGCATAATACAAGGGCAGAAAGAGCCGTATCTCGTCCTTTCCGCTGTAGATGTTGAACAGCAGCGGCGCATAGTCGTCGTTCCTGGTCACATCGTTGCAAAGGCACGCCTTATAGCCCGCGCCGCTTTTCAGCACCTCTATGACCTTGTATCTGCCGCCGTCGATTATCCCCTGCATAGCCATGTCCTTTCAGAAAATCAATCCTCAACGATAACAAAGGCAGATGTGCGGCTGCTTTCGTCAGCGCTGCTTGCGGCGATTATCTCGTAGGTTCCCGCCGTGGAGGGCGCCTGATAAAGCCCGTTTTCATCTATGTTGCCGCCGTCCGCGTCGTTTACGGACCACACCACCGTCTTGTCCGCGCTGCCCTCTACGTCCGCCTTGAAGCGCACGCGCTCAAGGGGCCTGAGCTTGCGGATATCGGGCGTTACCCTTACCGTAACCGCGTCCTTTGCGCGCACGGCTGCGGTGTCCCTTGTGGGCTTGTATGCGAACCACCGCACCCTTATCGTGTGCCCCTCTACATAGTCGATAAGGCGCAGCCCTATCCTGAACGTTCCCTTCTGCGGGTCGAGAAGCGCTGCGCTTTCAATGCGCGGCACGTTCTTGTTCTCGCCCTTTGCCGCGAACACCTCGCCGCTGCCGAAAAGCAGCCTGCGCTCGCCGTCGTCGCTGTATTCCACCGAAAGGGAGATACACACGTCGCCCACGCCAAGGTTATGCGGGATATCCTCAGAGAAGAAGCGCGCGTTCACCCTGATGGCGCCCGATATCGGGATATCCACGATTCCCGAGGAAGTTGCGTAGTCGTACGCCTCGCTTGACGGAATGCCGAAGCGGAAGCTTATGCTCTTCTTCTGCTGGCTGTATACCGCGGAAACCTGCGGCTTCTGCCAGTATTCGAGCGTTTCCACCTCAGCCGAAACGCCGCCCTTGAGCGCGTTTTCCGCCTTGACGGGCGCGGGGGCGGGGGCTTCTCCCGCAGGTACGGGCACCTCCGCGGCGGGAGTCAGGCTCTCGTCCGTGCAGAGCCCCGTTACGCGCTGCCCGAACGGAAGCGCCGTTATGTGGCGTATCATATAGCCCGTGCCGATGTTGAGGCAGTCTATCTTTGCAAGGTAAATGGGGGTGTTCTCGCCCGAAATGTGGTTTTCAAGCGTGCTCATGCGCGTGTCCTTCATCAGCGAATAGCTGTCCGCGTCCGCGCACAGGTATATCTCGGGGATATCCGCGACCTCTGCGCTGTCGGTAAAGTCGCCCATGCTAACGGACATAACGCCCTTGCCCTTTGAAAGCGGCACGCCCGTTTCCGACACGAGCGCAGCGCGCAGCGCGGCGTCCACGGTGAACACGTCCTTTTCGGAGTTTCTGTCCTCGGTAAAGGAAATGGTGACCGTGCTGCCCTCGCCGTTCATTCTGAAATACTCCGACTCGAACGTGTACTTGAACGACACGGGCTGGCTGTCTATCCCCTTGAGTATGATAAAGCGCATTGAAAGCTCCTCGCCCGAAAGCGCAAGGCGCGGCACAATGCGGATAACGCGCAGTCCCTTTGCGCTGTAGATGAGCTTTACGTCGTTAAGCCCCGCTCCGCCGTATATCACAGCCGCGTCGGGCTCTGCGGTGCTTAAGTAAAGGCTGTAGCCCTCCTCTATCTTGTTGAAGCGCTCGCTGTCCCTGTCCGCAGCGCCTATGTTATTCACGGGCTCTCGCGGGGTCTGCGCGTATCTCAGGCAAAGGTAGGCCTGCTGCGCGCCGTCAAGCGCGTCGTAGCCCTCGACCATCTGAAGCTTTCTTATAACGGGCGCGGACACCACGATTTCTCTGCCCATGTAGTCGAGCGCCATGCCCGTTTCAAGCGAAAAGGAAGCGTCGTCGTTCTGATAAACGCCAAGCCCGCAGATAACGCCCGCGCCGAAAAGCGTGCGGTTGAGCAGGCGGCGCTTGTTGTTGAAATAGCGCTGCTCTGTTTCAAAATCTCTTGCAGTAAGCATTTTTCCGTAGAAATACTGATTTCTTTCAAGGGGAAAATAATTATTGTTGTTCATTTTCGCTTCCTCCTAAGATGATATCGTGAGCCATTCGGCTGCCCGCGTCCACGTTTGCGGGCGAAAAACCGCCGATGACAGAATTTACGCCGAGATAGGTGTGGTCCTCAAGGATAACGCTGTTGCGCAGAATCACAACCTGCGCGTGCGTGTGCGCGGGAACGCCCGCCTTAAGGCGCTCCATAAAAAGGTTCGTTTCGTGAATGTCCGCGAACGTATTTTCGGGCAGAAGCACGAAAAATCTGTACGGGTCGTTGCCGAAAAGCCGCCTGTAGACCTCGCGGTCCTTGCCCTCGTGTATCATGCGGCTTACCTGAAAATACTCGACGATATTCGGCGTTACGCCGTACTCGCTCTCTATCCAGCGGATAAGCCCGCGCTTTACTCCTACGAGCCGACGCTGCTGCACGGACTGCTCTATGCGCTGCCGCAGCTGTGCGTCAGTCATATAGGCGGTGTTTCCTATCCCCACCCAGCCCGCAAGCAGGCGCAGCATTCTGCCGCCCGCCGCACGGTAGTCAAGGCTGCGGCTCATGTCGGCAATGGCGTTGTCCATGCCGAAGAAAAGCCCGTCGTATATCGACATATAGCGGCTTAAAAAGCCGTTTTCGCCGTCCTCTACGCGGTACGCCTCGGGCAGGTAGTCCATCATCTGCTCGCCGCGGAAAAGCAGCTTTATGCGCCGCAGCTCAAGCTCCCTGCGCTCGAGCATTATAAACTCGAGCTTCAGCCATATGTACCTGCCGCGCATATTTATCAGCCCGTCGGTGCAGTTTGAGAAAAGCGGCTTAAAAAGACCGTCTGCCGCCTGCGCGCGCTCCTGCGCGGGTACGCTCTCGTCGGTAAGCCAGCTGTCAAGCTCCGTCACCCTGCCGTTTATCTGCGCTATGGTGCTGTCTGCGGCGTATGCGGAAAGCTTCATTATCGTGCCGCTGCACAGGCTCGCGTCTATCAGCAGGTTCCTCCACAGGAAGTTATGCTCGCCCGAATCGACTGAGCCTGTTATCATAAGCGCGCCCGTGCCGCCGCTGTCCGCAGCAACGGTATTACCCCGCGCAGAAAGCCCGCACAGAAGCGCACGCTGCCACTCGCTCTGGCGATTAAGCGTTATATACAGCCTGCTGTCCGTCATTTGGCTCACTCCTTGTCGTTTATTTGCAATGCCCTTATGGCTCCGTCACTTCTATCTCAACCCTGCCGCAGCAGGCAATCGCGTGCGGCGGTATCATCATTCTGCCGTATCTGTCGCGCGTGCAGCGGCTGTCCGAAATATTCAGCTGCAGCCGCCTTACTGTGAGTATGCCCTCCACCGCGCATATTGCCGCAGTTACCGCGGCGTGCGTTACGGGCTCGCCAAAGTGCGCCCTGCCGTCCGCCGCAGAGGCGCTGAACATCTTCCGCAGCACCTGCTCCACGCTCTGCCGCGCCTGCTCCACCTCGCGTATCGTGCATACCACTTCCGCGCTTATGTCAACGCTCACATATATCGGGGCGCACACCTTTACAAGCGTGGTTATCGGGCGGTAGTCCTCGATGTATTCGCTCACCGCGTTCAAAAAGCCCTCGTCGGGCATGGGCATTGCAGCCTCGCTGTACGGCAGCACCACAAGCGTCACCATATTTGCGGGCGTGCCCTCCGCTGCGGGGTTCGCAGCCGGGTCGAACAGCGGTATCGCCTTTGCGTCCGCTATGCGAAGCCCCGGGGTGCGCAGCGCTATCGTGCGGTAGTCCTCGGCGGTCACCGCCTTTACAACGCCTGCAACGTCGGCTCTCAGCCTGTCAAGCGCGTGCGCGGTGGATTCCCTACCCCTGCCGCCGAACGCCGCGCAGGGCTGTATCACGGCGTATTCCGCGCCGCCGTCGCGTATCGCGCGCAGGCTTCCCTTTGCGGCTGCGCCCTGCCTGCCCTTTGTAAGGGCGCAGGAAATCACCATGATGTTGTCCGCGCCGATATCGGGGACTTCTCCGTGCTCGTTGTCGCCGAAAACAATACGGCGGCGCTTTGCGTCGTAGGTGAACACCCTGTCGTACGGTCCTGCAAGCGACAGGCTGCCGGTATAGCTGAACTCGCGCCAGCGCGGGTTCGTTCCGCCCTCGCGGTCCGCTGCCATAATGCGAAGCTCCCCCGTAAGCAGCTCGCCGTTCAGGTCAAAGCTGAACTCCTGACAGGGCAGTCCGTCCGACGAGCGGAACATAAGCCCACGCCCGAAGCTTTCCTCGCAGAACACCACTCGCACGTTCGGCTCGCCGTCGTCCGCCGCCTGTATCCCGCAGCCCGTAACGTCTATCACAGCGCCCTGTTCGCCGCGCTCCACCACGGCGTCCTGCGCGTAGAGCCAGCCGTGCTCGTCGCGCACCAGCACAAAGCACAGCCCCTCGAGCAGCAGCCTGTCGCGCACGGTCGCCCTGCCGCCGCTCAGCACAAGGTCCTCGCAGCCGCAGAGGCGCTCCTTTTGCGTAAGCCGGCAGAAATTGTTTGTAAACGAGCGAATGCGCGGCATATCCTCGCAGCCGCTGCGAACAAGCCTTGCGCGCAGCCATACCGCCTTTTTCAGCCCCTGCGGGGCAAACGGCGCGGGTTTACCCATTTTAAGCCGTATCTGTCCCGAAAACGACAGCCCGAACGTGCCGTCATATGTGACTTCGCACGGCGCGAAGCCGCTTTCGGTGCTGTATTCCCACACGATATCCCTTGGCGCGCGCGTCCTGCCGTCTGCGGGGGCGTTTCGCGGCACGGGGCAGCCGTCCGACACCTCGAACGACAGCGCGAAGCCGTCTGAAAGCTCCTGCGGGTCAAAGCGCGTTACCTCTATATACATGGAGCGCCCCTCGCCGCCAAGCCTGCTGCCGAACGGACGGAAGTCCGTTTCATGCTCGCGGTTGAGCTCCGTTATATTTATCGGCGCGTTTTCACCGTCCACAAAAATCTCGCCCATAACGAACGGGGAGCGCGTGAACTCCTCCCCGAGCACGTAGCGCGTGCCGTCCGAAAGCTCCGCATACGCGCCCTTAATCAGCCGCTGCGGCACGTCACCTGCGAACACCGCGTCAGCCTGCGCGGGCGCCGCGCCCATAACCTCTATGCCGACAAGTCTAAGCATATTCTCGTAGCTCTCGTCGGAAATGCGGTTGAGATAATACTGCTGCATCTCCTTGAGCCACGCGAAAAGCTCGAGTATCGTTATGCCGGGGTCGTGCTCGTTAAAATCCGTCCATTCGGGGAAGATAACGGGTATCCTCCGCTTCGCCGCTTCAACTATATCAGCGTATCTCTGGTCGTCAAGATTCGGCAGCTTTATCACAGTATCGGCAGCTCCTTTCCTTAAAATGTTACATCTTTACTATATGCTCGCCGCTCGCCGCGACAAGGTATCTGTAGTCCTGCGCGTCGTCCAGCGAAACCGTGAGCTTCTCGTTCTCGCGGTAATATTCGCCCACAAGCACTATCCTGCTGACATAAGCAACGTGTGGGATATGCCCCAGCGCCGCAAGAAAGTCGCTCCTGCGCGGAACGCTGCCTATGCGTGCGCCGCCGCTGCCCTCCAGCAGGGTCCTTACGGCCTGCGTTACGCTGCGCTCCGCCTCTGCGGCGTACTCGTAGTCGTCAAGCTGAACGGTGATCTCGCTGCTTACGCGCATCGTCACCGCGGGAATGACCGCAAGGCGCTTTGCGCTTACAAGCTCGCAGCCCGCGCGCGCGCTTACAAACGCCTCTATCCTCCTGCAAAGCGAAGCCGCGTACGCGCCCTCGCTTCCGTCGTGCGGCAGCACCACCACCGTAACGTACCCGCTGCGAAGCGCTCCCGTCCTGTCGCGCCCCGCAAAGCAGCGCACCTCGCTCACCTCGCAGAACTCCTCAAGGATAAGGTTCTCGTAGTCACCGCAGGTGACCGCCCTGCCGAAGTGCCGCAGCCGCTTTGTGCCTATGCGCTTTACCGTTTCAAGGCTCTGCTCGCTGCTGCCGCCGCAGGTTGGACCTATGTTGGTTATGCTCTCAACGTAGGGCAGGCTCACTATCGCGCCCTCTATCGTCCCCGCAGGGAGATTCCCCTCCCTGCCGCCTCCGAACGCGTAATCCACGCTTATCGCGGCGTCCGCGCCGTAGGACGGTATCCTGCCGTTCACGCCGTCGCCGAAGCGTATCGCGCCCTGCGCCGCGTCAAGCGTGTAGTGCCTGTCGCTCTCGCCGCTGTCCGCGAAGGTAAGGCGCTGCTCCCACTTTACCCAGAACTCCGTAAGCTCGCCCGCAGCGCCGCAGACCCGCCTTACAAGGCTGCTGTCGCGCGCAGCAAGCTCGTTGAGCTCAGAAAGCGGCGTTTCGCCAAGCTCGTTTACCCAAACCGCGCATTGCAGCACGGGCTTCTCGCGCAGAACCACAGCGCGCTCGGGGCTTCCCGCTGCAATGACGTGCGGCTCGCCGCTTATGCTCTGCTTTTGCGTTATGCCTACCGTGTTCATGCGAATGCCGCTCAGCCTGGGATATCTGCGGCATTCGGGGTGGAATTTCATCGAGCGGTTTACCGCCCTTATCCAGCAGCCCCTCTCGCCGAAAAGCTCCGCCTCGGCAAAGCCCTTTGGCGTGTAGAGCGAAATGAGCCCGCTGCTTTCAAAGCCCTGCGTGCGGTCTATTACCTTAAACTCGTTCCAGCGGGGCGCGCCGCCGCGCTCTCCCGCAAGGTACTCGAAAACGATAACGCGCTCCTCGTCCGTAGAGCCTGCGAACTCCGCAAAAAGATTTACGGGGTAGCCGCTCGGCTCGCCGTCAAAGCAGAAGTATACCGCATGGTGCTTTTCAGGAAACACGCGGAAAAGCGTCATGTTCATTTCCGCGCCGTGCGGCGTGTACATGAGCCGCTTTCTGCTGTTTTCGGAGAACACCGCGTCCACGGGCAGGAACTTCCCGCCGTAGTCGTAGCTTATGTCCATGCTTTTGAAGTACGGCAGATGCCACCGTCCCCTCATGCTGAAGCGGTTGTCTATCCCGCGCACCCTCGCGCGTATCCACAGCCCGTCGTACGCGTTCTGCACGGAACGCGCCATGTCAGCGGGGCAGAAGAAAGTAACAACGCGCTTTACGCCCTCGCCCTGACATGAGAACGGGTTGACATCGCCGCTCACCTCTAAAAGCGCCCAGCCGTAGCCGTTCCAGTATTCCCACACAACGTCGCTTATGCGGATATCGTCAAGCGGCTTTGCGGCGGCGTCCGCCTTGTCCACAAGCAGCCTGCTGTCAAAATCCACCGCGGCTTCGTCCTCTTCATCGCCGCCGACCGTTACAGTGCCCACAGTAAACTCTGCGGTTATCTGCGCGCCGCGCTTGCAGAACGCCTCGGTGCACTCTACAAAGAAACTGTCGTAGACGGACGGCTCCCTGCCGAAGCAGTAACCGCCCGAGGACAGGCTCACCTCGGTGTCGTTTGCAAATATGTGCGAGGGCGCTATCCTGCGGCTCGTCTGCCCGGCGGTAACAGAGCGCGCGCTTACGCTCAGGCTGTCCGCGGTTATCTCGTCAAGCTCGCCGTCCGCGGTCATCTCGCAGAAGAGCCACGGCGCCGCGCCCTCCTCGGCAGGCTCGCCGCGCTCGTTGGTAAGCAGCACCTGCGCGCGCTCGGTTTTTGTAAGGACTATGCTGCCGCCGCTGCTTTTCGCTTCAAGGTACACCCTGCCGCTCTCGGTGAGAACGCTCCACCTTGCAAACTGCGCGCTGCAAAGCTTTTTTACGGCGGCCTCGCTGCGGTAGCTCAGCCCCGTGTTTTCAAGCCTTACGGTTATCTCGCACGGGCTGCACGAATACAGCACGGGTTCGCTTGCAAGCGCGAAAACGTGCCGCTCTATGCTGTTTGCCTTTTTCGGGTGGAACAGCTCCAGCGGGAGCGCGCCCTCCGCCTCGGGGTCGGTGCGGGTTATAATGTCGTTCAAGGGGTCGGTCATGAAAACTCCGCGCAGCTTTGCGGGCGTTGCAAAAAAGCCCGCGTCCGTTTCAAACACAACGCGCCTGTCGCCCTGCTCGCCGGAAATGTCGGTGAAAAGCTGCGTCCCCGCCCTGATAAATACGCTGTCCTGCGCGCCCTCAACAAGCCTTGCACCTGCCATTCCCACTGCGGGCGCAACGTTCTTGGCGCACACGCCTATCATGTTGAGAAACTCTATGTAGCACTTCTCGGGGAAGCGGTTGTACCTGTCGATAGTGTCGTAAAACATCTCCGCAAAAAGCCTTGCAAGCGCCGCGCCCGCGTCGGGGTCGTCAAAATCCGCGCGCCACTCGGGAGTGTAGAACTCGCTCTTCTTCTTTATTTCGGCGAGGATATCCGCAACGGTCCTCTCGTCAAGCTTTGGAAGCGTCATCTGCCCTCACCCTCCATCATGTAGAACGGATAAACCATGTTGAACTGGTTGTTCGTCGTTCTTACCGTGTAATTTATGCTTATCATCAGCGCGTTCTTTTCCCCGCCGTTTTCCGTGGATACGGCAACGTCGGTTATGCGCGGCTCCCAGCGCTCGAGCGCCTCGCTCACGCTGTCCTCAAGCGCTGCAATCTGCTCCGCGCGGCTGTCGGAAAAGATGAAATCTCCCGCCGCCGTGCCGAACTCCGGCAGCATAACGCGCTCGCCGAGATTTGTGCGCAGTATTATCCGTATCGCCTCGGAAATATCGTCCTCGGCGCTGCTCATCGCAAACCTGCCTGTGGAGGGATCGACGCTCACGGGGAACTTAAGCCCGCGACCCATAAAGCTCTTATTATCCTTGTACTCCATGCTCTTCCCTCCGCAAACGCGTTATGCGCTAGTTTATTTTCGTCATTGAACCCTTGAGCGTCAGCACGCCGCTGCTCTGAACGGTAACGCTGCCGCTGCCCTTTATCTCCGCGGTGCCGCTCGCCTTTACCGCAACCTGTGCGGAGGACACCGAAAGCTCCTTTTTTGCGTCTACCTTAACGCCGCCCGCCGTGCCGTCAAACGTAACCGTAACGCCGCTGCCGACCTTGAGCGTTAGCTTCTTTTCCGCCTTTATCGTGATTTCGCCCTTCTTGCCGTCTATCTCCACGGCGTTCTTGCCGTCCGAAAGCGACATAAGCTCCTTTTCGTCGTCAAGCACGAGAGCGCGCTTTTTCGGGGTCGTCACGCTTATGCGCTCCTTGCCCTTTTCATCGTGAAGCTCCACCACGCTCTTGTTTGGCGTGGTTATCGTATAGTCGTCGTTCTTGCCGTCCTTTACGGCAAGCGGCGGCTTGTTCTTCTCAATCCACACGCTGCCGAGGACTATCGGGCGCTCCACCTCGCCGTTCTCAAACGCAAGCGCCACTATGTCGCCAACGTTCGGGTGAAAGAACGTACCCGAGCCGTTGCCGCCGAAAAGCGTTACGCAGTATATCCAGCCCGTTTCGCCCGCGTCCTTGTCGCTTGTGACGAAGCTGCACTTCACCCTGCCGAGGTTTTTCGGGTCGGTTATGCTCGTAACCCTGGCAAGCGATATGCCGTGCTTTACGCTGCGCTCCTGCTGCGCGCAGCCCATGCCGAAAAAATCAGTCACTGCCGTCCCTCCCCCGTCAAACCGTATAACCGCTGAACTCTATGTCCGTTACGAACCCGCCCCCGTCGAAGCGGTGGTGCACGCCCGTTATGATGTACTCCCCGTCGACGTCGGGGTCGAGCCCGTCGAACTTCACCTTTGACGCGGGAAACAGCTTCTCGCTGCCGAGCACCTGCGCCATTCCGCGGCAAAGCGTTATCGAGTGCTTGAGCAGCGTTGCGTCCGCAAGCTTCTGCGCTTCCTCGCGCGTTTTGACTTCGGCGCTGTGTATCTCTATAACCTTGTTTCTCACGGATTTTGAAAGCTGCGCGCCCGTTTTTCCCCTGCCCGAAAGCGGCGCGGACTTCGCCTCGAACGTCTTTAGCGTGTCGGGCTCCGTGCCATGCACGATAACGCTGCCCACCTGGTTTGAAAGGTCCGTCTGCCGCGTGAACGACAGCAGGTCCTTTCCCCATGTATATTCGCCCGCAACGCGCCCCTTGTCGGTGATGTCCGCCACGAACTTAAGCTCGCCGTTTATCATGCAGAAGCTGCTTTTCGTCTGCTCGGCAAGGTTTACAAGGTATCTGAAATCGTCCTCGCCGTCCTTTACCTTCGGCATTTCCTTTGCGGCGTCGCCCTTCGGCTCGGGTACGCTTACGGTGATTTTCTTAACGAACTCAGAAAGGGGCTTGAGCATTTCGTTGACTATCTGCGAATAGGTTTCCTTCTGGTGCGTTTTCCAGCTGTAATTCTTCATCAGAAGCCCGCGCGCGTCTATACACTGCGCCGTCACGGTAACTCCGTGCGCGCCGAAATCAACGTTCACCGAGTTTATGTACCCCAAAAACACCGACGACGGGCTTTTATAGCCCAGCAGCACCTCCGCGCGCTTTCCCACGGCAAGCTTTGAGACAAGCCCGCCGCCTACCTCGCTCTGCTCGCTGTCGTATTTCCCCGCGAACACTATCTGGCAGTCGTTTGCGTTGACGGAAGAGCTGAGGTTCACGTCTATCGCAAGCACGGAATACTTCTGCGCGCTGAGCTCCTTTCCGCCTATAAGCACCTTGTACTGCGGAAAATGCTTTTCGTCCGAAATAAGCGAGCCTATTGAAAGCACGGCTCTCCCTCCTTTCGCAAAAACTTTGCGCCGTTCAGAGTATCGGCGGTATGATTATATCCACGCCCGATTCGAGCCTGCGCGGGTTGTCGATTCCGTTCGCGTCGGCTATCCTGCGCCACTCGGCGCAGTCGCCGTATTCCGCGTAGGCGAAGCTGCACAGCCTGTCGCCCTCGGATATCGTGCGCGCCTTGGTGCGGTCGGGAGAGTTCCTTACAAAGTTGTTTTTCGCCGCGGAAATAAGCTCTATCGTGACTACCGCCCTTGTCGGCGTGCCGAGCATACTGAACATGGTAAAGCGCTGCTCTATCGACTTTACATACCCCTTAAAGCTTATCGAACCCCACACGAACTCCACCATATTCGGCGCGTGGGTGTCGGAATCGACGTTTGATATCTTCATCAGCGGGTCTGTGAATTTTCTGACGTCGATTTTCGCAGGGTCGGGCAGCAGCGCGGAAGCGACCGCGGTTTTGTTCTGCGCGGCGAGCCCTGCGCCGTAGGTGTCAAAAACCACGCTGAAGCGCATGATATCCGCGCTTCCGCCCACAAACTGCAAAAGCGGCCTGTCAAGTCCGGGTACGCTGTGTTCCGCATAATTCACGCTGCGCGAAATCGTAAAGTCGGACGGGTTAAACAGGCATGGTATCCCGCTTGACCCCAGCAGAGCCACGGCGTTCAGCTTCTGGTTTGCGCCGTCAAGCACCTTTATTTTTGCCTTTGTCATGCCCAGCATGGCTCATTCCTCCTTTATTACAGCCCTCTGCGTATGCGTTCGCGGTTGAGCCGCGCTTCTATCTGCGCGTAAACCTTGTCCGCAAGCCGCGATATTTCCGCGTAGCTTAAGTCGTCAAGCCCCTTGGGGAGCTGTGTGCGGACTGTCTGCTCGGTTGTTCTGGATATAGCCTTTGGCTTTGCGGCGGGCGGGGGCGCGGGCGCTTCCTCGCGCTGCCTGAATTCTATGGGCGGCATCTGCCGCGAGTATCCGCTCTCGGCGGAGAATCTGTCCATTTCCACGGGGGGCGCAAGCATTACCATGTCCGCGCTCTCCGCGGTGCGGAACGTCACGGCGCTTCTCATTGCAAGGTAGGGCGAATCGTCATATTTTGCCGCAGCGCCTCCCGCAGACCTTATTACATTGCGCATATGCCTGCTGACGTTTTCCGTGCCTATCGTGGTATTCTTTCTTGAAAGCGCTGTGGTTCTGAGATTCATAAGCATTATACGCATGGCGTTGGTGCTTATTCCCGCGCCCATTGCCGCGGACAGCTGAGAGATACCGTCGGGCTGCGCCGAAAGCGGCTGCTGAGAGCTGTGCTCCATTTCCGCAGGAACCACCGCCGCGGTATAAACCGCGCCCTGCCCCGCCGTGCCTTTTGCCTCGCGCACCAGCCCCGCAAGCGCGCTTGCCGTCTGCGGGTCAAGCCTGTCCATTACTGCGCGGCTTATTCCGCTTTCCGCCGCACTGCGGCGTGAAGGCTCCGAGCCTGCCGTTGCGCGTATGGTTCTTCCCGCAGGAAGAATCCTTCCCACATTGCGCGTGATTGCGCCGTCTGAGCCGTTCGCGCCGTTCTGCGCGAACACCACCTCGCCTGCGCGTGAGAGCGCTCCGTGCGCCGCTTCTGCGGGCAGAATCGTGCCCCTTGCGGGGGCGGCGGGCGTGCCGTTCGTACCGTTCGCGCCGTCATTTCCGCGCGCGCCGTCTGAGCCGTTCGCGCCGTTCTGCGCGAACACCACCTCGCCTGCGCGTGAGAGCGCTCCGTGCGCCGCTTCTGCGGGCAGAATCGTGCCCCTTGCGGGGGCGGCGGGCGTGCCGTTCGTACCGTTCGCGCCGTCAATTCCGCGCGCGCCGTCTGAGCCGTTCGCGCCGTTCTGCGCGAATACCACCTCGCCTGCGCGTGAGAGCGCTCCGTGCGCCGTTTCAACAGGCAGAATCGTGCCCTTTGCGGGGACGGCGGGCGTGCCGTCGTTTCCGCGCGCACCGTCCGAGCCGTCCGAGCCATTCTGCGCGAATACAACCTCTCCCGCGCGTGAAAGCGTTCCGTGAGCCGCTTCTGCGGGCAGAATCGTGCCCTTTGCGGGGGCGGCGGGCGTGCCGTTCATGCCGTTCGCGCCGTCATTTCCGCGCGCGCCGTCTGAGCCGTCCGAGCCGTTCTGCGCAAATACAACCTCGCCCATGCGTAAGAGCGCTCCCCGAGCCGCTTCGGCGGGCAGAACCGTGCCCCTTGCGGGGGCGGCGGGCGTGCCGTTCATGCCGTTCGCACCGTTCTGCGCGAACACCACCTCTCCTGCGCGTGAGAGCGCTCCGTGCGCCGCTTCTGCGGGCAGAATCGTGCCCCTTGCGGGGGCGGCGGGCGTGCCGTT
>CAKSEE010000010.1 GCA_934446455.1 uncultured Oscillospiraceae bacterium | reverse complement strand
GGCGGCGGGCGTGCCGTTCGTACCGTTCGCGCCGTCAATTCCGCGCGCGCCGTCTGAGCCGTCCGCGGCGTTCTGCGCGAACACCACCTCGCCCGCGCGTGAAAGCGCTCCGTGCGCCGCTTCTGCGGGCAGGACTGTTCCCCTTGCGGGGGCGGCGGGCGTGCCGTTCATGCCGTTCGCGCCGTCCGAGCCGTTCTGCGCGAATACAACCTCTCCCGCGCGTGAAAGCGCTCCGTGAGCCGCTTCTGCGGGCAGGACCGTGCCCTTTGCGGGGGCGGCGGGCGCGCCGTCGTTTCCGCGCGCACCGTCCGTGCCGTTCTGCGCGAATACCACCTCTCCCGCTCGTGAAAGCGCTCCGTGAGCCGTTTCTGCGGGCAGGACCGTGCCCTTTGCGGGGGCGGCGGGCGCACCGTCCGTGCCGTTCACGCCATTCGCGCCGTTACGCGCAAATCTCCTGTCGTGCGCAGCCTGCAAATTCAGTGCGCTTCTCCTCTGCTCAGCCGACTCTGCGTACTCGGAAAACGTCCTGTAGAACTCGTCAGCGCCCGACTTTGCAAACGGCGCGCTTACCGCGCTATCAGAGCCTGCGCCGCGACCCGCCGCGCGCTGCTCAGCCGCGAGCTTATCGGCAATGTAGCGCGAAGCCCTGCCGAGAAGCCGCTCAGCTCCCTCCGAACGCCCCGCAGCCGCCACCGCGCGCCGCGCCGCTGAAGCCGCAATATCTGCGGGCGCCTGCTGCGCGCCCTCCTGCGCAAACACGAGCTCCGCGCGTGTCCTTTCCGCAGGAACACCCGCAGCCCCTGTATAAGGCGAAAGCGCGCCTGCCGAATATGCGGGAGCTGCCGCGGCAACACGCCCCGCGAGAATCTGCGCCGCAAGCGCAGCCGTTTCTGCCTGCTCGCCCGTAAGTCCCGCACGAGCCTGCCGCGGCAATACGCGCGCCACGCCCGTGACCGCGGAAAGCGCGCCGCCCTGCTCCATACGCTCCGAAAGGGCGCGAAGCCGCTCCTCAGCCGCCCCCTGAATGCCCGAGCGCCTGTCGAGCCGCTCCAGAGCCGCGTGCGTAACAGCATCGGGCGCGGCATTACCAACAGAGCCGCTCTCTATAAGCTCCGCCGCGTATTCCACCGCCGCAGAAAGCGCCCTGTTCCTTTCTGCCGCCGCAGAATACCTGCGCGTAAGCTCCGTGAGCTTTTCGCTCAGCTCGCGCACCGTGCGCTCGTCCGCCGCATGGGAAAGCTCCGCAGCCTTCCGCGCAGCGTCGCCGTCCGCTTCGGACAGCACGGCGGAAAGCGTTGCAAGCGCCCTGCGCCCGCCATCCGTGAGATTCCCTGCGGAAATGCGCGAAAGCGCCGCAAGCGCCACGAACGCGCCGCGCTCCGACTTCGCGCCGGAAAGCGTTTTCCCGAATTCCTCAAGCGCCAAGGTAAGCTCCGTGCGCTCTGTAATGCGGCGCGCAAGCTCCGCAGCGACGCGCTTTTCCTCCGCCTGAGCCGCCACAGAAAACTTTGTTAAAAAAACAGAGTTTGGCTGGTCGTATTTAACCAGCCTGCTGAAATGATTTCCCGCAAAAAGCTGCACCAACACCCTTGACGTGAAACTGTTGACGATTACGGGCGGCTTTTCGGGCGCGGCAGCCTGAACCCCCTCCTCGGCATAGACAAGGCTGAGCCTTTTCCAGAGGGAATAAACGCGCTCGGAATACCTCCCCGCAACTTCCGCGCCGAACGAATCGTCGGGCATTATGGGGGCGCACAGGGGGCGTATGAGCGAGGGTTCGCCTATGCCGATATGCTGCGGCAGCAGTCTTGTCTGCGCTGTTTTCAACATAGCTCCCCTCCTCCCTGTTTATGCGCGATAAAAGCGTTATAGAATCGTAATTATCTCCCCATGGGCGAATTCTACGGTTGTCGTGGCGACACTGCCTCCCATGGCGTCCATGGTGGAATAATCCACCTTTACGGGCATTGCATCAAGCACCGTCCATATTTTTACGGGAACGCCCGCGCCGTCCATCATCGTTATTATCATTGGCAGCCGCGTCTGTATGCCCGTTTGCAGCTGTGCGAACCATATCGCAAGCGGCTCTGCGGACACCGTGCCGCGTTCCAGCACGATGTTCTGATACTTCATTCCGCGGGGCAGCAGTACGGGCGCGGTGAAATTCCCGCCCTCGTTAAGCGCCTCGTATTCCATCTCCGAGCCGAGCCCCGAAACGGAAGAAAAGTTCCCGCGAAGCTCTATCGGGGCTATAAGCACGCTGAAATTGCTGCCTGTGTATTTCTCGCTCAAACGCCCACCTCCGCGCTCACTTCTCAAATATATTCTTCTTCTCCGCCTGACCGCTCAGCTTCTTGTTTATCCTGGATATCTCGGCGCACCACCTGCGGCGCTCCCTGTGGTCGAGGTTCATCACCTCGTCGTGCGACCAGTGAAGATAATATCCCAGAAAGGCCGTTTCTTCATAGAGCTTATCCTCGGGATACAGCACAAGCTCTACTTTTCTAAAAAATCCAGCGGAAGATCGAACTCCTGACCGCATTTGGGGCATATCACCTTGTAGGAGGGTACGTCCTGCATATTTATGCGCTGGTAGAGGTCCTGAAGAAACGCCATGTCGATGGTGAACAGGTTTTCAATGACCCTGTTATTTATAGCCTGAAGCGTTCCGAGCTTTGTTACAACTCGCGAAAGCAGTATTATCGTAAGATAGCCGGGGTTTTGCTGAACCCTCGGGTCGCGCAGCGGCATTATCTCGTCGGCAGCCGTTGCAAGGCGCATAACGCCCTTTTTGTGAACGTCGCCGTTCTGGTCGACGTAGCCTCTCGGCAGTTCAAATTCGTATTCGGTCTGAAAGCTCATAGGGTTTTACCTCGTTTGTTTTTTAGCCGTATAAGCGCCCTCCCGCGCCCGCAGACGCGGGAAAAGCACATACGCCTGCCCGCGCGCGAAGCCGTAAAGCCTCGCGCGGCAAGTCGGAAAATCAGTTCTCAGAGGGTGTTGCGGAGTCCATAGAACCGCCGTCAATGCGGTTTACGCCCTCATGGCATATCTCAAGCGTTTCCACAGCGACCTCGCCGCCGAGACCGCTGAGCTCAGGCGCGGAGTAGCGCGTGGGCCATGCGTTGATTATCTCCCAGCTGGGACCGTCTGCGCCCGTGTCGTCGAGCAGCTTTATGGTGATAGTCTTGCGCTCAATGCCCGTAGGACCGGAGGTGTTGTCCGATGCTACGCTGTGCAGCCACTCCATCATCTCCATAGAGCCCACAACGCCCCACTTGAGGGTTATGTTGCCGTACTTTGTAAGGCCTGCGAGCTTTCTCGGTGTGGTGCGCACCTCGTTGCCCTCTCTGTATTCGATAACGTCAACGGAGATGTCCGCGCCCGAAACCTCGCTGAAGCCCGCCGCTTCCGTGCCGTTGAACTCGACCTTGTAGCGGAAATTCTTAAAGGGGTATCTGATTTCAGCCATCTTCTATCATTCCTTTCCTCAAAAAATATTAACCGTTGCTTTCGCTGGTGTACTGACCGATTCTGAATATTACGAACTCAGCGGGCTTAACGGGAGCTACGCCGATAACGCAGATAAGTCTGCCGTTGTCGATGTCGTCCTGCGTCATGGTGCTGCGGCCTATCTCAACGAAGAATGCCTCGGAGGGCGATGTGCCTGCGAGTGCGCCGCTTCTCCATACGCTTGCAAGGAACATTTCGATGGTTC
Organism: uncultured Oscillospiraceae bacterium; assembly: GCA_934446455.1. Taxonomy (GTDB): domain Bacteria; phylum Bacillota; class Clostridia; order Oscillospirales; family Ruminococcaceae; genus CAG-115. The sequence continues at coordinate 61,440 of CAKSEE010000010.1, read as the reverse complement.
TCTTTACTCTGCCCCAGAGCGCTTCGGTGTTCGGCTCGAATACTACCCAGTTGGTGTTTGCCCTGATGGACTCCTCAAGGAAGATGAACAGTCTGCGAACGTTGATGTACTTCCATGTAGCGTTGGAGGTGACTGTTCTCGCGCCCCATACTCTTATGCCCCTGCCGGGGAAGGAACGGATAAGGTTTACGCCCTTGGGATTGAGCAGGTCCTGCTCAGCGGTGTTGTAGCTGCTTGCAAGACCCGTGCAGGCTCTTACAACCTCGTTTGCGGGCGCCTTGTGAACGCCGACCGCCGTATCGGTGCGCGCGTAGATACCGAGTACCGAGCCCGAGGGGGGAGCGATGATGTTCTTCTTGGAAAGCGGGTCGAAGATCTGTACCCACGGGTGATACATAGCCGCGTAGTTGGAGTCGAACATATCCCTGTATTCGAGAAGCTCGTCGGTCTTCTTTCTGTCCTTGGGCATATCGAGTACCGCAAAGCGGCTCTTGAGGTTCTCGCAGTGCGCTATAAGCGACATCTGCACCTCGGGAATGGTAACGCCGGGAACTGCCATAAGGCTTACGTCTGAGTTCTCGATGAACGCCTGAATGCCCGTACGTCTGCCCGGACCCTCGTCCTTACCGATGTAGTCCGCCGCGGTAATGCCTGCAACGCTGCCGTCCGTGCCGCCCGAAAGCTGCATTATCATAGCGTCGCCCTTGCCGCCTACTGCCTCGAACGGCGCTGCAATGCCTGCCGCTGCGGGAGCTGCGGGAGCGTCCTTCTTGTCCTTTGCCTCAGCGGGCTTCGCTGCGGGCTTTGCCTCGCCCACCCCAACGGTAACAAGCTCGCTCTTGGCCATTCTGGAAACTATGTAGTCCGCGCTCTCGGTGTTAAGGGATACGAACAGGTAGTCCTCCTTAGCGTCGCCGTACTTCACGGAAACGTCGATCTCGCAGCTCTTGATGAACTTCGTGGGAACGAGGTTCTTGTCGATAATGGAAGGGTTTACGGGGTTCTCGAAGGTGATGGTCTTTTCCTCGATGGCTGTTATCTTGTTGTAAACGGAGGTCTTTCCGTCCGCAAACTCAACAACGTCGCCGATGTTGAAGCCGTCAACGCTTCTTACCGCAGCAGAATTGCCCTCTACCTCGTAAACCTGCGTCTTAACGCGGGAAACAGGGGATACCGTTACCTTTATGCGGTTGCCCCACTCGCCGGGGTTCTTTGCGGTAAAGCTGAGAATGGAATCCGACTTTGTCGCCGCAGCCTTTGCGTCGGCAGGGCAAACGCGCATTACAAACGCTCTTGAGCCGCCGTTGATGAAGAAATGCTCAACAGCGTAGGGCAGGTAGCGCTTGTCGCCATACTTGGTTTCGGACAGGTAGCCGCCGAAAATGCGCATATAGTCGCTGAAGCTTGTTACAAGCTGGGGCTTGCCGATGACGTCGCCCTTTTCAGCAAGGCCGATAAAGCCCGCCGTGCTTGTGCCAACGCCCTCCATGGGGACTGCGCCCGACTCATACTCTTCAACATACACGCCCGGGGATAAATACTCTGGCATAATTGTTCCTGGCCTCATCTTTTAGGGTCTGCAGCGGGACCGCCCCGCGCCTGACCGCCTGCATAAGACCAGTACCTCCTCTCATAGAATGTTGTTTATTGTCAAACCCGCGCAACACGGGTCAGAGCACATAATTACCTTTCGCCGAAAACCATATCGGCATACTCCTTAAGCTCCTCGCGAAGCACCACAACGTTGTTCTTTCGCTGCTCGGCGACTACGCTGCGCACAAGGTGGCGCATGGTTATCTCAGAACCCTCCGCTGCGGCAAGGAACGCCGCGTGCACCGCGCAGTTCTTGATGTTGCCGCCCGCAAGCTTGAAGTTGTCCGCAAGGAACTTAAGATCCACGTCCGTAGACACGGGCGCGCTTGTTTCAAGCATTTTGCGCCACAGCATCAGCCGCGTCCCCTCGTCGGGGAACGGGAACGACACAACGAAATTTATGCGCCGCATGAACGCCTCGTCGATGTTCTGAAGCAGGTTGGTCGCCATAAGCACAACGCCGTCGTACTCCTCCATCTGCTGGAGAAGGTACGCCGTTTCAACGTTGGCGTTCCTGTCGTGCGAATCCTTGACCTCCGAACGCTTTCCGAAGAGCGCGTCCATCTCGTCGAAGAAAAGAATGCAGTTGGCGTTTTTCGCCTCGGTGAACACCCGCCGCAGGTTCTTTTCGGTTTCGCCTATGTACTTGCTCACTATCTGCGAAAGCTGTATCTTGTACATCTGCATATTGAGCTGATTCGTGACGACCTGCGCCGCCATGGTCTTTCCCGTGCCGGGCGGGCCCGAAAACAGCACCGACAACCCCCTGCCGTAAGCCGCGCGCCTGCCGAAGTCCCACTCGGTATAAACCGTGTGGCGGTATTTTACGTGCGCGCACGCCTCTTTAAGCAGCCGCACCTCGCTCTCGGGGAGAACAAGGTCCTCCCAGCCGTAAGCGGGCTTTATCGGGCTTGCAAGCGAGTCCAGCCCCACGACTACCTGCGCGTAGCAGCTGTCGTGCAGCGTCCTTACGGACACCTCGCTCTCGCCCGCCATGCGCGACACGTCTATGCTCCTGCGCACCGCGCCGCACACCTGCCCCGCCGTAAAGCGGAATTTCGCCGCCATTTCGCGGCGGTCTATATCACGCGAGAAGCTGCCCTGCGCCATAAAGCGCTCCCAGAGTATCAGCCGCTCGCCCTCGTTGGTTTCGGGTATCTCAAAATCGAGCTTTACCATGCCTCGCCCCAACGCAGCCTCGTACCACTTTTCCTGCGATACCGCGAAAACGCAGCCGCCGAAAAAGCCCACGCTCTGATTTATGAGCTTTGTGAGCGCGTTGAGCTGCTGCGAGCAGTCCTCCTCAAGCAGCTCCTCAAGCTCCGTAAGGCACAGGTATCTGCGGTACAGCATACATCTGCACAGCGCCGCGTTGAAGCGCTCCGCGAGCGTTTCCTGCCCGAGAAGCTCTCTCGCTGAAAGGAACACAAGCCCTCTCCCCTGCGAAGCCGCCGCGTGCTTTGCCGCGAATCTCCTGCCGCTGCCCGTTTTGCCGCTCAGCAGCACAAGCGCGGTGCTGTCCGCGCCAAGCGTGAGCGCGCGGGCGATGTTTTCGGCGATGTGCGCGTTTATGTACATCGGGTGCAGCCCCTGCGCGGGGTCGAAATCCTCCCCCGCAGACGCCGTGCCCGTGATAAACCCGAACACCTGCGCGGACAGCCGCAGCCGCCTTGAACACAGCGCGCCCTCTCCCGCCGTACACACAAAGCGCATTAAAACGCCGTCCTCCGCGAAATATCCAAAGTAGTCGGACACGGCGCTTTTCGGCTCCGCAAAGAGCCTTATAAGCGTTTCAACGGTCGGCGTGCGCGCCGTAACATCGTCCTGTAAATAAACAAAGAGCTTTTCGTATTTTCTGTTGAGCTCGCAGCATACAAGGCACAGCGCCGCCATAAGCTCGAAAGCGTCAAGCCCGAGCCTGTCCGCAGCCACCGCCGCAGGCATTCCCTCAGAGAGGGAAAGACGGCTGATAAAGTACGCGCGCGTTTTTTCAAGCTCGGCGCACTCGCCGTCGGTAAGCCCCGCGTACGCCGTAAGGTCCGAGGCGTTCATAAGGCTGCATTCAAACTCCTCGCGCGATACCACCACGCCCATTACCTTTTGCAGCCCGCCGTCGGGGCAGAGCCACGCGTGGTACTTGTACAGGTAGTATATGTGCTGGTCAAGCAGCGCAGAATAGTCCGCAAGCATTTCCGTCTGCGAGGAATAGGGCGTTTTATATAACGAATAATCAAATGCCATTGCTGCTACCCTCTCCCCGCATGAGTACGGCGCGAACCCTGTCCCAGCAGCCGTCGGCAAACGCCACGCAGCACACAAACAGGTCCGCCGCCGCTTCCTCGGCGGTATATTCGTCAATTATATAAGCGCCGTACCTAAATACGACGTAATCGTCAAGAATCATCGCGCACCCCGCGCGAAGCCCCGCGTTCACCGCGTTAAGCTCCTCTAAAAGCGCCGCGCGCACATCTACGCAGACTTTCCACGGAAGTCTTGCCCAGCACCGCAGAAAGCACTCCTCGTCCTCGGCTATCACCGTTTCGAGCGGGTGTTCGCCGCAGCGCACCGTAAGCTGCAGCTGCCCGCCGTCCTCCGCAAAGGCTATGCCGTGCGCCGCGAGCATTCTCTTCACCGTTTCAAGCATACGCCCTCCCGTTAAAGCAGCCCCGCGGCGGCGTCAAACGCGCACTCGGGCGCGGGCGCGAACCTCGGCGGCTGCGCGGGCGAAAAGCCCTGCGGCACTACCCCGAGCGCCGTCTCGGGCGCGGGCGCGAACCTCGGCGGCTGCGCTCCCGTCATCACCGCAGAATACTGCGCCGCCGCATTCTCCTGCGGCATTACCGCGGCAAGCAGCGCCCCGTTGGGCACGCTTTGCAGCGCCTGTGCGCCTCCCGCGAAAAGCTGCGAGCATTCCGCCCTGCCAGATACCGCTGCGGCAAGCGCCGTAAGCGCCTCGTCAGACAGTACGCTGCGTTTCGCCGCGCTTTTCTTCGGCTGTCTGTCCTGCTTCGCCGCGCGCTGCGTCAGGCTCTTGCTTTCCATCTGCCACCTGCTCTCCCGTGGGGACTGCCGCTTCAAGCACCTCCTGCGCTCTCTGCGCTCTCCTGCGGCGCTTTTCGGGCGGGTCGTCCGCCGTGTGCGCACCCGAAACGCGCTGCGCTATGTACTCAGCAAACCCGTCGGAGCTGAAAAGCTCCTCCGCCCGCGCGGCGTTCGCGCGCATTTCCGCAAGCTTTGTGAGAAAGCTGCGCTGCTGCGCCTTTTTTTGCCCGCGCACCGCCTGCGCCTTTATAAGCGCGGCGTTCACCGCCTGCCGCTCCGAAAGAGCCTGCTGCGAAACATCGCCGTCAAGCTCCTTAAGCCGCGTTTTGCAGCGCGCTATGAACGCGTCGTCCTCTTTAAGCCGCATGAACGGATAAAGCTCGCGCATGGTGTCAACGCCGCGCTGCTCAAGCAGGCTGTCGGGCGACGAGCCGCTGCCCTCGGCAAGGGCGCGTATCGTATCGAGCGTTCTCGTGGCGCTCTGTATCGAGCTTACCACAAGCCCCACGGCGGAATGCGCGTCGCCGTTTGTAACGACCCTCGCGGGACGTCCGTCAAGACGGCGCTCTGCGGCGCTTTCCGCAAGCACCTTTTTCTGCTTTGCATTGCCTGCCGCGCGCTCCATGCAGCTTGTGAGCATAAGCTCTCCCCTGCCCTCCAGCACGGCAGCGGCAAGCTTCCCCCCGCTGAACGCGTAGGAAGCGAACCTGTCGCAGAAGCTGCCCTCGGCGAGCTTTCTGCGCGAATGTCTGTATACGGGAGAATCGTGCTTTCTGCGAAGCTCGCGCTCACGCTCGGGCGGCATGGAGCTTTCCCGCTCCCCGCGCCTGTGCTCGCGTTCTTCCCGCTGCATGAGCCTGTTGCCCGCGCCCACCGCGTCAAACGTCCTGCGGAACTGCATTCCCGCCATATATGCGGGGTCGCGGGATTTGCTTTCCCCTCGCCCCGCCGACGTGCCTATCTGCGCGAAAAGAGCCTGTCTTTGCGCTGAGGCGCTCTCAGGCAGCCTGTCCGCACGGCGTTTTTTTCTGACAAAGGCGTGTTCCATAGCTGCTCCCTTTTATCCGCTCGCATGAGAAAACTCAATACGGCATACATATGCGGAAATTAAATACAATTCAATTATACAGAGCCTGTTCCAAAAAGTCAAGCGATTTTACCAAATTGTCGTAATTTCGCGCCAAATTGCAACTTCTAGCACTACTCTCATGTTGAAAAGTTCCACGTGGAAATATTATCCATTCAATTATATTTGTACGAACACACTAAAATAACTACATTTGATTCAAACATTGATATTGACAACGCTCCCATATACTATAAAATAATCCGTAAGGGCACTCGCCCAACATCTGCGAGGTGACATATGAAACAGCTTTTTAATGACAACCGGCTCTTTGCAAAGGCGGCGGCGGGCATTTCCCCCGAGGAAGCCGCAGGTCATGAATTTCACGCGGTGGATATCCCGCACGACCGGCTGATATACGACTCAAACAGGCTCTACGAAACGTCCTGCGGCGTATACAGGCGCACCCTCTCCTATAACGGCGAGGACAGCGTGCAGCTGTATTTCGGCGGATTTGTGTTCACGCCGCGGCTCGGGGCGTATCAGTTCACCGGCGCGGCAGACGCAGATCTCGACCACGGCGACAGCTCTGAAATATCGGGCGGCAGCGTGCTTGGCATAGGCAACAACGTAACGCTCGAGTTTGAGGACATGGACTTTTCAAAGGGCGTATCCGCGCTTGAAATAACAGGCAGAACGCGCCACGACAACGACTCTGTCCACGTTCACCTTACAGGGAAAAGCATTGTGCGAGAGATAGTGGAGTTCGGAGGCAGCGACGAGGTGCGCACGGTAAGGGCGCCGCCCGTCTGACATCAGAATAACGCTGCAAATTATCATTGACTTTTTTTCGGAGATATGCTATACTTTCATTATCCGCAGGAATGCGGTCATAAATAGCCAATAATGTTAGCCTAGTCTAACATTATGTCGAATGACAGAAAGGACGTTAATCATGAAATTCATCAAGAACCAGAAGCTCGGCTTTTTTGCTCTCGGCGTTCTCGCCGCAACAGCAGGCGTGAAGTTCCTTAAAAGCAAGACCTTCCACGATGGCTGCGTTAAAGTGGTATCGGGCGGAATGAAACTCAGAAACGACGCTGCCGCAGAGCTTGCGAAGATTCGCGAGGACGCACAGGACGCCGTATTTGACGAGGAAGCTGACAAGGCATGAAAACAGTCGTTGTTTACGACGCACACAACCGCCTGAGAGTGCGCTGCGGCGACTACGCGTTCACAAAAAGACAGGCGTGCGGCATTGCCGAAAAGCTCGGCGCGCTCGCCTTTGTGCAGAGTATTCAGACGAATTACCGCACGGGCAGCATACTTGTAATGTACGACAGCGGCGCGCGGCAGGCAGTGCTTGACGAGATAGCCGCGCTCGACCGCCGCGCCCTGCCCGAGGCAGACCCGCCCGCAACGGACGAGGCAGACGAGCAGTTCATAAAAGACCTTGAAAGCATGGTTGTAAGACGCTTCCTTACAAAGCTGCTGCCAACGCCGGTAAGGACTGCGCTCACGCTTATACAGGCGGTGAAATACGCCGTTAAGGCGCTTGACAGCCTGCTTTCGCTGCGTATGAACGTTGCGGTGCTTGACGGCACGGCGATAACCGCTTCCATTCTCAGCGGAAACGCAGCTACGGCTTCCTCGGTAATGTTCATGCTGCGCCTGTCCGAGCTGCTTGAGGACTACACGCGCTCGCGCACGCGGCTTGCGCTTTCAGAGCAGCTTGCGCTGCACGTTGACAGCGTGTGGGTTCAGACCGGGGACGGAATGAAGCAGCTGCCGTGCGAGAGCGTAAAGGTCGGCGACAAGATACTTGTGCAGGCGGGGTGCGTTATCCCGTTTGACGGCACGGTATGCGAAAACGAGGCGATGGTCAACCAGTCCGCGATGACGGGCGAAAGCGAGCCTGTATGCCGCAGCCGCGGCGACAGCGTTTTCGCGGGGACGACCGTTGAAGCGGGCAGGCTTCTCATAGAGGTAGGGGCGCTCTCGGACGGGTCGCGCTTACAGGAGATAATCAGGCTTATCGAGGACTCCGAGAACCTTAAGGCGGGCGTACAGAGCAAGGCGGAGCGGCTTGCGGACAGCATCGTGCCGTACAGCTTCTTAGGCTTCGGGCTTACGCTGCTGCTTACGGGCAGCGTAACAAAGGCGGTGTCCGTGCTTATGGTGGACTTCTCCTGCGCGATAAAGCTCTCCACGCCGATATCCGTTATCTCCGCAATGCGCGAGGCGGCAGAACACGGCATGGCTGTGAAGGGCGGCAAGTACCTTGAAGCGTACGCGCAGGCGGACACTATCGTGTTCGACAAAACGGGCACGCTTACCCACGCCTGCCCCACGGTAACGGACGTTGTGCCGTTCGGCGGATTCGAGCGCGATTACGTTCTTCGCACCGCCGCGTGCCTTGAGGAGCACTTCCCGCACAGCGTGGCATCCGCCGTTGTTGAAAAAGCGCGGCAGGAGGGACTCAATCACGACGAGGAGCACGCAGAGGTGGAATACCTCGTGGCTCACGGAATCGTGACTAAGCTCAACGGGCAGCGCGCAATAATCGGCTCTGCGCACTTTGTTTTCGAGGACGAGGGCGTGCCGCTAACACCGGAGCAGCAGGCGCTTATCGACGAACGCAGCGGCACAAGCAGCTCGATATTCCTTGCGGCAGGCGGCGTTCTTGCGGGTATGCTTGTGATAAACGACCCCGTGCGCCCCGAGGCAGCCGAGGTAATAGAGCAGCTGCGGCAAAGCGGCATAACGCGCGTATGTATGCTCACGGGCGACTCCGACGCCGCCGCAAAACGCGCCGCGGACGAGCTTAAGCCCGACGTGTGGGTATCGCAGGTGCTGCCCGCGTTCAAGCACGAGTACGTAAACACGCTCAGAGCCGAGGGCAGGCGCGTTATCATGGTGGGCGACGGCGTGAACGATACCCCCGCGCTCGCAGCGGCGGACGTGTCCGTTGCAATGTGCGCAGGCTCCGACATTGCACGCGAGGCTGCGGATATAACGCTCTGCAACGATTCGCTCACCGAGCTTGTCACGCTCAGAAAGCTCAGCTGCGCGCTTATGGAGCGTATCAACGCCAACTACCGATTCATTGTCGGCTTCAACGCCGCGCTTATCGCGCTGGGCGCTGTGGGGCTTATCCCCCCCGCGACTGCGGCGCTTCTTCACAACGGCTCTACAATGCTGATTTCCGGAAAGAGCATGACAAGGCTGCTGCGGTAAAAACTACATACGAAATTACATCAGATTGGCGAGAGCCCCCGAATTCCGGAAACCCGCAAAACGACCGGGCTTAACGCCTGTCGTTATGTGGGCGACTACGAAGATGAGGGTTTATCGACAGCCTAAGCCCGCCGTGCGGTTACACGGCGGGCTTTTTTTTACTGCTTTTCGGGAGTGTAGTCCTCGCCGCTTACGGCTCTTTGCAGCGCCGCAAGCATTTCGGGGCTTCTCCACGCGCCCGTGGTTCTGTCAACCTGACCGCTGCCGTTGTCCCACAGGAACGCTGCTATGCCGCTGTCGTGGCAGAGCTTGACAAGCTTTTCGCAGAAAAATACGCAGCTTGCGAAGTCGTTGCCGCTCGCGGCGTACTCGCCCACAATAACGGGTACGCCCTTGTCGGTGAAGTTGGACTTCATCCTGCCGATAAGGTCCTCCATCTGCCGCTGCTCCGCCTGCGTTCCCCACTCATTTTTGATGTTTGTGGTGCAGAAGTCCCACGGCGTGTAGTAATGCACCGAAACAATGCACCTGCCCGCAGGGTCGCTCGGCATGATATAGCGGCTGTCGCAGGTTTTTTCTATGTCCGTCCAGTAGCCCGCAATAAGCAGGTGGCGTTTGGGATTATTGCCGCCCGCCGTGCGAATAAGATCCACAAACTCCTGATTGAGCCTGTTAAGCACGGAATACGCCTCGCTTTGCGGCAGGCTGTCGAAGCCCACCTCGTTCATGCTCTCGAAAATAAGGCGCTCGCCGTAGCCCGCAAAGCGCTCCGCTATCTGCCCCCAGAGCGTTTTGTAGCGCGCAACAGTCCCCTCGTAGTCGTCCGCCGCCCTGCAAATCCACGCGCCGAACTGCGGGTCGCCGCCGCCGTCGTGGTGAACGTTGATTATCGTGTACATTCCCACGTCGCAGGCGTAGTCCACCACCTCCTGCACCCTGTCGAGCCACGCCTCGCTTATGTTGCCCTGCTCGTCAATGTGGTCGCGCCACGTTACCGGAATGCGCACGGCGTTCACGCCGCTGTCCCACAGCGCCTGAAAAAGCTCGCGCGTCGCGCGGGGATTGCCCCAGAGCGTTTCGTCGGGTTCCACGCCCTCGGCTGCGTGTTCGTTTATCACGCCGTCGCCGTCGCGGTCCGCCTGACACGCGTCAAGCGTATTGCCGAGATTCCAGCCTATCTTTATCTTGTCCACAAGCTCCTGCGAGGTGCATTCCGCAAACTCGTCAAGGCGCTGCTCGGGTGCTTCCGCAGCGGATTCGGCTGTTTCCTGCGAAACGTCGGAAACCTGCGCGCCATTACACCCCGTAAGCGCTATTACGCCCGCCAGCAGCAGGGCTGTCAATGTTTTCTTCATGATAAAGCTCCTTTCATGAAAACGTTTTCTGTAATTCTAATATACCACGCATTTTGCAGATTTTATATAACGCCTGTTGTTTTTATGGCAGACTTGTTGTATAATTTGAGAAAGCGCCGGGTGAAACGGCACAAAATTCCACTTAAGGGGTAACCGCCATGAGAAGTCTTGACTACCGCATAAACTACCTGTCGAGCCACACGCTCCCGCACCTGCCCTACGGCGACGAGCGCGAGTTTTACGACCTTGTGGCGCAGGGCAGACCCGAGGAGATAGAGCGCCTTAAGGCGTGCTACGGCAGCGCGCCGAAGCAAAGCGAAAAGGGCGTGCTTTCCCCCGACCCCGTGCGCAACGCCGTATACCACCTTGTGGCAAACTGCACCATAATCACGCGGCGGTGCATTTCAGCGGGAATGCCGCAGGACGAAGCGTTTACGCTCAGCGATATGTTTATACGCCGCGCCGACAGCTGCACAAGCGCCGCAGACGTAAGCGCCGTAAACGACGAAATAGCGCCGGAATTTGCACAGCGCATGAAGCGCCTGCTCGGAAAGGGCGCTTCTCCCGCCGTGCGGCGCGCGGTGCGCTTTGTCTGCGACAACTTGACTTCCCCGCTCTCCGCCGCAGCGGTCGCGCAAAATACGGGCTACGACCGCAGCTATCTCTCAGCGCTCTTTCACCGCGAAACGGGGCATACGCTCTCGCACTTTATACTGCTGCGGCGGATTGAAGCCGCAAAGAGCCTTATCGCGGGCGGGCTGCCCCTCGCGGAGGTGTCCCAGCTGCTGTGCTTTTCCTCGCAGAGCCACTTCTGCAAGTGCTTCAAAAGCGTTACGGGCATGACGCCGCGCAAATATAAGGATACGCTTGTCTGAAATAAATCGCGCCTTCTCTGTAAAAATACGATTGTTATAGCTTTTTGCAGGATTCTTATTGAAAGCGGCTTAAAAAAAGACTATAATCACAAAAGCGAACAAAAGGAGCAGCTTATCAAAAAAATCATCAGGGTGGCGAAAAAGGTACAGCTGCCAGGAAACGGCAGGGCGATGCGAAGCGTAAGCCAAAAGCGCGGCATGGACGCCGCGCAACCAAGCTTACGCGTGCAGATGTGCCTTTATCGACAGCCTGTAAAAGGAGGCTTATTATGGACAACATAACAAGACGACAGAATGAAATGGCATATATAGCCGACAGCGCCTGCTATGAGCAGATGCTTGAAACCAGAAAGAAATGCCGGAAATACAACAACACCGAGCCATGGCTTGTTGACGAACTTGCCGCGCAGATACGCGCGATATTCGGAAGCACGGGCAAAAGCTGCACCGTTGTACCGCCGTTTCGCTGCGACTACGGCTTCAACACGCACGTGGGCGAGAACTTTTACGCCAACTACAACCTTACCGTGCTTGACGTGGCGCGCGTGGACATCGGCGACAACGTATTCATAGCGCCGAACGTTACGATAACCACGGCGGGGCACCCCATACACCCACAGGCGCGCAACACCGCGTACGAATACGGCGTTGCCGTAAGCATAGGCTCTGACTGCTGGATAGGCGCGGGCGTTATCGTCTGCCCGGACGTGCATATCGGGCGCGGCACGGTCATCGGCGCAGGCTCGGTGGTAACGCGCGATATTCCCGAGGGCGTTGTTGCGGCGGGCAATCCCTGCCGAGTTATACGCGTGATAACCGACGAGGACAAACAGTATTATTTTAAGCGCAGGAAATTTGACGAGGACGCCATGAGGGCGGTTGAAAACTATGGACAAGAAGGAATTTAACAGCAGGCTGCTTAAGCTTGTAGTGCCCATCACCATGCAGCAGCTTATGCTTGCCGCGGTAAGCTTTACAGACGCGCTCATGGTTGGCTTTATCAGTCAGGACGCGCTTTCCGCAGTATCGCTTGCGGGGCAGGTTCAGTTTATCTTCAGCCTGTTCATTTTCTCGGTGACGGGCGGCGTGTCTATCCTCGCGGCGCAATACTGGGGGATACTCGACAGGGACTCGGTGGAAAAAACGCTCGGCATAGGCATAAAGCTGCTCACGCTTTTCTCGCTGCCGTTTACGGTGGGAGCGCTCGCCTACCCCGAGCTTATCATGAAGTGCTTCGCCTCAGACCCCGTGCTTATAGAAATAGGCGCGGGCTACCTGCGCGCCGTAGCGCCAAGCTACCTTATGCTCGCGGTGTCGCAGAACTGCCTTTGCATTATGAAAACCTGCGGCAGGGCGGTGGAATGCTCCGTTATAAGCTCCGTTTCGGTGGTGCTTAATATCCTGTTCAACTGGCTGCTTATCTTCGGCGTGGGGCCGTTCCCGAAGCTGGGCGCGGTGGGCGCCGCTATTGCAACAGTGATTTCAAAGGCGGCAGAGCTTACATGGGCGCTTATCGCCACAAGCCGAAAAGACGGCGTAAGGCTGCGCCTTAAGTGGTGTATCCACAACGACAGGGCGCTCAGGCGCGACTACTTCAGATACTCGCTGCCCGTGCTTGCAAATAACCTTGTGTGGGGCCTGGGCTTTTCAATGTACTCGGTGATTCTCGGACACCTTGGCAGCGACGCTGCGGCGGCAAACGCCATAGCAAACATCATAAAGAACCTTGCAATATGCGTGTGCGAGGGCGTAAGCTCCGCGGCGGCGGTGCTTGTGGGGTCGCTTCTCGGGCAGGGGCTGCTTGACAAGGCGCGCGAGTACGGCTCGCGGCTGTGTAAGGCGGCTATGCTGAGCGGCGCGGCATCGGGCGTTATCGTGCTGCTTGTTATCCCGTTCGTGCCGCTGTTCGGCTCGCTTACGGATACCGCGCAGCATTACCTGCGCATAATGCTTATAGTAAGCTCCTACTACGTTTTCGGCAAGTCAATAAACATGACCGTTATCTCGGGCATATTCCCATCGGGCGGGGATTCCACATTCGGACTTAAATGCGATACCGTGACGATGTGGGCGGTGACCGTGCCGCTCGGACTTATCGCGGCGTTCGTGCTCAAGCTGCCGCCTGTCGTGGTTTATGTGATGATAAATATAGACGAGATAATAAAGCTGCCCGCCGTTTACAGACATTACAAAAAATACCGCTGGCTCAACAATCTGACCAACACAAAACCTGAAGCGCAGAGCGCATGAACGGCGCGACACCGTTCGACAAAATTCACACTGCCGCGCGCTTTCACGCAAATGCAGCAAAGCGCACGGCGGCGCGGTTTGTGACATTCACGCAGAATGCGCAAGGCAAAAAAAGTAGGGTATATTGTGCGATTTTAACGAAAAGAGCCGCCGCACGGAGCGCTTTTTTCGGCACGGAAAATGACAAAACATTAACAGACAGAGCGCCGCAGCGCTTGACTTTTCAGGCGCGGTATGTTAAAATTGATGTGCGCAGATACAAAAAGATTTTTTATCCTCTCGCAATCGCTGCCAAAGGCGGCAGCGGCTAAGGGGGGATTTTCTGTGCGCATGGCAGAACAAAAGAAAAGCGCCGCGGTATCATGCGATACAGACGGTGCGAAGGAGGTTTTTTATGATAGCATCGATTATTGCGGTCGTTGTCTTTGCGATAGTGTTTATACTCGCGCAAAGAGAGCGTCTGAGCAAAACGGCAGCCATGGGGCTCTGCACGCTCGGCGCGGTGGTGCTGCTTTTCAACGTGTTTATGAGCCTGAGCGGCGACGACACGGGGCTTATTGCAAAGATAGTGGCGCTGCTGATATTTGTGGTGATGTTCGTGCTGATAATCATGGACAAGATAGAGCGCCACATAATCACGCTCTGCTGCGGGCTTGCAACGCTTGTGGCGGTGTTCGGCATCTGCATGAACAGCTTTGCGGCGGTATGGGAAACGCTCAACGTTGCAAATATATTTACCGTTGACTTCTGGTATGCCGCGGGCGAAAGCTCAGAAAGCACAAGCGGCATAAACTGGGCGACTATCATATTCATAGCAGGCATGATGGTAATGGTAGAGGGCATGGCAAAGGCGGGCTTCTTCAGGTGGCTTTGCATGACGCTTGCAAAGCTCGTAAAGTACAAGGTTATCCCGCTTTTTATCACGTTTATGATAATGTCCTTTGTACTTAGTATGTTTATCGACAGCATTACGGTTATACTGTTCCTTGCGGCGGTTACGGTAGAGCTTGCGCAGCTGCTCAGATTCTCACCGGTGCCGATGATTATTTCAGAGGTGTTCTGCGCGAACCTCGGCGGCTCGGCTACGATGTGCGGCGACCCGCCAAACATCATTGTCGGCACGTCGCTCGGGCTTTCCTTTGCAGACTTCGTTACCAACACGGGACTTATCGCGGGCGTTTCGCTTATCGTTATCCTGTTCTACTTCCTGCTCGTATATAAGAAGGAGCTTAAGGGCGAGGAGGTTTCCACAGAAAATATGCCCGACCCCAGGGAAGCCATAACCGACAAAAAGAGCTTTGTAATAAGCATCGTTATCTTTATAATCGCTGTAGTGCTGCTCGTATCGCACGCGCAGACGCACCTCACCGTGGCGTTCATCGGCGCTGTTATTGCCGTTGCAACGCTTATCACCGCGGGAAAGGGCGCGCCCGAGCTTCTTAAAAAGGTTGACTACAAGACCCTGCTGTTCTTCATAGGGCTTTTCGTGGTAGTCGGCGGACTTGAGCAGACGGGCATTCTCGAGATAGCCGCGGACTTTATCGGCAAGATAAGCGGCGGCAATGCGCTTCTCATGGTGGCAATAATACTGTGGATATCTGCTATAGCAAGCGCGGTCGTGGACAATATCCCGTTCGCCGCAACGATGATTCCGATAATAAAGACCCTGTCGGAGGTTACGGGCGCAGACCTCGGCGTGCTTGCATGGTCGCTCTCCGTCGGTACGGATATCGGCGGCAGCGCAACGCCTATAGGCGCTTCTGCAAACGTTGTCGGCACGTCTGTTGCAGCTAAGGAGGGACACCCGATAAGCTGGGGCAGATACTGCAAGACGGCAGTCCCCGCAACGCTTATCGTGCTCGTTATCTCAACGGTAATGATTTTCCTGAGATACCACGAGCAGCTGGGCTACTGATACGCACACAAGAATACAATGCAGGGGCTGTTTTTGCAGCCCCTGCCCCATAACCGAAAGGAGTGCCGCATGGCTGATATAGTTTCGGACATGATAGTCCTTGACAACAGCAGCGAGGTCGTAAGATACACCGTACCCGATATACCTGTTCACTCCGTGCGCTCCACGCAGGCAGACTACCCCACGCTGTGCGTTGTGAACCACTGGCACACCGACCTTGAGTTCAACCGCGTGACAAGGGGCAGGGTGTTTTACTGCATAAACGGCGAGCGCGTTGAGATACGCGAGGGCGACATGATATTCGTGAACTCCACGCGAATGCACTACAGCTTCTGGGAACAGAAAGAGGACTGCGAGCTTGTATGCACGATATTCCACCCGGGCGCGCTCGGCGCTGCGGCGGAGAAGTACGGCGAGCTTCTTTTCGGCGAAAACGCGCCCGCGTACATTCTCCTGAAAAGCGCAATACCTGCGGAAAAGGCGCTTATCAACAGGCTTTCTGCACTGCACGAGGCATGCACGGCAGAGCGCGGGGGCAGCGAGTTTTTCATCATGCGCGAGATGTACGCCGTGTGCGGGCTGCTCTACGACTTTATTTCGGGCATGGAAGCCCCGCCCGCTCCTCACGACAAAAAGAAGCTTGAAGCGCTGCACCGCATGACGGGCTTTATTCAGCAGAATTACGCAGGAAAGCTCACCCTTGCGGAAATTGCAGCCGCAGGGCTTGTCTGCAGGAGCGGCTGCTGCGAGATTTTCAGGACGTACCTTGACACCTCTCCGCTGCAATTTCTCAACGAATACCGCATACAAAAGGGTATAGAGCTTCTCACCACCGAGAAGCTCTCCATAACCGAGGCGGCGGCGCGGTGCGGGTTCAGCGGGGCGAGCTATTTTGCGGAGATGTTCCGCAGGTCCACGGGCAAAAGCCCCAGGGAGTACGCCGCGCTGTTTTCAGACAGGCAGTAGCGGCGGCTTGTTCACAAAAATACGGGCGTGGTTCTATGAGAGCCACGCCCGTTTATTCTGCCGGACACGAGTTATTGCGCGTTATGCGCCTTGCCATTATCCTCGCCGTTCGTTTTCACAGCCGCGCCGGGCACACTTTGTGTTCCAAGCATACAACGTATGCCTAAAAACGCCGTGAACGCTGCCGCAGAATACGTTGAGAAGCGCTCGAATATGCCGAACACCGCCTTTGGCGCCGCGCCAGAGCCTACAGCGCCCGCAAGCATAAGCGCAAACGCCGTCCATGCCGCCGCACCGAGCGCCCTGTCGCCGCGTTTAAGAAACCCGCCCACGCCCGTAAACACAAGCGATACTATAGACGCCGCAACAACAAACACTGTAACTACAATGTGCATGACGTTCTGAAAGCCGTCGGGTAGCCCCGCGTCGGTAAGCGGGAAAAGAGTGTAGCCGACTGCCGAAATTACGTTCATCGCGGCAAACACGATAACGCCGCTCCATTGAAGCCTGTTCACGCGCTTTGCCAGGTAAACGCACGCCGCGCCCGCGCACAGAATGCTCAACACCCCGAACGCCCTTGACAGCGGCTGCGAAATCCATAGCGACGGCGCGCTGTCGGCGGTGAGGTCGCTTACCGCCTGAGTAAGCGGGTCGTACCCGGGGTAACTCAGCGCCCCGAGAATATCGTGCAGCATATAGCAGACGAGCGCCGGCGGTCCGCTCATGAAAATCAGCTTTTTCTTGTCCATTATCATATCCCCTTTCACATTAAAGTATATCACCGCGCACGCGCGCAGTCAATGCGAAAATGGCTCTGCACTGACGAAAAAGCTGCTATTATCAAACAAAACGGTTAAAATGCAGACGGCTGTCCAAGCGTTATTTCCTGCGCAGCACTATCGAAATAAAGTTAAGATACTTTCCGCCGCCCGCTTCCATTGTGCGGCGGTCGCCTGCGGCGTACTCGTTGTCCTGCGCGAGCCAGTCCGCCCATACCTCGTCGCTGCTCTCCATTTCCGTAACAGAAACTACCTGCGCGCTGCTTGCGCTAACGATATCGCGCCAGTAGTCCGCGTCGTGGATATAATCAAGCTGCCCGGGCGTCCACGAGAGCAGAAGCTCGGGCGGCAGGTTGTCGTGCAGGTCCTTCTTCATGCCGGTCACGCAGATGTAGATGTACCCGCCGCTCTTTACAAACGGAAGCAGGCACTTGTCAAGGTACTCCTTGTCCCTGCCGAAATAGTTGTAGGAATCGGTGCTTATCACCGCGTCGAAGCTCTCGCGCTCAAACGGCAGCGCTGTGGCATCCGCCTTTACGGGAATTATCTGCTCATCGCCGAGCCCCATTTCGCGGAAGAACGCGCGGTTCTCCTCGGGGTCGCTCCACAGGTCCGCCGCGCACACGCGGAAGCCGTACTCCTTTGCAAGGAACACAGAAGTCAGCCCCTGCCCGCTGCCGAGGTCCATTACATAAGCGCCTGCGGGTATCTTATGCCCAAGCAGAAGCTCCTCCTCAAGTTTTACGGGATTCGGCCCCATTATCTTTGCCATAAGCTTTGGTGTAAGAAAATTGCTGCTCTTTTCGTATGTCATGTTTTTTCTCCTTTCAAATCGCAAATCCGTCTATATGCCGCTCGGTGATATGCGTGAGAAGCTCCTTGTCCTGCGCGCCGTCATAAAGGCTCATGGACATAAACATCACCGAGTAAAGTTCCGCCGCCTTTGCCGCAGGGTCAGCGCAGCCCAGCCGCTCCAGCAGTCCCGCGGTGTATTCAAGCGGGCCGCTGCCAAGGTACTGCGCAAAAAGCCGCGACATCTCCCCGCTCCTGAACTGCTCAACCGTAAGCAGCCGCCGAAAACTCGCCGCGAACGGGTCGCGCGTCCAGTAGCTGAACATCTCCCTGCAAAACGCCTTAAGCTCGTCAAGGGTACACGCGCCGCCGTTTGCGTTTTCGGCGGGAACGTTGCATTCCTGCGACTTTTCAGCGTCGCCCTGCTCCATGCGGCGCAGTATGCTGTCGAATATGTCCCGCTTGTTTGCGTAGTGCTTGTAGAGCGCCGCCTGCGACATTCCGAGCGCGCCCGCTATGTCGCGCACGGAAACCGCCTCGTACCCGCGCGCAGAGAACATCTCAAGCGCGGTCTGCGCGATTTTTTCCTTTGTGTTGATACTACCACCTCCAAGGTGAACGAACGTTCACTTATATTATAGCGAACACTCGTTCACCTGTCAAGGGGGTAAACAAAAAATGGACGCCTGCAAAAGACGTCCAAATCAACAAAACAAGGGCGGCTGCAATACGACAGTCGCCCTTGATTATTACATTTAGCGCAGATTCCGCCGCTATATCACCCGTCACGGCGCGGTCTGCTCTATGCTTTCCACAGTATAGCCGTTGTCGCATATAGTCTTGCGCAGAAGCAGCTCCGCTGCGGGCTGCTTTGTGCGGACAAGCGCTGTGGCGCTCTTAAGGTCCACCTGCGCGGCGAAGCCGTCCCGGCGGTTGAACGCGTTTTCTATGCGCATCGCGCAGTTTTTGCAGGTCATACCGCCGATAGTAATCTTATAGCAGTTCGGAAACTCGCTTCCGTCCTTTACTATGCGCTTTTCGTCGTCGCCGCCCGCGCCGCAGCAGCCGTGCGAAGCGCGCTTTACTATGCTTATCACCGAGAACACGCACACCGCGGCAAGAAGCACGATTATAATTATCGTAAAGGGCATACTATCACCTCGCAAGAATATATCGCATAAGCCCCTCGGCGGTTTCTTCGGATACGCGCGACATTATCGTCACCGCGTCCGATGCCGCCTTTTCGTGCGCAACGCCCGCCTGCTTTTCAAGGAAATCGCTCAGTATCAGACAATCGGTGAAAAGCGAGTTCGCCGCCTTTATTCCCTCGTCCGTAAGCGTTATCCTGCCGTACGGCTCTTTAAGGATATAGCCGCCGTCGGTCAGACGCCGGGTCATTTTTACGGTGCTTGCCCTGCTGACGCCAACAAAGCCCGCAACCTCAGCCGAGCGCACCTCCTCGCTCTTCTGCGAGAGCGTGTATATTGCAAAAAGATATTTTTTCTGCGCGTAGGTCAGCACTGTATCTCCTCCGTTTCAGCGGTTATTTACCGTTTTTCGTCCGGCAGCCGCCGCAGGAGCTGCAATGCCCTCCGCAGGACTTGCAGTCGCCCCCGCAGATATGTCTGCCCGCGCGCGCGTCCTTAACAAGCTTTATGACGATAAGCGCCACCACAGCAAGCACTATCGCGCCGACAAGCAGCGAGCCCAGGTTGTTCTGAAGAAATTCAAGCATATGCTTCTCCTTTCACGCTGATAACGAACAGGCGGCAGAGTCATCGCCCGCCGCCCGTCCTGCCATATAATAGCTGATTATACCTTAACCTTTGCAGTGAGCTTTGTGGACTCCCTGTAAGGTCTTACGAGCATGTAAACAAGTCCGATAAGCAGACCTATAGCCACGATAAGGCTGATTACGTTGCAAACCATGCCTGCGCCGGAATCCATAGCGCCCGTGAAGAGGTTGCCGAGCTGGTTTACGATAAGCGCTATTACATAAGCGAAGCCGCACTCATAACCGATAGCGAACCAGAACCACTTGGTGTTGTTCATCTCACGCTTGATAGCGCCCATAGCCGCGAAGCACGGTGCGCAAAGCAGGTTGAAGATGAGGAACGACATACCGCTTACCGCCGTGAACGCCCCGCCCATTGCGGTGTATACCGAAACATCTCCGCCGCCATATAGTACGCCGAGCGTGCCGACGATGTTTTCCTTAGCGACAAGACCCGTAACAGCCGCAACCGTAGCCTGCCAGTTGCCCCAGCCGAGAGGAGCGAATATCCAGCAGATCGCGCCGCCTATCTTGGCGAGTATCGAGAACTCCATCTGGCTCTCGTCGAGCATCCGGAACGTGCCGTCAACAAAGCCGAAGTAAGAGGTGAACCATACGAAGATGGTAGAAAGCGTGATGATCGTACCCGCCTTCTTGATGAAGGACCAGCCGCGCTCCCACATGGAGCGGAGAACGTTGCCTGCCGTAGGCATATGGTACGCGGGAAGCTCCATTACGAACGGTGCGGGGTCGCCCGCGAACATCTTAGTTTTCTTAAGGATAATACCCGAAATAATGATAGCTGCAATGCCGATAAAGTATGCGCCTGTGGATACCCACGGAGAGCCGCCGAAGATAGCGCCCGCGATCATTGCGATGAACGGAACCTTAGCGCCGCAGGGGATAAAGGTCGTGGTTATAACGGTCATGCGGCGGTCGCGCTCGTTTTCAATAGTACGCGAAGCCATGATACCGGGGATACCGCAGCCTGTACCGATAAGGATAGGGATAAAGGACTTGCCCGAAAGACCGAACTTACGGAATACGCGGTCGAGAACGAACGCAACACGCGCCATATAACCGCAAGCCTCAAGGAATGCAAGGAAGATGAACAGAACGAGCATCTGCGGCACAAAGCCCAGAACTGCGCCCACACCTGCTACGATACCGTCAAGGATAAGGCCCTTGAGCCAATCAACGCAGTTTACAGCGTCAAGACCGCCCTCGATAAGGGACGGAAGGCTCGGTACGAAAGGACCGTATTCAGCAGGGTCGGGCTCGTCAAAGCCGTTCTCGGTAAAGTACGCGGCAGCCTCGGTGTAGGTTACGCCTACAGTCGCGTCCTCGTCCGCGTCAGCGGGTATCTCGGAGTAGTACGCAGTAACGTCGTACTCTGCAAGGTTCTCCTCGTCCTCGAGAGTAAGCACAGCGCTCATCTCGTCGGGGGTGAACGCGTTTATGCCGTCAAGCGCAGCCTGCGCGTCAAAGTCCTCCGCCTCAAGGTCGGGAGCCTGACCGAACGCTTCAAGCGCGTTCATAGCGTCGCCGTACTCGCCCGCAGCGTCGTCGTACGCGCCCCTGCCTATGCCGAGCAGGTACCAGCCGTCGCCGAATACGCCGTCGTTTACCCAGTCGGTAGCGGCAGAACCTACGGTTACCATGGAAACGTAGTAAACAAGCCACATGATGACTGCGAATATCGGCAGACCAAGCCAGCGGTTGGTAACAACCTTGTCTATCTTATCCGAAACGGTAAGCCCGCCCTTGTTCTTCTTTTTCAGGCAGTCGTTGATGATGGAAGCTATGTAGAGATAACGCTCGTTGGTGATGATGCTCTCTGCGTCGTCGTCCATTTCCTTTTCTGCGGAAACGATGTCGTTTTCGATGTGCTGTCTTACGTCAGCGGGAATCTTGAGCGTTTCAAGCACCTTTTCGTCGCGCTCGAATACCTTTATGGCGTACCAGCGCTGCTGCTCCTCGGGCAGGTCGTGCAGAACCGCTTCCTCAATGTGAGCGATAGCGTGCTCTACGCAGCCGCCAAAGCTGTGCTGCGGAACGGTCCTGACGCCGCTCTTTGCAGCCTCCTGAGCCTTCTGTGCAGCCTCCGTAATGCCCGTGCCCTTAAGCGCGGATATCTCGCACACGGTGCAGCCGAGTTCCTTTGCGAGCTGCTGGGTGTTGATTTTGTCGCCGTTCTTCTTAACGACGTCCATCATGTTTATCGCAACAACTACGGGGATACCAAGCTCAACGAGCTGTGTGGTAAGGTAGAGGTTGCGCTCGAGGTTCGTGCCGTCTACGATATTGAGTATCGCGTCGGGGCGCTCGCCGATGAGGTAGTTTCTCGCAACGACCTCCTCAAGCGTGTAGGGGGACAGCGAGTAGATACCGGGAAGATCCGTTATGATAACGTCCTTCTGTCCCTTAAGCTTGCCCTCTTTCTTTTCTACAGTAACGCCCGGCCAGTTGCCGACGAACTGATTTGAGCCTGTCAGCGCGTTAAAGAGCGTGGTTTTACCGCAGTTGGGGTTACCCGCAAGCGCTATTCTTATTTCCATACTGTTTCTCCTCTCCGATGTCCCGGGCGGCCTGTTCGCACTCCGCCCGAAAAATTCAGGGCAGCGCCGCGCATACCTTTCGGGCTATGCGGCGTTGACTCAAATTTCAATCATTTCCGCGTCAGCCTTGCGAAGCGAAAGCTCGTAGCCGCGGACGGTGACCTCCACAGGGTCGCCGAGGGGCGCTACCTTTCTTATGTAGACCTCCGTTCCCTTGGTGATACCCATGTCCATGATTCTGCGCTTTATCGCGCCCTCGCCCGTAAGCTTCTTCACAGTCACGGTCTGCCCGATTTTTGCATCTCTGAGCGTTGCCATTGCGTGTTCCTCCTTATCCTTTTATTCTGCGGCAAAGCCGCTTGTCATACCATTATCTTCATTGCCATTTCCTTGGAAACAGCCACCCTCGCTTCCTTTACGCTTACGATAACGTTGCCGCTTATCTCGTTTATAATCGTAACGCTGCCGCCTGCAACAAAGCCAAGGTTTTCAAGAAATTTGCGTGTTTCGGGATTGCCGCCGACCTTCTTTATCATAAGGGGCTTGCCCGTATCCGCCATTGTAAGGGGCATCATATTCCCTCCGTTCCAGGCCAAAAAATTAGCCTTGTCTAACATTTTTGCATTCTTCGGTAAGACTTCACCGCCCGCATCGCCATCGCATTTCCTTAGTTTGGAAAGTTACAGCTAACTACGTTAGGTCTTTCTAACCAAATATAATAATACTCGCTTTCCGCAAAAAAGTCAAGAGGTTTGGCTAACTTTTTATGCGGCGGGCGTAATTTTGTTGAAAATGTAGTTAGCTTAGCCTTACCAAGTCTGTTTTTTTGTTAAGTTGCACAAAACTAACTATTGCAAATTTGTGTTTATGTCCAAAGCTTTGGGGGCGGCAATTAAATTTCACAAAATGTCTTGACATTTACGATTAAGCATAGTATAATATAAATATACATGTTGTTAGGAGATGATTCCAATGATATAGTTAAATTTCATTCTTAATAAATACAATCAAATTATACTGGAGGTAGCAATGAAAATCACAAAGGTTTTGTCTGCATTCATTTCAATTGCTTTATTATGTGGAACCACAACTACACTTGCACAAGCAACTTCAAGCAATAGCGAGATAGGCGAATTTAATTACGAGCTTTTTCCCTTTGAGATATGTTCCAGCGGCTTTAATTATTCCGAAGATTCAACTGACATCGTAACCAATTTTACTGTCAAGGAAGAGCTGAGAGATATGACAGATACATTTTCCTTAACTTTTGCCAGCCTTGACGGTACAAATATATTTAACCAAACAATTTCATCTGATGAAACTTTTTCTGTTGATTGCCTCGAATTAAATAAAGTATACAATTATTGTGCGGTTTTTAATGATTTGGGCTATATGTATTCCGGAAGAATAAGTACCTTGCTTGATTCTGATGGCAATATTGCAACAGACTTTGACTGCGTTGAAACCGAACTCTTCTCTTCCGTGCAAAGTAGGAATCTGACATCTCTTCTTCTTGAAACTTCTGGTTCCCATAGTTCATACAGAACAGCTCAATCGCTTAGCGGGTCGGGAGGGACAACTGATTACAGCGTTTTACAAGGCACGATTTCTGCGTCTGGTCAAAACGACTGGTATAAAATCACTGTTCCAAGCACATACACAGGTGGCAGACTTGATGTAGTCTTAGGCTGCCCGAGCGGATACAACTATGATATATTTCTTTACAGCTCAAATGGTACAACACTTATTTCATCAGGCAATACTTTCGCGTCCGGATACGGCGAAATAGTAACCACCTCTATTACTGCGGGAAGCACATATTATATTAAGGTAACCAATCACAGCGGAAGCTCTACATCTTCCAGCCAATATTACTATGTTTACCCTTTAGTGACAAACACCAAAACATGGTATTCGCAATTCAAAGGTAAAATACTTGATTATACTTACTGGAACACATATAAACTTGACAATCTATACTTTACGTCTTTTAGCAGCAGAATACCATTTATGGTCGATAATGAAAACGGCGACCTGATGCACGAAGGATGTGCGATATCTTCCTTTGCTATGGTGTTGAAAAACCTCAATGCAACAACATCACTTAAAGCGCATGATTTTCGCACAGGTTATCATGGGTATGTAATCCCTGATCCATTTACACTTACTTTAAGAAATGTATCAATATACGACGAACCTGTGTTCTCCGGAGATAAGTATTCTTACTCAAAATCTCTTAGCAGTACGCCGGTTATGATAAACAGCTATAGAAAACTTAGTGCTGTTATTAGTGAGTTTGGCTATACGTTAAACTCAACTACCGGAACTATATCTACTATCAAAAACCTTCTTAAATCACACCCAGAAGGGGTTGTTGTTAATTTAATTAATCCTCAAAACATTGATTTTCCTGAACATTGGCTCGTATTCTGCAAAGCAAACAACACAGATGGTTACGTTGTCTATGACCCCGCCTCTGGTATAGCGAGTAAAGGGAACGGGGTTAAATTCACAAATTCTTATACATACGGAAAGGGGTTAAGATTAGATGATATTAAAGGAATATATTACCTCACATAAGTTATTGCTAATTTTGCTTGCCTGCTCCCTGCTATGCTCATGCTCCACGCAGAGGGAAAACCTCCCCGCTTCAGGCGCGGAAAGCGAGAGCGCGACCGCCATAGGCACGCTCGATGAGAGCGAGTCCCGCGAAACCGCGACCGCCGCAGGCACGCTCGACGAGAGCGAGTCGCACGAAAGCGAAAGCGCGACTGCCGAATCGTCCGCAGAGTCCGAACCTATAATAAACAGCCCCAGCGACAGCGAACTGCGCTATGAGCTGTACGACGAAAACGGCGAGCTTTATGCAAGTAGCTTTTATCCCATTGTATTCTGCGAACACACCCACGACGACTGCGATACCTCGGACGAAGAGCTGATGGCGCTCGGCAGGGAAAAGTTTGAAAACGCGATAACAATCGTAAATGTGATTTGGGGTGCTGTTCCCTTGCTGCGGCTTCGCGACGGAATGAACAACGACCTGCTCGGGCAATACGACTTTTCTACCCTGGAAAAGGACAACAAATACGAGGAATACATGGAGCTCTGTTCTCAGACGTTCGCCGACGACGTATGCGAAACACGCTTGTACTATGCCACTGACTTCCCCGAGGATATAAAGAACCCCGACAATTACTATGCCACCTTTATTGAAGATTTGAAAAGCGGCAGAGACAAGCCCATTTCAAAAGTTCTCGCAGAGTCGATGGAGGTAGTGGACGGCGTGACGTTCTCAACAAAACATGGCGTTTCCGTAGTTATGCTGCACACTCTTATGACAAAGCTTGTGGGCGTTTTAAGCGCGGACGAAAACCACATAGACTACAGGCTGTGTACGCTCTACGAGTTTGAACCCACATTTGTCTGCCAGCATACAGTAATGCGGCTGGTTAAAACCGACGACGGCTGGAAAATATCGCAGATACGCGACTTTTTCGGCAACGGGCTTGCCAATAACTACGAGTATACGCTTGAGTATTGCCCGAGCTTCCTTGAATAAACAATATAAGGGGCAGATTTATCGTCTGCCCCTAAATTATGCGCTTGTCAGCCGCCGAACTCCACGCGCCCCGAAGCCCTGAGCGCCTCGCTGCGCACCGCGAGAAGCTCGCGCGCCTGCCGTTCGCTCAGCGTAAGTCCGCGCGCCCCGCCCGAAGCGGCGATTATCTCCCGAACCTGTCGTCCCTCGTCCTGCCGCGCAAGCAGCCCTGTAAGTTCCATGCCGCCCTTCCTTTCATAAAAGACAGCAAAACGAAATGACATCAGCCCTCCCGTAAGCCGATTATCACGCGCTCAGCTTTTTAAGCACGCTCACTTCCTTTGCGAACTCTCCGAGCACCCACGAATACATATTCGGATCGTCGTAGCCCCTGTAGCCGCGCTCCACCACCATGCCGAGCCGCTGCCATATCCTGTAGACGAGTATGCGCGTGCGCTCATCCCGCGTGAACTGCTCCTTGCCGTAGCCGCGCAGGAAATCAACGTTCGGCGCGTCGCCGAAATCGTGGAAATCATGACTCATAAGCGGGTCGCCCCAGAGTATCGCGGCGAAGTCCACAAGCCCTGCAAAGCGCCCGTCCTTTACCATTACGTTGCCCGCCCATGTGTCGGTGTGAATATACCGCGGCTCCGCCGCCGTATCGAGAGCCGCCGCCTGCGCCTTTATGAGCGCCATAAGCTCCTGCGGCGTTATCGACGGGATTTCAATATTCTTTTCCTGTGCGTCAAGCAGCAGCCACTCAAACAGCAGCGACACAAACTCGCTGTTGGTTCTGCAGCGGCTTTCGGGTATCCCGGGCATTCCAAAGCACTCTGCGGGGATATCGCAGATACTGCGCGTAAGCCTGCCGACCTGCTCTCTTATCGCGCTGTATTCCTGCGGGGAAAGCCCCTGCACGCCGCTCAGCGGTTCGCCGTCGATAAAGCTCATAAAGAAATACGGCACGGGGCAGAGCGTCCGCGAATCGTCATACGCCACAAGGCGCGGCACGGGCAGCGCGCCGTCGGGGTTTATCCTGCTCAGCATATGCGCTTCAACAGGGATATACATACGCTCGTGCCGCATAAGCTTCACGCCGTCGTCGGAAGCGACCTTGAGCACAAGCCGCGCGCCGTCCGCTTCAACAAGATACACCGCGCTGCAAAACCCGCCCGAAAGAGGCTTTACATTTATGCCGCCCGCCTCCCGCGCAAGAGCGGCGCGCGTCATGCGCTCTATCATCTCCTGCGGAAGCCATTTTTTCGTTACTGCGTTCATAAGGGGTCTCTTTCCCATGTAAATACCACCGGGACATGAACCGCACAGGGCGGTATCACGCCGTTTATAAACCTGTCCACAGTTAGAGTATACCACCCCGAACGCGGCGCCGTCAAGGGTTTCGGGACAATTTGGACACGCGTAAAAACGCGGCATAAAAACGCGCCCCGTTCTACCGCAGGGCGCGCCGTTTTATTTGTCAAGTGCGGCGCTCAGAACGCCCTCATACTCATGGCTCGCTGTATCGTCGTGCGCTTTGACATAGAAGTAGAGCGTAACGCCGCCGCTGTCGTCCACGTCAAGCACCCTGAGCTCCACGTCGTCAAAATAATCCGCGTTAAGGTGAGTTGCAATGATATCGCTGTCCCTGTCAAGCTCCTCAATGTGGCAGCTATACACGCCCGTAAGCGTTACATTTTCGTCCGCCGTGCCAAAGTCCGCAATTGTGAAATGGGCGCCCTTTCGCCATGTATCGCCCGTTATCTTGTAAAAGGTTATGTTCACGTTCGGGCGCTTTTCCCTGCCGTCAAGTGAGATGATGATACTCCTGTCAAACCGCCAGTCGCCGCTTGGCTCGTGGTACTTGCATATTGCGGGGAGCGTGACCTCCGCGCCGTCCGCAAGCATATTTGCATAGCCCTGCACGGGCAGCGCGAACACAGCGCCCGTCCTGTCAGAAGTATATGTATCGTCGGCGGACTCGCCCGTCTGCGTGCTTTCCTCGGATACTCGCACCTCAGGCGTACTCTCCGCACTTTCACTCTGCACGCTCTCGGGTCTGCCCGCGCACCCTGCGGTAAAAATCGCCGCCAGCGCAACTCCTGCCGCAAATATACGCTTTATTCCATCAATCATAGCATTATCCCCCGCTTCTTGCTTATTGCAGCCGTTTATGCCGCTAAACCGATTATAGCAGACTGTGACCACTTTGTCAATACAACATCAGATGTATGCAAAAATGCATTATCCTTTCACAAGAAAAGCGCCACGCATAATCTGCGGGGCGCTGACGCCGGAGTGCCTATGCCAAAGCTGTACTGCAATATTGTCTTTGCATCGGAGATGTCGTGCTTGCCCGTTTCCATTATGTTGCCGCCCAGCCGCTGACCAAGCTGTCGGCGCCCGGACAGGGCTGACTTGAATCGCAGCTGCCGCCGTTCCTGCTGAATCTGACTGCAAGCGCGCAGTCCTTTGTAACGGTAAGTGTGAGCGTATTGTTTACAACGTTCTGCCTTACGCCGTCAAGCGTTACACTTGAAATGCCGTAGCCGCTGTCGGGCGTTATGTTGAACGTTGCCCGCCCTTGCCGCAGTCCGCCGTTACCGTCTTTATCAGATACTCGGTTTCAGCGCTCAGCGTTACTATTGTAGCTTTGTCAGCAGTTATCGCGCTGCCCATACCGCTTGCAGTAATAGCATACGAGCCGCTTGGCATTTCAAAATAGTTGCTGCCGCTGAAAGGACCGCCATCAACTATATTAACGGGATTGCGGCAGAATACGCACGCATTCTGTTCGTCAATTGCAGTCGCAGCAGGAACAGGGTCATAACTGTCAAGTTCAGTGAACTCATTGCAATAAATCCTCCTGCCATCGGAAGATGTTGTATTTTGTCCGGGGTTACTCGCGTCAACATTACCCGCCTGCGCAGGGCAGGATTTTTATTGTGACATATTCAGCCACATCGTTCACCTTAAGGTAACCGCCTGCAACAGTAACATCAGCATTTATGCCAATGCTTCCAATATCCAAATAGCCTTTATTCATTACTGCTCTCGATTTTTCCACCACTCCGGTCGCGCTTATATAGCCGCCGTTTATGGTAAGGTAGCTTTGTCCGCCTGTGATGACAAGGTATTCGCCGGAGGATTCAATGTTGCTGCTGTAGTTAAACACACTGTCGCTTCCCGCGGCGATTTTCGCGCCGAAAAGGGTAAGCGTGCTGTCGCCGTCCCACGCCCAGCCGTTGCCGTAGCGGGGTTTGCCGTCCTCAAGCGTGCGGGGAGCGTTATCATCGGCATAAACCCTAGTATCATGCACACCGAAAGCAGTATGCACAACAGCCGCTTAATGCCATGCTGTTCTCTTGTCATGAATAGTCTTCCTTAAAAAGCACATAATCTGCCATTTTCAACCTTACAGAATGTTGTCAACAGCTCCTGCCAAATTGTCGCTAAACTCCGCAAAGTTGTATTGCCGCAAAAGCAGTCCTGCCGCCCGCGCAGTTACGCACGGACGGCAGGGTGTTGTGAAATTTTGGAGGTATCTTAATTAAAGCAGCTCCTGAGTATTCTCTGAGCGTCAGCTATCGAAAGCTTTCCGTCTGCGGGAATTACATTGTCGAACAGCAGACCCTCCTGCTCCTTTTCGGCGAGTACGCCGAACGCCTGCTTGAGCACAAGCGAAGCGTCCTTTATATCCACCCTGTTATCGCCGTTTACGTCGTTTTCAACGTAATTGCGCGCGCCGAGTGCAATGTAGTATGTGCCGCCGTTTATGTCGGCAAAGTCGAACGTAACTGCGCCGTTTGCGTCAGCCGCCGCGGCAGTAACGCCGATATAGCGCCCGCCCTCGTACTTAACGAGCGTTGCGGTCTTGCCGCCGAACCCGCTGCCGAGCGCCGCCGTTATGCGAACGGAGCTGAACGCGTACGCCGTGCGGCTGCCTGTTGTCATGGCAAACGCGGGTACAGCGCCTGCGCCGAGCGTTATATTGCTTGAAGAGCCGCTCACGCTTACCATAGCGTTGAAGCCTGCCGTGCTTTCAGCAGGGTCGACCGCAAGCGAGCCGAGGTCGTCCGTTATAAAGCGCAGCGTGCACTTTGCAGCCTTTGCCGCCTTGAGAACGTCCTCGGGAACGGTGGAATTTCCGTTGAGGACTATAGCCGTTTCCTTTCCGCGCAGCGCAGCAGCGTTATCCCTGATGTAAGCCGCGATGTCGGTCCAGCCCTTGACGGAGGACGAAGCCTTTATATAGGGCTGCCTTGCGCTGACGTCGGTGTCTGTGTCTGCGCTCGGTCTGTTGGAAGAACCGCCGCCGCCGCCACCGCTGCTGCTCTTGCCGAACGTGATCTCAATTTCTGTGGGTCCTGTTATCGTAACGGAGAATCCGCTTGCCGAAGCCTTTACCCTATCGCCGTTTACGGTTGCCTTCTTAAGCGCATAGCCGCTGTCGGGCGTGGTCGTGAACTTTATCACGGTGCCCTCGCGCACCGCGGTAAGCGCGCCTGTGTAGTCCGTGGTGTATGTGCCGTGCTCGCCGCAGGAGATTTTTACCTCGTATGTGGGTATCTCCTCAAACTCAACTGCGAACGTGCAGTTTGCCGTAATGCTCTTTATCATGTACTTGCCGTCGGTGAGCTTTACCGCCGCGCCGTTGAGCGTTGCGCTCTTTATCCTGTAGCCGTCTGCGGCAAGGGCGCTTATTACAACGTCCGTGCCCTCGGCGTAGGTATAATCGGGCTTGCCTGCGAGCGCTGCGGTTTCTGCGGTCACCGTGCCGCCGTTGTTTGCGGTTACGGTCACCTTATAGGTGGGTATTTCCTTGAACGATACGCTTACTGTGTGGTCGCTGTCGATGTTCTCAATAATATATAAGCCGCCTGTGATTCTGCCGAGGGCGTTTTTCTCGGTTTCTTCAGGCTTCATGGGCTTGCCGTCGAGCGTTACGCCCTCGATATACGCGCCGTCCTTTGCGTCTGCCTCTATGTAAGCGTCCTCACCCGCAAGCACCTTGCATGTTTCGGGTTCAACCGTGCCGAGCGTGCTGTCGTATTCAACGGTAAGCTTTACGGTGCGGCCTATCTTGCCTATCGTAAGGGTAAACTCGAGCGGGTCGGAGCGCAGGTCGGGGTCGCTGTCCGCAACGGTCAGCTTATACTTGCCGCCCGCGTATTTGATGTTGGGCGCGTTGAACGTGAGCGTGCCGTCCTGTGCGAGCGTAACCCAGTCCGGGAGCGTTACGCCGTCTGCAAGCGCAAAGACATACGAGTTTGTGCCGCCGCTGAAAAATTTGGAAAGCGACAGTGTCTGTTCGCCGTCGTCGGGGTCGAGCACGTCTGCGGTCTTTGCGTCGTCAAGCTGCTCTATGGGCTTTGTCATGAGATACACCCAATCGCCGCTGATTGAATTGCCGTTATAAACGCTGCCGTTATTTTTAAGGGAGCTGTTAAATCCTTCAAGCGTAACGTCAGCGCCCTGAAGCCTGCTGAGCTCAATGCTCTTGATTTTGCCCGCATAAAGCGCGTACTGCTCCGAATCAAGGCTGAGCATGGTATTGCCCCTTATTATTATATTGTCTCTTGCCCTAATGGCTGCGCTTTTCAGACCGTCCTGTCCTGCAGGGCCTGCGTATGCCGTGATATCGCAGTTTTCAATAATAACATTGTCGCTGCTAATGCCATAGCAGTTTGTGTGGCCGATGTTACTCGGCCCTACTTCCGCCGTCTTTTTCGCCGTAAGATTAAGCGTTGCGTCCTTTATGAGGAGCGTCTGGTTCTCGTAGGTGTAGCCGTTTATCATTATTACAGCGTCATGTTCTGACACATAGTTGCCGCTGGGTGCAAGCTCGCTTGATATTGCAGTAAGGCTGCTGCCTTTCTCGCCCTTTATGGTAAGGCTGCCATTGCCATTTGCATCTGAACCGTTCATACAAAGTATAGCGGAAGCAGAGGAATACAGCCTGTTATCGCCCTTAAGGATAATAGTCGTGCCATTGGGAACGATTATTGCGTTATAACGGCTTGAAGCCAAATCTATGCCGTTAAGCACAAGGGTCTTTGCGGGGTAGCCGAGCTGAGTGTTCCCGTTTGCGTACCACGCCCATGTATTAGCCTCGTAGTCGGTATTGGTGTCTGTGAAAGTGACCCCGTCGTAGGTCCATGTAGGGGGCGCAGTATACCATTTACCCGTAAAGTTGAGCGTAATTTCTACACCTGTAACTTCAATGGTTTCCGTTTGCTTCATGCTATTGTATTCGACAGTTACCTTGTACTCGTCGCCTGCGGTAAGCTTCTTTTTCGCGCCTATCTCAACGCCAAGCGACCTTGCTATAGTTTTATCGGGAACGCCGTCACCATCGTCATCCGTGTAATAATAGTGCGAGAGCTTTATATCAAAGCAATCCGTGCAATCCTCCGAGCCTTTGGTTATGGTAACCTTGACATCGTTAAGGTTGTCAATGTCGCACGTGCTGTTGTACGCCAAAAACGCCTTTTTGTCGCCCGCCGGGTCACAGCTCAGCAGCATCGATTTGTATGTATAAAATCTGCCGTCAAATATCGGTTGTGAGTAGCCGAAAGCCGTGTCCAAGCGCTTCTCATACTCATTGCCGATATAAATAACCTTTCCGCAGTTATCGCTGTAGCCCGAAACCGTCGCCGTAAACTCCCCGCCAAGGTCTGCCGCGGTATAAAAGGCTCTGCTGCCAAGCGCCATGTCAAACACTTTGCTTTTGTCGGTGTCTTTGAATATCTGACCCGCGCTTGTATAACCCGCAAGTTCAGCGCTTTCGCCAAAGGTCAAGCTGCTAATTTCCACTAAATCTTTTGTGCTATTACTATTATATAAATATATTTTGCCGTTTACATCAGTATCATTAAGGCGTATAGGTGTACCGACTGTGCCGTAAACCGTAACGCTGCCGCCTATAGTGCTATTCCAGAAAATACTGTCGTTGCTCAGAGTATATACGCTGCCATCTGCTCCTATTGTGGAATTCTGAATGTTCATACGGTCGCCTGAGCCTGCGTTCAGGCAGCCATAAACGCCGCCATTAACCGTGACATTTTCAAGGACCATACCTAAACCAAAGCACACGGTAGACGATTCGCCGATAGTTGCTTTGTTGCATTCAATCGAAAGCGTTCCGCCGCCCGCCACAGTTGCTCCTTCAGCTACAGTAAAATTTTTGAATGTATCCACCAAAGCGGTGTCTGCAAAATATACAGCGCCGCTAAATGTTACGTCATCGCCTACTTTTACACTGTCAGCGGCATAGTAAACGCCCGCTAAGTCGCCGCTATAAACCTCTTTGACTGTGTCGTTTGCAACCATGCTGCAATAAACGTTTAAGCCGTTTACATTAACCGCCGTATTATTGCTGCCGACTATGGGGGCAGTATTACTTTCGCCAATCATTACAATGCTGGTGCCGCTCTGGCCGATTGCATAACCCGAGGTGGGAATTATCGTATCTGCCTTAAAAATGGCACTGTCTTGGCAGGCAATAACTTTGTTCGAGTTATCGCCAAAAACATCAAAATTTTTGGTGTAGAAAACGCTGCTATACTGTACAAATTCTTTGGCTAAACGCAGCGTATCGCAGTTGATTACACCGTTATTCATAAAAATAGTCGATACGTTTAACGTTCCTATTTCAAGGTAGCCGTTATTATAATCTAAAGCCGTTGCTTTATCCGTATCCTTATAAAACGCAGCGTCAGGCGCTTTTATAATGGGGTCTTCAATGACAACCCTCTCGCAGTCAAACAGCGCGCCTGCAGAGTTGCAGTCAAGTATGCCGCCGCCTGTAAATGACAATTCATGTCCGCCTTCTGCCAGCAAGGAATTGCCAACTGCACGGTTGTAGCCCGTAACTTCTATTTTATATGGCCGTGTAGTGTCGCTGAATGTTATTTTCGGCGTATCATCGTCCTTTGATTTAAGCTCCGTACCGAAAAGCTTCAGCGTCATCTTTCCGTCCCAGCTCCAGCCGCTGCCTTTTCTGGCTCTGTTAATTTCAAGCACACCGATAGTCGTTTCGTTGTCCACAGCGAACGCGCTGTAGTCGATAAGCGGCACAAATCCCGCCGCTATACATATTGCCAGCAGCAGGCTGATTATCCTGCTTAACGGCGTTTTTTTCGTTCTTTCCATGTGTAAAGCATTCCTCCTCAAATTTCACAAGCCTTTCAGCTTAAGATACTATAATAGTATAGCATGGCAGGGATATTATGTCAAGAGTTCGCGCCAAATTGTCGCAAAACTCCGCCAAATTGTTTAAGCTCTGCCGCATAACCGCCGATAATGTGCAAAAACTCCTTAAGAGGCATTTCCACAATATTGCGCGTGCATTTGTGCCGCGGCACATCGGGCGCTGTCCATGTGCCGCGGCACAAGCGGAAAACGGGCGCGCTTTTTATCATATCCGTGCATAATACGCCGATATGGTAAATATTATTGTGGATATGCACAAAAAACCGTAAAGAGATTGACAAAAGCCGATTTTATCGTTATACTAGAAGCATAAAGCAACAGGGCAAAGGCGCCGAGGACGACGCTTCTGCCCTGTTGTTTTACAGAGCATATCCCAGACCGCGCACGCGGAAATCAGCATTGACGGAACAAGCAGGGCAATGGCGCCGGGAACGACGCGCTGCCCTGTTTTTTTATTATCTGAAGGAGTGATCATTATGGAGAACGAAAGAGAAATCATGCTTGACAGCATCGGCATGGTTTACAAGGACAGCAAGGGGAACGACGTGACTGCGCTCACCAACGTAACGCTCGATATCCGCAAGGGCGAGTTCATCTCCCTGCTTGGTCCCTCGGGCTGCGGCAAGACCACTCTGCTGAGGATAATCGCAGACCTGCTGCACCCGACAACGGGCACAATCACGGTAGGCGGCGTTTCGCCAAAGGAAGCAAGGCTTGCGCAGCGCTACGGCATAGTGTTTCAGAGCCCCGTGCTTTACGACTGGCGCACAGTCCGCAAAAACGTTATGCTGCCGCTCGAAATAATGCACGTTCCCAAAAGCGAACGCGAGGACATAGCGGACAGTATGCTGGAGATGGTGGGGCTGTCAAAGTTCGCAAACCACTACCCCAATCAGCTTTCAGGCGGTATGCAGCAGCGCGTGGGCATTGCAAGGGCGCTTGCTATCCGTCCCGAGATACTGCTGATGGACGAGCCGTTCTCGGCGCTCGACGAGTTCACCCGAGAGAAGCTGCACATAGACCTGCTTAACATCTGGCGCAAGACCAACAAGACCGTTGTGTTCGTAACGCACAACATCTCCGAAAGCGTGTTCCTGTCTGACAGGGTGTGCGTGCTGTCCCCTCACCCCGGGCGGCTGTCCGCGGTTGTGGACATAAACCTGCCGCGCCCGCGCACCCCCGAAATGACAGGCACCGCAGAGTTCACCGCGCTTGTGACAAAGGTACGCGGCAGCTTTGAGGGAGTATAGGAAAGGAGAACAGCCATGACAAGGATAAAAGCATTTTTCCGCTCGAAGCACTTCGTCATGCTGGTGTGGGTGCTGGCGCTCGTAATTGTCTGGGAGATTTTCGCGTTTATCGTTGCGGCGACAAAGCGCACACCGATAAACGTGCTGCCGCACCTGTGGGAGATCATCGGCTCGTTCTTCAGCGGAAAACTGATTACGGGCAAGCTCACAATGGCGCAGCTTATCGCTTCAAGCTGCGGCGAAACGCTCTCGCGGGCGGGCATAGGCTTTCTTATCGGCACGGCGGCGGGCTTTGTGCTGGCGCTTCTCATGAGCCTGTCGAAGATAATCGAGAAGATAGCCTTCCCCTACCTTATGATAATACAGATGATACCCATTCTCGGCATGGCGCCGATAATCCTCGCGATAACGGGCGACATCAACGCCTCGCGCACAGTGATTGCAGCGATACTCACGTTCTACCCCGTTTCCGCAAACGTTCTTGCGGGGTTCAGGTCGGTGGAGCGCGAAAAGCACGAGCTGATGTACTCCTACGCCGCGAATAAGTTTCAGCTCTACACCAAAACGCTTATCCCTGCGTGCATCCCCTACTTCTTTACGGGACTTAAGATATCCGCCCCTATGGCGATAACCGCTTCTATCCTCGTGGATACGCTGCAGGGCGGCAGCGGACTTGGGTGTATGCTCTCGCAGTCGCTCAAGGGCGGCATGACAAGGCTTGTGTTCTGGGATATCGTGCTTATAAGCGCAGTTATCGGCATACTGAGTTACAAGCTCATGGGTCTGGCGGAGAATATCCTCTGCCCGTATAAGAGAGGAGGCAGGAAATGAAAGCCAAAAAGCTTCTCGACAGCGCTTCGGGAGTGCTTCTCCCGCTGGCGTTCGGCGTGATAGTGTTTGCGCTGTGGCAGTCGCAGACGCTGCACTCATGGACAGGCACGGACACGATAACCCTGCCGCTCCCCACGCGCATAGGCGAGATAATCTCGCAGAACAGCACCGCAATAGGCGGGCACGTGCAGATAACGCTGCTTGTGGCGTTCGGCGGGCTTGCGGCGGGCAGCATTCTGGGCTACCTTATAGCGCTTGCTGCCGCGGCGTTCCCGAAATGGGGCGCGGGCGGGCTTGCGATAGTATCGGCGTTCAACGCTATCCCGATAGTGGCTCTGGCGCCCGTAATCAACAACTGGACGCGCGACGTCAGCAGCGACGTTTCCGTAAGAAGCACCATTGCAAAGATAATCGTGGTTACGGTGTCCTGCACGGCTTCGATGAGCGTAAACGCGTTCAGGGGTCTCACCGAGCTAAAACCCTTTTCAGAGGACCTCATGCGCTCGTACGCCGCAGGCAGAATGACGGTGTTCCTTAAGCTCAGGCTGCCGAACTCGCTGCCGTACGTGTTTACGGCGCTGCGCGTAAGCGTTCCCGCAAGCGTAATAGGCGCGCTTGTAACGGAATACTTCGCAGAGGAAACTGCGGGCGTCGGCAGGCAGATACGCGAGAACATAGTAAAGGGACAATACCCCACGGCGTGGGCTTACATAGCCGTGGCGTGCGCAATGGGTATAGCGATGTACGCCGTACTCATGCTGGCAGAGCATATCGTGCTTAAACGCAGACGGGCGTGACCCGCTGCTTTAAGGAATAGAAAAGCGGGCGGACGTCCGCGAAAAAAACAGGCAGTACCGCGCTTATGCACGGCTCTGCCGCGAATGAAAGGCAGGCAGAACACATGAAAAGGACAAAGGCATTACTTGCCGCAGCAGCGGTGATACTCGCGTGCGCACAGCTTACAGCATGTACGCAGACAGCAACGTCTGACAGCGGCTCATCCGCAGCGCAGAACAGCTCCTCGCAGAGCAGCGCGGCTGACAGTACCGCGGCTGAGGACTCCCCGGACGAGGGCGGCATGATGACCCACGAGGAGATAATCAGAACGGCTGCCGCTGAGGGCAAGGTCGGCAACTGGGGACTCGGCAACGAGTACGAGATACAGGCGCTGCTGACAAAGTACGGGCTTTCACCCGAATACATCACGCAGGACTTTACAATGGACCAGTTCGACAGCGACACGGTAACGCTCGCTTCCGCAATGACATACAACGAGCTGGGACTTGTTGTGAACGACTATGACGGCGGCTACGGCTACGGCGACACCGTAAGCACCATTGATATGAACGACGAGGGCGTTGCAATGCTTGAGGACAACCTGTTCACCTCCAAAAAGTTTGCAGAGGAGAACCCCAACACCGTAAAGGCGTTCGTTTCCGCCTCGATGAAGGGCTGGGCTTACGCATGCGAACACCCCGACGAGGCGGCGGAGATAGTGTTTGAGGCAGGCTCGTCCGTTTCCGCGGACCATCAGGCTTACATGGCGAAGGAGGTAGCAAAGCTCGTTACCACCGACACAAAGGGCAACGCGGTTTCCGCTGCGGACGTTGGCAATATGGACGAGGACGCTATGCAGCAGACCCTTGAGCTTGCAAAGCAGTACATTATCCTAGAGGACAGCGCCGCAAAGGACAAGCTGGCTTCCCTTACGCTTGACGATATCCGCAGCACCGCGTTTCTCGCATACGACCCCGCGACAGACGGCGCGCCCGAAAAGACCGCGGTTTCCGTACAGCTCAAGTGGCTGCCGCAGGCGCAGTTCATGGGCTACTACGTTGCAAAGGCAAAGGGCTACTACGACGAGGTTGGTCTTGACGTCACCATCGTAAGCGGCGGCGGCGACATCTCCGAAACGACCGCGGTATACAACGGCACGGTAGACTTCGGCGTAACGTGGGTATCCAACCTCATCAACGCGAACGCGGGCGGCATGGAGCTGCTCGAGGTAGCGCAGGTATATCAGCGCTCGGGTCTTGTACTCGTTTACAAGAACGACACCTTTAAGAAGTAACACAAAGTTCCCGGAATGGTTTTCACAGCTCCGGCAGACCCGCGTTCTCCCGCGCGGGTTTGTCGGAAAGCCTGCCGCGGCAGGTTTTCCGACAAACAGGCTTTGCCTGGGCTTACAAAGGAGGTTGCTTTATGGATTTGATAATCAAAAACGGAACTGTTGTAACTGCGACAGGCAGCTTTAAGGCTGACGTTGCGGTAAAGGACGGTAAGATAGCGGCTCTGGGCGCGGAGCTTTCAGACCCTGCCGCAAAGGTAGTGGACGCCGCGGGAAAGCTCGTGCTGCCCGGCGCCATAGACGCGCACACGCACCTTGCAATGCCGTTCGGCGGCACGGTGTCGTCCGACGACTACTTTGCGGGAACGCGCGCGGCTGCCTGCGGCGGCACGACAACGGTATTCGACTTCGCGCTTCAGGACTTCGGCGAAACGATGACCGAAACCTTCCTGCGCAGAAACGCTCTCGCCGTTCCCGACGCCGCGGTGGACTACTCGTTCCACATCGGCGTAAAGGACATAAGCGGAAAGCTGCTTGACAGCATTGGCGAGGCGTGCGACGAGGGCATTACCTCCTACAAGGTGTTTATGGTGTACGACTTCGGCGTAAAGGACGGCGTGTTCTTCAGGCTGCTTCAGCGCTCAAAGGACTTCGGCGCGCTTATCGCGGTACACGCGGAGAACAACGAGCTTGTAAACACCCTCACCGAAAAGTACATAAGCGAGGGCAAAACCAGCGCATGGTATCACTACATGAGCCGCCCCGAGTTCGTAGAGGGCGAGGCGGACGAGCGCGCCATCAACCTTGCAAAGGCGGCGGGAGCGCCGCTCTACATCGTTCACCTTGCGGACAGGCAGGGCGTTGAGGCGGTAACGCGCGCCAAGGACGAGGGCTACGAGATATACGCGGAGACCTGCCCGCAGTACCTTGAATTTACAAGCGACGTTTACAGGCGCCCCGACGGCAGGAACTTCGTATGCTCTCCCCCCATGAAGGGCAAGGAGTCGCAGGACGCCGTATGGGAAGCCGTAAAGCGCGGCGACATCGACACCATCGCCACCGACCACTGCCCGTTCCGGCAGAGCGAAAAGGACTGGGGTCTGGAGGACTTCAGAAAAATACCGAACGGCTGCGCGGGCGTTGAGAATATGTACCCGTATATGCTCGGCAAGGCGAACGACGGCGTGATAACGTTTGAAAAGGCGGTCGAGCTTTGCTCCACAAACCCCGCAAGGATATTCGGCTGCACCGACAAGGGCGAGATTGCCGTTGGCAAGGACGCGGACATCGTGATATACGACCCCGCAAAGGACTTCACCATTCATCAGGAGAATATGCACTCGGACTGCGACCACACCATCTGGGAGGGTATCTCGGTGCACGGCTACCCCGTGCAGACCTACTCACGCGGGCGGCTCGTATACGACAACGGCGAGTTTGTCGGCGGGCGCGGCTGGGGCAAGTTCGTAAAGTGCGCAAAGCATAGGGCGAAATAACCTGCACGACATTGACAAGGAGGAGTGAACATGAAATACGCCGACCTTTTTCTTCGCGACGAGGCTGCGCGCTGCCTTTTATGCGGCGACGCACCCTGCACGAAAGCCTGCTCAAAGGGGCTTGACCCCGCAAGATTCGTGCGGGCGGTGCGGTTTGAGAACGCAGCAGTCGGCGCGCGTTACACAGACCCCGCACGCTGCACGGAATGCCGCGGCGAGTGCGAAAGCGCCTGCGTACACTACGACGCGGCGATAAGGGTGCGCCGGATGGCTTCCGCAGCGCCCGCGCCCGCGCAGCCCGCAGCCGCAGACCTTTCTATGGACTTCTGCGGGGTGAGGTGCGAAAACCCGTTCTTTCTCTCCTCCTCTGTCGTTGCAAGCAGCTACGAGATGTGCGCGCGGGCGCTGCGCAGCGGCTGGGGCGGCATAGTCTACAAGACGATAGGCTTTATTGTGCCAAACGAGGTGTCGCCGCGCTTTGACGCGATAGGCAAGGAGAACATGCCGTTCCTCGGCTTCAAGAATCTTGAGCAGATATCCGACCACCCGCTTGAGGAAAACTTAGCGATACTTAAGCGGCTGAAGCAGGAGTTCCCCGAGAAGATAATCGTTTCCTCGATAATGGGCAGCACCGAGGAGGAATGGACGCAGCTTGCGCGGCTCTCAGAGGAAGCGGGCTGCGACATCATCGAATGCAACTTCTCATGTCCGCAGATGGTGGGCGAGGGGCTTGGCTGCGACGTAGGGCAGAGCGAGGAGCTTGTGGCGCTCTACACTGCCGCCGCAAAGCGCGGGACAAAGCTGCCTGTGCTTGCAAAGATGACGCCGAACCTCGCGAAAATGGAGCCGCCCGCGATAGCCGCAGTAAAGGCGGGCGCAGACGGAATTGCCGCGATAAACACCGTTAAGAGCCTTACGCGCATAGACCTCCCGGACATGACGGCGCTGCCGAGCATAGGCGGAAAATGCGCGGTATCGGGCTACTCGGGCAAGGCGGTAAAGCCGATAGCGCTGCGGTTCATTCACGAGCTTGCGGTATGCCCCGAGCTTAAGGGCGTGCCGCTGAGCGGTATCGGCGGCATAGAAACGTGGCACGACGCGCTCGAGTTCATAGCGCTCGGCTGCACGAACATTCAGATAACCACGGCGGTAATGCAGTACGGCTACCGCATTATCGAGGACATCATAAGCGGCGCGCAGGCGTTCCTGGCGGCGCAGGGGCTTTCAGGTCTCAGGGAGCTTTGCGGCGGCGCGAACGCCAACATTATCCCCGCAGACGACCTCGACCGCGAAACGGCGGTCTACCCCGTATTCGGCAGGGAGCGCTGCGTGGGCTGCGGACGGTGCGAGGTGTCCTGCGCGGACGGCGGGCACAGCGCCATAGCCTGCGGCGCCGACAGAAAGCCGCGTCTTGTCGGCACGAACTGCGTTGGCTGCGGGCTTTGCACGCTTGTATGTCCAACGGAAGCTATAACCCTTAGCAGGAGAGCAGGAAAGCGCCGCTGACGCTTTCGCACGAAAGGAGGGCTGAAACATGGCGCTTACCATAGCGCGCATATGCGCGAACACCGAAAAGACCTACGGCATGAAGCTTATAGCGGGCCGCGCGGGACTTGAAAACTACGTAAGATGGGTACATATCGTTGAGGACAGCGAGGTACCCGATTTCATGCACGGCAACGAGCTTGTTTTCACAACGGGCATTGCGCACAAGGGCAACGACTGGCTGCCTGATTTCGTGCGGCATCTGCACGAGCGCGGGGCGGCGGGGCTTGTCGCGAACATAGGCCCGTACATAAGCGCCGTGCCGCGCTCTGTCGCGGAATACTGCGACAAGAATGCGTTCCCGCTGTTCACCGTGCCGTGGTCGGTAAGGCTTATAGACCTCACCTACGACTTCTGCCACAGGATAGTGAGCAGTGAGGAGAGCGAAACGAGCCTTGCGGGAGCGTTCCGCAACCTCATATTCTCACCCGCCGACAAGGAAGCCTACGCGAGCGTGCTTGAACGCCGCGGCTTCCACGACGTGAGCGACTATATCCTGCTTGCGGCGTCGCTTTCGCACGGGGGCAGGCAGGGCACGGCGGCGGAATGGCGCAGTATGCGCTTTCCCGTGAGAAAGGTATGTGCGGGCACGCAGTATCCCTCGTGTATATTCATTCAGGAGAACTACCTGATAATCATTCGTCAGCACCTCTCCCCCGCGGACGCGGGGCGCGTGGGCGCGCAGCTTGTAAGCGCGGTGGAGGAGGCGTTCGGTGAGCCCGTGAGCGTAAACGTCGGCATTTCGGGCACGGGGCTTGGGTTTGAGGGAATACACGGCGGCTACCGCGAGGCAATAAGCGCCCTGCGCCTTGCCGAAATGAAGTACGAGAGCGTCGTGCATTACCGCGACATAGGCGTGTACAAGCTGCTTTTCGGCGTGGAGAACGCGGGGATACTCTCCGACTACGTTGACGCCACGCTCGGGACGCTGCTCGACTACGACGCCAAAAACAACACCGACTGCGCCGAGCTGCTGCGCTGCTACTTTGAGAGCAACTGCAGCGTAAAGGACGTAGCGGAGAAGTTCGGGGTACACCGCAACACGGTGAACTACAAGCTCAGACAGATACGCGAGCTTCTTCACAGCGACTTCGGCGACGAGGATAAAATGAACCTGCTTCTGGCGTTCCGCGCAAGGGAGCTGCTCAAAAACGCAGGCTCGAAACTAATTATGGAGGACTATTCATATGAAGGCAACTGAAATCAAAACCAACCACACCAGATACAATTTACAGTCATGGTCAAAGCAGAAGGGTCTTAACCCCATCGCCGTTGAAAAGGGCGATGGCATATACTTCTGGGATTACGACGGCCGCCGCTACACCGATATGTCGAGCCAGCTCGTAAACCTGAACGTCGGCTTCGGCTGCCGCCCGATAATCGACGCTATCAAGGAGCAGGCGGAAAAGTTCTGCTTTGTGGGCCCAGGCTACGCCGCGGAGAGCCGCTCGGCTCTCGCAGAAAAGATAATAAAGCTCATGCCCGATACGTTCGGCAAGGTGTTCTTCACCAACGGCGGCGCGGACGCGAACGAAAACGCCATCAAGATAGCAAGGCTCTATACGGGGCGCAAAAAGGTATTCTCCCGCTACAGAAGCTACCACGGCTCCACATTCGGCGCGGGCAACCTTACGGGCGAGCCGCGGCGCTTCCCGCTTGAGCCTGGCGTTCCTGGCTTTGTAAAGTTCTTCGACCCGTATATGTACCGCGACAACCTGCCGTTCAAAACGGAAAAGGAGTACTCCGACTACTACATAAACAAGCTGCGCGAGCAGGTGCTTTACGAGGGCGCGGACAGCGTTGCGGCGATAGTTATGGAAACGGTAACGGGTTCCAACGGCGTAATTATCCCGCCGGAGGGATATTTACAGGGCGTAAGGAAGATATGCGACGACTACGGCATAGTTATGATATGCGACGAGGTAATGGCGGGCTTCGGCAGAACGGGCAGGATGTTCGCGTTTGAGAACTTTGGCGTAAAGCCCGACCTTGTAAGCTTTGCAAAGGGCGTTACCTGCGGTTACGTTCAGCTGGGCGGCGTTGCGGTAAGCAGTAAGATTGCGGAATACTTCAACGACAACGTGCTGCAGTGCGGCCTTACCTACAGCGGACACCCCCTTGCGTGCGCTGCGGGCGTTGCCTGCCTCGACTACTACGAGCAGACCAATATCCTCGGCAACGTTGCAAAGAGCGGAAAGGTGCTCAGGGAGCTTCTCGGCGAAATCAAGGAAAAGCACAGCTGCGTCGGCGATGTGCGCTGCATCGGGCTTTTCTCCGCAGTTGAGCTTGTAAAGGACAAGACCACCCGCGAGCCGCTCGTTCCCTACGGCGGCGACAAGAACGGCGTAATGGGCAAAATTATCGGCAAGCTTAAGGCAAAGGGCTTTATGACCTACTCCCACGAGAACATGATACTTGTATGCCCGCCGCTCATCATCACGCCCGAGCAGCTTCGCGAGGAAATGCCGAAGCTTGACGAGGTGCTTTCCGAGGTGGACGCAGAACTCTGAGCAATAAGGAAGGACTGATACACAATGGCAAACGACAAAACCTATGCAGGCACAAAAACCGTGGCTCTGGCGGACTATATTCCCGCTGAGCTTTTCAGAACGGTACACCGCACCGAAGCCGACCTGCCCGGGGGCATAACCGAAGTAAAAGTCGTTATCGACATACAAAAGCCCCTCGCGCAGAAGCTGTCGTTCAGAACAAGCAGCAGCGGCTTTGTTTACGGCTTCGTGCGCAAAAACAAGCTCCTGCGCTCACTTGACAAGCGCACGGGCGCTGCGGACACCATAAAGGAGATAACCCTCAACGACTGGGGCAGCAAGGTCCTCATGGTCATCGCCTATCAAAAGCAAGGCGTCGAGCTGCCGCTGTTCGTATCAACGCAGGACCTTATCTGTCTTCTTGAGCACTGCCGCAGAGTTCCGCAGCAATTCGCAAAATAATGCGCTTAAACCCCGCCCGCGCCTGCCGCACGGACGGGGTATTTGCGTTTTTCTCGACGTTTGCTCTTGACTTTTCGGGAAGAATATGCTATAATATCAAAGTCACAGAATGCCGCTGTGGCGAAATCGGCAGACGCAAGGGACTTAAAATCCCTCGATGGAAACATCATACCGGTTCAAGTCCGGTCAGCGGCACCATAGCGGGCGGAATGCTTCCGCCGTCAATCACGGGAAGGGTACTTTTGACCTTTCCCGTTTTCACACGCTTTATTTTGAAATACGTCACATAATATGTAAGCGGAATGCTTCCGCCGTCAATCACGGGAAGGGTACTTTTGACCTTTCCCGTTTTCACACGCTTTATTATGTCAATTCGTAATTCGTAATGCGTAATTGTTTCCGACAAAATTTGAACCATGCCTGATATAAGCGCGGTGCGAATTTAATAAGAATAATTATGAATTATGAATTATGCATTATGAATTAAAAAAAGGCGCTTTTCGTCTTTCCCGTTTTCTACAACAAAATGCAATCCCGCCGGGCAAGCCGCTTCGGCGGGATATGATTTATGCCTTTTCAGCGGAATCGTCCGAGTTTTCGGGCTTTACGAACTCGAAGTCGATAAACCCGCCGTTTACGTTTACGCTAACGCACCTTACGCGCACCCTGTCGCCCACGGTGAACACGCTGCCGTCTGCCGCGCCCGTCAGGATAACTCCGTGCTGCACCTCGTACTCGCCAAGCGGCAGCCGTGCAGCGGACACCATGCCCTCGACGGTGTTTTCAAGCTCCACGAACACTCCGCTCGGACTTACACCCGAAATGAACCCGCCGAACTCCTCGCCG
This sequence comes from uncultured Oscillospiraceae bacterium, assembly GCA_934446455.1. Lineage (GTDB taxonomy): Bacteria > Bacillota > Clostridia > Oscillospirales > Ruminococcaceae > CAG-115. The sequence continues at coordinate 16,502 of CAKSEE010000010.1, read as the reverse complement.
ATGTGTCCTCTCATGTACTCCGCCATGTAGAAGTTTTCGCACTCGCGCTCGCAGCGCACGGCGGAAAGCTCCGTGTTGGACGCCTGAAGCGCAGCCTTTGCGGCGAACGTGGTGAACTTCTTCACGAGCTTCTCGTGGCTGAGCGCGTACACATAGTCGGTGAGAATGCGGTGAATGGACAGGTCGGCGTAGCGGCGAATGGGCGAGGTGAAATGCGCGTATTCGGGCATAACAAGGCCGTAATGCCCCAGCGGCTCCTCGCTGTAGCGCGCTTTCATCATGGAGCGCAGCACTATCATGTTTATGACTTCGTACTTGTCCGTATCGCGCGCACGCTCTATAACCGCTGCAAGGTCCGCCGCCGTGGAGCGCTCCCCTATGCCCTGCGGGTCAACGCCGAGCGCGGTGAGCGTTTCATTGAGCTGTAACAGCTTTTCTGCGGGGGGCGCCTCGTGCACGCGGTAAACAAACGGGAACTTGTCGCGCATTGCAAGCGCTGCCGCCGCGTTGTTCGCCATAAGCATGAACTCCTCGATGATGCACTCCGCAACGCCGCGCTCACGCGGCTTGACATCTATGCACACGCCGTTTTCGTCGGTGATTATCTTCGCTTCCTTTGTGTCGATTGCGGGCGCTCCGCGCTCAGCGCGGTTCTTTTCGAGTATCTCGGCAAGCTCGCGCATTATCGGTATCCTGTCGATTACCCGCGCGTACTTCTCATTTATCTCCTCGTCCGCCATGCCGTCCAGAATGCGGTTCACCTCGGAATAAACGCCCTTTACGCGGCTGCGTATCACGCTCTTTTCAAAGCGGTAGCTCAGCAGCCTGCCCTGCGCGCTCACTTCCATAAGGCAGGAGAACGCGAGCCTGTCCACGTTGGGATTGAGCGAGCATATGCCGTTTGAAAGCTCTCTCGGCAGCATGGGAACCACCCGGTCGGCGTAGTATATCGACGTGCCCCTGTAAAACGCCTCGTCGTCAAGTGCGGAGCCTTTCTTCACATAATGCGAAACGTCCGCGATATGCACGCCCAGCTTGTAGCCGCCCTCAACGCGCGCTATGCTCACCGCGTCGTCTATGTCCTTTGTGTCTGCGCCGTCCATTGTGAATATCGGCTCTCCCCTGAGGTCAAGCCTGCGCAGCACCTCGTCGGGGTCGGGGTCGTCCGTGCCGAGCTTTGCAGCCTCGCTCAGCACCTCCTCGGGGAACTCCACATGAAGCCCGTTTGCCAGCATATAAGCCTGCGCGCACGCCTTTGCGTCCTCGCACGAGCCGAAGCCCTCCTCGATAGCCACGGTGTGGTCGAAATGCCGCTCTCCCCTGCTCTTTATCGAGAACACAACCTTTTCGCCGGGGGTAAGTAGCTTTCCGCCCTTCTTCTCGATTGCAAGCGGCTCGTCGCACAGCCTGTCGGGCAGCACCATTAGGCGGTTCTTTTCAAGCACGACAACGCCCGTCAGCAGGGCGTGGCTCTCCTCAAGAACGCTCAGCACCACGGCTTCGGGGTCGCGGTGAAGCTCGTCCGCGCCCGCCGTGCGCACTGCAAGCACCGTGTCGCCGGGAATAGAGCCGAGCAGGTCGCGCCCGCGCACGAAATACTCCTGCGGCACCTCGCCCTGCTGCATGATAAAGCCAGAGCGCGGCGTTACGCGCGACACCTCCGCGGTGAAATAAAGCGACGGATTCTTAAGCCGCCACACGCCCTTTTTGTTGGTTATGTCGCCGAAGCGCTTCATCTCCGCAAGCGCCGATTCGAGCTTCCCGGCGTTCTTTTTGGTGAGCCCCAGTCCTTTGCTTATGTCCTTTTCGGTCATTCCGTCCTCGCCCGCTTCGTAAAGCGAAACAAGCACGGCTGTCTTTATCTTGTTCATGGCGTACCCTTTCTGCGCGCTGTGGAGCGCTTAACATTCCCTTAACAAAAAGGACAGGCTGTTTTGCCTGTCCTTCGGATATCTTTTATTCGGAAACCGTTTCGCTTGTTGCCGCGCCGCCTGCGGGTGCTGTTTCCGCGCCTGCGTCAGCCGTGCCGCTTTCCGCTGCCTGCGATGTGGCGGCTGCCTGCGACGTCGCCTCAACCGTAACATCAGCAAGGTCGCTTGTTTCCGCGTCAGACGTTTCTGTAACAGAGCTTGTCGGCGTGGATGACGATGTGCTGTTTCCCGAGCTCTTTCCGAAGTAGACATTGATGATATTTACCGCAAGCGCAAGAACAAAGAAGATTATCGCCGCCGCTATCGTTGCCTTGTTTAACATTGCGTCCTTTGTCCTGCCGGAATTCTTGCCGAAGTAGCTGTCAGCGCTTGTACCCGAGATCGTCTGCGACATTCTCGTCTTGGTTTCCTTCATAAGTACCACTATAACTATGAACACGCACGCTATTATAAGCACTATCGCGCTGATTATTTCAAAAATTCCCATTTGTGATTCTTCCTCCGATGATAATTTGTAAGAAACTGTACTTCAACTTACAGTACACATATAATACCATAGTATTATAGCACAACTCCAAACAAATTTCAAGTGCTTTTAGAAATTTTTTCTCCGATTTTTCAGAAAAATCACAGATTCTCGTCTATCCACGCCGCTCTTTTTGTAAGAAAACGCCGCAGATACGCCACCTGCTCGTTGTATGTGCTGTAATTCTTCATGCACAGCGGCTGAAAGCCGCTCGCGCTGCCCAGCGTGTCCCATATCGTGAAATTAAGCTCCGCAGAGGGCGTCAGCACCTTCTGCCAGCTGTCTACGGAATCCTGCCCCACAGCAAGCAGCTTATCCTTTATCTCGTCCCATCTGCTGCGCGCACGCTCCCTGAAAGAGGGGTCGGCCATGAGATAGTTGTACCAGTTCACGCCGATGTAGGAGTTGCTGTTTGAATTGCCCATCGTCGCCCAGTCGTCGTAATCGGGGTTATCCATGTACATATTGCCGAAGGCGAGGTCGAAGTCCCACACGGGGCCCATTTTAAGCTTGCCGCCCCTGTCCTTGGTGATAAAGCAGCTTCTGTGGAAGCAGCTGTCGAGATTGTATGTAAGCTCGTGCAGCAAAAACCAGTCAATGAAGCTGTCAACGTCTATGTAGGTTTCATAGCCGCTGAGAGTCGTTATCGCCTCATCCGCAAGGCACATATACTTATAGATGTAGTCGTAGTTTTCCTGCGTGAGCTTCTCGTCCTTCGGGGACTTTATTGCAATGTCCGCAGCGCAGCCCGAGGGCAGGTCGAAGTATTGCAGCCCCTTTATGTCCGTGTCGTGGTCGGCGCCGCCCACCTCCAGCAGGTAGCCCGTGTTCGGCGTATTCTCGCGGTAGTCGAGCTTAAGGCGCGACTCCTTTGCCTCTATCTGCTCGCCTATGGTATACACGCCCTGATACACGCCGTTAAGGTAGACGTTCACGGGCACGGCTTTCGGGGTGAACGTGAACGTCCCCATAGCCGCCGCCATGTCGAACGCCACAAGGTTGCGCATAAGCGACTCGTCCGCGTAATTTGCTATAAGCGCCCACTCCTTCGAGGGCGTCATGCCGAGTATGGACGCCTTTTCCTCAAGCTTTATCTTATACGGCTTTTTCGGCCAGCCCCACGTGGAATGCCCCCTGCCGCGTATTTTCGCCTCAAGGGGATTCGTCCCCGCATAGCCGTCGGTCATGGACGCGTCTATCTGCACGGTGCATTCGCTGTAGGCGGTGCGGCCTATCTCCTCGCCGCAGATGATGAACACCGACGGAATGAGCGCGCTGCTCTCGTCGCCGGGGGCGCCCGTTACGGTGCCCGCGTTCACCGCCGTTTCCTCTGCGGGAGGAACATAGTTCGGCGTGTAAAGCATATCCTCGCAGGGCTTTGCCTTCTCCCTCTCGGCAGGTTCGCTGCTTTCAGACGTCTGCGCCCTGTCCGAAGCAGAGTCGCTTTCCGGTATCGGCACGGGTTTGCCGTCGCACCCGCACACCAGCATGACAAGCGCGAGAAAAGCCGCACATACCTTTTTACGCCGCATGATATCTACCTCCGAATAATAACGATAATGAACGCACATATAATTCCGCAAAAGCCGCGCAAACGCGAAGCCGGGCGCGCAATGTGCCTTATAGTACAGTCTGGATATATTTATTATACAATTTTTCCGCAATCTTGTCAATAGCATACAAAAAAATATAGGCGCAGGATTGACTTTAGGGCGCAGATATGGTATAATTATCGTAATAATGCGAAAAAGGGGGTGCGCGCTATGATAAAGGCAGTCATTTTTGATATGGACGGTCTTATACTCGACTCGGAAAAGCTGCTTGTTAAATACTGGCGTCAGGCTGCGAACGAAATGGGCTTTCCTATGGAAAGAGAGCACGCGCTCAACCTGCGCTCGCTTGCGCGCAAGTTTGCGGAGCCGTATCTGCAGGGACTTTTCGGCAGCGGCTTTGACTATGCCAAGGTCCGCGCGCGGCGCATGGAACTTATGGCGCAGCACCTTGAGCGGCACCCGCCGGAACTTAAACCCGGGCTTGCGCAGCTGCTCGGCTTTCTCGACGAAAAGGGCGTTCCCGCAGCGGTCGCCACGGCAACGGATATCACGCGCGCCTCGGAATACCTTGAACGCGCGGGAGTGCTTGAACGGTTCAGCAGGATAGTCTGCGCCTCTATGGTGGAAAGCGGAAAGCCGAAGCCCGACATTTACCTTTACGCGGCGGCGCAGCTGGGGCTTCCCCCGCAGGAATGCGCGGCACTCGAGGATTCGCCGAACGGCGTGCGCTCCGCTTCCTCCGCGGGGTGCGCGACGATAATGGTCCCGGATCTCACCGAGCCCGACGAGGAACTGAAAGCGCTTATTTATGCGCGCGCGGAAAGCCTTGCGGACGTTCCAAGAATATTGACAGACCTTATATAATATCACACAAAAAGGAGGGCGGTACATGGCATTCGATGAAACCATAAACGAAACCCTGACTGCGCGCGGCTCTCGCGAAGCTGACAAGAAAAACGTGCCCATTGACGGACGCGTACAGATAACCTTTGACCCCGAGGGCAGCCTCGCGAACATGACGCTTTTCCCGCCGAAAGACGGCGGACGCCCCATAACCAAGCAGACGGTGCTTGACGAGCTTGCACGAAACGGCATAACGACAGGCATTGACGAGTTCGACATCTCCGACATGATAAAGGAGGAGGTATACGAAACGCCCGTGTGCGTGGCGCGAATGATACCCCCGAAACGCGGCGACAACGGCTCCGTGTCCTACCGATACAGCAAAACGCCGAAGCTCAAGCCCAGACAGGACGAATTCGGCGTGGCAAACTACCGCGAGCTTGACACTATCGTACCGATACGCAAGGGCGACATAATCGCCGACATAACCCTGCCCACGGAGGGCGAGGACGGGACGAACATTTTCGGCAAGCCCCTGCCCGCCGCCCCGGGTGTTCCCGCAAAATACAGCGTGGGCAAGAACACGGGCGTGTCTGCGGACGGCAAGAGCATTGTGGCGCTTGTTGACGGCCACATCTATTACAAGAACAACAACTTTGTCGTCGAGGACACCGTAACGATAAAGTCCGACCTCGACATATCCGTCGGCAACATAGACTTCTTCGGCGACGTGCGCATTCGCGGCAATGTCCTCGAGGGGTTCTCCATAAACGCAGGCAGAAACGTTACGATAGACGGCTCGGTATTCGGCAGCTCGATAACCGCGGGCGGAAACGTCACGATAGTAAGCGGCGCAATAAACACCAGCATAAAATCGGAGGGCAATGTAAGCATAGGCTTCTGCGAGAACGCGCAGATTACCGCAAAGGGCAACGTAAGCTCAAAGCAATTCGCGTTCTGCGAGGTGTTCTGCTACGGGGCGCTGTCCACCACGGGTCCGCGCGGCGTTATCACGGGGGGGAAAATCAGCTCCATGCACGACGTATCTGCGGCGGTTATAGGCTCTGAAAAATACACGCCCACGGAAATAAACATCGGCGACGGTTCGGTGCTTTTCGCAAGAAAGCGCCAGTGCGAAACGGAGCTTGCCGAAATAACCGAAATGCTGCAGATGAACTGCCGCAACCTTGATTTCCTGCGCCACAGAAAAGCCATGCAGAACGGCATGCTGACAGACGCGCAGCAAAAGCTGGTAAAATCCGAAACGCAGACGAAGCTCTACAACACCATGCGCAAGAAGGATCTTACAGCGCTTATAGCGCAGCTTGACGACGACATAAAACACAAGGACAGGCTGAGCGCGCGCGTTACGGGCAGGATATACCCGGGAGCACGGTTCTGCATTAACTTTTTAACGCTTGAAATTACGGACGTATGCGACCGCTGCACGGTAACCATAATAGATGATAAGCTGGCGGTAATACCGAATTAAAGCCGCATGGAGGAAATATATGACGGGAAAGAACATTCTTTTTAACGACGGCTGGCAGTTCTGCCTGACGGAAAATTTTGCGGTAAAGGAGCTCAGCGACCTTGAAAGGCAGCACTGGTACAATGTGGAGCTGCCGCACGACTGGCTTGTGGGCGACACCGCAAACCTTTACAAATCGGGCGACGGCTGGTACAGGAAGATTTTCACCGTTGAAAAGGCGCAGCTCGCGGGAAAGGTGCTGCTCAATTTCGACGGCGTTTACCACGACAGCACTATCTTTGTAAACGGAAAAGAGGCGTTTTCGTGGACGTACGGCTACAGCGCTTTCGAGGCTGACATCACGCCGTACCTCTTCGACGGCAAGAACGAGGTGCTGGTGAGAGTGCGCCATAGGGCGCCCAACACCCGCTGGTACAGCGGCGCGGGCATTTTCCGCGACGTAACGCTCAAAATCCTGCCCGACTGCTATATAAGGACAAACGGCGTGTACATCCACTCGGACAGGCAGCCCGACGGCAGCTATGTCACCGAGGTTGACACCGACGTATGCGGCAGCGCCCGCAAAATCAAGGTATTCCTGTGCGTGTACGACCCCACGGGCGCGCACGCGGCTTCGTTCGCGCAGGATGTGCAGTTCGGCGGCGGCACGGAATGCTTCACGAACACCTTTACCACGCACGGCCCGCTTTTGTGGGACGTTGACTCCCCCGCGTGCTATACGCTCGTGGTGTCGCTCTACGCGGAAAACGGCGAGCTTCTGCACGAGGTCAGCAGCAGCTTCGGATTTAAGGACGCGCAGTTCCTGCCCGACAAGGGGCTTGTGCTCAACGGCAGGCAGATAAAGCTGCACGGCGTTTGTATGCACCACGACCTCGGCGCGCTCGGCGCGGCCTACAACGAGGACGCGCTATACAGGCAGCTTACCATTATGAAGCAGATGGGCGTGAACGCAATCCGCACCTCGCACAACCCGCCCGCAAGGCAGCTTATGGATATGTGCGACGCGCTTGGACTGCTTGTTGACGACGAGTGCTTCGATATGTGGGAGAACCCCAAGACCGAGTTCGACAACGCCCGCTTTTTCAGGGAATATGCCGAGCGCGACGTTAAGAGCTGGGTGGAGCGCGACCGCAACCACCCGAGCCTGCTTATGTGGAGCATAGGCAACGAAATAGCCGACACCAACGACCCGCACGGCATTGAAATAGCGCAGCGCCTTAAGTCCTACACCGACAAGTACGACCCCAAGGGCAACGCGCCCGCTACGATAGCCTCCAACTTTATGCCAAACGAGAACGCGCAGAAGTGCGCGGATGTCGTAAAGCTTGCGGGCTACAACTACACTGAGCGCCTTTACCGCGAACACCACGCGCAGTACCCCGACTGGACGATTTACGGCAGCGAAACGTCCTCGGCGGTGCGCAGCAGGGGCATTTACCACTTCCCCGCAAGCGCCCCGCTGCTTACGGGCGAGGATTTGCAGTGCTCCTCCCTCGACAACAGCGCGGTGGGCTGGGGCTGCACCGCCCGCAAGGCGTGGGAGTGGGACAGGGACGCGGATTTCTGCGCGGGACAGTTCATCTGGACAGGCTTTGACTACATCGGCGAGCCCACGCCGTATTCCACAAAAAACAGCTATTTTGGCATTGTGGACACAGCAGGCTTCCCCAAGGACATCTACTACTTCTATCAGAGCGTGTGGCTCGACCCCGAAAAGCACACGGTGCTTCACATCGTGCCGTCCGTGTGGGATTTCAGCGAGGGACAGACGATAGACGTGCTCGTATACTCCAACGCCTCTTCCGTGGAGCTTTTCCTCAACGGGAAAACGCTCGGGCGGCAGGATATCGACCTTGAGAAGAGCCGCGATATGCGCGCGCAGTACGCCGTGCCGTTTGAAAAGGGCACGCTTTCCGCAAGGGCGTACAACAGGGACGGCGAGGTTACAGCGCAGCAGTCGCTCACGACAAGCGGCGACCCTGCGGCTGTTGTAATGACCACACAGGCGGACCTTTCCTCCCCCGAGGGCATACCCGTAGCGGACGGACGCTCCATAGTCTTCGCGGAAATTTCCGTCGTTGACAGCGAGGGGCTGCCCGTTGGCAACGCAAGAAACCGCATTAAGGTTGAGGTAAGCGGCGAGGGCAGGCTTGCAGGGCTTGACAACGGCGACAGCACCGACTACGACAGCTACAAGGGCGACAACAGGCGGCTTTTCAGCGGAAAGCTGCTTGCAATGATAATGACCACCGACAAGGCGGGCGAGGTTACGGTGAGCGCGCACAGCGAGGGGCTTCGCAGCGCCGAGCTTCGCTTTACGACTGAAAAGTGCGGACAGCCGCAGGGCGTTGTAAGAACGAACGCCTACCCCGTGCAGCAGACGGCATACACCGCCGAGATACCCGTGCGCAAAATCGAGCTCTGCGGAGGCGGCGCGCTCACAAAGGGGCAGCCCGAGGCGGACATCACCGCAAGGCTTCTGCCCGAAAACGCAACCTACAGCGACATATCGTGGAAGGCGCTCACGCCTGCGGGAGTTGAGGTAAATTGCGCGCAGGTAATCCCCGCAGAGGGCGGCGCGCACGTTAAGGCGCTCGGCGACGGCGAGTTCATCGTGCGCGCGTATGTAAACAACGGCGCGGCAGTACCGCAGGTAATGGCAGAGGTGCCGTTCACCGCAGACGGGCTTGGCGCGGCAGTCCGCGACGCCTACGGCTTTATCGCGGCAAACACCGTCGACAGCGCGCAGGGCGCGTTCAACATGATAGAGAACAGCGCGCTTGGCAGCTTTGACAGCCGCACGGTGCTTACCTACAGCAACGTTGACTTCGGCAAAACGGGTACGCAGGAGATAGCGCTGCACATCGGCGCGTGCTTCGACCCGAAAATCGAGGTATGGGACGGTACGCCCGAAAACGGCGAGCTTCTGGCGGACTGCGCGTTCGCGTGCAACGGGCTGTGGAACGGCTTTGCGCCGCAGACGTTCGCGCTGTCGCACCGCGTTAAGGGCGTGCATACAATAAGCATTGCGGTGGTGCAGGGCGTTATTTTCGGCGGCTTTGGCTTTACGGCGATAAACAGGGCGTTCGACGAAAACTTTACCGCGGAATGCGACAGCATTTACGGCGACGACTACAGAACCGAGGGACGCAGCATTGTCGGCATAGGCAACAACGTTATCCTCACGTGCAATGCGCTTGACTTCGGCGAGGGCGCGCACGCGCTCTGCATCAAGGGCGCGGGTCACAACGCGGCGAACCCCGTTCAGCTGCGCTACACACCCGAAAACGGCGAGCAGCAGACCGTGTTCCTCGACTTTGCGCAGAGCGCGGAATGCACCGAGCAGCGCTTCGATATTCCCTTGCTTAAGGGCGTAAACGATATAAGCTTCGTGTTCCTGCCGGGCTCCAGATTTGATTTCTACAGCTTCAGATTTGAATAATTCGACGGCTTGATGCGGATATTAACTGCTGTAACCGAATTGTAAGCAATTTGTAACTTTTCTGTAGTTGCATTCCACACATATTATGTGCTACAATGAGATAACCCCTACAGACGCTTCGTATACACAGAGGTGTTGTCAATGAAAAAAAATATACTGCTTATAACAATAGTAACCGCTATTTCCCTGGGAATAATCGCCGCAGTTATCATCATAAACGCAAACAAGGCGGGCGACAGTTCCCTGCCGGACAGCTCCGTGCCTTTAAGCACGCCACCCTCCGTGACGGATACCGAGCCGCAGACCGAGCCCGTGCCGACCGCTCCGCCCGAAACGGAGCCGCCCGTGACTGAACCGCCCGAGCCGCAGACCGAGCCTGCCACAACGCCCGAAACCGCGGGCATAATCTCGCTTGCGCAGTCGCTTATCGGCATAGACTTCGCCGACGGCGGCGACACGCCCGACGCAGGCTTCGACAATTCGGGCTTTATCTACTACGTCCTGCGCGAAAACGGCTTTATCACCTGCCCGCGCGGCGTTGCAAAGCAGGCGGAAATGGGCACGGAGCGCGCATACGACGAGCTTCGCCCCGGCGACCTTGTATACTTTATGAACGACGGGGGAACGGGCGCAGGCTTCGGCGGTATCTACATCGGCAACGGCACGATGATAGCCTGCCTTATGCCGGGTACCTCCGTCAAGGAAGTAAGCATTACAAACGACTACTACCGCAGCAATTTCTACCGCGGGGTGGGACTGTCTTAAAATAGCCGCAAAGCATTTTGAAATTCATAGCATAGAATGCCTCAAGCACTAAGATTGCTTGAGGCATTGCTTTTATATAACCGCTCAGCCGCGTTTAGGTTTCTGCACTTGTCATAATAGCATTCATGCGTTATCAATATCATAATTTTATTTCAAATTACAGCATTTTTAAATAATCACTTGTGCTTTTTGCTTTCGCAAATCACCAGCGTACATTGCTTCGGCTAATAAAAAATGTCTTGTAACATTTGGCAAATGTCCATTTCACACCACAGCATGGTAAAATATATCTATAGCTTAAGCTTGATTGCAATTTTCGATTATGCAAGCCCTAACTACATCTGTCTAAGTATTTGTTCTCTTTAACGAAAGGGTGATAATTATGATTGTTTAAGGTTCTCTGCACATTAGTAAAGCAAATGTTACCTATCCCACAAAACTTTTTCAAAGGAGAATTACTATGTTAAAAAAACTTCTTGCAGCAACATTTGCTAGCATCGCGTGCTTCTCTTGCACAATTACTGCTAACTCAGAAGATTTTTGCACACCTAGCACATATGAATATCACGGGTATGATTGCTATGAAAAAGACGGCTACAACTGGACAGTCATCGATGGCATAGAATATCTTGTTATTGATATCGGCGATTACACTAATACCCCCGTTGAAAGAACAACTACAAATAGCAGAGCAAGCATTGGCAAACCTGCAAACTGGACTAACAGCACAACAGTTGACCTTACAACCTCAGGCACTTCGTACACAGATAATTGCGACATTTCAAGCAAAGACTATTGTAGTCCAGTATACAAAGTTACCCCAACGCTTGGTGATTTGCGCTTCGAAATTAAAACAGGCTTATGGCTGTCGAATAGCTATACAGTCGATATCTATTATCATCTTACGAACCCTATAAACTCATGGCATAGTGAGCCTGGAATCAATCTCACGTTTAGTCTTGTTGTTCCGAAACATATAATTCTTACAGGGACAGCAACAAGTGTAACCGATGCCTTTGCGATTAGATTTCTAAATTCTAGCACAGGACAGAAAAAATTTGAATACACGGTAACGTCAATATAACTTTTGTTATCGGAGGTCAACTAATGGGTTTCAAATTAAAAAAAGCACTTATTATACCTATTTCAGCTGTTGTAGTATGCGCCGCAGCGGTCGGAGTTTACCTGTTCAACGTAAACGCTGTGCGGTTCGACTATACCGAGGCGTTTGAGTGCGCAGGCGAGAAAAGCGCCGAAATCAGGGCGCAGGGCGGCGGGGTAAGCTACCCGTTCTTTGCAAACAGCGCTATGCTTGACGAGGGCGGGCATTCATACAGCATACCGCTTGGCGCAAACGAAAGCGCAGTGGACATATACGAAAAGGTGAACAGCCCGCTACGAAACTGGGCAAAAATGACCGCGCAGAAATACAGCGACCGCCTCTCACTCTCATACGAGGTAGAAGAAAGCAGCTCGCAGCTTACCGTTCACTTTACGGGAACCGCGCAGACCCCGCAGGGCGACGAGCCGCTTGAAAAGCTCTTTGTTTTCGATATTGAGGACGCAAGCGCCGAAAATCTGCCAACATGGACAAACCACACCGAAGCCGACAACGAGTTTTACCCCATGTAACGCGCAGCCGCTCTTAAGGGCGGCTGCTTTTTTATGCAAAGAAAATGGCTGCCACAATAAGCGGCAGCCGAAAAAAGGGAAAGGGAGCGGGATATCTTAAAGCGAGAATATCGCTCTAAGTCTGTGTAAGCCCTTATACGTTGAACAGAAGCTCATCATATGTCGGGAACGGCCAGTATTCCTCGCCGACGATAGTTTCAAGCTCGTCAGCGACCGCGCGCAGGCTCTGCATATCAGCAAATACCTCATCGTGGTAGAATCTTGCCATCTCATGTGCGTCTGCAATGCCCTGTGCCTTAACAACAGCGTCGGAAAGCGCCTTTGCCTTTTCGGAAAGAGCAATGGTAAGCGTGTTGATCTTCGCTGCCATTTCAGTTTCAACAACAGGGTCTATTCCGACAGCCTTCTTGCTGGCTGCGATGTCGCACACGTCCTTTGCGCACTTCATAACCGCGGGCAGTATCTCTGTCTTTGCCATGTCCGCAGCGGTGAGCGCCTCTATGTTTATCACCTTGGAGTAGTTCTCAAAGTTGATTTCTTCTCTTGCGTGAAGCTCAACCTCGCTGTATACGCCGAACCTGGTGAATACCTTGACGTTCTTATCCTCGGTTATGCAGGGGATAGCGTCAACGGTGGACCTGAGGTTCGGCAGGCCGCGCTTTTCAGCCTCTTCAAGCCACTCTGCGCCGTAGCCGTTGCCGTTGAAGATTATACGCTTATGGTCCTTGATGTTCTTTACAAGCAGGTCGTGCAGCGCGGCGTTAAAGTCCTCTGCGCCCTCGAGTTCGTCTGCAAACTCGGTGAGAGAATTTGCAACGATCGTGTTGAGTACGGTGTTCGGACCTGCGATGTTAAGGCTGGAGCCTGCGCTTCTGAACTCGAACTTGTTGCCCGTGAACGCGAACGGAGAGGTTCTGTTTCTGTCCGTTGTGTCCTTGGGGAAGTTCGGCAGGGAGGATACGCCTACGTTGAACATCGTTCTGCTGCCCTTGTAGTCCTTACCCTCGACAAGCGCTTCGATAACGTTCTCCAGCTCCTCGCCGAGGAATATGGAGATGATAGCGGGAGGCGCTTCGTTCGCGCCGAGTCTGTGGTCGTTGCCTGCGGAGGCTACGGACATACGCAGAAGGTCGGAATACTCGTCAACCGCCTTGATGATGGCAACAAGGAACGTAAGGAACTGCGCGTTCTCCATCGGGCTCTTGCCGGGGTCGAGAAGGTTCTGACCGTCGTCGGTGGAAAGCGACCAGTTGTCGTGTTTGCCGGAGCCGTTAATGCCCGCAAAGGGCTTCTCGTGAAGCAGGCAGACAAGTCCGTGCTCGAGAGCTATCTTCTTCATAAGCTCCATCGTCAGCTGGTTCTGGTCGGTAGCGAGGTTTGCGGGGGCGAATATCGGCGCGTTCTCGTGCTGCGCGGGCGCAACCTCGTTGTGCTTGGTCTTGGAGGTGATGCCAAGCTTCCACATATGCTCGTCAAGGTCCTTCATGTAGCTTGCTACGCGGTCCTTGATAGTGCCGAAATAGTGGTCGTCAAGTTCCTGACCCTTGGGTGCGGGCGCGCCGAAGAGCGTTCTGCCCGTGAAGATAAGGTCCTTTCTCTTTTCGTAGGTCGCCTTGTTCACAAGGAAGTATTCCTGCTCCGCGCCGACTGTTGCAACAACCCTCTTTGCGGTGGTGTTGCCGAACAGGCGGAGTATTCTGAGCGCCGCGTCGGAGATAACGTCCATGGAGCGCAGCAGCGGGGTTTTCTTGTCAAGCGCCTCGCCCGAGTAGGAGTAGAACGCCGTGGGGATATAAAGCGAACCACCCTTTACAAATGCGTAGGAGGTGGGGTCCCATGCGGTGTAGCCCCTCGCCTCGAATGTAGCGCGGATACCGCCCGAGGGGAAGCTGGAAGCGTCCGGCTCGCCCTTGATAAGCTCCTTGCCCGAGAACTCCATGATAACGGTGCCGTCGCCCATGGGGGAGATGAAGCTGTCGTGCTTCTCAGCGGTAATGCCCGTCATCGGCTGGAACCAGTGGGTGTAATGGGTCGCGCCCTTTTCGATCGCCCAGTCCTTCATGGCGCTTGCCACAACGTCCGCAATAGAGCTGTCAAGCTCCTTGCCCTCTGCAATGGTCTTTTTGAGAGCCTTGAAAACGTTCTTCGGAAGCCTCTGCTTCATCGTTTCCTCATTGAATACATCAATGCCGAACTGCTCTACAACATTAAATACTTCTGCCATGTCCCTTTTCCTCCTTGAATATATAAGTTTTTTTCAACAAAAAAACGGCGCTTTGGGCGCAGAAATCCTGCGTCCGAAACGTCGTTGTTTCGTATCTACGTTTATATTATAGCCTAAAGGGCGGCTTTTGTCTATATGTTTTTTTCACAAATACATTCAAATTACGCGCGGATGTTCAGGCTTTTTTCACAAAAGAATCCGTAAATTATGAAACTAGTCCGTGCCGACGATTCAAATTTTCTTGATAACGCGCTTATCTTATGCCGTTTGCAGGCAATTTATGCAAGTCCGTGCAGCATTCCATGCACAAATCCCGCAGCCGAAATATCAGCCGCGGGAACGTATTATTTGCCGAACATATTCTTAAGCTTGTCGAAGAAGCTCGAGCGCTTTTCGTAGTTGGACGCTTCAAGCGTTGACTCGAATGCCTGCAGCGCATCTTTCTGCTTTTTGTTGAGGTTCTTGGGCACCTCCACGCTTACCTTTACCAGTTGGTCGCCCCTGTCGCCCTCGCTGCGCTGAAGCCGCTGCACACCCTTTCCGCGAAGCCTGAACACCGTGCCGGGCTGCGTGCCTGCGGGAACGTTATACGTAACAGGCCCGTCTATCGTGGGCACCTCAATCTCAGCGCCAAGCACCGCCTGCGAGTACGTTACGGGGAAATCTATGCGGATATCGTAGCCGTCGCGCTCGAATACGGGGTGTCTCTTTACCTTGATACGCACCTTGAGGTCGCCGCGCGGTCCGCCGTTGGAGCCTGCATTGCCCTGCCCGCGCACGTTGAGCGTTACGGTATCGTCCACGCCTGCGGGAACATTAACGGATATCGGCTTCTTCTGCGTTATCGTGCCGCGCCCCGAACACTTCGGGCAGGGCGATTCTATGAGCTTGCCCCTGCCGCCGCACTTCTTGCAGGTTTCCCTGCTCATCATGGTGCCGAACATGGTGCGCTTCTGCACGTTAATCGTACCCGAGCCGTGGCAGTCCGGGCAGGTCTTGGGCGAGGTGCCCTTCTTTGCGCCCGTGCCGCCGCACTCGTCGCAGGTTTCAACGCGATTTATTGTGATGTCGCGCTTTGTGCCCTTGCACGCCTCCATAAAGTCAATTTCAAGCGCCGCGCCTATATCCGTGCCCCTGCGCGGCGCGTTGGGGTTCGCACGCGCGCCCGAGCCGCCAAAGCTTGCGCCGAATCCGCCGCCGAATATGTCGCCGAATATATCGCCGAGGTCGATACCGCCGCCGTCAAAGCCGCCGAACCCACTGAAGCCGCCCGTGCCGCCCGCACCCGCGCCATACGACGGGTCTACGCCCGCAAAGCCGAACTGGTCGTACTTCGCGCGCTTGTCGGGGTCGGAAAGCACTTGGTTTGCCTCGTTTATCTCCTTGAATTTCGCCTCCGCCTCGGGGTTATTGGGATTGAGGTCGGGGTGGTACTGCTTTGCAAGCTTGCGGTACGCTTTCTTTATATCTGCGTCCGTTGCGCCCTTCTGAAGCCCAAGCACCTCATAATAATCTCTTTTATCCATATACATCAAATCCTTTTCGGGTCTGCCGGCTTATTCGCGCAGACATATCATGTACAGCACAACGCCCTAAGGCATTCTGCCTCAAGGCGCCGCACCGACGGAGGCGGTCGGAACGCGTCCGCGCCGCCCCCTTTACTATTACTTTTCTGTAAACTCTACGTCAACCGCGCCGTCGTCGCTGCCGCCGTTCCGGTCGGGCTGAGCCTGACCTGCTGCGCCTGCAGCGCCCGCAGCGTCTGCCGCGCCGCTTGCCTGATATATCTTGCCCGCAACCTCGTAAAATGCGTTCTGAAGCTCTTCCTTCTTAGCCTTGATAGCTTCGATATCCGTGCCCTTGAGCGCTTCCTTGAGGGCTTCTATCTTCGGCTCAACCTTGGACTTGTCGTCGTCGGTAACCTTGTCGCCGAACTCCTTCATGGACTTCTCAACCTGATATACCATGGAGTCCGCCTCGTTGCGTGCGTCAACGTCCTCCTTGCGCTTCTTATCCTCTGCCGCGAAAGCCTCGGCTTCCTTGACAGCCTTGTCTATGTCCTCCTTGCTCATGTTGGTGGAGGCTGTGATGGAG
>CAKSEE010000009.1 GCA_934446455.1 uncultured Oscillospiraceae bacterium | reverse complement strand
AAAGTGGTAAGTGGATCGGCTTCTTTGGAAATTTCAAAAAAACTTGGTTGTGAAATCTTTATGTATGATAATTTAGGGCATGCCGCTTATGAAGAAGCTAAGGATTTCAATCAAAGAGTTTATAACTTTTTACAGCATAAATAATTTATATAAAGCAAAAATTCCCATTTATCGAGCACTTTAACGCACTAAAGGAGCACCCCTCACGGTTGTTCCTTTTCCTATATTTCTGAGTCGCAAGTTCTTTTTTATGTGGTACGTGATGTTAGCCCAATGGCAATTAGATTGGAAAAGTGGTTGAAAAAAGTGGGATTGCGTGGTATAATGAGTCTGTGAGAGCGGTTAATCTGCCCGATAAATCGGAATTTATAAAAGAAAGAGGCATTGTACGTTATGATTGATTTCGTTAAGTCTACAGAAATGAAGATCTCACTTGCTCCCGATCAGGAGGGGATGCTTTCAACAAAGGAAACAATTAAGACGATTATCAGGGATAATCCTGATACGGTTCTGGCTTTTGATATATTTGACGAAAATGATCTGATTGGTTTTATTCTGGTTAATCGTTTTGAAGAGCATAAATATTTTTTGTGGGAATACGCCATAGACATAAGCCACCAAAATAAACACAAAGGCACAGCCGCACTAAAAAAATTTATTGACCTTATGCGAATTTGTTATGATGCAAAAGTTATAACAACCACATATATTTACGGTAATGACCATGCGAAGCATATATATGAGAAAATGGGGTTTGAGGAAACCGATGTGGTGGACGAGCAAGACTGCCATGAGGTAAATATGGCTTATTATATATAACATCGAAAAAATTCGTATAATCGCTGATACATATTCCCATTTATCGAGCAGTTTAACACACTAAAGGAGCACCCCTCACGGTTGTTCCTTTTCCTATATTTCTGAGTCGCAAGTTCTTTTTTATGTGGTACGTGATGTTAGCCCAATGGCAATTAGATTGGAAAATGGGTTGAAAAAAGTGGAGGTGCGTGGTATAATGGATTTATAAGGGCAGTTAGTCTGCCGTACAAATCGGGATTTATCTTGCTGATTTATATATGATTCTGTAGGGGACGGGTTTCCCGTCCCCATTGATATTCGCACACCGCTCTGGCTGTGGAGCAGGAATGGGTTTAGGGAGGAACTTAAATGACCGATTACATTTTAAAAGATTTGGACGGCAATTATTTCATCTCTATAACCAATAAAGATGAAGACACGCTGACGCAGTATGAACAGCTCACTCATTGTCTTGCTGTTGTCAAGGTTGACAAAGATTATCTCCTCGGCTGGAACAAATGGCGTAACAGATGGGAGATTTTCGGCGGCTGTATTGAAAAAGACGAAACACCGAGGGATTGCATTATTCGTGAGTGCTACGAAGAATTAGGAATTGAAGGTACTGCTTTTAAATACCTTGGCTTGATGAAATTTCTTATGATGCCAGACTATTTTTCTTCCAAGGAACGCATTGAATATGGTGGTCTGTATGGTGTTACCCTTGAAAATATGACCATTGAAGAAATCTATAAACAGATTAACGACCGTGACGAGATAGTTAAGCTGGCATTTTACAAAGATATTAAGGATAAAGAGCCGATTGCTCCTATTGATGAGAAGCTGTTGGAATACTATATCAAATAATACTGAGGTAATTTAAAATGAAAATAACAAAACCCGAAATGATTATTTTTGACTATGGACATACCTTGCTTTGCGAGCCTGATTGGAATTCTGACAGAGGAAACGTCGAACTTATGAAATACATAGTGAAAAATCCAAACAATTGCACGATTGAAGACATTCGGAGTGAAGTAAATAAGATATTTGGAGAAATTGAAAGTGTAAGGAATACTCTTGGATATGACATTCCAGCAAGAGTCGGAAACCGCCTTGCATTCGAACATTTGGGCATAGAATTTTCATTGACGCCTTTGGATCACGAAATAATTTTTTGGACTGCTGCTTCACAAGGAGCAATTATGCCTTATGCAGATGAAATGATAGATTATCTTAATCAAGCAGGTATTCGTACTGCGGTAATCAGCAACAATGCGTGGTCAGGCGAAGCAATAAAGGAGCGTTTTGACAGATTACTCCCTAACAATCGGTTTGAATTTATAATATCTTCTTGTGATTATATGATACGAAAACCAGATAAGCGTCTATTTGAAATTGCATTGATGAAATCCGGATTGACATCTGACAAGGTGTGGTATTGCGGGGATAGCTACTCAAATGATGTTGTCGGTGCAAATAACGCAGGAATTTTTCCTGTTTATTATAGCGATACAAATAATAATGCCAATGCCGACTTTGAATATTTGAGCGTAAGGGATTGGCGGGAAATGATAGAAACTTTGGAGAATTTATAATGAATGTTAGAATAATAAACACAGATGAAATAAAGCTGTTGTTTCAATTCTTTGATTATAACGACCCAGATGAAATGATTGCTGAAAACACAAGAGATATTAACAAGGGAAAAATTGATATATTCGGATTGTTTCAAGATGGTAACCTGATAGGCGAGAACCATATTGCCTATGTTCATAGCAATGAAAGATTTGCTGTAACGATCAAAAAAATGATGCTGACGGTCATTCCGGGATTTTTTACTCAAGCATCGGATTCGATAAAGTTTCCGAATGGGATTACAAAAAATATGATATAAATACAGATAACTGTCTGCTAAAGGGCACAATTGACCGAATTCGTGACGGATCTGAGGGTTGTGAACATAATATATAAACATAAATTCCCATTTATCGAGCAGTTTAACACACTAAAGGAGCACCCCTCACGGTTGTTCCTTTTCCTATATTTCTGAGTCGCAAGTTCTTTTTTATGTGGTACGTGATGTTAGCCCAATGGCAATTAGATTGGAAAATGGGTTGAAAAAGCGTGAATGCGTGGTATAATGAGTTGAAGAGGGCGGGTTAACTGCCCGGCAAATCGTATTTGTGGGGGAATATAATATAATGAAAATAATAGCTATTGGAGCTGTGACAGCAGGCGGAAAAACAACAGTCGTAAATGCGGTTAAAGATAGGCTTCCGAGAACATCGTCACTTCACTTTGATAACTACTCATTTGAAGGAGAAGTAGAAGATTTTTCAAAATGGGTGTCAGAAGGAGCAGATGTTCATGTATGGGACTTATCGCCGTTAAAAACTGATATTGATAAAATAGTCCGCAGTGGTGAATATGACTGTTTACTGTTGGACTATCCGTTTGCATACCAACATCGGATGATAAGACCTTATTTGGATTGTTGCATATTTATTGATACACCGTTAGATATAGCAATGGCTCGAAGAATTCTCAGAGATATGAGAGAGGCTACGTCAGATGAAATTCGCAATGAAATGGATACATATTTGAAATATGCAAGAACGGCCTATATTCAGATGGTGAAAAATCATTTGTCAACTTGCGATTATGTGATTGACGGTGATAAAGAACTTGAGAGCATTATCAATGAAACTGTTGAAATAATTTCAAGAATTTAAACTTCCGATAAGTCTGGCGATTTGACACATCGGAAATGGAGGAGGAAAATTAAAATATGGATTTCGGTATTGATGAAATGCAAAAAATGCAGATAAAACTTCAGAACAAGTATAAAGATAAGTGGGAGCCGATTTGTCCGGAAACAGGTAAAAACAAGTTGCTTTGGATGATCGGAGAAATAGGCGAAGTGATTGATATTGTAAAAAAGAACGGAGGAATAGAAGCAGCGTCGGATACAGAGTTAAGAAAAGCTTTAGTTGAGGAAATGGCGGATGTTTTAATGTATTATAATGACGTAATGCTGTGCTATGGGATTACAGCGAATGAGTTAAAACAAGCATATACCGAAAAGTTTGAAAAGAATATGAATAGATGGTAGATTCTCGTTTGTTGAGCAATTTAACACATAGAAGGAGCACCCGTCACGGCTGCTCCTTTTTTATATCTTACCCGAGCCGCAAGGCTCTTTTTTTATGCCCATTTCCAAGGAGGTGACGCAGAATGTCCGAGAATTTCGGCTTAAAAATCGGTCTTGAGGGCGAAAAGGAGTTCAAGAAATCCCTCGCCGAAATCAATAATTCTTTCAAGGTACTTGATTCAGAAATGAAACTGGTGGATTCACAGTTCGATAAGAACGACAAATCCACAGAAGCCCTAACCGCCCGAAGCGAAGTCCTGAACAAGGAAATCGACCAACAGAAACAGAAAATCGAAACGCTCCGCTCCGCACTTGCAAATGCCGCAGAATCGTTCGGTGAGAACGACCGCCGCACACAAAGCTGGCAGATACAGCTGAACAATGCGCAGGCGGCTCTGAACGGCATGGAGCGTGAACTGAACTCCAACAACACCGCTCTCGCAAATGCCGACAAGGGCTTTGATGAAGCGGGAGATGAAGCAAAGGATTTCTCCAACTCCGTCAAGAAAGCCGCCGACACCAGCGAGGACGCTGACGGAAAGCTGAGTAAACTCGGAGATACCGCAAAGAAAATCGGCGCGGCTCTCGGGGCTGCTGCGGCGGCGGTCGGGACAGCCTGCGTTGCCGCAGGAAAAAAGCTGTGGGACATGGCGAATGATGTCGGCTCGGCGGGCGATCAGATTGACAGGACCTCGCAGAAAATCGGCATAAGCGCAGAAAGCTATCAGAAGTGGGGCTATGTGTTTGAGCGCTGCGGCGCTGACGTAAACAACCTCCAGACGGGCATGAAAAAGCTGTCCACCGTTATAACTGATGCGGCAGGTGGCTCGGATTCCGCTGCCGAAAAGTTGTCCGCAGTCGGGCTTTCCATCGAGAAACTGAACGGAAAGTCCCAGGACGAGCAGCTGAGCATTGTAATCACTGCTCTGCAAGGCATGGAGGCAGGCGCGGAGCGTACCGCTGCTGCAAACGACCTCCTCGGTAAATCCGCAACGGATATGGCGGCTGTTCTTAACATCACCGCAGAGGAAACCAAACGATTGAAACAAGAAGCCGAGGACTACGGCATGGTGATGAGCAACGAGGCCGTAGCTGCGTCTGCCGCTTTTGAGGATAGCCTTACTAAGTTGTCGCATACTGCAGGCGGTCTGAAAAATCGCATGGTGGGAGAACTTCTGCCCGGAATAACGCAGATTACGGACGGACTTTCCGACTTGCTTGCGGGAAACGAAAATGCCGCCGATGAACTGAAAAGCGGCGTTTCAAGCGTTATTGACGCAATAAAAACTCTCATTCCG
This sequence comes from uncultured Oscillospiraceae bacterium, assembly GCA_934446455.1. GTDB lineage: Bacteria > Bacillota > Clostridia > Oscillospirales > Ruminococcaceae > CAG-115. The sequence goes on along the minus strand of CAKSEE010000009.1, from coordinate 64,463 downwards.
CAAGCCGCAAAGCTGGTTTCCTCAATTGCCGGAGCAGTTCTTGAAAGCGCGCCCGGTATCATCACAGCGCTTGCGGACGGTCTGCTGTCGGCAATCTCTGAACTCACACCTACACTCGCTAAAATCGTGACCGAGATTATTTCAGCTTTGGTGGGACTACTGCCGCAGATAGTTTCGGCGGGAGCGGATATTCTTCTGTCGCTTATCAAAGGCATTGCGGACACGATTCCGCAGCTTGTTCCGCAGATAGTCGCCGTTGTCGTGGAGATAGTGAAAACGCTTGTGGACAATCTGCCGCTTATTCTGGACGCAGCTTTACAGCTTGTGACGGGACTTGCGCAGGGCATTTTAGATTCGCTGCCGATCCTTATTGAAGCCCTGCCGCAGATAATCATGGGAATCGTGGATTTCCTCATCGGCGCGATACCGCAGATAATCGAAGCGGGAATACAGCTTCTAACCTCGCTTGTGACGGCTTTGCCGGACATCATTGCGGCAATCGTGGAGGTCATTCCACAGATAATTGACGGAATAATCAATGCGGTGATTTCAGCAATTCCGCTTATCATCGAAGCCGGAATCAAGCTGCTCATCTCGCTTGTGCAGAACCTGCCGACAATCATCACGACCATTGTCGCGGCTATTCCGCAGATAATTTCAAGCGTTATTGACGCTGTTATCGGAGCGATTCCGCAGCTTGTTGCGGCGGGCGTTCAGCTGTTTATTGCGCTGATTGAAAACCTCCCGACCATTATCGTGGAGATAGTCAAGGCGATTCCGCAAATCATAAGCGGCATTATAGACGCATTCGGAAGCTACTTTGGCAAGATGGCGGAGGTCGGCGGCAACCTGCTGAAAGGCCTGTGGCAGGGTATTTCTGATGCGGGCGCGTGGCTTTGGAATCAGATAAGCGGATTTTTCGGCGGCATTGTGGACGGAATCAAGGACTTCTTCGGAATACATTCTCCGTCAAAACTGTTCGCGAACCTCGGCGGCTTTATGGCAGAGGGACTTGGCGAGGGCTTCAGCGATGAGATGAAAGACGTTTCAAAGAGTATGCAGAACGCTATCCCGTCAGATTTTGACCTCGACATGAACGGCACGGTTTCGGGCTTCAACGGAGTACAGACGCAGGCGTTTGATGTAACAATTCCGCTTAGCATTGACGGTGTACCTCTCACAAAGGTAATATCCCGAATACAGTGGAACCAGAACAAGGTGACGGTAAGGAATGCAGGGGCGGTGTGATGGTTGAGATAATCGTAACTGAAAACGGAAATGTTCGTGGTGTGTTTACACGGGTGATTTCAGCATCGCTTACCGACAGCTTGAACGGAGAATGCACATTTCAATTTTCCGTAATGTCCTCGATGGCTTCGGAGATATTCACGGGGCTTGAGGTACAGCTGAAAAGCGACACTCTGAACTACCTTTTCAATGTAGTGAAGGTGTCGAAATCCCTTTCAAATGGCATTGCGATTTGCACCGTGGAGTGCGAACACAAGTCCTATGAACTTAACAATGACGAATACAAACTGACTGAATTTGACTTTGAGGGCGCTCCGGGTGAGTGCCTTATTTCTTTGCTGCAAGGCACATCACTAACCGCCGGAATTTGCGACCCGACCGTTCCGATAAAGCTGAAAATCAATCGAGAATGTACCCGCAGAGCCGCCTTAATGCAGCTAATTGCACTTTGCGGAGGTGAGATTGAATACAACGGGAACGAGATAAATATCCGCTCCCACAGAGGTTCAACGGAGTATATCGGGGTTATGGACGGTCGGAACGTTTCCGATTTGACTATGGAAACCGACAGCCGTTCCGGTACCACAAATTACGGTCTGACACTGTACAAGAATATGAATTTTTCGGTCGGCGACAACGTGCAGATAGTGTTCCACCCGTTCAACCTCAACGTAAACACCCGTATAATCGCCATGAGTTTCAACCCGTACAACCGCCGTGAAATCTCTATCGAAGTCGGAGATTACCGTCCGAGCATTTCGGACAATCTCTACCGGATGGAGCAGAAAACGAACGAGATACGCAAGGACGTGGGCGAATCCACTGCGGAACTCAAAACCGCGACAAACAGCGCGGATATTTCGATAACGGAGAAGTCACAGCGGCTGTTTCGCATTACTTACAATGCGATTCAAGCGACATACGCAGCGTTCTGCTCAACTGTGAAATTCGTGATTTCAGCCGCAGGAACTCTTGCGTTCATTCTGAAAAAGAACGAAAACGAAGTCATGCGTTATGAGGAGTATTTCAGCGAGGGTTCGCACACAAAGACTTATACATACCCGTTCACATCGGAGGTCGGTCAAAATACCATGTCGCTCAGTGTGATTTCGTCTGATGGCGCAGAGGGTAAGTTCCCGAAAATGCAGACCTGGGGCTATGTAATGGGCGCTTATCTCGCCGGAGATACTCCCTGGGACGGCTACATTGAGGCACGCGAGGACGAGGTTCGTTTTACTATGCGCCGAACCGTCAGAAAGTCGCTTGTTCGCACATCTGATACGCTGCTGTTTGAGATTCTCAAGTCACATAAGTTCAAGTTCAGCGAACCCATACTCGCTTTCATAAAGCGTGAAAGGGAGAGAAAAACGCTTGAACCCACCGTCAGAGCGGTATTCCCAGACGTATGGAGCCCGAAAATAATCACCCCGCCGCCAATCACCGTGGTGAACGTATCGAACAGAAAACTGTATCTTGAACTGCGAAATCCCGTCAAGGCAGAGCGCATTGAAACTGCGGCTTTCATAATGATAGTCACAACCGAAAAGGAAACAGTCCGCTTGCAGCCGATTTCCGCAGATTTCGGCGTGGGTGATTTCGGCAGTACGATTTGGCTTGCGTTCGGCAGTTCCGCAATGAAAGACAGCGTTCAGAGCATTACGCTGCTGTACAACGGAGATGTTGGAAATCTGACCGATGTTCTGAACAATGCGCCATGTAACAGTTTCCAGACATCGTTTATTTACACACCGTATGAGGAGGAACAGAATGATTAAAGGTAAAGCGACTATTCAGCTTTTTGATGAGAAATCCAGAGAAGTGGTTAAGGAACTTCATGAAGAAAATATGATTACGAATGCCGTTGACACGATTCTCAACCCGCCCGATTACATTGAAATCGGCATGGATTCCGACAACGACCGCAGCTTTAATATGCTGCGTGATTTTGTGGGAAACATTGCCGATACTGCGTTCCGTGGGGTTATAGTCTGCCGTGACAAAATCCCCGAGGACGGCAACAATATGATGCTCCCGTGGACGAACGAGGAGATAGGTCACGCAGGAATCGCCAACACGAACACGGAAACAAGCATCGGCACTTACAACGCTAATGAAAGCGGCCGCATTGAGAACGGCAAGGGCTACCGCCATGTGTGGGACTTTGCTTCTGACAAGGCGAACGGCGAAATCAGCTGTATCTGCATGACAACCAAGGACGGCGGCACAAACGGAATGCACCATTCCTACTGGAATCTGTCATGCGGAGGAACTGACCTTAACAGCAGCTCTCTGGATTCGTTCAGGCAGGCGTATCACACTATTGTCGGACGGTATATTCCGGATTCGCAGTTCAATTGCGGGGTTTTCAAGTGGTTTTACATGGGCAGGCTCTCGAACGGAAATGTGCGGCTCCTCGGAAAGCATATCCATGACGGGTGTATTTATGAGGTCGTTATGTTCGACCCCATGTCGATAAGCGTAAGCACGGAAAAGCCGTTCTGCGGCATTATAAGCGTGAAGAAAGTCATAGAGCTGTTTCCGGCTGCGGAGCGTATTCCCAATTCGACCTATGATAACAGCTATCACCACGGCGGTTATTACTACGACTGTAACACGAGTAATGTGAAAAACCTACCTGCGGAAGAAGTTGAGAAGTTAAAGAGCGACTGGGAAAGTGATCCTCAGTGGCTGGCGTTCTTCCCCTATGTGATTTGGGACAAGATACACATCGTTGCAACCTCGCTCCAACATATTCATCATTACATTTTTGACCTGGACACTTATGAGCAGGTTTCTAAAAAGGTAATTGAAACCGATGTGCCTTTGCAAAATTACGGAGTTGGTATCAATAATGTGTATGCTTCGGGGGTTTCGGGAAGTTACAGATGGTTTTACGGCGCGGGTGTGAACGGCGATTACTGCAATGCGCTGAGCGCCTTTGAGTGGGACGATAAGTACTTCGTCATTACTAAATATCCGCTGATAGACGGGAAAGAAGCAAGCAGTACAAATAATTTTGGACAGTTTCGTGTATTCACCAAGGACGGCAAATCCACGGGAGAGATACTTCAGTATATTGCTGATGGGACGCTATCCAACATGACTTCGGCGAGCTTCTGGGGGTTCTATGTCGATGAAGCAACAAATATGCCTTTGCTTGTATGTGACAGCTGTAATGTTCAGTATTCGCTTATAGCGCTTGAAGTAATAAAAAAGGATGACGGGTATGGTTGGTACAGAATGCGCTTTTCTGCGCCTACATACGGCTCGAGTTTGATGTATTCATATGCAAACCTCATCAAGACGGACGGACTGAACCTACCGCTGTATATTCTACCGTACTATCCGCATTCAACCGGCAGTCAGCATTTCTTTGGCTTTGCGCTTGGGATATGCAAGCTGTGTCTTACCACAATAAACAACCTGTCAGAGCCGGTGCGAAAACTGGACGGGCAGGTCATGAAAATAACTTACGACATCGCTGACGAATGATTGGAGGGTTTATTATGAGAGAATTCTGGAACACAATACAGCTTATTTTTACGTCGGTCGGCGGGTGGCTCGGCTGGTTCCTCGGAGGGAGCGATGGTTTGCTTTATGCGCTTATTGCCTTTGTGGTTATCGACTACATAACCGGAGTGATGTGCGCTATCTCGGACAAGAAGCTGTCAAGCTCGGTAGGATTTAAGGGAATATGCAGAAAGGTGCTTATCTTCGCTCTGGTCGGCGGCGGGCATATTCTTGATACTCGGGTTATTGGCGCAGGCTCTGTTCTGCGCACTGCGGTGATATTCTTCTATCTGTCAAACGAGGGTATTTCGCTGCTTGAGAACGCCGCGCACCTGGGTTTGCATGTTCCGAAGAAACTGAAAGATGTGCTAGAGCAGCTGCATAAGCGTTCGGAAAAGGAGGACGAAGATGAAGATTAAAGGTGTTGATTTAAGCTACTGTCAGGAGGGCATCAGCTTTCCTGCGCTGAAACAGGCGGGCGTGAAGTTCGCAATTATCCGTGCGGGCTTTTCCACGAAGAAAGATGTTACTATGGATAAGTTCGTGGCGGACTGCAAGAAATACGGCATTGATTACGGTTTTTACTGGTACAGCTATGCAATGAGCATTGAGCAGGCACTGACAGAGGCTGAAAAGTGCATTGAGGTAATCAAGAACTTATCTCCGACATATCCCGTATTCTTCGACATGGAAGAGAAAAAGCAGATTGAGGGTCTGAACACAGATACCCGCACTAAGATGGCGATTGCTTTCTGTGAAAAGATAAGGCGGGCGGGATTCAAGTCTGGCATTTATGCAAATCCGTCTTTCATGGAGAACTATTACGACAAGAGCAGGATTGTCGGCAAGTACGACATATGGCTTGCTCACTGGACTAACAGCCCCAACTGTCCGTCAAAGTACAACTATGGTCAGACTATGTGGCAGTGGGGTGTGGATAAGATTGATGGGTATGATGTTGACGGTGATATTTGCTTTTGCGAATATGTGAACCCCACCCCCGTAAAGAAAACCGTTGAGCAGCTCGCCAAAGAGGTTATCCGTGGGGATTGGGGTAATGGTGCAGAACGAAAGCAGAAACTGACTGCAGCAGGATATGATTATTCTGCGGTGCAGAAGCGTGTTAATAAATTACTCAGATAAAACTATATAATCACAGCACAATGCCCACCTTGGATTGATTTCCTTGGTGGACATTAAATTTCATTCGGAACAAGAAATTGACATAATGTGCTCTGAAAATGTTAAGACAAAGGGATTTTAGTGTGTTATAATAAAATCACAAACACAAAGGAGGTTTGCATATGGCAGGCAGAAATATGTTGAATATTGCTCTAGACTATATTGACGAGCATATCGAATGGAAACCCAACGAGATAATTTTGGGAGTAAGTAAGCAGACAGGGTTTAACTCAAAGTTTTATAAGAACTGTTTTGACGCAGTCTTAGATGAGAGTCTTTTCCTCTATATAAAAATGAGAAAAATCTTCTTCATCTGTAGGAAAATAAAGGAAAACCCTACATATCCATTAAATCACCTTGCTCTTGATTTTGGCTATAGTGCAGAGTCTGCTATGAGCAGAGATTTCCGTCATATAGTAGATTTCACACCAAAACAAGTACTAAAAGAAAATAAGTCCGCGCCTGACAACAGGATAAATCTGACCGTTACACGGACAGAGTCGGTATCGGAAATGGAGGAAATAATATTGAATAAGGAAGCGCTGCGAGAAGAATTTATTGAAATTCCAGATGAGTTCATAGATATACAGAACGAATTTGGCTTTTCGATGGATACTTGTAATATGATAGCAGAACTTGCTGAAAGACTGGGAATGCCGCTTTACCATTTCGCAAGCAGCTGTTTTGACCAGATGGTTAGCTTTCAAAGTGATAATGATTATATTAGACCTGAAATCGAAAAGTGCATAGACCTTGAGCTTACATCAGAAGCAGAATTAAAGGCAATCTGTGAGTTTTTTGACTGCAAGTACTATGAGGTCGACAGAAGAATGGTATGGTTCTATCGTGATAGAACTGGAAAGGAATGCTTGGATAATAATGATTAATTTTGCAACTATATTGAAGCCACATAAGAATATGAAACCTGGCGGTGGCTACTGCCAGCATGGTGTGGGATATGATCTTGAATATCAAACTGAGATAGGTGAAGACGAAGTCCTTATTACAGCAGCAATTCGCATAAAAGCTAAAACCAAAAGTGGTAAGAAAATCTTGAGTTCTATGACTGAGAAACAGACATCCCCACTAAAAACTATGATACAGAAAGTCGAAAGAGAAAACAAGATTGATGTTCGCGAAGGAAAGGGAATGCCGTTGTATCCAAAGCTAGACAATTTGTTTGATTAGTATGCTTAATCTTGCAGAATCATCTCTATATTAAAAATCTATTCTTGTTACCCGCTGAGGATTTTTCCTTGGCGGGTAATTTTTTTTATTTTTGGTTCGGAAATCTTGAATAGCTGTCCTTTTATAGTTGAAAGCATATTTATGCGAACCACTTACGGTATTGCTGCCACTTGAACAGCAGCGTAGTGGTTCAGAATGGAGGATTTACAATGAAAGAAATGACAACCGGAGAAAAGTATCTGCTCACAATAAAGGAAGCAGGAGAGTATTTTAACATCGGGGTAAAGAAAATGCGGCGACTGGCGGAGGAAAACCTCGGAGTGTTCTCGGTTTACAGCGGAAACAGATACCTCATAAATCGCACAAAATTCGAGGAGTTTCTCTGCAATACTTCTACGATCTGATTTTATTTATTCTGCCGTTAGTAGTTGCTATTTTTACGATTAAGAGTAATATATAGTAATGACCGTTGAACGGAAAACGTCATGAAGGGAGTGAGATTTTATGGCGAAAACCGAACTGGGCGAAAAAGACCTTCTTAACCCCAATGAAACCATTCTGCTTTTCGATTTGAGCAGCAGAAAGTTCCTTGCTCTTATCAGAAGCGGTACACAACTTGATTTCATAGCGTTTTACGGCGGCCGCAGACTTATTATCCGCACGATTTTTGAAAAATACCTTGATGAACACACAGAACTCAGGAGGAGAAAAGCATGGCAACACTAAGAAAAATAAGGCGCGACTCAAAGCACCGCCTGCTCCGTGCCGGCGAATCGATCCGCGCTGATGGGAAATATCAATTCAAATACTATGTCGGCGACAAAGCAAAATTCGTTTACAGCTGGCGGCTTGAACCCACGGATAAACTTCCGGCAGGAAAGAAAGCTACGCCATCACTCCGCGAACTTGAAAAGCAGATAGGGCGCGATATTGAATCGCAGCTTGACCCACAAAAACTTAATCTCACAGTCGTTGAGATAACCGAGCGTTATCTTTCCACAAAAACGGGTTCCAGACCCAGCACGGTGGCAAACTACAATTTCGTTATGAATATTCTCAAAAACGAGGAATTCGGTGCAAAAAAGATTTCGCACATCAAAACCTCGGACGCTAAGCTGTTTCTGATAAAACTTCAGAAAGACGGCAGAGGGTACAGCACGGTAAAAACAGTCAGAGGAATTCTGCGACCTGCGTTCCAGATGGCGGTCGATGATGATATCCTGAACAAGAACCCGTTCGGATTTCAGCTTGCGGGTGTCGTGGTCAACGACAGCGTTACAAGAGAAGCCATCAGCCGCGAGGATATGAGGCGGTTTCTTAAATTTGTGCACGACGACAATTGCTACTGTAAATATTATGAAGCAGTTTACATTCTGTTTCACACCGGACTGCGAATTTCAGAATTTTGCGGGCTTACACTTAAAGATATAGATTTACAGAAAAAAGTGCTGAATATCGACCATCAATTGCAGCGGACTTCGGACAGCACTTACCATATTGAGCCTACCAAGACCAAAGCTGGTACAAGAAAGCTGCCGATTACCGATGATGTTGTCGAGTGCTTCCGTGCCATAATTGAGGACAGAGAACCACCAAAACGCGAACGAATAATAGATGGGTACGCAGGATTTCTGTACTACGACAAAAATGAAATGCCGCTGGTCGCAATGCACTGGGAACACCGATTAAAGCATATGGTGAATCGGTACAACGAGATTTACCGCCTGCAAATGCCGAGTATCACTCCGCACGTCTGCCGCCACACCTATTGCAGCAATATGGCGAAATCCGGCATGAACCCGAAAACGCTGCAATACCTTATGGGACACAGCGACATCGGTGTTACTCTGAATACTTACACACATCTCGGACTTGAGGACGCTCAGGACGAACTCGGTCGGATAGCCGAGATTGAAAATGCCCGCAGGGAGATGGATAAGCTTGGCGGGGAGAAAACACAGGAAATGTTCAGAGTGATGGGATAAAATAATTATGGGCGTACAGAGATGTACGCCCATTTGCCTTAAGCCGGAAATGCTCATGGGTACTATGCAAAACCAATAAAATATGTTATAATAAAAGCGTTGATTTTCTCCGCGCAAAATCCTTAGTAGTAAACCCGCAGATTTTTACTACCATTTGACTACTACACACGTCCGCAATTTGCCCCGATTTGCGCATTTTCTGTGAATCTGAACGGAAATATGTAAAATCTGACAGCGGGCAAAACGCGGCAGTAAAGCGCATAACAAAGCCTTTCAGAAAGGAATGACCCAATGTACAAGATACTTTTCGTCTGCCACGGCAACATATGCCGCTCGCCTATGGCGGAGCTCGTCTTTCTGGATATGCTGAAAAAACGCGGGATAAGCTGGATAACCGCGCAGTCAGCGGCGACTTCCGCAGAGGAACTGGGAAACCCCGTGCATTACGGCACGGCGGCTGTGCTAAGGCGGCTCGGCATAGACTACTCCGCGAAGCGCGCACGGCAGATGACGCGCGGGGACTACGACGAATACGACCTGCTCGTGGGCATGGACGGCGCGAATATCCGCAATATGCGGCGCATAGCGGGGCGCGGCGATAACGACGGCAAAATATGCAGGCTGCTTGACTTTACTGATTCCGCGCGCGACATCTCAGACCCGTGGTATACGGGCGATTTTGAGCGCACCTACGCCGACGTGACAGAGGGCTGCGAGGCGCTTATTGCGCATCTGCTGCGTGACGAGCGTCGCCTGCGTGACGAGCGTCGCCTGCGGGGCGAGCGTCGCCTGCGGGGTGAGCGCCCGTGAGATACCTTGAAAACGCACACCCCGTCGTGTGCTTCCTGTACCTTTTTTCGGTGATGGCGATAACCGTTTTCACGCGCGACCCCGTTATGACGGCGCTTTCCCTTGCGGGGGGAACGCTCTGCGCGGGGCTTGCTTCACGGCTTCGGGGAATGCTGTGGCTGCCTGTTATGGCGGCGTGCGCGGCGCTCGCGAACCCGTTTTTTGTGCACAGCGGCGCTACGGTGCTGTTTTTCGTGGGGGATACCGCATTCACCGCCGAGGCGCTCGCCTACGGCGCGGTTTTTGGCGGAATGCTCGCGGCTGCGGTGCTCTGGGGCGCTGCGGGAACGCGCTTCATGACCTCGGAAAAGTATGTGTGGCTTTTTGGAAGAGCCGTCCCTTCGGCGGGGCTTGTGCTGTCCTGCGCGCTAAGGTTCGTGCCGCTTTTTATCCGCAGAACGCGGGATTTCGCGCGTACACGCGGCGCTTCGGAAGTGCGCGGGTATCTGTCGGCTTTTTCGGATTCGGTGGGCTGCTCGGCTGAGCAGGCTATGACGTCTGCGGAGATAATGCGCTCGCGCGGGTACGGCACGGGGCGGCGCACGTTCTATTCAAGGCACAGGTTTGGGCTGAGGGACGCTGCGGCGCTCGCTGCCGTTGTGCTCTGCGCGGGCGGCTCTGCGGCGCTCATGGCGAGCGGGGCAGGGGAGTTTGGCTACTACCCGCTTATGGCGGGGCTCGACTTCTCCGCGGGGGATATGGCGCTTTATATTATGTTCGGGGCGCTGTGCTTCCTGCCGTCTGCGGCGATATTCGCAGAGAAGCTGCGCAGGGCATACGCGAGAGTATAATTATACTTTCGGGCGGATTTTCCCCAAAAATGCGCAAAGTCTGAATAAAAAGTACAATCATTTGGGCAAATCGCGCCAATATACGCTTGAAAAAAGCAATAATTTGTGATATCCTATAAAAAAGGGCAGAGCCCAAAAAATCTGAAAGGAAAAAGAACTATGAACAATATCCCTGAGATAAAGCTCGGTATCGTTGCCGTATCGCGTGACTGCTTCCCCGAGAGCCTTTCCGTAAACAGAAGAAAGGCGCTTGTAAAGGCTTACACTGACAAGTACGGCGCACAGGACATCTACGAATGTCCCATCTGCATCGTTGAGAGCGAGATACACATGGTGCAGGCGCTTGAGGACATCAGGAAGGCGGGCTGCAACGCGCTTTGCGTATACCTCGGCAACTTCGGTCCCGAGATAGCTGAAACGCTGCTTGCAAAGCACTTCGACGGTCCCGTTATGTTTGCGGCTGCCGCTGAGGAGGATTCCGAAACATCGCTCATTCAGGGCCGCGGCGACGCTTACTGCGGTATGCTGAACGCTTCCTACAACCTGAAGCTGCGCAACATCAACGCATACATACCCGAGTACCCCGTTGGTACTGCGGAAGAAGTCGCTGACATGATAAAGGACTTTATCCCCGTTGCAAGAACCATCGTCGGCCTGCACGACCTCAAGATAATCTCCTTTGGTCCGCGCCCGCTCAACTTCCTTGCGTGCAACGCGCCCATCAAGCAGCTCTACAACCTCGGCGTTGAAATCGAGGAGAACTCCGAGCTCGACCTGTTTGAGGCGTTCAATAAGCACGAGGGCGACCCGCGTATCCCCGAGGTAGCGGCAGACATGGCGAAGGAGCTTGGCGAGGGCAACAAGATACCCTCTATCCTCCCGAAGCTTGCGCAGTACGAGCTTACCCTGCTTGACTGGGTAGAGCAGCACAGGGGCTACAGAAAGTACGTTGCCATCGCAGGCAAGTGCTGGCCCGCGTTCCAGACCCAGTTCGGCTTTGTTCCGTGCTATGTAAACTCCCGCCTGACAGGCCGCGGCATTCCCGTTTCCTGCGAGGTTGATATTTACGGCACGCTTTCCGAGTTCATCGGTACGTGCGTAACACAGGACGCAGTAACGCTGCTTGACATCAACAACTCCGTTCCTGCGGATATGTACAAGGCTTCCATCGAGGGCAAGTTCCCCTACAAGCACACCGACACGTTCATGGGCTTCCATTGCGGCAACACCTGCTCGTCCAAGCTTTCCAAGTGCACGATGAAGAACCAGATGATTATGGCGAGAGCGCTCCCCGAGGAAGTAACCATGGGCACGCTCGAGGGCGACATTATCCCCGGCGACATCACGTTCTTCAGACTTCAGTCCACCGCTGACGCGCAGATCCGCGCATACGTTGCGCAGGGCGAGGTTCTCCCCGTTGCAACAAAGTCGTTCGGCTCTATCGGCGTGTTCGCTATCCCCGAAATGGGACGCTTCTACCGCCACGTTCTCATCGAGAAGAACTATCCGCACCACGGCGCGGTTGCGTTCGGTCACTGCGGCAAGGCGCTGTTCAACGTATTCAGATATCTCGGCGTTGAGGATATCGGCTTTAACCGGCCCGCAGGCATGATGTACCCGACGGAGAATCCCTTTGTAAAGTAAAGCAAACATTAACATACGCCCGCAAACCGAAAGTGCCTGCGGGCGTTTTTGCGCCCCGCGGGGGCTTTGCGCCGCTTTCGGCTACGTTCAAATCACCCAACAGATTGAATAGTGATACAGACCGTCGAAAAAGTCCCCCAACGGGACTTTTCCGACAGACTCAGCAGAATGAAATTCTGCCTTTTGCGCTCCGTCGCAGGCTTTGAGTGCAATTGGATTTGTCAAGCACGTCGCTTTTCATAGGTTCGAATGTTTTGCGCTTTCTGCATTTCCAACCGAATCCCCGCCTGCCGGCGCCCATGCCTGACCAATGCGGGTCGCCGTTCATCAGGGCGGGGCTGAAAAACAAGTTTTGCGGGTTTACACACAAATCCTTTTAATAGTTATTGACAAATCCAAAAAATCTCAGTATAATATAAAATGTAATGGTATGATTGAAAGGGCATTGCTTAGCATGCCCGAACTTTGGGAGGTACATATGACAAAAACAAGGAATCGGCTTATTGCAGTCGGAATAGCGCTGCTGCTGTTTATTGCAGCGGCTGTGTTAATAATTCCGACGACAACGGCAGGCGCGGAAACATGGATTGATTCGGCAGCGGAATTTGCAGGCGGCGATGGCTCACAGAGCGCGCCTTATAAGATATCGAGCGCCGAGGAGCTTGCTTATGTAGCGAAGATGGTGAACGGCGGCGAAACAAATGAGAACACATATTTTGAGCTTACCGCCAACATCGACCTTGGCGGCAAGGAATGGACGCCGATAGGAACGAAAGACAACCAGTTCCTCGGCAAGTTTAACGGCAACGGGAAAACTATAAGCAATCTGACGATAAGCGGCGGCGACAACTTAGGTTTGCTTGCATACAGCAGCGGCGAGATTAAAAGCGTTTACCTTGATAATGTAGATATCACAACAAGTTTGAATGCGGGGAACGCAGGCGGCGTATGCGCGTTCAACAACGGAACTATCGATGGCTGCGGCGTTTTAAGCGGAGCTATCAGATGCTCCAGCAGTAACGGCGGTCAGCTCGGCGGTATCAGCAAGGAGAACAGCGGCACAATCAGCCGTTGCTTTAGTAATGCGGCAATAAAAGGCGCAAACAGCGCAGGTATTGTTTACGTCAATAGAGGGATTGGCGTAGTACAAAATTGCTATAACGCCGGCACGATTGAAGGCTTATCCACCGCAGGCGGAATAAGCAATAACAATTATGGTAAAATCACAACTTGCCTGAATTTCGGAGAAATAATCGCCGAAGACGTAACCGATGAAGACGGCTACGTTGATAAAAGGGGTTTCGGCATTTGCGTCATGAATCAACCTGGCGCTTCGCTGGAAAACTGCTATAGCGACAGCGACGTGTGCCCCAAAGAGCTTTTCGGCGGTTTTTCAAATAATACTACAGTTTACTACAAAACCACCGCGGAGCTTTGCGACAGCTCTTTCCTTAGCGACTTAAATTCTAATTGGGAAAAGGGCTCAGAGAGCGGCGAAACAGACGGCAGATATAAGACGGCAATCTATACTTATCCGAGCCTTAATGGCGTTGGAACTGCTGCGACAAGAAAAGGCGGGCAGACATACGATTTCAGCGTTGGCGCTATAGGCAAAAAATTTGAAGACTTTACGTATATCGAAACAGCGGAAGATTTCAAGAATATCGCAAATAATCTTTCGGGAAATTATGTACTCAAGAATGATATCGACTTTAACGGCGAGGTGATTGAACCCATCGGCGACGCCGAGTCAGTCACAGGCTCGGGGCTTTCCATGCCGTTTAGCGGCAATTTCAGCGGCGACGGTCACAAAATCTTGAACGTGACAGTTAAACGTGAACTCGGGTCGCATTCCGGCTTGTTCGGCGCTAACAAAGGCACGATTATTAACCTTGCCGTTGAGGCAGATGTCAGCGGAACGGCATATGTCGGCGGTATCTGCGCTTCTAATGAAAGCGGCGGCCGTATTGCTGACTGCTCGTTCAGCGGAACTGTAAACGGCACTAAAAGCTATGTCGGCGGTATCTGCGGCGAGAACAAAGGCGGGATTTTGCGCTGCGCGGCGGACGGCACGGTAAACGGCGATAGCAGCGTCGGCGGTATTTGCGGCAGTAATAGCGGGGGAGATATCGAAAACTGCATAAATTTAAGCGAAGTAACGCGTAATTCTTCCAGCGGAAACATCGGCGGAATTGTCGGCGAGTCCGTTAAGTCTACTACCAATTCGACTGTTAGTTATTGCATAAGCATAGGCAAGACTGCCGATACGCACAGCACTTATATTGGCGGTGTTTGCGGGTACGCGTATGGCGCACAAATAACAAACAGCTACTTTGACAGCGAGGTAAGCGCAGGGCTTAAAGCGATTTATGACGCTTTTGACGACCGCGATACCGAAACGTTAAAGGGTCTGACAACCGCCGAGCTTAGCGGCGAACTTCCGACTGACTTTGCCGACACGGTATGGCAGGCGGGACGCAGTGAAGTGACTGACATAGACGGCAGAGCAGGCACAAGGACGGCAACATATATCAGCCTTAAGAACGTTGGCGCGCCCAAGGTTCTGGAATCAACGCCCGTATATAACTTCAGCCTTGACGGCACAGAAAATTGGGAAGCATATGAGCTTATAAGCTCGGTTGATGATTTCAGGAAAATTGATGAAAATCTTTCCGGAAACTACGTTCTTGCCCGAAATATCAATTTTGGCGGCAACAATTATCGTCCCATAGCGTATAAGAGCGGCACTTCCTTTACGGGAAAGTTCAGCGGCAACGGGCATACCATCAGTAATATCAGAGTGAATTATAGTGATGATTTAGTCGGTCTGTTCGGAACGAACAAGGGTCTGATAATGAACCTCGCTGTAAGCGGCGAAGTTACCGGCGAGGAGTATATCGGCGGTATCTGCGCAAAGAATGAAGGCACGATTTACAGCTGCTCCTTTGACGGTGAAGTAAAGCAATCGGAGAGCACGCTGCGTGAAGGCAAGGTTGGCGGTATATGCGGCATAAACTATGCCACAATATCCAACTGCTTTAACTCGGCTGATGTAAGCGGTAAGGATTATATAGGCGGCATTTGCGGAGAAATGTATGGTAACGACCCTGTAGTCGTGTATTGTGTAAGCGTTGGCAAGGTCAGCGGTTTCACAGGCTCTGCAATGACCGGCGGTATCTGCGGAAATGGCAACGGCGTCTCCTATGGCGGCAGCTCAGAATTGAGCCATTGCCGGTTTGACATGGATGTCAGCGGGTCGATAAACCTTATCAATGGCGCGGGTAAAATAAACAATAAAGGCGATAATTACTCCTACAAAACCGAGATCCTTTGCGACAAAGATATCGGCAAAATCGGCAGCTTCGACCCCGATATCTGGAATGCAGGAAAGGGAGTTGTTGTTACTCCCGACGCAAAAGACGGCAAATTCGGCACAAAAACCTGCTATTATATGAGCCTTAAGTGCTTCGGCGAATACGGGGGCGTCAGCAGCGACGTATTTAACTTCGCCTTTGCAGGCGGCAGGGACGACTGGCAGTCCTACACCCTTATCAGCTCTGAAGATGTTTTTCGTACCTATTGGCAGTGGGACGTGAAGTGGTCTGAAAATTTCGTTCTCGGCGACGATATAACCCTTGCTTATTCTCTGGCGCCTAGTGATTTAATTCCGACGAGCCTGAGTACGGGTACGTTCAGCGGCATGTTCAGCGGCAACGGTCACACTGTAACCCTGACAGACGGCAGCACCTGTGGACTGTTTGGCACAAACAGGGGCACTATCATTAACCTTGCGGTCAAGGGCAATGTTGAAAGCGATAGAGATATTGGCGGTATCTGTGAAGACAATTACGGCACTATATACGGCTGCTCCTTTGAGGGAAAAGTTTACACTACCGGGGCTCACGCTGGCGGTATGTGCTACGATAATCAGGGAACAATAAGCAATTGCTTTGTTCTGGCAGATGTAAAAGCGGGCGATTGCGCAAGCGGTATCAGCGTAACGAATTTAAGTAACAGCTTGGAATCCTGCTATTTTGTCGGAAATATTAACAGTGATATCGGTGGAATGATTAGCTGTAGCAGTTCTTCCAATTGTTACTATAATAAGGAAGTAAGCATATCCCCTGAGGATAAAGCAGCGACGGGTCTTACAACCCTTGAGATGACTTCTTACGGCGCGCTTGCCAAGATGGGCTTTGACGGAGATATCTGGGAGAAGCGGCTGAACGACGCGGAAAACGGCGTTGCATACTACCCCTCGCTTAAGGGAAGCACCTATGTACCGTCCGTTAAGTACGCCAAAAAGCTTGAGCTGAACCGCGAGGGTGATAAAGAGCCTGTTTACGGCGACGACATTGAGTTCACCTTGAAGGCGCTGATAACCTTTGAAAACGACTTTTACGGCGAAGATATTACCGCTGAGGACCCTAACGGTTCGTTTAAGGTATTGGTCGGCAGTGAAACAGAACCAATTGTCCTTCTCGGCAAAACGTTTAAGCATAGGGCAGATACTGCGGGCAATGTAACATTCAAGCTCATTTATAACGGGTCGGGTTATTTCCCCGAGAATTACTCTGAGAGCTTTGTCGTAAAAATCGGCAAGAAGAAGCTTACAGCGGCTGACTTTACATTCGCACCCGCTTCTGACCTGACGTTCGACAATACGTTAAAGGCTGCAAGCGTAACGGCTAAGTCCAAAGGCTTGGGCGAAATCACCGTAAAGTATTACGACGAGAGCGGCAAGGAAGCCGAGCCCATCAATGCAGGCACATACACAGTCAAGATAGACGTTGCCGAGGGCGGCAACAATTATGCGGCAAAAGACCTTACCGCGGATACGTGGAAGTTCACGATAGCAAAGGCTGCTGCCCTGACGCTTCCCGATATCAAGGTTTCGTACAGGTGGTCTACCGACAAGGATATAACGGTAAGCGTTGCAGGACTTCCCGAGAATATGGGGAAGGTAACTGTAGACGGCGCTAAAAAGGACGGAACAATAGTTGCGGGAATTTTCCCGAATGCCTGCTATTCCGATGGAAAGTTCACTTTCCATCTTGGTCCGAACACCGTTGGCGACATAGGTAAGACAGGCTCATTCACAATTAAGCTTACTGCGGATAACTATGAGGGCGTTACATTTACCGTTAAGGTTACCCTGACCGACAAGGACAATCAGGAAGCGCCCGACCCCGCTGCGTTTGACGTTGTATTCACCAATGACGGCAGCGAGCTTATAGCAACGATAAAGACCGCGCTTAAGGGCGTTGAATACAGCTTTGACGGCACGACATGGAGCGACGCAAACACCACGACCGTAGCTCACAACGTTGAAGTCACCGCGTATATCCGCTACAAGGAAACGGATGAAAAGAACGCCAGCGCGCCTGTTTCCAAAACTGTAAATTCGGGGCACGGCACGCTCACTCACCATGACGCTGTTAAGGCGACCTGCCAGAACGACGGCAACACCGAATACTGGGAGTGCAAGGTCTGCGCAAAGTATTACAGCGACGAGGCAGCAACGACCGAGATTGCGCTTGCAGACACGATTATAGCAAAGACAGGTCACAAGTGGTCCGTAACGTACTCGTACGATAAGGACGGCCATTGGCACAAGTGCGAATACTGCGACGCTGCGACTGCAACCGAGAGCCACGTTTCAAGCGGCGAAGCAACTGCCACAACAGCAGAATACTGCACAGTATGCGGCTATGTTATTACTCCCAGAAAGGACGGTAACTCCGGCGGTCAGGTAAACGGCGGCGGAGGAGGCGGCGGCAGAGATGACTCGACCGATACCAATCCTGCTATCAACGGGATTCAGAAGAGCTGGGAGGACATTGCGGCAGACCTCAGCAAGCAGAATGGCGACACTGCGGTAATTACATTGAACGGCAAGACCACAGTTCCTGCCGAGGTTATAAAGGTGATTGCGGATAACAGGATAAAGGTTGAGTTCGTTTACGACAGCGCTAAGAGCTGGTTAGTTGACGGCTCTGAGATAAAGACCGTTTCTGCGGTTGATTTCTCGATGCGTTTCGGTTCTATTGATACCGTCACGCTGCGCGGCGTATCGGGCGGTAAGTACAGGATCAGCGTAACTAACGTTCCCGCAGAGCTGAAGGCAGCGTTCCGGAAGCAGTATGCGGGCGAGTTTGCGAACGTCTACAAGCTGGTGGACGGCAAGCTTGTATTCCGGACCTGCGTAAAGCTGGTAGCGGACGGCACGGCGGTTATTTCGGGCATGGACGCTGCGGGCGAATATGCGGTGATGATTTGCAAATACAGCGACAGACCGGGCGATATAAACAACGACGGCATACTTAATTCGGGCGACGCTCTCGCGCTGCTCCGCTATTCAGTAGGGCTTGAGGAGTATGAGAACCTTTGGGTGGGCGACTACAACGGCGACGGCAAGATTGATATTGCCGACGCCCGCGCGGTGCTCAGATGGTCGGTTGGGCTGACTGCCTGAATTACTCGAAACTGAACAAGATGATGGGCGCACGGGAATGTGCGCCCATTCGGCTTGGTTCTGAGCAGCTCATTTTCGGGGTATTCGATATAATAACAGAGCCTCTCTGCGGTAATGCCGCAAAGAGGCTTGTTTATTCGGATAACGCCGCTAATACGCCCGCCGCGGCAGGACTTTTTACCTGCCCCTGCAGCGCCTGTCAGCCGTGAGCGGGGGGCAGGGCTGTAAAAATCACCCGTACTTAAGGAAACGCGGGCTTAACCGCAGGATTTGTGATAAGGCTGCGGTCCGCCCAGTGCTTGTTGTAAAGCCAGCCGTGGCTGCGATAGTAGTCGTAGCCCTTAGAACCGTAACAGTCTGTCAGCAAGTATTCCCCGTCAACATTTTGTACGGTTATGTCGTAAAATTCGTAGTTATCAACGTTGTTAAGGTATTCGGGAGTATTGAGTTCCTCGGGGTATACATAGGTTCCTCTTAATAGTACAAAATGACCGATAATTTCGTAGTCGGTGACGGTGGTGCTTAAGTACCATGTTTCAACGCAGTCTACTCCGTAGCCACTCGATGGGGCAACATAGTACATATGACCGTCCTCTTCAAGCATTCTGGGGCAATCTTTGGTGCAAACCTTGTCAAAGAAATCGCCGTAAATTGAATCGGCAAAAAGCGCCTTAAACTCGGCATAGGTCTTGAACTCGCTTTGCGTTATCGGGTATTTGACCGCTTGACCGCCTATCGGCTCGGATTTGTTGCGGTCTACCTCATAAACCAAACAATCAACATAATTCATGTAGTCCGCCATAAGCCTGTGCAGAGCCTCCGCCCTGTCAAGAAGAAGCTGTTCACAGTCAAGCGACTTGTCTATCGGCGAGCATTCCTCGGGGTTAAGACTGCTTTCATATTCGTAGAAGCCGTGATACTTTTCGTTGGAATCAAGCGCGGCTTCTTCTGTGGCAGAGAGTTCATCTGTAGCAGCACTTTCGTCAGATGTGCTTTCTGTGAAAGGCGCAATCTCATCTGAAGCAATGCTCTCTTCAGTTGGGAGCTGTGTACTCTCGCTGTAGTCCGCGCCCGCGCATGAACACAGCAGGCACAGCGAGAGGCACAGGGGAATAATGCGGGCGAGGTTCATTGGCGGCACCTCCTCTGTTCAGATAACCGCGGTTTTAAGCAGATACCACTTTATCTGCCTTGATACAATTATAATGTGTCAATACGCTTCTTGTCAAGCATGAAATTGATTTTCGTAGAAGTACACAAAAACCGCACTGTATTTTTGTAGGAGAATAATGCGCATTGAAATAGTGTATCATTACTTGTCGGCGGCTTTTGCTATCAACCGCATTTTGCGGCATAAACCGCCCGTGAAGCGCACATTTTTCTGCGCTCCGCGGGCGTAACGTTTATTCTCCCCGCGCGAGGAACTCCGCCGCCGCTTCAAGCTCGTTTTCGCTGAACACCGCGAACCCCGCCTGCCGCAGAAGCTCCGCCGCAAGCCCCTGTCCGCGAACCGTTCTGCCGCTGAATGTGCCGTCGTATATGAGGTTCGCCCCGCACGAGGGGCTGTTCTCCTTAAGCACGCAGAGCGCCGCGCCGCATTCCTGAGCAAGCCTTACCGCCGCCTGCGCCCCCGCGAGGTACTGCGCGGTGAAGTCCTCTCCGCCGCGCGACACGACAGCCGTGCCGCGCCGTTCGCAGGGCGTTCGCGGCACGGGAAGCCCACCGCGCACCTCGGGACAAATCGGCACAAGCGCGCCGTCGTCCCGCCATTTGGTGAATATCGGGTGCGTACACTCGCGCGAGCCGCCGTCGTAGCGGCACTTCTCGCCCAAAAGGCAGGCGCTTACAAGAATCCTCATTGCCCCACCTCGTAAAGCCGCATGGTGAACAGCCCTCTCACAAGCCGCCCCGACCACGATGTTATGAGCCTGTCGTACTCCTGCGGGGAGACCCTGCCGCCGATGCCCATAACGTCGTATGTCATTTTCGCTTCCTGCACGCACGCGCCCATGTCCGTAAACCCGTTTTTAAGGTAGAATTCCCTGCGCGCCAAGCGCTGCGGGAGATTCGCGGCGTTTTCGTCAAGCTGCTCACGCGAGAGGAAAATGCGGCTATGCGGGTAGCGCTCCTTAAGCGCCGCGATTATAGCCCCGCCCGCGCCCTGCCCGCGCAGCTCCTCAACCACCGCAAGGTAGAACAGGTACGTCATGTCCTCAAGCGTAACAACGTATGCAAGCCCCGCGAACTGTCCGCCGTCAAGCGCCGCGAAAAGCTGCGCCTTTCCCTTTTTCGCCCTCGCTTTAAGGAAGAAGAACGGCGCGCGCTCCTCTTTCGGAAACGCCGTATTGTAAAGCCTGCGCGCCGCCGCCATATGCTCGGGCGGGCAGGGGGTAAGTGTTATTTTCATAGAACGCTCCTTCCGCCGCGCGTGAACTCTGCTTCGCACGGCGCTATAGGCTATTGTACCACATTCCGCGCGGGAAATCAAGCCCAGTCGTCGGGACGGGGGCTGCGCGCGCTCAGCCTGCGCCCTGCATTTCACCGCCCGCCCGTGCAAGCTGGCGGGCGCATTGCGCAGCTTGCGGAAAATCGCTTGAAAAGGCGGCGGAGGTGTGCTACAATAGGCTCACAGACAGAAAGGGCGGTACGGCATGAACGAAAACATAATTGAAGTACATGAACTCACAAAGGTTTACGGCACGCACAGGGCGGTCGACGGCATAAGCTTCACTGCGAAAAGGGGCGGCTTTTTCGGCTTCCTCGGGGTGAACGGCGCGGGCAAATCCACAACGATAAATATGCTCTCAACGCTTATAGCCCCCACGAGCGGCAGCGCTTCGGTATGCGGGTTTGAGCTTGGAAAGCATGATGACGAGATCCGCCGCAGGATAGGCATAGTGTATCAGAACAACTGCCTTGATGAAATGCTCACCGTGCGTGAGAATCTGCTGCTGCGCGGCGCGATATACGGCGAGAGCCGCGTGAAGTGCCTTGAAAATTTCGGGCGCGTGTGCGACATTCTTTCGCTCGGGGACGTTGAGGACAAGCGCTACAAAACGCTTTCGGGCGGGCAGAAGCGGCGCTGCGAGATAGCCGCTGCGCTCATGCACACGCCCGAGCTGCTCTTCCTTGACGAGCCGACGACGGGGCTTGACCCCGCAACCCGCAAGAGCGTGTGGGAGAGCGTGGCGCAGCTTCGCAGGGAGGGCATGACGGTGTTCCTCACCACCCACTACATGGAGGAAGCCGCCGCTGCGGACGATATCGTGATACTTGAGAGCGGCAGGATATGCGCGCAGGGCTCGCCGTTTGAGCTTAAGGAGCAATACGCGCGCGACAAGCTGCGGCTTTACACCGAGCGCGAGCTTGCGGCGCATGGGCTTACGCGGGAAAGCTACGGCTACAGCATGGAGCTTTCGCGCACGCTTGACGCGCTTGCGGTGCTTGACAGGGTGCGCGGCGATATAGACGGCTTTGAGGTGATAAACGGCACAATGGACGATGTGTTCCTTAACGCTGCGGGAAGAAAGCTTGATACAACGGAGGACAGGACATGAGTAAGATACTTAAGCTTGCGGGCAGAAACATAAAAATATATCTTCGGGACAGGTCGGCGGTGTTTTTTTCGCTGCTTTCCATGCTTATCGTAATCGTGCTTATGCTGGTGTTCCTCGGGGACATGAACGTCAATTCGATAACGGACCTGCTTGCGCAGTACGGGCTCGGCTCTGCGGACGACAACGGCAAGAACGCAAAGCTGCTGGTTCTGCTGTGGACGACCGGCGGCGTGCTCTGCGTGAACGGCGTTACCGTCACTACAATGACGCTTTCCATCATGATAAACGACGCGGCGCGCGGGCGTCTCAACAGCTTCAGAACGGCGCCGATAAGCCGTGTGAGCCTTGCGCTCGGGTACATATTCTCGTCGTGGGCGGCGTCTGTGTTCATCTGCCTTATAACGCTTGCGGCGGGCGAGATTTTCGCGGCGGCGAACGGCGCTCAGCTTCCCGGTATGGCGGGACAGCTCGGGCTTATAGGCACGATAGCGCTCAACAGCTTTACCTGCGCGGGGGTATTGTATTTTGCGGCTTCGCTTGTCAGGACGGAGGGCGCATGGTCGGGCTTCGCAACGCTTATAGGAACGCTCGTTGGCTTTATCGGCGGAATATATCTGCCCATAGGCACTCTGCCCGAGGCTGTGCAGACGGTGCTCAGGTGCCTGCCGACGATATACGGCTGCTCGTTATTCCGCAGCATTCTTACCGAAAGCGCGCTTGCGCAGACGTTCGGGGGCGCGCCCGAAGCGCTTGTCAGCGAATACAGCGACGCCATGGGAATAACGCTGAAATTCGGTGAAACTGAGATTGGCACGGGATTGCAGCTTGCAATTCTTGCAGGATATGGTATAATATTTGCAGTAGCTGCCGCGCTTATCTCGAAAAGGCGCGCGCAGTCCGACAGATAACGCGTGCAGGCGGCGGGGGAGTGATTTGCCATAAGGATAACGATAGAGGACCTGCCCGAGGGCGGGGAGGAGCAGATAATCATACGCTGCGCCGTCCCGGACGAGGAGGTAATGCGGCTGATATACGCGCTCAAATCGCGGCGCGACAAGCTGAGCTGCACAGAGGACGGCAGCATAGTGATGATAGAGCCGAAGGACGTTTACTATTTTGAGGCGGTTGACGACAAGGTGTTTGTGTACTGCGAGAAGCGCGTGTGCGAGATACGCCGCAAGCTCTACGAGCTGGAGCAGCAGTTTGAAAATACGGACTTCCTGCGCATTTCAAAGTCGGTAATAGTAAGCCTTGAAAAGATTTCGCGCCTTACGCCGAGCTTCAACGGCCGCTTCGAGGCGGTGCTTGACAACGGCGAGCGCGTGATAATCTCGCGGCAGTATGTTCCTGCGCTTAAAAAGAAGCTTGGGATAGGAGGCTGAGGCATGAAGTATCTGCAATATTTCATCGGGCTGTTTACAAAGGTAACCACGGGCGTGACTATCGTATGCGCCGTAATACTCAAAATCCTCGGAGTTGAGATGTGGACGAGCGATATCCTCTGGCAGATACTGCTGTGCGGCGCGGTTACCACGCTTTTAAGCATGGCACTTCTCCCCGACAGGGACATTTCCCGCAGAGAATGGGTGGTGCGCTACTGCATACATTTTGTGCTGATAAGCGCGTTTATCCTCACAGCGGGAGCGGCGTTCGGGTGGTACGTCCCCACATTCACGGGCTGTCTGTGCATGATGGCGAGCATAGGAGTGGTGTACGCGTTTTCGGTCGTTACAACCTACATCGGCAGCAGGCGCTCCGCAGACGAGCTTAACAGCGCGCTGAAGGAACGCAAACGCAGGGACAAATAGGGCGGGCGGGGTGCCCCCGCGGGCAGTTCCGGCTGAATGCGCCGTTTCGGCGCGGGTTTTCACACGCGGGCGGGCGTTAAAGCTGCGGCAACAAGCGTCGGGTATGAATCCTGCGGTTTTGAGAAAAGGTGAGAAAATGAACATTGAATATATCCACGAGCCCACCGACCTGCAGTGCGGTCAGGCGGTGCTTGCAATGCTGCTGGGCACTACTGCGCAGTACGTCTGCGAGTATCTTGGCAACGACCGTGAAACCGACCTGCGCGAAATGAAGCTCGTACTGACCGAGCACGGCATAAAAATCTCCCCCGAACGCAGGCAGGCGCAGACTGCGTCCGACCTTCCCGAATGCGCGCTTCTCAGCCTTGAAACTCCGCGCTGCTGGCACTGGTCGCTCTATGCCGACGGCGTATTTTACGACCCCGAGCATGGCGTGCTAAGCGACTTCCCGCAATCGGCGCGCAAATTCTATTGGGAGATTTATCCCGACACAGGCGGGGCAGTCCGCCGCATTCCATTTTCCCGCGAAGAAGCCGATGAGCGGCAGTTACGGCACGGACAGGAGTAATGAAAATGAGTATGGAAAAGGTGCGCATTCACTATATTTTCCACGGAAATGTTCAGGGCGTGGGATTCAGGTACAAGGCCTGCTACAGCGCAAAAAATCATGGAGTTACGGGCTGGGTGAAAAATTGCAGCGACGGGACTGTCGAAATGGAGGCGGAGGGCTATCCTGCCGATATCGCTGCCGTTATCCGTCAGCTCGACGAGCATTCGTGGGGATACATAGAGCGTATAGAATCAGAGAATCTCCCGACGGAGGGCGGATATGGCTTTGAGATAATTTAACGGCGCACGGGATAATGTCTGACGATTTCGGAGCGTAGAGCTCACCGTGAGCTTATTTCACGGCAGGCGAGATAATGAATGCGCCTTATAATGACAGCTCCCGAGAGTTAAATGGCTCTCGGGAGCTTTTTCGTTTACCTGCTGATATCTCATCTCTGAATATTGTCTGATTTGCACAAATGATACAAAGAAAAACAGCAGTATCGACAAAAATGTGTTTTATCGGTTGATAATGCGGTTAGCTTCTGCTAACATAGTCCTGTGACTGAAAGCAAAATACGGTCACATTGGCAGATGTCCGCGCATGAGTTCATGGAGTTTTTCAACGAGTATCTTCACCCTGACCCTGACCTTATGAACGGGCTGACTGTCCACGATTTCCTCCGGCTGAAAAAGCACATAAAAAAGCAGGGGCTTTGCGTCCCTGCTCTTTATGTGCGCGCTATACAGCATAGACATTTCGCCGCCCGCGTGTGAAAACCCGCGCAAAAAAATTCACAAACAGCCGGAATTGCCTGCGGAGGCACGCCGTTTACTCGAAGGTGTCTTCTTCGTTTCTTGCGTTGAAAAGCTCGACGAGCTTCTGCATTTCTTCTTCGGTGAGGGATACGCCCTTGCTCATGCGGGTGTGGTCGGGGGACCAGTCGCGTATGTCGTATTTCGGCTCGCGCTCGTTCCAGCTTACCATGTTAAGCTCGCGCGTCCAGCCCTTGGCGGTTTCGGAAATAACGCCAAGCTCCTTTGTGATTTCAAATGTGATTTCTGCCATGATGTTGTTCTCCTTTACTCTGCCGCCGCAGCCTTTTCCCGCTTCCGGCGGGGCTGCTTTGGCTCTTTTTTCTTTTTTATTCTGGTGGAATCCGCCGCGACTATCTTGTCGTACACGGCGTAATATTTAGGCGGGATAAGCTTGTTAAGATGAAGCTTCCCGAAAAACCAGCCCTTGAACGTCAGCTTCTCGAATATCGCGTTGAGATAGGTGTTTATGTGATTTCTGTCGCCTGCGTCATCGTTGAGGAAGTCGTGCAGGCGCGAGGGCGGCTCGTAGGTCACCACAAAATCCACGTCGCCGCCTGCGGTCTCAAGATTTGCAAGCCCCTCGTCAAGCTCCTTGTCCGTGGGAATTTCGCGCGCCCACCAGTTCTCGCCCTCAATAAGGTCGGAGTAGGTGTTGTCGCTCTGCCCGCCGCCAAACGCGAACACGGTCTTTTCCGCAATGGTGAACACCTGCCCGCGCATAAGCTGCCGCAGCCGTCCGCTTATAAGACGCGTTTTGCCGCCGCACCAGTCGCTTACCTCGTACTGCTCAAGCAGGTCGTAGTTTTCGTGGGAGCCCTCCACGAAAAGCACGTTGTATGGCAGCTTGCCTATTTTTTTCAGAAGCTTCTGCTCCTTCTTGCTGCCGTCCCAGATAAAGCCGAAGTCGCCGCAGATGATAAGCGCGTCCTGCTTTTTCAACTTTCGCAGCATGGGGTTCTTAAAGCGCGAAAAGTCCCCGTGAGTGTCGCCCGTTATGTATAGCATGAGAATCTCCAAAAATTAAAATTTGGTTACAAATCCGCAAAAGCCCTTTACACTTTCGGAAAGATTTGTTATAATATATGTGCAGGCGTCTGCACAATCTATCACATAATATATAATAACCGATTAAAGGGGATTTGTCTATATGCGAAAAGCAAAAATTTTTTCAGTTTTTAGTGTGTTTATTTTACTTTTTACAATATTCGGGGGTTCTGTGCAGGCTTTTGCCGCATTTACGCCTAAATTTTCGCTCTACAGCGAGGGTGTTTACATGGTGAATCTTGACACGGACATCGTACTTGTGTCGAAGAATGCGGACAAGAAGCTCTATCCCGCCTCCACCACCAAGATAATGACCTGCCTCGTGTCGCTCGCGAATATCAAGAACTTTGACGCCAAGGTGGAGGTCCCCTATGAAGCGTTCAACGAGTTTCAGGGTGCCAACATCAACTTTCAGGGCGTATCCGACGCGGCGATCGAGCCGCTTCAGGACAATCTCACCTACTGGGACTGCCTGTATACGCTAATGGTGTGCTCCGCGTGCGAAAGCGCGAATATACTCGCGTACAACGTCGGCGGCGGAAGCATTGAAAACTTTGTCGTGATGATGAACGACATGGCGAAGAAGATAGGCTGTAAGAACACCAACTTCACAAACCCGCACGGGCTGTTCGACGAGAATAACTACACCACCGCGTACGACCTCTACCTCATCACAAAGTACGCGATAGACAATTACCCCTCGTTCATGAAGATATGCGGCACGACCGAGTACGCCATGCCCGCAAACCGCAGCAATCCCGACGGCTACACCAAGTATACCACAAACGCCATGATGAAGCCATCAAGCGAATACTACTACGAGGGCGTGACGGGCGTTAAAACGGGCAGCATAGACAAGTATTACTACAAAAAGGACGGCGCATGGAGCCTTGACAACTTTGACTACGGCAGCCGCGCGCTTGTCACCACCGCGCAGAGGAACGGCTACACCTACCTTATTGTGTCGCTTGGCGCGCCGTATTTCAACGACGACGGCACGGTAAGCGAGACCATGTACAACTTCACCGACCACGTGAACCTTTACAACTGGGCGTTCGACGAGTTTGAGTACACCCTTGTGATACGCAAGAACCAGCAGATAATGCAGGCGGAGGTAGACAAGGGCAAGGACGCAGACAACGTTGCGATAATAGCTACCGAGGATTTTTACACCCTGCTGCCGAAGAGCCTTGACATAACCACCATTCAGCAGATACGCCCCGTGGTGGAAATGCTTGAAGCGCCCGTTGAAAAGGGCATGGACGTAGGCAAGCTGGAGCTGCGGCTCAACGGCGACACACTGGCGAAGCTGAAGCTCGTTACCGAGGACAGCGTAGAGCTTGACATGGCGGCTTATTACAAGGAAAAGCTCGGCAATATCATGAAAACGCCGCAGTTCACCGCAATAGTAATCGTGCTGGCGCTGCTTATCGTTGTGGCTATCGTCGCGAGCGTTGCCACAAAGAACTACAAGCGCAGGGCTGCCGAGGCAGCGCGCCGCCGCAAGATTCAGATGTCCCCGCAGGCGAGAAACGCAAAGCGCCCGAATCAGCGCCCGAACGACCGCCGCAGATAAGAACCGCATAATTATTAGGGGCTGTTTTGCAGCCCCTTTCGCAAACGAAAGGAGAATACATGAACGTAAGCATAATAGCAATGGGCAAGATAAAGGAGAGCTGGTACCGCGACGCGTGCGCGGAGTACCTCAAGCGCCTCGGGGCGTTTGCGCAGGCGCGCGTGGCAGAGCCGCAGCCCGTTGACCTGCCGCAGGACCCCTCTCCCGCGCAGATAGAACGCGCGCTTTCGCAGGAGGCGGAGCGCATACGCGCGCAGATAAAGCCCGCTTCATACACCGTAGCGCTTTGCATTGAGGGCAGGGAGCTTTCAAGCGAGGAGCTTGCGCGCAGGCTCGGCGAGCTCGGCACACGCGGCGTAAGCGCGGTGAACTTTGTGGTGGGCAGCAGCTTCGGGCTGGACGAGGGCTTTAAGAAAAGCGCGGATATGCGCCTGTCCATGTCGCCTATGACGTTCCCGCACAGCCTTGCAAGGGTAATGCTGCTCGAGCAGGTGTACAGGGCGTTTTCCATTCTCGGCAACTCAAAGTATCATAAGGTCACCTCTAAAAACCTTGTTTGAGGGAAAATGTGTATAGCACACCGACTGCTTCCTCAAACCTCCTTGTAAGGCATCAAGCCTTACTTCGTCGGTTTTCCTCGCATTCGGCGCACTCTACCCATTTTCCCTTTTCAAAACGGTTTTTAGAGGTTCCCATAGGTAAAATCCGCGTAAATTGTGGAAATGGGGTTGTATTTTTCGACAAGGTGTGATAAAATAAAGAGAACGGTTATTCGGGCGGGACAGCAGGGCGCGTGCGCTGCCGTTCACAAACGATATTACCATGAATGAACTGTTGTCTGTAAGGACGGTGAGAACATGAACGCAGACCCCGGGCAGAGTCGAAGTCGATTATGCAGAGCGCAGAAACCCGCGTCGGCGTTCGTCGGCGTCGGCTTCTTTGCGCATTAAACGTAAAGGAGAGAGCAATTTGGTCAATTATTACAGAAGCATAGAGGGCAGGCTCTGCGAGGTTGAGAAGCCCGAAGCGGGCGCATGGATTTCGGTTATTGCGCCCACGGAAACCGAGATTTCCGACCTTGAGGAGGACATGGGCGTAGACCGCGACTATATCCGCGCCGCGCTCGACGAGGAGGAGCCGTCGCGAATCGAAAGCGACGACGGCGTTACACTCATAGTGCTCGACTACCCCGTGGCGGAGCAGGATAACGACCCCGACAGGACGCTGCTGTATTCCACCATGCCTATGTCAATCATCATCACCGAAAAGAACGTTATAACGGTAAGCGCCAAGGAAAACGCCGTTGTAGAGGAGATTTCAAAGGGCGTTGTAAAGGGCGTTCAGCCGCAGCTGAGAACGCGTTTTGTGTTTATGATACTGTTGCGCGTTGCGGCGCGTTATCTGCAATACCTCAAACAGATAGACAAGATATCGAACTATGTGGAGGGCACGCTCTACAAGTCCATGCGCAACAAGGGACTTATACAGCTGCTGGGGCTTGAAAAGTCGCTCGTATACTTCTCCACCTCGCTCAAGGCGAACGAGGCGGTGCTTGAAAAGCTCATGCGCGGGCGCTACCTCAAGCTTTACGAGGAGGACCAGGATATCCTTGACGACGTGCTTATCGAGGTAAAGCAGGCTATTGAGATGACGAACATCTACTCCAACATTCTTTCGGGGACTATGGATACGTTCGCGAGTATAATCTCGAATAACCTCAACATTGTCATGAAGCGCATGACCACCTTTACGATAATCATTGCCGTGCCGACGATAGTGTTCAGCTTCTACGGCATGAACATAAACGAGAACGCGGGCGGGCTGCCGCTTGCCAACGTGTGGTTCCCGCTTGTGATAAGCCTTGTGCTGTCGATAGGCGTGGGGTGGTTCATCAATTTCACGCAGAAGTTCAAGTAAAATAACGCAAAGACCGCCCGAAAAAGGCGGTCTCAGCTTGTCGAAAAAATCAATTTTGCCCGTGTATGCGGGCTTGAAATAACTTTTTTGCCTCGGGCTTCCCGAGGCAAAAAACACTTCTATCTCAGCAAGTGTGCGAATTGGCGGTGAGCCGCCAATGAGTGCGCGCAGCTGAGATGCTTCGGCGGAAAAGTCCCAACGGGACTTTTCCGACGGTCTGAGACCGCCCGAAAAAGGCGGTCTTTTTATAAGGATAACCCCCGCGCCGAAACGCGGGGGCTTGCTGTATCAATAGTTAAGGTCGCGTGTGTATGTGCAGTATTCGTAATTTTCGGGGTCGGTGAAGTATGTCAGCTGCATATATCCATCATAGTTCATGGCCATTTCTAAAATAGTTTCCCCGTTGGAATTGTAAATGAATACATTATTATCGTATGTGGATACGATGGAGTTCGAGGTAATTGCAGACTTCAGGTCGTCCTTGCTGAGAGATACGCGGGTCTTATCAACGTCATACTTTGAGTTGTAGATGAGAAGCCATGTGCCGGTCATTGCGTCAAGCGCCTTATCTATTCTTGCCGCATTGTCCTGCTTCGGCAGAACAGGGTATGTGCCGTGAGCGTATACATCTCTGTTGCTGGTGATTACAATGCCGTTGGCATATGTCCACCGTGATGTGCTGCCGATAACGAAGTCCATAGTATTGATATAGTTGCTCCATGAATCGGTGACAACCACGCCTGCCAGCTTTCTGTCTGCAAAGAACAGTCTTACATCTGCGGACTTCAGATTGCACACCTCGCCAAGCATATCGAGAAGCTGACTGTCGTATTCGTACAGGCTCTCGGTGAATATGTATTCAAGCGGCGTCCAGTTTGAACCCCAGGACCATGAGCCGCTCTCGGAAATACTAAGTTCACAGTAACCATATGTATCCTGCCTCAGCTGTGCGTTGTGCATTTCCATGAAGCGGTTGAATGTCTTGCTTATCTTCTCGGCGTAATCGTTGTAGTCGCTGACTTCCGCTTCAGCCTCTGCAACCGCCTTTTCAGTGGTGGATTCGCCTATAGACATATCGGGGGAGGAGGACATTACGAAGCTGTCCTTTGTTCCGTCGTGTTTGTAGCTGTCGTTGTGGCTGTCGTACTCGAACACGCCGTCAATGTAGTTAAATGCGTTGGGGAGCTTTGAGGGCAGGTCTGCAGGGTCGTCGGTGAGGACTGTGCAGATTCCCTTTAAGTAGCCGTCCATTACGGTGATTTCAGCGTAAACGCTGCAGCACTCGCATTTGGCAAACAGCGTGTCCCAGTTGTAGGAGAATCCGTCGGGGTCGATAACGCTGAGCTTTCCGTCCTTGTCAAAATAGAGCTTAAGCGTAAACGTCCTGCCATTGATGGCGGTATAGGCAAAGTCGCTGTCGCTGTAAAACGCGTCATAAAGCGAATCAACTGCTAAGTAGGCAGTTTCGCCCGATACGTTGGGGTCGTATGCGCTGTAATGCTCGTAGAACTCCATGTCCTTATGAAGCGCTTCTACCTGCTCGTCTATGTCGCTTGCGCCAAGCCCGAGCGCCGTGAAAACGGTATCGAGGTTGGAGTCGCCCTGCATTTTCTCTTTCAGGTAGGCGAGGGCTGAGAGCTGAATCTCGGGGCTGCCAAGGTCGCTTTCGGCGTACACGTCGTCGGTGCTTGCGGGGACGGTGGAGAAGTCTGCGGCGGGCTTTATGCCAAGGTTAAGCGAAGCCGTGCCGAGCTTGTTTACGTCCGCACCGAGCGTGAGCTTCACGCCGTCGCCGTCCTTTGCGGAATCAATGGTAAGCGTGGACTTTGACAGCACGGTGTACAGGTCGAGCGTTTCGTCGCCAACGTTGAACGTCTGATAGGAAAGGTCGTCCTTAAGCGCCTTTACGTTTGCGCTTATCACGAAATTGCCCGTTATAACGTCCGTGCCGAGCACGTTTTCGGTCTTAAGGTTCTTGTACTCGATACGCGCGCCGACAAGCTTCTTCCCGGTGGTGGAGGTGTTCACCTCTGCCTCGAAAATGCCCGAGTCCGCGCCCGTTCTGGTAGACGTTATCTGAAGCTGTTTTGTCTTGTTTGAAGAAACGGATATCTCGGTATTGCCGCCTGCGCTGAGACTGCTGAAAACAACGCTCTGCTTCTCGCCGCTGTTCTTGAACGACATGGATATTTCCACGCCGCAGGGCTTGTTGGCGGCAGTTACATAGCTGTCTATCGTGAATCTGAGCGCGAGCTCGTCATTGTCAGCCATATCCTCAATGGCGCTTATCCGGTCGTCAAGATTGTCGTGGAACGCGGAAACGTCGCCGCCGTAAGCCTCGACAAGCTCCTCTATGTAGCTGTCGTCGTTTACCGCGCCGTATATCTCCAGAAGAAGACCGCACAGGTCCTCCTGCGAAAGGGAAACCGAAACGCGCGTACCCTTGAAGGTCTTTTCGTGCTCGACGTCGCCAACGGTAAATTCCGCCTTTTCATAGGTGAACTCACCGTTCTTGTAAGCCGCTTCCCACGCCTTGATTATCCTGCCGTAAACCTTTGAGAGCTTCTCGCGGTCTATCTCGGTGATTTCAGCGGGCTGTTCGCTCTCGTCCTCGGCTGCTGTCGCGGTTTTTGTGAGAACGGGCTTGTCGAGTATGCCCGGGAGCGTGGTGTAAACGCTGCCGTCCTCCGCTATATAAACGTTTGCGGTGACGATTTCCGAACCGTTCGTTTTAGCGGTAAGCGCAAGCTGGGTGGAATCGCCCGTTTTTGCGCTTGCGGAAAGCTCCGCGGAGTTTATCAGCCCGAATACGGCGTTCATAAGGTCGGCGTCATCTCCGAACGCTTCGGTAAGGCGCTTGTCGGGCTCTACGCTTGCGGAGAGGTCTACGGTAACGCCCTGCGCGCCTGCAAGCTCCGCGAGCGCGCCTGCAAGCTGCGCGCCGCTTTCGGCAGCGGAAGCCGAGCCGTTCCCCTGCATGAGCGAGCCGAGCGCGTCGGCGTCTGCGGCGTTCGCAAGTCCTGTGCTGCTTGTGCCGTTCTTCACGATTGTGGAAATAATCGGGTCTGTCTGCGCAACGTCCTCAACGTAGTCGGTGACGAGGGAAACCGCGTAGCGCTCCTTGCCCATGAACAGGCGCGTTACCGTTGAGCGCCCGAAGAAATAAACGAGCGTTCCCGCGATAACGAGGATAACAGCGAGCGCCGCAATGATTATCGGCACAACGGGCGCCTTTTTCTTAACCGCTGCGGCGGGCTGTGTAATCGCTGCGGCGGGCTGTGTAACCGCTGCGGCGGGACTAACAACCGCTGCGGCGGGCGCTTCCATTGCGGGAGCGGATTCGGATTTTCCAAGAGATACGGGAACGGGCGCAGCGCTCTCCACGGGAGCGGGAACGGGCGCGGGCTGCTCCACGGGAGTGGGAACGGGCGCGGGCTGCTCCGCAGGTGCGGGAACGGGCGCAGCGCTCTCCACGGGAGTGGGAACGGGCGCAGCGCTCTCCACGGGCGTGGGAACGGGCGCAGCGCTCTCCACGGGAGCGGGAACGGGCGCGGGCTGCTCCACGGGAGCGGGAACGGGCGCGGGCTGCTCCACGGGAGTGGGAACGGGCGCGGGCTGCTCCACGGGAGTGGGAACGGGCGCGGGCTGCTCCACGGGAGTGGGAACGGGCGCAGCGCTCTCCACGGGAGTGGGAACGGGCGCGGGCTGCTCCACGGGAGTGGGAACGGGCGCGGGCTGCTCCACGGGAGCGGGAACGGGCGCGGGAGCGCCTGCCATTACAGGCTCGCGCTCGACCTTTGTACCGCAGAAGCCGCAGAACCGCGCGTCATCAGCGATAGTATTGTTACAGTTCTTGCAAATCATGTTAATGTCCTTTCGGTATATCAGTAGTCGTATTCTACCTTTGTCTTGGTGAACTTCTTACCGTCCCGCGAGGTGTAAATGTACCCGTCAGAGAACACGTAAACGGTGTTTCCGCCAATATAACGGCTGCCGTAGTAGTAGCTGCTGTCAGCCTCGCCTACGCCGTCGCAGCGCTTGCCCTTGCCGCCCGTGCTGTACTTGTATTCGTCGTCGATGATGTAGAAGCACACGCCGTTTTCAAGTACGTCAAAGCTGTCGGGGCGGTCGGATTCTACCTTTTCGGTTTTGCCCCTGCCCTTTATGTAAATAAGCTCGTCGTCATAGGTCGTGCAGTAAATAGCGGACAGGCTGCTGTTTGTGTAGAATAAGCGAACATCTTCCGCAAGCTTTTCGGGGTTTTCCGTTTCCTTAAGCGCGGAGGCTCTGTAAAGCGTATCGTTCTTTTTGTAGATGACGGTCTTGCCGTCCGCGGAAATGTTGTAGCCGTCAACGTTTCTTGCGAGAACCGTCTTGTCGTACTCTCCGCCCTTGAGCGAAACACGGTAAAGCTTGCTGTCGGAGTACATAACAAAGCTCTTTACATCGGGCAGGTAATGGAACGCGCCCGACGGGTAGGCAATGTCCACGTAATCGGCGGAAAACGTCTTGACCTCCTTAAAGGACGGGTCGAATACGCGGTATTTGCCGTCGCCGCTGAATACAATGCCGCGCCTGTCGGCGGTAATGCCGTACAGGCTGTAGTACGCCCCGAGCGTTTCCTTTGTCGAGTCGTCGAAGTTTTTAATATAGCATATCTTGCTCTTGTCGTTTACGCCATAAAAGACGCTGCCGCCGTTGCTTACAAAGCCGTAGCCGTAGCTGCCGAGGCTTACGGGCTCGCCGCCCTTCCAGCCGTACGCCTTGTATTTGCCGTTCTTTTCAACGAAATACACAAGCGCGCCGCCGTCGGGCGAGAGTACCATAGAGCTGAACCGCTCGTCGCTGTCAAGCTCCGCTACCGTTTTGCTGCTGCCGTTGTAAACGCTTATCACGTTTTCGGCAAGGTACGCGAGCGTCGAGCCGTCGTCGCTTATAGTTATTATATCGACATCTTCCGCAACGGCCTTTACGTCCGTACCCTTGAAGTAGTAGAGCGTGCCGTCCGCGACTATGCCCTGCGCCTTTCCGTTGGAACTTTGGCAGTTATACATATATGACTCGGTAGACTTGCTTGTAAGCTCGCCGTTGTAAAAATACCTACTTTCGCCGTCTATGGTGAAGCTCATATAGCCGTTTTCAACCATGGTGAACGCCGCGCCGCCGCCTGCGTTCGCCGCTATCACCGCGATGATAATGATGATAACGATAAGCGCCGCGCCGCCCAGTATCCCGAACTTAAGCGCCTTGTTGTCCTTTATCTTCGCCATAACGCCGCCGAGCGGATTTGCTTTCGGCGCGCCCTGTGCAGGCTGCTCCTGCGCAGGCTGTGCCGCCTGAACGGGCTGCGCGGGCTCCTTGGCGCCGCACTGCGGGCAGAATGCCGCGCCGTCGGGGATATTAGCCCCGCATTTGTTGCATATCATATGTTTTCCTCCCATTATGTTCCATGCCCTGCTTAAAGGCATAGGTCTGATGTGCGTTGTCTGCGCATATACCATGATTATATCACATAATAAATTTTTTGTCAACAATTTGCGGCGCTGCTGCCCATAAATCGATAAAATTATACACAAATATCCCCTTGATACTTTACAAACATAAGTGCTATCATATAATAGACAGTATATTTGAAAGGAATGCTTGCTATGACATTTGCAACGGGAACGAAAATACAGGTAGCCGCGCTGTGCTTTCTTATACTTGTTATCATAGACTTTGTGCGTTCGCAGCGCATAAGGCTGCTTTCCACAAGGATATTCGGCGCGGTGCTGGGGCTTTCTGCGGCGCACGTTGCGGCTGAGATTGCAACGGTATATACCATAATAAATATGCAGGACAGCGTGGTGAACGACATTGCGCACAAGATTTATTACTCGCTGCTGCTTGGAACGGTTTTTGCGTTTTCGGCTTATGTGGAGGTAGTCGGCAACGCGCGCAACAGTAACATAAGCAAGGCTGCGACCGTGCTTTGGGTAGTGCCGTTTGCGGCGTGCCTTGCGGGAATATTCGCGGGTAACATAAACTATTTTGCGGACGAACACGGCGTGTACTCAACGGGCTTATCAACAAACTTCCTGTACATCGGGATAGCGGTCTACACGCTTGTGATATTTGTGGAAACATTCAGGTATAAGGCGGTGCTTTCGCCGAAAAAGCGCTTTGCGCTGCGGCTTCAGATAGTCGTGTGGCTGATGGTTTTCATAGCTCGCCTTATCAACAACTATCTTCTGTATTCAAGCGTTGCGATTTCAATGAGCGTTGTGGCGCTTTACTTCTCGTTTGAGAACCCCAACGAGAATATAGACGAGAACACGGGCGCGTTCAATGCGCGGGCTTTCTCGCAGATGTTCTTTGAAAAGACCAACTGCATGGGTTCAAGGCCGATAAAGCTCGCTGCGCTTGTAATAGACGACGAGGACATCTGTCTTAGCAGCATGGGATTCTACCGCTTTGAGGCGCTTGTAAGGCAGGCTGCGCAGCGCGTGGGCGCGGCGTTCGACAAGCCCGTGTACAGGCTTCGCAGCAATACGCTGGCTGTGATGTTCCCTGTGGACGAGGGCGGATTTGATGAACGCCTCGCGCAGCTTGAGCGGAAAATGGAGTGCGCCTTTACGCTTGACGACGCCTGCGTTGAGATGAAAACGCACGTTGTCGTGCTCGACTGCCCCGAGGTTACAAACGAGCCCTCCGAGATAGCCGAGCTTATAAGCTGCGGCAGCGCCTACGGCGGCACAGGCTTTGTGCGCACCGCCGACTGCGCGATAGTCGAGAAGAAAAAGCGCGCCGACACGCTCAACAGAATGCTGTCAGACGCGATAGAAAACGACGGCTTCGAGATGGTTTTTCAGCCGATATATTCCACGCGCGACAAGGCGTTTCTTTCGTCGGAGGCGCTTGTGCGGCTCAAGGATAAAACCACGCTCGGGTTTGTATCTCCCGAGGAGTTCATACCCCTTGCGGAAAAGAACGGCTTTATAATAAGGATAGGCGAGATAGTATTTGAGAAGGTGTGCGCTGCGGTAAGCAGGATACGCGAAGAGGGTCTGCCGCTTGGGTATGTGGAAGTGAACCTCTCCGCGCTGCAAAGCATTGACGAGAGCGTACCCGAGATATTCCGCAGGATAATGAAGCGCCACGGGCTTGAGCCCGGGTCGTTTAACCTTGAGATAACCGAAACCACCGCGGTTGAGTCTGCGGCGCTGCTTGAAAAGAATATGGCACGCTTCAGAAGCATGGGCTGCAGCTTTTCAATGGACGATTTCGGCACGGGGTACTCCAACCTCTCCAAAATGGCGGAGGTGAACTACGACCTCATAAAGTTTGACAAGAGCCTTATCTGGCCCAGCTTCGGCGAGGACAGGAACGAAAAGAGCGCGATAATCCTTGCTAACACGGTGAGCATGGTAAGCTCGCTTGGCGCGCACATAGTTGCCGAGGGCGTTGAAACGCAGGAAATGGCAGACGAGCTTACCCGCATGGGCGTGCATTATCTTCAGGGGTATTACTACTTCCGCCCGATTGGCGAGGACGATTATATCCGCTTCCTGCGGGAGCATTCCATGACCGCATAAGCTAAAAATGAATGCCTTTGCGATATCAAACTTTACAATTTGGCAGGGAAATTTGACAATTTGGACCTTTCTCTTGAAAACTGTGCAGTAATATGCTAGAATAAGCGTGGCAGAAAAAGGGTTTCTGCCGTCCTGTGCAGTTGGCGCGGGCGTTGGTTTGGTATCAAATATATGAAATGCCGTGGACGTGTCTGCGGCTTTTCTGCTTTTTATAAGGCGCTTTCACATGAGAGCGCCTCAGACCGTCGAAAAAGTCCCGTTGGGACTTTTCCGCCGAAACATCTCAGCTGCGCGCACTCATTGGCGGCTCACCGCCAATTCGCACACTTGCTGAGATAGAAGAGTTTTTTGCCTCGGGAAGCCCGAGGCAAAAAAGTTTTTTCAAAGCCCGCATACGCGGGCAAAATTGATTTTTTCGACAAGCTGAGGCGCTTTCACATGAGAGCGCCTTATTTTTTGGAAATCTTCATGCCGTTTATTTCTTTGTGTCACAAAACAAACACATTTGCTCTATATAATTAAGCCATAAAGCAAAACGAAGGGACGTACCCACAGCAACCGAAAGGAGCTTTAATATGAATACAAGGCAGCTTTTAGCGATATTATGCGCAGCCTCGATAATAGCGGCCACGGGGTGCAGCTCGGGTAAGGCATCCTCGCAGGGCGAAACCTCGCATAGCAGCGTTCCCGAAACGTCGGGCGGGGACGGACAGACCGCAGAAGCCTCCTCCGCAGAAACAAAGCCCGCCGACGAGCAGGGCGAAACAAAGGCGCTTAAGGTAACAGCGGTGGACGGCGCGTCCGTCACCGCCGCAGAGGGCGTGATAGTGCGTGACGAGAACGCTTCCACGCCGCAGGGTGAGCCTCCCGGGAAGCCCGAGGGCGCGGACAGCGGCAATGCTCCCGAAATGCCGAGCGGCGAAGCGGGCGGCGCAGACGGCGGGCAGGGAACACCTCCCGAGAAGCAGGGCGCATACACCGACACCTTTGTAGAGGACGGCAGCGAGGTAACGTTCACGCTTACGGACAGCACCGAGATAACCGTTGAAAGAAACGGCTCGACCGAGCAGGGCAGCGCCGCGGACATAACGGCAGGCAGCGTTTTACAGGCTACCATCGGCGAGGACGGCAGCGCGTTTTCCATTATTGTAAAGAGCCTTGACGGCGGTCAGGGCGGCGGATCGGGCGCACCGGGCGGCTTCGGCGGGAGCAGTACGGTAACAAACGGCACGGCTGCAAACACGATTTCCGAAAACGTCACCGAAAGCGACACCACCTACAGCTCGATAGGCAACGACGAGAACGCGCTGCGCGTTGAGGCGGCGGACGTTACGCTGAGCGGCATTACCGTCAACAAGAACGGCGGCAGCTCCTCCAATACCGAAAACGGCGACTTTTACGGGCAGAACGCCGCGCTGCTTGCGCTGAACGGCGCGAACGTCACTATCACCGATTCCACCTTTACAACTGACGCTGTGAACGGCAACGCGGTGTTCAGCTACGGCGAGGGGACGACCGTCACCATCTCCGACAGCGTTATCCGCACCACGCAGCGCAATTCGGGCGGTATTCAGACCACGGGCGGCGGCACTACCATAGCGACGAATCTCGATGTTGAAACGCAGGGCAGCTCCTCTGCGGCGATACGCTCTGACAGGGGCGGCGGAACGGTGAACGTAACGGGCGGCAAATATGTGACAAACGGCACGGGCAGCCCCGCCATATACTGCACCGCAGACATCACTGTACAGGGCGCTGAGCTTACCGCAAACGCAAGCGAGGGCATTGTGGTAGAGGGCAGGAACTCCGTTGCGATAAAGGACTGCGACGTTACCTGCGAGATGTCGGGAACGTACAACGGCGACTCTGACGAAAACATACACGCGATAATGATCTACCAGAGTATGTCGGGCGACGCGGACGTGGGCGAGGCGCACTTCTCCGCAGAGGGCGGCAGCGTTACGGCGCTCGCGGGGGATATGTTCTACGTTACCAACACCGCCTGCACGATAGCGCTGCGCGACGTTGACTTTACGCTCGCAAACGATGTGTTCCTGCGCGTTGAGGGCAACAGCAACTCTCGCGGGTGGGGTACGCAGGGCGCCAACGGCGGCGACGTTACGCTCGCCGCAAGCGGGCAGACCATTGAGGGCGATATCATAGTGGACGGCATTTCCACGCTTGACATGACCCTTACGGACAGCACCTTTACGGGCGCTGTGAACGCTGAAAACTCGGGCGGTACGGTAAGCGTGACTCTCGCGGGCGGCACAAAGTGGACGCTCACCGCGGACAGCTACTTAAGCGGGTTCAACGGTGACATAAGCGCGGTAGAGAGCGCCGGGTATCATCTTTACGTCAGCGGCGAGCAGCTGGTTTAACGCTAAATAACAAGCAGAAGCCTGTCGAAAAAGTCCATTTTGCCCGCGTATGCGGGCTTTGAAATAACTTTTTTGCCTCGGGTCTCCCGAGGCAAAAAACTCTTCTATCCGCACAAGTGTGCGGTTTGACGGCTTGACGTCAAACCGTGCGCGCAGCGCGGATGTGTCGTCGGAAACCCCCCAACGGGGGTTTTTCGACGGTCTGAAGCCTGCTATGACAATGGCAGGCTTCTTTTTTCTGCTTGAATTATTTCACTCAACTACTTGCAATATTCCCTGCGATGTGATATACTTAGTAGGTGTGCAGGCGTGCAGCGGCTCACTTCGGGCGCGGCTGCGGCATATAATAAGCGGGCGGGGCGGCGCCTTAGGGCAGAATGCTTAAACCTGCGCTGAAAATGTTGAAAGTTTTCGGAAAATAAATTCCTCTAAACCTATTGACATAGTATGTATTATGCGCTATAATAATGATACCGAAAGGGAAGCAGTATTACGGCGCACGGCATGATAAAACAGGCGCTTGGCGCCTTTGTACGGAGTGATGTTGTGGACTGGTCGTTTATTGAGAGGTTTGCGCCGATGTACTGCGAGGCCGCGGTGCTTACCGTCACCATAGGCGTTTTTGGCATAGTGCTGGCGATTGCCGTGGGGCTTGTCTGCGCGCTGGTGAAGTATTATAAGGTTCCCGTGGCGCGGCAGATAGTGGCTGTTTATATCGAGCTTTCGCGCAACACGCCGCTTATCGTGCAGCTTTTTTTCCTGTATTTCGGTCTGCCCAAGGCGGGCATTTTGCTTTCGTCGGAGGCGTGCGGCGTTATAGGCCTTGCGTTTCTCGGCGGCAGCTATATGGCGGAGAGCTTTCTGAGCGGGCTGCGCTCGGTGGGGCGCATTCAGCTTGAGAGCGCGGAGAGCTTAGGGCTCAGGCGCTGGCAGGTGATGCGCTACATAGTGCTTCCGCAGGCAGCTTCGGTGTCGGTTCCCGCGTTCGCGGCAAACGTCATCTTCCTGCTTAAGGAAACGAGCGTGTTCAGCGCGGTTTCCCTTGCAGACCTCATGTATGTGGCAAAGGACCTCATCGGTATGTACTACAACACGGGAGAGGCGCTCACAATGCTTGTGGCGGCGTATCTCGTGATAATCCTGCCGATTTCAATTGTGTTCTCGCTCATAGAAAGGAGGCTTCGCCGTGCAGGGAATTGAAGTGCTTTTCATGGGCAACAATATGCTGCGCCTGCTGGTTGGGCTATGGGTTACGCTGCGGCTGTCGCTCATATCAATAGGGCTTTCAGTAGCCATAGGCATATTCGTGGGCGCGGTAATGCTTGTCAAAAACCGCTTTGTTAAGGCGTTATGCCGCATTTACATCGAGATAGTGCGGATAATGCCGCAGCTTGTATGGCTGTTCATCATCTTCTTTGGCGTTACAAAGCTCACAGGGCTTAATTTCAGCGGTGAAACGGCTGCTGTTATCATGCTTACGATATGGGGCGCTTCAGAGGTGGGCGACCTTGTGCGCTCGGCGTTTCTGGCGATACCCGCCCATCAGTTTGAGTCGGGGCTGTCGCTTGGCTTAAGCCGCGTTCAGCTTTATACTTACGTTATCTTCCCACAGGCGATAAGGGGGCTTGTGCCGCACCTTATCAACCTTTCAACGCGAATGATAAAAACGACCGCGCTTGTGTCGCTCATAGGCGTTACCGAGGTGCTTAAGGTAGGCAAGCAGATAATAGACGCCAACCGCTTTGAGTACCCGAACGCTGCGCTGTGGGTATACGCTGCGATATTCCTTATGTATTTCATAATATGCTTCCCGCTGTCGCTGCTGTCGCGGAAGCTTACAAAAAAGAGAGGTGAATGACGGTGAGCGAGCATATAATCGACATAGAGCATTTAACCAAGCGCTTTGGCGACAACACCGTCATAAACGACCTGTCGCTGAGCGTATCCAAGGGCGAGGTAGTGGTGCTTATAGGCCCCTCGGGCTGCGGCAAGAGCACGCTTCTGCGATGTATCAACGGTCTTGAGCCGATACAGGGCGGCTCGGTAAGGCTGCACGGAGAGCCCGTGGAACACGGCAGGAAGAGCCTTTACAAGGTTCGGCAGAAGATAGGCATGGTGTTCCAGAGCTACGACCTTTTCCCGCACATGACGGTGATAAACAACATTCTGTTAGCGCCGCTCAGGGTGCAGGGCAGGAGCAGGGAAGAGGCGCTTGAAAAGGCGATGGTGCTGCTGAACCGCGTTGGTCTTGGCGATAAGGCGAACGCCTATCCCGCAGAGCTTTCGGGCGGGCAGAAGCAGCGCGTGGCGATAGTCCGC
The DNA here is from genome assembly GCA_934446455.1 of uncultured Oscillospiraceae bacterium. GTDB lineage: Bacteria > Bacillota > Clostridia > Oscillospirales > Ruminococcaceae > CAG-115. Next base: position 22,047 of record CAKSEE010000009.1, on the reverse strand, counting down.
AGCCTTATCATGAACCCCGACATAATGCTGCTTGACGAGATAACCGCAGCGCTCGACCCGGAAATGGTGCATGAGGTGCTCAACGTCGTGCTTGACCTTGCAAAGGGAACGGCGGGGCTGTCTGAGAACGCGGGCGGCACTACAATGATGATAGTAACGCATGAAATGGCGTTTGCGCAGGCGGTGGCAGACCGCGTGGTGTTCCTTGACGGCGGCGTTATCGTCGAGGAGGGGACTCCCGCGGAGTTCTTCAGCGCGCCTAAAACCGAGCGTGCGCAGAGATTCCTGCAGACGTTCACCTACTCGCGCTGAGCGGGCGGGCTGACAATATAAAAACCGCTTTAAGCGGCATAAAAAGGACAAATGGAGGGCACAACTATGAAACTGTTCAAGAAAATTGCACTGGTATTTACTGCGGCGGCAATGGCGCTCAGCCTTGCGGCATGCTCGGGCGCAAAGACAGGCTCCGACGCTTCCGGCTCGGATTCTTCGGCAGGCGCGGGCTCTTTCAGGACCGTTGACGAGATAAAGTCAAGCGGCAAGGTTACTATCGGCGTATTCTCCGATAAGAACCCTTTCGGCTATGTTGACAACAACGGCGAATATCAGGGCTACGACGTTTACTTTGCAAAGCGCATAGCTCAGGACCTCGGCGTTGAGCTGGAGCTTGTTCCCGTTGAGGCTGCGAGCCGCGTTGAGTTCTTACAGACCGCAAAGGTTGACATTATCCTCGCAAACTTCACCGTAACGGACGAGCGCGCGGAAAAGGTAGACTTCGCGCTTCCCTACATGAAGGTAGCGCTGGGCGTGGTTTCTCCCGACAGCGCGATAATAACCGAGGCTGAGCAGCTTAACGGCAAGACCCTTATCGTAGTAAAGGGCACCACCGCTGAAAGCTACTTCACCGAAAACTACCCCGACGTAAAGCTTCAGAAGTATGACGAGTACAACGAGGCGTACTCCGCGCTTCAGGACGGCAGAGGCGACGCGTTCTCCACGGACAACACCGAGGTGCTTGCGTGGGCTATGAGCAACCCCGGCTTTACCGTTGGCGTTGAGTCGCTCGGCAGCACCGACGCTATTGCGCCCGCTGTAACAAAGGGCAACGAAACGCTCCTCAAGTGGCTCAACGACGAGATGACGGGTCTTGCTGACGAGCAGTTCTTCCACGCTGACTATGACGCTACGCTCGCTGCGGTATACGGCGAAAACGTAGATAAGGACAGTCTGGTAGTAGAAGGCGGCGTCATGTAAGGACGTCTGACGATAAAGGCACATCTGCTGCGCGGGTTCCTTGCATCTGCACCTTTTTCATCGGACTGTATAATGCGGTTATGCACAATACCCGCCTCCGTGCCGCGCTTTGGGCTTACGCTTGCTAACGTCGTGTTGGGGTGTAAGCCTTGGCTGCGGTACAGAAAATAATTTTATAGCCGCTCCCTCGTGGGGGCGGCTTTTGCTTGTGTTGACTGCTCGGCTCTTGAAATAATATGCAGAATATGTTATAATACGATAAAACAATTTGCGGAAAGGGGCGGAGCTATGGACAACTGCCTTGAAAGGCTCTATGAGCTGCTTGCGGCGGAGCTTAACTGCTCTGCGGGCGACTTTACCAAAAAGGAGAACGTGCTGACGGTATCCGCGCTCAACGCGGGCAGGCGTGCGTATTCCCACGAGCGGTACTTCTTCCACATGGCGACTACGGGCAGGAACGCCGTGATAACCGCGGACGAGCGGCTGCACGGCTTCCTTGAGCGGTACAAGGAGCGCTGCGAGGGCTACCTGCTGTTCACGCTGCCCGAGCTTGAGCAGCTTGGCCGCGAGCTTGAAAAATACGGCTACAGGCTGACGGAAACATATCATATGTTCCTGCCGTGCAGGCGTGAGCAGCCGCGGCGCGACTACAGGGTGCGGCTCTTTACGGGGGAGGAGCTGCGGCAGTTTTACGGCGACAGACGCTTTCCGAATGCGCTCTGCCCGCAGTTTACGCCCGAGCGCCCCGACACCGCCGCCCTGTGCGCTTACGACGGCGGGGAGATAATGGGCATGGCGGGCTGCTCTGAGGACGCTAAGGGCTGGCAGCAGATAGGCGTTGACGTTATGCCGCAGTACCGCTCGATGGGCGTGGGGACGTATCTTGTAACGCTGCTTAAGAACAGGATAGAGGACGCGGGCGACATTGCGTTTTACGGCACGGGCGTTTCAAACTACCACTCGTGGAACATAGCGATAAACAGCGGCTTCCGACCCGTGTGGCTTGAAATAGGCGCCAAAAGGGCGTGCGATTAGGCACTCCCGCAGCGCGGCAATTCTGCTGCAGAACGCTGCAATTTGGCGGAAGCGCCTGATAAATGCTCAAATGTGTATTATAACAGACAAAGCGGCGCCCGATTTCTGCTGTAAGCGAATGAGCCGCATGAAAACGAAAGGGAAGTATTATATGAAAAGACATCTTGGAATAGCGGCGCTGCTGGCGGTTTCCTGCCTGCTGTGCGGCTGCGCGGACGATATGGAGGTCTGGCTTGCGACCACCGAACGGCTGCCGATTCGGCTTATGAAGACGTTACGGACGGCGCGGAGCTTTCCGGCTTGCAATACGGCACGGGCTTTGAGGATATCTCCGTAACGGGCGACCCCGACAGGAAGATAGTGATGAGCCGCGCGCCCATTCGGCAGGTGAGGGGAGTGAGCATTAACGGAGCAAGCTTTCCGACGACTTTTACTTTTACCGCAGTATGCTGTCCTCGCAGCATAAGAAAGCGTACGACCAGATCTACCCCTCGATATATAGGGCTGCGACACGGTAACTATGAGCGTTCCCGTGCACTACGAGGACCCGGAGAGCATAATCTTACAGCATATCCTACGACCACCCCGAGCTTTTCCTGGCGGAATCTGCGTTTACATACTGCTACAACGGCAGCGGCGAGGTAACAAGCGTTACAGTGAGCTTCAACAGCACCGCAAACGGTCTGAGCGACCACCGGCGTATGAGAGCGCCGTTTCCAAGGTGCTTACTAAGGCGAACACATTCTCCACAGACATTGAAAAGGTGAAGTATGTGCATGACTACCTCACCAACATAAACAACTATGTTTCAGGTTCGCCGCTCAATCAGAGCGCCTACAGCGCGCTTGTGCTCGGCAAGACGGTATGCAAGGGCGTTCCGGTATTGTATGCAGAAGCTTGAGACCCACCGCGTTTGTAGTGGGCTATGCTGGCGAGGCTCACGCGTGGAATCTCATAAAGCTCAACGGCGAGTATTACAACATGGACGTTACATGGGACGACCCCATAGGCAACCCCGCTACCACTTACTACTACGACTATTTCAACATCACCGACGGCGAAATCAGCCGCGACCACATCCGCAGGGAGCTGTCCATCGGTCTGCCCGCGGCAGACGGCACAAAGTACAGCTACAAATCATGGTCCGGCGGGAACAGCCCCGTAACGATTACTTCTACGGCTACGACGATTTCTCCGACTGGTGGGGAACTGAGGATTTGAGCCTCTTTGACTGGGGCTTCGGCAATGATTTCCGGGATTAAGCATGGCGCGGGGCTGTCTGCATGGCGGTCCCGAAACTTTTTTGCCGCCCCTCACAAAAGTTGTTGACTTGCTGAGGAAAATGCTGTATAATTTAATCAGTAGTCTGCGCAAAAGGCGCGGAAGCGGTCTTACGGAAAAGTGTGCGACGTTTTGGAGGACGGCAATGAGAATAAAATGCGAATACTGCGGCAGCTTTATAGACGACAAGGACGAAACCTGCCCTAACTGCGGCGGCGTGAACACTCACCTTGCGCGCAGCGCTTCGGCAGAGCCAAAGACCATAGAGGAGCTTAAGGAGTTCTGCAAGAGCAAGAACCTGCCGCTTGCGCAGATGCGCTTCTTTATCGGCGAGGATTACAAGGAGCCGAAGGCGTTTGGCATATACAAGGACGGCGACGGGAACTTTGTCGTTTACAAAAACAAGGGCGACGGCACCCGCGCGGTACGCTACAGCGGCAGGGACGAGGCTTATGCGGTAAACGAGATTTATCAGAAGCTGAAAACGGAGATAGCTATCAGACGGGAAAAAAAAGCCGATGAGGGGACGTATCAGCGCGCTTCTACGCGGCGGCAGTCGGCGCAGAACAAGGTCGCGAACATTGTAAGCATACTTATTATAGCGGTAATGATCATTATTACCGTGGTAATATCGGAAATGCTTTCCTCGTCGGGACCAAAGGACGGCTACTACGACTACAACGGCAGCCACTACTATCACAGCGCTTCTGACTGGTATATCTACGACGCGCTTTCGGGCGGCTGGCAGCCTGCGGGCAGCGTTGACGGCGAGCTGAGCGGCAACTATTCCGACTACTGGGAGGGCAGCAGCTACAGCAGCGGCAATGATTATTCGGATTTCAGCAACACCGACTATTACTCCGCAAACTCAAGCTACAACGACGACTGGGACAATGATGACTGGGACTGGGGCGGCGGCAACTGGGACGCAGGCAACACCAACTGGGACACGGACTGGTGATATCGCGCGGCTGTTTTGAGATAAGCGCCCGTCATTATCACTAAAAGCATAGCGCCGCGCGGCGAAATTTCGCGAAAAAGCCTATTGAAAAAAGCGGCGCGGCGTGATATAATAAAATAAGTATTTACAAAAGGAAGGTACAACAAAATGGCTCATGAGCTTGTTCTTGTCCTGGATTTCGGCGGTCAGTACAATCAGCTGATAGCACGCCGCGTCCGCGAACACAAAATATACTGCGAGGTCAAGTCCTACAAGACCCCCATTGAGGAGATAAAGGCGCTCGCGCCGAAGGGCATCATCTTCACGGGCGGCCCCAACAGCGTTTACCTTGACGAATCGCCGCGTATGCCGCGCGAGATATTCGAGCTTGGCATTCCGATACTGGGCATATGCTACGGCGCGCAGTTCATGGTGTATGCGCTTGACGGCGAGATAGGCCCTGCGCACGACGCTTCTCTTTCGGAATACGGCAGGACGGAGTGCGAGGTCGACACTGCGTCGCCCCTCTTTGACGGTATCGAGCAGAACACCGTTGTATGGATGAGCCACAACGACTACATCACGCGCGTACCCGAGGGCTTCAGGTCGATAGGCCACAGCGTAAAGTGCCCGTTCGGCGCAATGGCGGACGAGGGCAGGAAGCTCTACGGCGTGCAGTTCCACCCCGAGGTGAACCACACGGTGCGCGGCTTTGATATGCTGGGCAACTTCCTTTATAAGATATGCGGCTGCGCGGGAGACTGGACGATGGACAGCTACGCCGAAACCGCTATACGCGACATTCGCGCAAAGGTTGGCGACGGCAAGGCGCTGCTGGCGCTTTCGGGCGGAGTTGACAGCTCTGTTGCGTGCAAGCTGCTTGCAAAGGCAATCGGCAGCCAGCTTACCTGCATTTTTGTAGACCACGGTTTAATGCGCAAGAACGAGGGCGACGAGGTTGAGGCGGCGTTCGCGGACAGCGGCGTTAATTTTGTGCGTGTAAACGCGGGCGAGCGTTTTCTCAGCAAGCTTGCGGGCGTTACCGAGCCTGAGCGCAAGCGCAAGATAATCGGCGAGGAGTTTATACGCGTATTCGAGGAAGAAGCTAAGAAGATAGGCAGGGTAGACTATCTTGTGCAGGGAACGATTTATCCCGACGTGATAGAGTCAGGCCTTGGCGACGCGGCTGTTATAAAGAGCCACCACAACGTCGGTGGGCTTCCCGACTACGTTGATTTCAAGGAGATAATAGAGCCGCTGCGTCTGCTGTTCAAGGACGAGGTGCGCGAGCTTGGCATAACGCTCGGTCTTGACGAGAAGCTGGTATGGCGCCAGCCGTTCCCGGGTCCCGGGCTTGCGATAAGGATAATCGGCGACATCACACCCGAAAAGGTAGCCACGCTTCAGGACGCGGACGCGATATTCCGCGAGGAGATAGCAAACGCAGGTCTTGACCGCAGCATAAACCAGTATTTCGCGGTACTCACAAATATGCGCTCCGTAGGCGTCATGGGCGACGACAGGACCTACGACTACACGCTCGCGCTGCGCGGCGTTTCCACAAGCGACTTCATGACCGCGGACTTCTCGCGCATTCCCTACGACGTGCTTGAAAAGGTGTCCGTGCGCATTGTAAACGAGGTTAAGAATATCAACAGGATCGTGTATGATATTACCTCTAAGCCTCCGGCTACTATCGAGTGGGAGTAAACCCCAACCCTCAATAAACCGCGCAGTAGAGCCGTTTTCAAGGTTTCGATTTAGTTTTTGACCGCACTTTGACCGCAAATATTCTATATTGTCCCGATACAAGACAATTTAATACTATTATGATAAAGAGCCGTTGCGATTGCAGCGGCTCTTTTGTTATGCATTTTTACTTGTCGTTCAGATGTTGCTTGACCCATTCGATGTGCTTTGCCTGTCGTTCCTCGCGGGACAGCTCCGGAAAGTCTTTTTTAGAAATGGGAGCGCTGTAATAATCTCTCATTCTTTCTTTTTCAGCTTGGTAGGTTTCTGCGGAAATTGAGTAGGACTCCAGATCGCTGATGTTATCGGAAATCTGCCTTACCCCGTTGCAGAAATCGGCATTATGCGGGTTTGCGCTGTCGTTTCCGTAAACCGTCAGCTGCACAGACCACTTCTCTGTATCGGTTTCGATATCATTAGGTAAATGGTCGTTTATGGTGAAGTCTATCTTCAGACCCTCTATCTCCGCTAAATCATACACCGCCGACAGAGCCTCCCCTACTGTTCCAAAACCGGGAACGCTCTTTTCTATACCGCAGAGCCAGTCCATAGATACATTATACTTTGTAGCTATATTTATAAGAGTAGCAACCGTAGGCTGCATTCTGTCCGTTTCGTATGCCGACAGCGTGGACTGCGGTATGTCCAGAACCGAACAGAACTCTTTCTGACTGCAACCTGCGTTCTTGCGAATTGTACGAATACGCTCACCAAATCTTACTTCTGACATAGTATTATACCTCTGAATATTTGAATTTATATTTATGATAACACATATCTATAAAAAATTCAAGTATTATTTGAAAATTATAGATAAATCTATTGACAACAATATAATATTGTGCTAATATATATTTACAGCGATATATATTAAATATCCTGCTATAAAGAAAAGGAGGTTTCCAATGAGTAATCAGAGTATCTACATCACAGCGCCGGAGCTGGCACAGGTAATGGGCGTATCGAACGGTCACGCCTACAAGCTCATTCGAGCGATGAACACCGAGCTGAAAAAACAGGGATACCTTACGATAGCCGGCAAACTGCCCAGAGCATACCTTGAGAAGTGCCTTTACGGTTTCTCGCTCAAGGCAGAGGGAGGTGCCGAATAATGAGAGCAAAGAAAGACCCGAAAACAGGAAAATGGTACATACGCTTTCGTTACACCGACTGGCAGGGCAAGCGCAGGGAAACGATGAAGCGTGGCTTTGAAACAAAGCGTGAAGCGGAAGAATGGCTGAGAACGTTCCTTGCCGAGCAGAAAGCCGACCTGAACATCACTTTTGCGGATTTCACGGAGATGTATTTCAAGAGCATTTCCCCTCGCCTGCGTGAGAACACACTGCGTACAAAGCACTACATAATCGACTTGAAAATAATGCCGTATTTTGGCTTAAAGAAAATTACCGAAATATCTCCCGCAAACATTATCGCTTGGGAGAACGAGATGCTTGCAAAAGGCTATTCGCAGACCTATATGAAAACCGTTTACAATCAGCTCAACGCGATTTTCAACTATGCCGTCAAGTATTACGATTTACAGTCCAACCCCTGCTCAAAGGCGGGAGCAATCGGCAAAAACAAAGCCGAGGAGATGAACTTCTGGACAAAGGACGAGTTCACGAAGTTCGTGGAGTGCGTTGCCGATAAACCTATGGCTTATGTAGCTTACAACACGCTGTTCTGGACGGGGTTAAGAATTGGCGAGCTTATGGCGCTTACTACCGCCGACCTTGATTTCACGGCGAAAACCTTGACTGTAAACAAGTCCTATCAACGTCTTGGCGACAGAGATGTTATTACACCGCCCAAAACTCCGAAAAGCAATCGCATCATTTCAATTCCCGACTTTCTTTGTTCATTGCTGAAAGAATACTGCGACAGTCTTTACGAAATCGGAGATAACGACAGAATATTCCCTTTCACCAAGCATTACCTACACCACGAAATGAAGCGTGGCTGCGAGAAAAGCGGTGTTAAGCGCATTAGGCTGCACGACATTCGGCACAGCCACTGCGCCTTGCTGTATGAACTGGGAATACCGCCGCTTGAAATAGCCGAGCGTTTGGGACATGAGCGAGTCGAAACTACAATGCAGGTGTATGCTCACCTCTATCCGAACAAGCAGGAAAAGCTCTCTGCAAAGCTGGATGAGCTTATGAAGAACGGCGGTGATGATAATGGCTGAAAAGGAAAAGACTGCTCCTTATGTACCTACGGCAATAGGTGCGGAGCAGCCTTTGCAAATGGATTGCACTAATAGTATAACAGAAAACTCGGCAGATTTCAATAGCTCTGAAGATAACTTCGAGCTGATGATGAAAAGAATGCTCGACCCGACATATCTTCCTACTATCTCAATGACTGAGCTGTACAACAACATCTACGACAAGAAACAGCCTTTAATTGACGGTCTGCTTTACGCAGGAGTTTACCTGTTCGTGGGCGCACCCAAGGTCGGAAAGAGCTTTTTCATGCTCCAGCTCGCCTATCACGTCAGCACAGGCACAAATCTATGGAACTACACAGTGCGCAAAGGAACGGTGCTGTACCTTGCGCTGGAGGACGATTACCGCCGCTTGCAGGAACGCTTGTACCGAATGTTCGGGACAGAAAATACTCCAAATTTGCATTTCTCCGTTACCGCTAATCATCTCGGAAAAGGTTTAAACGAACAGCTGCAAGGCTTTATCAGCGAACACCCGTACACTTCACTTATCATCATAGACACATTTCAGAAAGTTCGGGAGGACGGTAATGACAGCTTTAGCTATGCGTCAGATTATGAGATAATCACGCAGCTGAAACAGTTTGCAGACAGTTATAAGATTTGCTTGCTCCTCGTTCATCACACCCGCAAACAGAAGTCGGAAGATACCTTTGATATGATTTCGGGAACAAATGGACTGCTTGGCGCTGCTGACGGTGCATTTCTGCTCTACAAGGACAGGCGCATCTCTAACAAGGCAACTCTTGAAATATCCGGTCGTGACCAGCAAGACCAGAAGATAATGCTTGTCAGAAATGAGGAAAAGCTATACTGGGACTTTGAAACTGCTGAAACGGAACTCTGGAAAGAGCCACCGGACTCAATACTCGAATCCATTTCGCAGTTCATCACGGCGGATAATCCCGAATGGTCCGGTACGGCTACGGAACTGGCTGAACGGCTCGGTACGGATTTGAAACCGAATGTGCTTACACTCAAACTCAATGTCACGGCAGGACGTCTGCTTAACGAATACAACATAACTTATGCTACAAGCCGCACTCACAGCGGCAGAAGCGTTACGTTGAAACTGAAAGCGTGACGATGTGTGACGACCGTGACTATGTTTTACATACCCTGCCCTATCTCAAAAATACCGTCACCATCGTCACGACCGTCACGCTGATGTACGTAGAAAGGATAATTACCATGAACGAAGAACTTATGAACACGCCAATCGACCGCTGGGGCGCAGCATGGCGGCGGTTTATGAAAACGAACTACCCCGATGAAATCTTACAGCTGAAAGCAAATGGCAGGTGTGAGGTTATCCCTCGTCTGATCGACCGGGAGGCTTGGCAGATGTGGGAGCTGCTGCGAAAGCAGTACGCAGCGCAGAATCCTCGCCCGAAAACTTATGTAGAAATCGTCGCATGGGAGAAAACACGGTCACTGATTGTTGAGCATGAGATTATGGAGCAGGTCGTTTTGCAGTGCCGTGAATAACAAGAGCCTGACTTCGGCAGGCAGAATTATCCTTCTTTTCAGTTTTGAAAAAGCAACAGTTTCGTTGCGTGAAGGAAGAATAGGCATGAAGCAAGGGTGGGGTTTGCAAAGGGTTCTCCCTTTGTCCCTCGGAGAGCGCCGTACCCTTGATGTTGATGTAATCAATGTCAAGGGTATTATGGCGTTACTGTTGGCACAACAGTAAGAATACCGCAGCGAAAGGAGATTTACCTATGAGTGAAAAACGCCTCTCTCATTGTCAGGGAAAGGGCAGCCTTACCCATAACAACCGTAAATTCAACGCCAAGAATGTGGACGACACTCGGACAAAGAACAATATAGTTTTCATGCAGCAGCCTATTGAGGAAGCGTATGACCGCCTATTTGGAGCTGCTGTTGAGCGTTACAATGCAAAGCAGAAGCGAGCCGACCGTAAAATAAAAATGAGCTATTTCCGTCACATTTTCAAGCGTGACATCTCGCAATCCGTCGTTACCGCCGCCGATAAACGCAAGAGCTTTTATGAAGATGTGGTGCAGATCGGCGATATGAAGAACACCGGTATTGGAACTCCTGATGCTGAAATCGCTGCCACTTGCCTAAACGAGTATATGCAGGGCTTTCAGAAACGCAACCCGAATTTCTATGTGTTCAACGCTGTTCTCCACCTTGATGAGGCTACTCCGCACCTGCATATCGACTACATACCTGTCGGACATTACAAAAACGGTGTGGATACCCGAAACGGAATTGCACAGGCTCTGAAAGAAATGGGTTACGGAAGCGGCAAGGAAACCATTGCCCGCTGGCGTGAAGCAGAGTGCAAAGTTCTGACGGAGATTTGCGCACAGCACGGAATACAGATCGCTGCACCCGAAAAGTCCCGCGGCAGTTTGATTGTTGAGCAGTACAAGGAGTACGCAAAAGTCAAGGAGCAGGTCGAGAAGAAGAAAGAGGAAGTCTCCCGTCTTGATGAGCGAGCTGAATGCGCGGACAAGCTGCTGAAGCACCGTGAGGAACTGCGAACCCAGGTTGATGAAATAATCGACAGGTTGGAGGAGCAGTATCAGGAGAAGAATGCCGCCGTTGCTCAATTGGACGAGCAGATTGAGGAAAAGTCCTCTGCCCTTACCCAGACCGCCGCCGAGCTTGCCGACAAGCAAAGCCTGCTTGAAGCAAGCGCTAAAAAGGCTGCAAAACTAAAATCTATCAGTGAGATTGAAACAGGAAAAACTATGTTCGGCGGAAAGGTTACGCTGTCCCGTGAGGACTATGGCACTCTGACCGATCTTGCAAGGAAACAGATAGCAGTCGAGAACAGGGAGAGCGAGCTGACGAGTGAAATCGCAAAGCTGAAAAAGGAAAATGAGCAGCTCACTACCGTAAACACCGATTTATCAGCACAGAACGCAAATCTACGAAACGAAAACGGCAGACTACAATCGGTCTATGGTCAAATGGCTATATCAAAGCTACGTTCGGAACGAGATAATCTTCAGCGGCAAATCGACAAGATTATGGATTTTATTAAGTCTTTAGGATTGGCAGAGAAGCTGCAGGAGTTTTTGACGGCGAGGACGAAAGGGGTAAAGCGCTAAATTATCACGTCAAGGATATGTATCATTTCAAACCTATATTGTAATGCGTTTTATATATTTTTCAAAATTGTGTTGTATTCTTCAAAAAAATATGCTATAATCATATAAAGTGTATTATTTTTCATACGATCAATTGTCAAAATACACAAAACTCAAACACGTGGCGTATGCCTGTTTATCGTTTTTGTGATTTATGTTGAAAGTGAGGCAGAATTATGAATCCTGTTCTTAAATATCGTGGTGGAAAGTCCCGTGAAATCCCACGCTTCTTACAATATATTCCTGACGACTTTAACAGGTATATTGAACCATTTTTTGGCGGCGGAGCAGTATATTTTTATCTTGAGCCTGATAACGCTATACTTAATGATTTAAATGGTCGTTTGATGACTTTTTATACTCAGCTAAAAGAACAGTATCCTGCTATGAGGGAGCAGCTTGATGCAATTCAAGCAATGTATGAACATAATCAAGCTGAATATAACAGGCTTAAAGCATTAACTCCTGATGAGCGAGTAGAGAATGCTAATGAAGAATTATACTACCGTATGAGAAATTTCTTTAATCACCCTGAGAATGCCGATTATATGGAAGGTGTAGTATATTTCTTTATCAATAAAACTGCTTATTCAGGTATGATACGATACAACAATAATGGCGAGTATAATGTACCATTTGGACGTTATCCCAATTTAAACACTCGGTTGGTTACTCAACAACATAGCGACCTTTTACAAGGTGCAGAGTTATTAAACCTTGATTATAGCAATATATTTAATATGGCACAGGAAGATGATTTTATATTCCTTGACCCCCCCTATGATTGTGTTTTTAACGACTACGGCAATATAGATATGATGAATGGTTTTGACGAAGCTGAACATCGTCGCTTAGCTGCTGATTTTCGTAATTTGCCGTGCAGAGCCTTGATGATTATCGGTAAAACTCCCTTAACAGAAGAATTGTACGGACAGTATATATATGACGAATACTATAAAAACTATTCAGTAAATATCAAGAATCGTTTCAATAATGATAGAATGCATATTGTTGTGAAGAACTATTAAAAGAGGTGCTTGTATGGCTTATATCAAAGGCAAAATGCTGTTCTTTACCACTTCTCCTCGAACACCAATAAAGATGATACCAGAGATAAAATTGCTTAATGAGAAGTTTGAAGGTCAAAAGTGGAACAACGACACGCAAGAACGGTTTATGGACGAGTTGGCAAATAGTACTTTTTTTGAAGGCTCTGGCTCATCTGCAAATAAGTCGTTTAGCGCACGTGATAGGATTAACCGTGCCCCAAAGGCATTAGGGTTCATTGACCTCACTCCGACAATTTCTTTGACGCCAGCAGGTAAAGAGCTTGTTTATGGCAAACGCCCTCAAGAAGTCTTTCTTCGTCAATTACTGAAATTTCAGTTGCCCTCGCCGTTCCACAAAGAAAACAATCAGACAGAGGGCGTATTTTTTGTGCGTCCTTATCTTGAAATAATTAGACTAATTCGTGACCTCGACTGTCTTTCTTTTGATGAATTCAAGATATTTGCTGTTCAGCTAACCAGCTACCACAAGTATAATGATATCAAAGGGAAAATTGTTCAGTTCAGAAAGAATAAAAGCAGTCACATAGGGGAATATAAGCGTTTTGTGAATGACACCTGGACATCTGCTGTTAAAGACATATTTTTCGAGCGCATTGCCAATGGTATGACAAAAACTCGAGAAACTAATAAAACAGACTTGAATACTTTTATTAAAACTCAAAAGAGCAATATGCGCGACTATGCAGACGCTTGCTTTCGTTATTTGAGGTATACAGGTCTTGTATCTATCTCTCATAGCAATAGGAGCATTTCCATTTTTGCCGACAAAGTTAAAGATGTTGATTACATTTTATCAACCGTAGATAGAAATCCTGTGTTTATTGATGATTTAGATGGATATAAAGCACACCTGTTTGCTTCAAACACCCCAGCTTTATATACAGATAATAGAGATAATATCATTGATGTAATACTACGAATAAGCAATCATACAAAACGCGAGCTTATGTCTCTTGACATTGAAGCTCTTAAAGATTTGCGTGATGAAATCGTTGCAGAACACAAAGAGAATGTTATTCGAGATAAAGTCGAAGAAATCAAATCATATTCGCTATATTCAGAAATCATCGACACATATAATGAGATTATCTCTGACGACTATTTTGATGCACCTCTTATGTTGGAATATAACACTTGGAGAGCGATGACAATGCTTGACGGAGGAGATATTAAAGGGAACTTTAATTTTGATGACTCAGGACAACCTCTGTCGACGGCTGCTGGTAATATGCCAGACATTGAATGTAGTTATGGCGACTTCTCGTTATCCGTTGAAGTAACAATGCAGCGTGGGCAACGCCAATATGAAATGGAAGGCGAACCCGTTGCCAGACATTATGGGCAGTTAAAAAAGCGTTCCGGCAAAGAAACATACTGCCTGTTTATCGCTCCTAAAATTAATCCTGCAACATTGGCACATTTTTACGGGTTAAACCATCTTTCTATTTCGCTTTACGGTGGTAAATCCAAAATAATCCCTCTTGAATTAGACCAATTTATGAAGCTGGTGGATAATTCCTATAACTACAAGTCGCACCCTGTGCCTTCCGATATACGAAGGTTTCTAGATGAAGCAATCGCACTTTGTGATAGCGCCACTGATGAAAATCATTGGTATAGCGGAATACAGAAATGTGTAAATAAATGGATGCGTTCATAGCTTGTTTTTAGATGCCTTTTAGCGGTGAAAATTCTTTGAACTACTACAACAGTATGAGGTGATAATATGAAGGGAATAGTTGAAACATTAAGAACAAGTGCAAAAAGTGGTCTTGAATATGGATTTATTCGTCTAACAAGTGGCGAATTAATATACTTTGATAGCCGTTACTTATCACCTGATTATGAAATGTCGGAATTTTTCGAGGGGGATAATGTCGAATTTTCATCAATAGGCAATAACAAATTTGGAAAGAAGTATGCTATTGGGGTAAAAGTAATCAAAACACACAATTGCTATGAATATCAGATAAATGAGAATAGTCATAAAATCAAAGATTTTTACACTCCTGGTTACTTTAAATCATTAAATCGCATTCGAATGAGGAAAGAGCATTTAAAATGCAATTCCGGCGAGTATGAGGTTTTGCAGAAACTCCAAAGAATTTTATACATTTCTCACGTTGGACATCATGAAATGGGAAAACCAGGTGCTATTTTTCCATTTTGTTTAATTGGAGCAACAGAGTTTTTAAAAGCATTTTTACATGGCAAATACGAGTTCTTGCTGATCTTCTCACATTTTGACGATTGCTCTTGGCAGCAAAACACGCTAAAAGCTGCTAACTTTATTCGTAAACGTAAGGAAATTTCAGAACGCCGTCCATTAGTAAATTTCTACATACTTATCAGTAATGCAAGAAACCTCAAAAATGAAATAGATAAAATGAAAGGCGGAACCGAAGCTGCAATAATCCCTTTTTCGTTTGAGGAAATTCTTAGCTGTAATAATAAAAAACAACTTGAAGACTTGTTTATCGAAAGATTTGGAGAATATCTATTTGAAAACAATATGCTCGGAGAAGAAAACCCTATTGAGGACGAGCAGTTATTATTTGGTGACAGAGGGAAAATTGCAGATTCTATCGTTCAAAGGTGCAAAGAAGGAAAGCACTCAGGAATTTTCGGATTGCGAAGAAGTGGCAAATCATCAGTTTTGCGTGCAGTAACACGTCGCCTTGATTACGCTGGCACTAAGTACATCGTTATAGAGGCGCGTTCTGCACTCGAGAATATCGATTCTTGGAAAACCGCTCTTTTTGACATTGCAAAACAAATTCGAATCGTTACAACCGGACTAATTCAAGGAGATGATGAGACAAGACATGATTTTCAAAAAAGATTAAATTTATCCAGTACAGAATCTGATTATGAAAAGCGTCCAACACAGTGTTTCGTTGATGATGTTAAGCTTTATACAAGAAATATCCAAACCTTTGTCATTGCAATTGATGAAATTGAGTTAATTACATATAATACTGCCACTTCCCTGCTTTGGCAAAATCTCGACGCATATAAAGGCGTTTGGGGTGCATTGCGCGATTCTGGTTGTTCATTAATCGTTTGCGGAGTAAACTCAACAATAAATGAAAAAAGTATTATAGAATACAACAGTAAAACGTGCGACAATCCTATGTATGAACGAATTCATAACTGTGCAGATTTCTCTAAAACATATTTGCCAACTTTTACTGATGAACAAACCAGAAATATGATAAATACACTTGGTAGCTACAGTAATGTTGCCTTCGATGCAATTTATGTTGATATAAATAGGGCATTTGGCGGTCAGCCATATGCCATACGCCAGTTCTGTGCTTATATGTTCGAAAGTATCAAAAACTTACGTTCTCCGAACACGGTTTATCAGATTTCAAAGCCAACTTTTTCAGTATTACTTTCAGACTTCAACTGTTCTGGAAAGGGCAATCAGGTATTTGCAACTATTCTTCAGCACATCTGCATTTTTAAAGAAGAGTATGAAATGCTTAAGAAATTTGCGTTGGCTCCCGGTAAGTATAAAAAAGTTGAACATGATGACATCAATATCATTGACCATTTGGTTAAATATGGCTTAATTGAGTATGATACATCAACTTGTTATATCAGTTTTGTAATTTCTGCATTAAAAGATTACATATGTAGAAATGAATCGAAAAATCCAAATGATATGACTAATGACGAACGCAGACGTCACATACAAGACAGGGTTAAGAACTGTGAAATAAAGCTCAAAAAATATATAGTCCAATATTTCACATATAATGGTGGAGATACTGCGGGAAAAGCATTTATTAACAAGTACATCACCGGAAAAAATCCATTGATTAAGCCTAATCCTAAATGCAAACCAGCTCCGGATATAGCAACGTACTCTTTCGTTGAGGTATTTGAACATCGGAAATTTATTTTTTACTTCTCCAGCTTAAAGAGAATTATTATAGAAAATTGGAGCACCTTGGGCGCAGCACTACAAAGCGCCAAGATTAGTAAAGAACAATTCAGTGTATTTATGGATCAATTAAATGCTGGAAGAAATGATGCAGACCATTATGACCCTGAGGATATGACATCTCCAGAAGAGTGGGAAATTGATAATAAAACCATGGATGCCTTTGTTATAGCATCCAACGCCTTCGAGGATTTGTTCAATAGTCTTCATTTTTAAAGCCTGACCGCACTTTGACCTCAAAAAAATAGATAATACGAAAAATGCAGTCAAACTGTGCGGTTTACGGCGAAAATAGCGCATTATATCAAGGCTTGATACCAAAATCACAGCTACCTGAATCGAGTGGGAATAATCGCCACTTCCGGAAATTTCGCATAACAATGCGGTTTAA
This sequence comes from uncultured Oscillospiraceae bacterium, assembly GCA_934446455.1. Taxonomy (GTDB): domain Bacteria; phylum Bacillota; class Clostridia; order Oscillospirales; family Ruminococcaceae; genus CAG-115. The sequence continues at coordinate 5,023 of CAKSEE010000009.1, read as the reverse complement.
CAGGCTTCAAATTGCTCTTTGATACCATTTTGATACCGAAATATCAAGATATGAAGTAGTTGCAAGTGGCTTTTATGTTGTAGCCAATGCTTAAAGCTGCACCCGACTAAGAGTGCGGCTTTGCTATTATCTTCGATACTGCTTAGCTGACCTCGCTTTCAAAAACTCCTGAAGCTTCTACGTCAATCCCAAAGACTTGATAAAATCCATACCCTTCTGGAACTTCTGCTGTAAGGTGTTAAAATCGCTTTCGGTCTTACGCAGCCTATCTTTCAAAGTAAAGAGCCTTTTCAATTCCTGTTTTGCGCATTGTTGATCCTATCTTGCTCCTCTGTCCTTCTTTTCAGCCTTGTAATTTCAGCGTTCAGCTCGCACCCATCTATCCTCGGCTGTTATCTTTTTTTGCCATATCAGTCGGGTATAGTTACTGTTTTCGTCTTGAAATCAAAGACAATCGGTATTAGCACCGGCAGTTTGCCATCTCTAATACCGCACCAATACAGCATTTCAAAAGCGTAGAATGAAAGTGACTTATCCATAATCGCTTCTGAGAATTTCTGATACTTCTCAACTGTCGAGAACACAATTTCCCGCCGCTCTTCCTTGTGTAGCTATCCAAATCCAAATGTAAACAAGACGTGAGAAGCCAACAAGCGTCCTTACTGTTATTATCACAGCGAGGACGCTTGTTCTTATTCATCATCAAATAATGAGTGAATATTCAAACCCGTGGCATAGGACAGAGCAGCTGCCCGCTCTTTTAAAAGGCTACGCAGTTCCTCGTGACCCTCTTCGCTGAGCTCGTAGGGATGGGAATCGGTAAATTCTTCAATGGCGTTTGCATCCTTTGAAAGCCGTTCCAATGCGGCAGGGTCATCTCTGAACTTGAGTTTCTTAAACATAGCTGAAGCCTCCTTTTACATATTCACGTTCTAAACACTACAATATTAATACTGAGCTTTAATTGTTGGGGAATCCAGCTTATCTCCGCTGCTGTTCTTGATTTCCGCATTAACCTCTATTTCGGTGATGTCGCTTGCCTTAGCAATCTTATTCTTCTCCAGCGAGGACTCCCACAGCGTGATTTCAAGCATAGCATATCCGTTCGCTTCTATAGTGGTGTGCGGGAACGAGTAATCGCACATAAAGCTGTTTACGGAAAGGGTATTATATACATCGTCTATCGTCATTTCTTCCGAATTTGAATTCTTGACAATAAAGAGCGCATACATATCCTTGCTGTAATCCAAGCCGCTTTCAACTATTCCCTTTGACAAAATGCGAACGCCGTTGCCCGAATATACTTCTTTTCCCGATGCGTCAAATTCGGCGTTTATGTCAGGCATTTTAATAACGATATTGCTTTTCTTGCCGATCTTATGAGGCATGAAAGCATTGAGACTACCCGCATTTACCTCCGCAAGACCGCCATGGAACAGCGTGAGATTGTAGACAGTATTATTGATTGGTAAAAAGATAAGCGGTCAGCCTGCGTAGGTTGACCGCTTGTTTACGTTTATTCACCGACCTGTAAGAACGCTTAGTTCTTTTACAGCATTCTGTCATGTTATTGCCATATACTGTTTTGCCTTTTCATAAATGCTCTTGCCGTTACCCAAGTCTCAGTTCGTTTTGTATAAAGTCTATATCAGATTTTGTCAAACCAATGATATAAACATCTGAAATACATTCATTATTATCAATTCTTAAAACCAAATGTCCTGAACTATAAGTAATGTCAGAAGTAGTATTCGATAAAGATATATGCACTCCATCGCTGTAAACAGAAACCTTGAAATCAGAACAGTCAATTCTCGGCGGAAGCATCAGTTTAATAAGTCCATTTTCGCCTTTCTTTACAGTCATTTTATCATTTATGAATTCATAATGACTTGAGCAGGTAAGGACAAACTTGATGATCTCATTTGTTTCAGGGTCAATGCCAAATTCGCATAAATCTGTATCTCCATAATAAAAGCCAATATGCTTTACATAATCTTTATCATTAAAAGAAACCGTAAGAGGGATATATTCTTCTTGAATAAAACGTGAAGTAATTCCGTCAGTCGGTGTAAATACGATATTCATAAATTGTTTCCTCCTTACAAACCTAAAAACTTAGAATGCTTGACTACAGGTTTATCACCTTCCTTACGAGGCTTTGAGAATATTAGCTCCCATCTACCGATTGTTTGTATCTTCTCATACTGTATTCCATTACTTACAGCTTTTCCAAGTGTTTTCCAGTAGTCATATAAGATAAACTGCGAGTACAGGTGTGGATTACTATTCAGTAATTTGGGAGCAGTTGCCTTTGTTGCAATCATAGCCTCATACATATGCTCAGTCGCATTTCCATGTGTCCACATTTTTCCTGCTGGTGTATCAATAGTGAACGATCTTGGAATAGGTGTTCCTGCATAATTGAGTTGAGTGGCTTCAATATGTTTCCACACCTCTGATGTATTCTTTAACTCTTTCAATGCAAGCTCATTTGCCTTTTCAGCCATCTCGCCATTTTCAAGAGTGAGCTGCGGAGAACCGCTTGTACCATGTGCAAGTCCCGAATTGCCGTGGTTCATTTCACCACCGCCTTTCGGGGAGTACGCCTTTCCTGATACAAAAGCATATTACGCTCTTTCAAGGTATTATCGGGAAAAATGATCTCAATTCCCTTTTCGGTAGCATAGGAGAATGTATCAAGCGTTGCGTCGTTTGTGCCGCATACATCATAAGCCACAATAGTTTTGATCTTAGGCAGTTTATCGACCGTCAGGCGGATATTTGCTCTCAATCGCTGATTTTCAGCAGGATCGTCCATGTGACCTTTGGTACTGATAGCCACCACAGAACATTCCTCATATCCGTCAAGAGCAAAGTCTGCGCTTTCCTCAGTAGGAAAAGTAATGTTCGGTATCACAACCGCACCAATCTCAAATATGAACCAAAGTCCGATAATTCGCCCTTTGAACAAACGATAATTATTCTCGATCTTGTGAATATCACCAAGTTCCGAGAAGTCAGGGATAATGACATACTTAACGCCCTTGAAACGCTCTTTGAAATATGCCAAGCGCTTCTCGACATTGTAGTAAATAGCCCAATACAGACCGAATTTACCGTCAAAATCATCATCGAACTGAAAGAATGCTACGGCGGTATGCTCTGTCTTATGATAAAGACTTGTCTGGCTATACAGAGCAATATAATCAGGAAGCACCGATACATTGCAGTTGATAGCAGGCAAATCCATACCACCGCAGGACACCGTTCTGTTCGTCAGCATAAGGTAGTTCAGATTGAGCAGCCGTATTAAATTGTTGTTTTTCTTCAAAAAATTACTCCTTTCTCCTGTCAACAGGAAAACAGATAATAGATTCGTACAATCTGCCACTTGACAAAGGAGAGGGAGTTATGATATAATATTCGTGCAACCGTTATGATTACATCATAACACCCTAAAGCGCATTGGCTTGTTGTTACCGGCAACTTGTCAATGCGTTTTTCCTTTGCCATGATAATTGTCCATTGGAATCACCCTGCCTTTCGGTATAATCATCATTTCTTCTTATCCTGCTTTACTCTGTAGTCGGCTGATTTCTTAGTAACATGGTATTTCTCCACGATTTCCTTTGAGGTCATTCCCTTTGAAGCGTCATAAGGAATCATTACCTCGCCTGTCAAAGCCTTTGCTTGCCACTCCACACTCCTGAACGGCTCAATCTCAGTATCTCCGAATGCGCGGGTAGATACAGGTGTAAAACCAATCCAAAAGAGAAGCACATGGCAAATCTCATGACAGATAAAACAGAGGAAAGCATAATTGTCATCATAGCAAGCGCCGTTATAGACGGTTTCCTTGATCTGTATCACAAAACCGCCTTCGGGTTTGGGAAAGCACTGTGCAAAGACATTGGCAGGCAAATCGCCGTCATCAGCGATCTCATAATTTGTATCATCAACAATATTCGGCAGCTTTTCCAATGCCTGAAGGACAGGAAACGGCTCATCATCGGATTCACAACCGAAAATCGCCCTAACGATCTTACTGAACCGTCTTAAAGTGGCTCTACTGGTAGGCTTAGTAATATAATCCATTAGTCGTTGTTGCTCCTTTTCAAAAGTTCTAAGATTTTCTGAGCCGTACTTTCGTCGATCTCCCCGAAAGAACGGGCAAATTGCAGTGCAGCGTCCCGTTGATAAGCAGAAGAACCCGATAAATTCAGCTTTATCTGTGTTTTTGAGTTTTCGATAGCATCTCTGAGTTCAGCCTGTTCCTTATCTGATAGAGCATAATGCTCCACGATAACAGCGAACCATTCAGTTGGAACGTTCTTTTTCCCGTTCTCAACAGCAGATAGGAATGGTGTTGAGACACCGAGCAGCTTAGCAACATCGCCCATAACCTCATGGTGTTTCACTCTTAATATACGCATAAATTCGCCAAATTTCGTATAAGCCATAGTGACACCTCCTTCTTTACCAAGTATTATACCACGAATTTCACCGATTGTCAAGTAGTTTTCTTAATCTTTTTTAGGTTAACTTCGTGCTGCATCATAGGGCATACTCTCGCTTTTGAGGGTATGCCCTTTTTTATAGCTTATCGCAGTACATATTTGATTTTTCTATTGTATCAACAATCCGCTTTTGCTCTGATATGGGTGGTAACGGTATGATGCTGTATAATAAAACTTGAACCCCGACGCTCAAAAGGATATACTAAAATCAGGAGGGTGAAGGACATGTCAGAAGCAAAGAAATACGACAGGAGCTACAAGGAGCGATCGGTAAAGCCGGCACCGGAAACAGGAGTAAAGCGAGCAGGCGAGGAACTGAAGATACCGTACGGAACGCTGTACGGATGGGTGCAGGCGGCAAAGAACGGCGATCCGGACATTGAGGAGCGAACCCCCGAAAACGCAATGAGCCCGGCGGAGGAGATCCGGCAGCTGCGAAGCGAGGTAAAGCGGCTGAACAAGGAAAACAAGCGGCTTCAGGAGGAGAGGGACTTTCTGAATGA
>CAKSEE010000008.1 GCA_934446455.1 uncultured Oscillospiraceae bacterium | reverse complement strand
ACGCGGCGAGCCGCCAATTCGTGCGCGCAGTGCGGATGTTCCTGTCGGAAAAGTCGCAAGACTTTTTCGACAGACTCCGGCAGGCGCGTTAAGCGCCTGCCGTTGTTGGTTCACATATCTGCTCGGAGGTATCCGCGCGCTTTTTCGAGAGCGTTCTGCGCCAGATAACCGCGAACGTTCCCCCGACAAGCACCGACGTAATGACCCATGTTGCGGGGAGCACCGCGTAAAGGCTCTTAAGCGTGCCGAAATGCCTGAACACCGTAAACAGCCACACTATTCTCACCCCGCAAATGCCGAACATCATCTCCATCGCGGGCAGGGTCGAGCGCCCGAGGCCGCGCATTGTCCAAGCGGGTACTTCATAAAGAGTGCACAGCGGCTGAAAGCTCAGTATAACAAGCATTCTCTCGCACGAGTAGGCTATTTCCTCCGGGACGGACGAGAACACGCCCGAAAGAGGCTCTCTGAGCAGCACAAAGCCCTCGCACATAAACAGCGCAAAGCCCATTGCAAGCGCAAAGCACACCCGGAAAATCCGCCTGCACCGCTTTATATTGCCCGCAGCGTAATTCTGGCTTGTGAATGTTGTCGCCGCCTGTCCGAACGCCGTATTTATATAGTACGCTACATATTCAAGGTTCATGGAGATCGCCGAGCCTGCCGCCGCGCTGCTGCCAAAGGTGTTTATCGCGGACTGAATGAATATGTTGGCAACGCAGAATACCGCGTCCTGTATAGCTGCGGGAATGCCGATAATGAGTATTCTTTTAAGGTCGTGCGCGTCAAGCGCGAGCTTTTGCGGGTGCAGCCTGAATTCGTCCTGCTCGCGCATAAGCCAGAACACCACCGCGCCCGCGCTGAGCGCCGTTGAGATGTCCGTAGCGAGAGCCACGCCCACAACGCTCAGTTTAAGCACGATAACGAAGAAAAGATTGAGCAGCACGTTTATAACTCCCGACAGCATGAGCGCGACAAGCGGCCGTCTGCTGTCGCCCTTTGCGCGCAGCACAGCCGCGCCAAAGTCGTATATCATCAGAAACGGCGAGCCTGCAAGGTATATTCTTAGGTAGCTTTCCGCCGAGCGCAGTATGTCCTCGGGCGTGTTTATAAGCCGCAGAAGCGGTCCCGCTGCAAACTGTCCGCCCACCGCGAAAACAAGCCCTATTATAACCGACAGCAGCATTGACGTATGTACCGCTGCGGGAATGCGCTTATGCTCCTGCGCGCCTATATAGTGGGCGATAAGCACGTTAGCGCCCACCGCAAGCCCCGTGGAGAGTCCGACGATAAGCGCCACGATCTCGCCGTTTGTGCCGACCGCCGCGAGCGCGTCGGGCGTGCCGAACTTGCCCGCAATGGCGGTGTCTGCGGAATTGAAAAGCTGCTGCATTATGCTGCTTGCCGCTATCGGGAGCGTAAACAGCAGTATCGCGGGAGCTATCCTGCCGTGCAGCATATCAATACCGCGCTTGTTTGTTAATGTCATTTTCTTACCCCTTTACCCTTGCCCTTTGTCGCTTTTTTCACTTTATCATTTTGCCGTTTTTCCTCTTTCACGGTCAACGAATATAGTGTAGCATATTTTGTCGGATTTGAAAAGCGCATATTTTTCATGCGCAATATTACGTGCTGTAATGCCTGATTTCTAAGGCAACACCGCACAATTAACGGCAAACGCCTTTTCCGCACGCTTGCCTGCATATTTTCCGCCATCTTGCACAATCGTACGAAAATAATTATGCGGAATTGTCATAAATACTCTGTGTAAACTTTTCTTATATAATACAGTTAGTAAATGTGAAAATGCACATAAATAAGAGAGAATAAACAAAATTTTCCGACATGGGTTGAAAAAACGCGCGGAATACTGTATAATAAATAATAACCGCTGAAAGCGGCGCCTGCATGGCGAACACAGAAAGGAGCGTGGCAGCATGGACGTTTATATGGCGCGTCAGCCTATTTTTGGTGAGGACAACAGCGTTTATGCGTATGAGCTTCTTTATCGCAGCAACGGCAAGAAGAACGCCTACGACGGCGTCGGCGGGGACGAGTCCACCGCGGACGTTATCACCAACGCCTTTTTCGGGCTTGACGTAAGGGAGATAATCGGCAACGCGAGGGCTTTTATAAACTTTACGGGCAACCTGCTCAAACGCGGCGTGCCCAAGATGATATCCCCCGATATCCTTGTTGTTGAGGTGCTTGAAAGCCAGATCATGGACGAGGATATGCTTGCCGCGTGCCAGGACCTTAAAGAGCGCGGCTACACGCTTGCGCTTGACGATTTCGAGTACGACAATTCCTACAGCGAGCTGTTTCAGCTTGGCGACATAGTCAAGATAGACTTCCGCACGCCGCAGAAGTCCATCGAGGAAACCGCGTACGTCTGCCGCTACTGCAACAAGATAATGCTTGCGGAGAAAATAGAAACGCAGGACGAGTACGAGTACGCAAAGCGGCTCGGCTGCACGTTCACACAGGGGTATTATTTTGCAAGACCCACGATAATGTCGAAGAATTCGCTGGCGCCCCTGCCGATTAACTTCATGCAGATAATGCAGCTTGTAAGCCAGCCCGAGCCTGAGATAAGCGATATTGTGGAGGTAATTTCGCGCGATACCGCCATGTGCCAGCGTCTGCTGCGGCTTATAAACTCGGTTTATTTCGGCGTGAGGAACAGGGTATCCTCCATAAATCAGGCGCTTGTTATTCTGGGGCTTGATTACCTGCGCGAGTGGGTGTACCTTATGGGAATGCAGCGCGTGACGATGAACGACAACGTTGAGATAATGCGCATTTCCGTGCTTACGGCGAAATTCTGCAAGAGCCTTGCGCTTATGATACCCGAGGCTGCCGCGGACGGCGACGCGTTCTATTTAATGGGGCTGCTGTCCATGGTGACATACGGCGGGCGGCGCGCGCTTGAGCAGGCGCTCGAGGAGTTTCCCGTAACGGAGAACATCAAGAACGGGCTGAAGCGCAGCGGCGGGCTTTACTCTGACGTTTACGAGCTTGCATACAGCTATGAAAAGGGCGCGTGGGACAAGGTGGACGCGCTGGCGGCGAAATACTGCCTGTCCGCCGACGCGATATCCGAGCAGTTTATGAAGTGCGTTAAGGAATCAAAGCGCATAAGAATGCTCTGACAGGCGTTCCTGCGGGATTTGAGGGATACATGAGTTTTTTTCTTGACGAGATAGACAGCTGCCTGTGGGACTACCTGCGGCAGACGAAAAAGCGCATAGTGCTTTACGGCATGGGCGACGGCGCGGAGAAAATAAAGGCGGTGCTTGACGCGCTTGACATTCCCGTGGCGGATATAATGGCGAGCGACGAGTTTGTGCGCGGGCACAGCTTTCTTGGGTACCGCGTGAAGAAACTCTCGGAGATAGAGGAGCTTTACGGGGACGAGTTTATTATCCTTGTGTGCTTCGGCACGCAGCTGCCCGAGGTCATGGAGCGCATTTACGGCATAGCGCAGCGGCACGAGCTTTACGCGCCGAATGTTCCCGTGGCGGGCGGCGGCCTGTTCGACCTTGATTATGCCCGCGAGCACCGCAGCGAGCTTTCAGAGGTGTACTCAATGCTTGCCGACGAACAGTCAAAACGCGTGTTTGAGGCGGTGGTGCGCTATAAGCTGAGCGGCAGGACAGACCTGCTGCGCGCTGTTGAAACGCCTGCGGCGGAGAAATTCGACCTGCTTGAAATAGGCGCGCAGGAAATCTATGTGGACCTTGGCGCGTACAACGGCGATACTCTGGTGGAGTTCCTGAACGAAACCTCAATGCAGTTTACAAAGCTCTACGCAATGGAGCCGGACCCCAAGAACTACCGAAAGCTGCTGCGCAGGCTCTATATGATAGGCTCCGCGCTGCTTGAGGCGTACAACGCGGGCGCGTGGAACGAGGATACGACGGTTATGTTCAGCCTGCGCGCGGGAAGAAGCTCGCACGCGGTGCCTGCCGTTGGTACGCTGGGCATAAATCCCGCGCGATTCCGCGAGGTGAAGATGCTGCGCCCCGACACCATTCTTAACGGCGCGGCGGCGACATATATAAAGTACGACGTTGAGGGCAGCGAGCTTCAGGCGCTGGAGGGAACGCGGCATACGATAGAGCAGTTCCGCCCGAAACTTAACGTTGCGCTTTACCACCGCAATGAGGATATGTTCACCCTGCCGCTTGCGGTGCATGAGATGAACAGAAAATACTCGCTCTATATGCGTCACCACCGGTATATCCCCGACTGGGACACAAATCTATACTGCCTGTAACAAAGAGGAAAAACGATGAAAATTGTTCTGGGAATCCTGCTTGTAGCGCTGCTTCTGGGCGCTCTGATACTTTATCTTGTGCTTATGCTGAACGCCCACGACATGGTTTACTGCGGCGACATAAAGAACGGCGAGGGTGAAACCGCGCGCGTTACCAGGGTATACACCACCGACCTTAACGCGAACGAAACGCTCTCTGAAATAGTGCGCACTATGAACGACAGCGAAAGCGGCACCGTCAGCAGCACCGAGCTTACAGACATACTCTCGCAGTATCAGAATATAATCTACGCGCCCGTTTTCAGCGTAACGCTTACTCAGGCGGACGTATCCACTTACATACTTTCGGGTTCTGTTTACAACGGCTTAACCGACCTTGGCGATCCGATAAGCTCGGACTATGTGTACAAGGATTTGGGGCTTACCGCCGCAGCGACAAACGCGCAGTTTCTTGCCGCGCAGAACGTTTACCCCGCGATAGAAAACGGCGAGGAGGGCTTTGTTGAGCGCCGCCGCACAATCGATCCCATAATCACCGACGAAAACAGGGGCGCGGCGTTTGCGTTCCGCGAATGCGACAGCTTCCGCATGGTTTTCACCGCTACCGATGAAAATCAGCCGCCCGTTATCACGTTTATCTACACTTACGGCGTTGAGGCGGACAACCCGCTCGACTTCACGGGCTTTGACAACGGCGTGCTTGCGTATCACCTGACTATTGCCTATGACAAGGACGGCAACCCCTACCCCGAGCTGGAGCTTGAGCGGCAGTACGAGGCGGCGGACGATACCGCAAAGGATAATGCAAAGACAAAGCGGTAACGTTACTTCCGGTGAACGATACTCATAATTTGCGGACGATTGTCGGTGGATATTAGGGGAGATATCAATGAGAATAAAGCAGTTTGTATGCCCCTGCTGCGGAAGAAGTTCGCTTGTTCCGCCTGATCGTTCTATGTTAGGTTATAGATTTGGCGTAAATTCTCAGGGGATTGAATATTATCTTTCGTCTGTTCCAAAATTGACGCCATATACAATATGTCCAAAAAGTTCCTATCATGAGAAAACAAAGCCTCCGTATACAACTGACCTGACGCATTATTCATATATCAAGCGGTATTCGATCGTGCTGCTGCACGACATGAGATTGGTATTGAACGAGGGCAAATTGCTGAAATTGTTCAATCCCGGTTATGCGTTTCGCTGCGGACATTGCAAAGCAAAGATATCCTTGAATTATAACCCGATATCCTTGTTCTGGAATGCTTTTTTCTGGGTCGTATTGCTCGTGATAGTTATTTTGTTCGACCCCGTAATAATGGCGTTGTTTTGCGTGCCTTTTCTTATGGCTTCAACAGTTGGATATATATGTGTGCGTAATTGTATGAGCAATTTCGTCACGACCGATATAGATGATAACTATATTGTCCCGACTGTTGATTTATCGTTAAAAAGAATCAAAGGCGCTAAAATGCGGTTTTGTCATTTAAGCAATATTTATTCTGTCAGTATTGAAGGGCAAACGTATTATTTATATATAGTGAAGAAAGAAAAATCACTTATCCGAATTCATATTTGCGCAGATGAGTCAGCTGTCGCCAATGTTAAACAATATTTTCGTAACGCAACAGGCTCGGATAAGTCAAAAGTGGAGCTGCACTTTGAGGGCAAGTATGCGGGCGTTGCTGAAGTTAGTGAAATAGTTGATTAAGACGCTTTTCAGTAATATTATCAAATTGTCAATACCGATGTTCGGTTTGGCGGCAAGCCGTCACGCCGTGAGCGCAGGGGCACAATCTGCGCCCACTTGTGAAGCAATGTCGTAGAATGTATCGGCGTTTCCGTATGGGGCGTTGGATTAAGCTCTTCCGTTTATATGCGCGGGAGAGCGTTTTTTTGCGCAAAGCGCTAAAAGCCGTTGATTTTTTGGCGGAAATGCTGTATAATATAGAGAGTATCCCCATAAAGGAGGACGGACATGAAGCTTATATACGCGATAATCAACAATGACGACAGCCATTCGGTGCAGTCTGCACTCACGAAAAAGGGCGTTCAGGCTACCAAGCTTTCTTCCTCGGGCGGGTTTCTCATGGCGGGAAACACAACGCTCATGATATGCTCTGAGGACGACAGGCTGGACGAGATAATCGACATTATAAAAAAGCATTCGCACAGGAGAAAGCAGTTTGTGCCCAATTCCGCAAGCTACGGCATAGGCAGCTACACAAGCTTTCCCGTTGAGGTGACCGTGGGCGGCGCTACGATATTCGTAACGAACGTTGAGCGGTTTGAGAAGGTATAATGGAGCTTTACGGAAAAAGCGCGCTTAAAGCAGGTCTTGACGCGGCGGCGAAAAGGGGGCGGCTGTCCCATGCGCTGCTTTTCAGCGGCGGCGCGGGCTGCGGCAAAAAGACCATGGCGCGATATGCGGCGCAGCTGTTCCTCTGCGGCGCGCCCCCCTGCGGGGAGTGCGCTGCCTGCCGCATGGCGGAGGCTGACGCGCACCCCGACGTTAAGCTTGTAAAGCGCGCGTGCGAGGGAAAGTACAGCATAGAAGCGGTGCGCGCGGCGCTTTCGGACATAGCAGTGCTGCCCAACAACGGCGCGGTAAAGATATATGTGTTCGAGGACTTTGACGGCGTAAGCGACAAGGTGCAGAATCATCTTCTTAAGATAATAGAGGAGCCTGCGCCGTTTGTAAAGTTCATATTCACCTGCGAGAGCGCTTCAAACGTGCTTGTCACTATCCTTTCAAGGGTGACGGCGTTCGAGGTGCCGCCTGCACCCGCCGAGGAGTGCGTGAGATTCCTGCGGGACAGGGGCTGCAATGAGGCGCGTGCGCGCGCGGTAGTGGGACAAAGCCCCGCAAGCATAGGGAAGTGCCTTGCCGTGCTTGACGGAGTGCAGGACGAGGGTGCCGCCGCCGCTGTGAGAGCTGCAGCCGCCATATCGCATATGGACAGGTTGGAGCTTTGCGCGGCGCTTACCTCGCGCGGCGGGAGAACGGAGTTCGCAGAGCTTACCGCGATGCTTTCTGATATTCTTCGCGACGCGCTTTCGGTGCGCTGCGGCGGCACGGCGGAGGGCCTTGCTGCGGGAGAGGCGCGCGCGATAGCGGCGGTGTTCGACGAGCGGCATATCCTTGCCATGCTTGACGCGGTATTTGACATAATGGGCGGCGCGGTGTTCAACCCGAATATTGCGCTTACGGCAGCGCGGCTTTCTGCGGCGATGTTCTGATAAAGCCACATATTAAGGAGAAACATGGATAATAATTACTATACTGAAAAGATAGCCCCCAAGAATAAGCCGCAGGAGGGGCAGGAGCGCGCGGCTCAGAATGCGCCCGCGCAGTCTGTGCAGCCTGCTGCGCCTGCAAGGCGTGCGGCGCAGGACAGGCGCGACAAGCAGCGCCACCCCGAGCATTCGGAAAAGTCCGAGCAGCGCCACCCCCGCCGCGACCGGAGCGACCGGTACGACCGGAGCGACCGGTACGACCGGAGCGACCGTCCCGCGCAGCAGCTAAAGCGCCCTGCGGCTCCCGCCGACCCCGACGCGCCCGTGCGCACCGTGGAGATTATCGGCATACGCTTCAAGGACGTGGGAAAGGTCTACTACTTCTCCCCTGCGGGCATTGCGTTCAGGCAGGGCGACAGAGCCATTGTTGAAACGGCGCGCGGCGTTGAATGCGGCGAGATAGTGCTTTCAAACAGGCAGTTTCCCGAGAGCGGGCTTGTGTCCCCGCTTAAGAATGTTCTCCGCAAGGCTGTCGAGGCGGACCTGCGCCAGCTGGAGCAGAACCGCAAGCGCGAAAAGGAGATAATGCGCGTTTTTGCGGAGAAGATAGAGCAGCACAAGCTAGACATGAAGCCCATAGAGATAGAGGTAACGTTTGACGGCAGCAAGATACTCTTCTATTTCACGTCCGACGGCAGGGTGGACTTCCGCGAGCTTGTAAAGGACCTTGCGGGCATATACCGCACAAGGATAGAGCTGCGCCAGATAGGCGTGCGCGACGAGGCGAAAATGCTGGGCGGGCTTGGCATATGCGGCAGACCGTTCTGCTGCTCAAGCTTTCTCGGAGAGTTCCAGCCCGTGTCCATTAAAATGGCTAAGGAGCAGTCGCTTTCGCTCAATCCCACAAAAATCTCGGGAACGTGCGGCAGGCTTATGTGCTGCCTTAAGTACGAGCAGGACTGCTACGAGGAGTTCCTGCGCACAACGCCTAAGGCGGGCGCGCTTGTTGAAACGCCCGAGGGCCGCGGCGTGGTTGACGAGGTAAACCTGCTTACGGGAATCCTTAAGGTAAAGCTCGACAAAAAGCCCGACGTTCCGCTTTCGATCAACAAGAGCGAGGTAAAGGTGCTGCGCGACGGGCAGATAAGGGTAAACCGCGACGAGATAAAGGCGCTCAGAAATCTCGAGGACAACTGAAAAAATGCCCGTGAAGCGAACGCTCCACGGGCATTTTGCGTTGTTATCGCGTTATTCTGCGGGCGCTGCAATAAGTATTGCAGAGGGCTGCACGGACATTTCCGCTCGCGTAAAGCTGCCGCCGTACTCGCCGTCGGTGTCCCAGTCCATTTCCTCAAAGCTCTCAACGGTAAGAGAGCCTGTGCGAAGTCTTATCACGTTCGTGCCGCATTCCGCCTCGCCCTGCACCTCGGCGCGTATACGGTCAAGGTCGGCGAGATTTCTGGGCGTTTTGATGAAAAGACAGTCGAGAAGTCCGTCGTCCATTGCCGCGCCTGCGGGCAGCAGCCGAGTAAGCCCCGCGACTGATAGCGAGTTCGCCGCCATGCCGAAAACAAAGTCGCCCTCGTAAACATCGTTTCCGCTTGTTATTTTAAGGCGGCGGGTGTTTTCGGAGAAGTAGTTGAGGTCAAAGAGCTTCATTCCCTCAAGGAAATATGCGAACGACCCGAACACGCTCTTAAGGCTTCTGTCGGTGGAATAGCTTATCTCAGTAAACGCGCCGAACGCCGCGACATACGCGAAGCGCTCGCCGTTGAGAAGCCCTGCGTCCACCCTGCGGAAGTTACCGCGCACTATCATGTCCGCAGCGTCTGGCATAACGCGCGGAATGCGCAGCGAAGCGGCAAAGTCGTTCATTGTGCCTGCGGGGATATACCCGCAGCGTATGTCGGGAGAATGCTCCGCCATGCCTCTGAAAAGCTCGTGAAGCGTGCCGTCGCCGCCGCACGCCGCAACAAGGTCATACTGCGCGCCGTACTGCGCGATGAACTCCTGCCCGTCAAGGCGGCAGGAGGTGGGGTGCGCGGTAACGTCGTAACCGCCCGCAGTGAATATGGATATTATCTCGGGCAGGGAGCGCAGTATCCCGCCCTTGCCCGAGCATGGGTTGTAAACGAAAAGCAGCTTCTGTCTTGCCATAGCCTTCCTCCGAATAGCAGTGTTCCTTTGGTCTATTTTACATTAAGACGAGGTAAAAGTCAATATCTGCGCGCGGATTATCAGAATAATTTCACAATTGGGCATAAAAATGCGGCTCTATGCTGTCGGATTATGTCGCGTCAGGCGGAAATTTGCAAAAGCGTGGGAATTTCCGCGCGGGCTGTGACAAATCCGCACTCCCGATTGTGTTGTAAGTGAAAGGCCTTTCAGAGCATATAAGGACGGAGGAGCAGCATGGACGAACAGGAGCTGACAGCGCTTATAGAACGCTACTGCGGCACGGTATTCCGCGCGGCATTCTGTTATGTCAAAAACCGCGCGGAGGCGGACGACATCATGCAGGACACGTTTCTGGCGTTTCTGTGCGAGGTGCGCGGCGGCAAGCGGTTCAGGGACGGCGACCACATACGCGCATGGCTTATAAGGACGGCTGTAAACCGCGCGAAGAACGTTCTGCGCGCAGGACGCACGCGGCTGTGCGTGCCGCTCGAGCAGGCGCAGGACATAGCCGCGTGCGAACCGAAAGGCGCGGACGGCACGCTCCCACTGCTTATGCAGCTCGACGAGAAGTACAGGCTGGCGCTTTATATGTTCTATTACGAGGAGTTTTCGGTGAGGGAGATAGCCGCAGTGCTTGGGCAGACGACGACGGCGGTTACGACAAGGCTCTCACGCGGGAGAAAAAAGCTCGCAGAGCTTCTGACTGAGGAGGGTCACGATGGATACTGAGATAAAGCAGGCAGTAAGGCGCGCCTTTTCAGATGTAACGCCGCTTTCCGACAGCGCAGAGGTCTGCGGCAGCATTATAGAAAGGGCGGAAAATATGAGCAGCACCAAACACAGAACTAAGGGGCGCATAGGGATAGCTGCCGCGGCGGTTGCGGCAGCAGCGCTTGCGGGAACGCTCACGGTGGGCGCGGTAAACGGCTGGGACTTCAACAAGGCGTTCGGCGGCGTTTTTGCGAACAGCGCGGACTACGAGCAGGCATATACGGAAAGCGCGCATGATACTACAGACGCGCAAAGCGCGCAGAGCGTATATCAGACGCCTGCGGACTTCGACTTTGCAAAGGGCGGCAAACAGCTTGACAAGTGGTTCGACCTTGACGGGTACTCGCTCCACGTTAAGGGGATATGCGCGGACAGGCACATTGCATATGTGCTTATCGACGCGGTGTTTGACGAGGGCTACGACTACCTGCCCAATGACGGCTGGAGTGACTGGCAGCTGAACCTCACCCCCAATGGCAGCGACAGGGACGACAGCGCGCCCTACGGCATGGTGAGCGGCTTCAGCGTTGAGCTTATGTCAAGGGAAGGCGGCACGTTCTCGTATTACTGCCAGATAAACGCGTTCGACGAGTACGACTGGCAGGACGCGGTTCTTGCGCTCGACTTCCATGAGCTTTACAGGGAGCTGCCCACAGCCAGCGTAAAGGACGACCGCCCGTGGCTCGACAAGGAGTCGCTCAGAGCCGACGTAAGCATGGAGATACCGATAGACTTCGACATATTCGCGCAGGACGTTGAGCGCGTTTACGACAGGAGGATAACGGTTATTTCCGACCATGAGATAGACGCGCGCCTTACAAGGCTCGAGGTTTCGCCGTTTGCCCTGCGCGGCTTTATCAAAACGGATACCTCGGAGTTTGAAAAGGGCGACTGCTACGACGTTGAGTTCACCATTAACTTTAAGGACGGCACGGCGCTTTCGGGCTGCCGCGGCGGCACTTACGACACAAACGACGGCGTGGAGGTATTCCAGATGGAGCTTACAAAGCCCATAGACACCTCGCAGATAGAGTCGGTAGACCTGCGCGTTTACGACTATTCGGCTTTCCGGGGCGGTACGGAAACGCCCGAAATAATTGCTGAAAACTTTGCATTCTGATATACCGGCGCGGTTCTTTTCACAGAGCCGCGCTTTTTTTCGTTCACTGCTTGACTTTTTCAGGGAATAGTAGTACAATAAAGGATACACAGCGCATTGCTGTGAATAAATCATTGAACGGCAGGGCTTTTGTCGGGCTCTGCAAGGAAAGGAAGTTCAGTAATGATAAAGGTAACACTTGAAAACGGCGAAGTAAAGGAGTTTGACGCTCCGCTGTCCGCGTTTGACGCGGCGAGAGAGCTTGGCGAGGCAAAGACCGCCTGTGCCGCAGAAATCGACGGCAAGGTGTGCGACCTGCGCACGGCCCTTACCGACGGCTGCACCGTAAAGTTTCTCACGTTTGAAACCGAGCAGGGACAAAGAGCGTTCAATCACACCGCAAGCCACATTCTCGCGCAGGCGGTAAAGCGCCTTTACCCCGACACAAAGCTTGCTATAGGCCCCGCTATCGACAACGGGTTCTATTATGATTTCGACACGTCCGAGCCGTTTACCGCAGAAACGCTTACCAAGCTTGAAGCGGAAATGAAGAAGATAGTCAAGGAGAGCATAAGGCTCGAGCAGTTCACCATGTCCCCCGAGGAAGCTATAAAGTACCTTGAGGAGCAGGGCGAGCCGTACAAGGTAGAGCTTTGCCGCGAGCACGCCGACAAGGGCGAGCCTATAAGCTTCTACAGGCAGGGCGAGTTTACCGACCTGTGCGCAGGCCCGCACCTTATGTCCACATCTCCCGTAAAGGCATATAAGCTCACCTCCGTTACAGGCGCTTACTGGCGCGGCAGCGAGAAGAACAAGATGCTCACCCGTATATACGGCACGGCGTTCCCGTCGAAGGACGCGCTCAACGCGCACCTTGAGGCGCTTGAGGACGCAAAGAAGCGCGACCACAACAAGATAGGCAGGGAGCTTGAATACTTCACGACCGTTGACGTTATCGGTCAGGGTCTGCCGGTGCTGCTGCCCAAGGGCGCAAGAACGGTGCAGATTCTCCAGCGCTGGGTTGAGGACGAGGAGTACAAGCGCGGCTGCATGCTGACAAAGACCCCGCTTTTCGCAAAGCGCGAGTTCTACAAGATTTCGGGTCACTGGGACCACTACCTTGACGGAATGTTCATCATGGGCGACCCCTACGACGAGGAGAAGGAGTGCTTTGCGCTGCGCCCGATGACCTGCCCGTTCCAGTATCAGGTGTTCCTTAACAGGCAGCGCAGCTACCGCGACCTGCCCATGCGCCTTACCGAAACCTCCACCCTCTTCAGAAACGAGGACAGCGGCGAAATGCACGGTCTTATCCGTGTTCGCCAGTTCACCATTTCCGAGGGTCACTATATCCTCCGCCCCGAGCAGCTTGAGGAGGAGTTTGCCCACTGCCTTGAGCTTGCAAAGTATATGCTCGGTACGGTAGGACTTCTTGAGGACTGCACATTCCGCTTCTCGCAGTGGGACCCCGCGAACCCCAATAACAAGTACGAGGGTACGGCGGAGCAGTGGGAGCTTGCGCAGGCTACAATGAAGAAGATACTCGACGACCTCGGCGTAGAGTATACCATAGGTATAGACGAGGCGGCGTTCTACGGTCCTAAGCTCGACATTCAGTACAAGAACGTATTCGGCAAGGAGGATACGCTTGTAACCATTCAGATAGATATGCTGCTTGCAAAGCGCTTTGGCATGGAGTATGTAGACGTAGACGGTCAGAAGAAGAACCCCTACATCATACACCGCACGTCGCTGGGCTGCTTTGAGAGAACGCTTGCATACCTGCTTGAAAAGTACGCGGGCGCTCTGCCGCTTTGGATGAGCCCCGAGCAGGTAAGGATACTGCCCATAACCGACCGCGCAAAGGAGTACGGCGAGAGCATTTCCGCACGCCTTGAAAGCATGGGCATACGCACCTCCGTTGACAACAGAAACGAGAAGATAGGCTACAAGATACGCCAGGCGCAGCTTGAGAAGATACCCTACTTCTTCATTGTCGGCGACAAGGAGGTAGAGGACAACACCGTTGCCCTGCGCTCCCGCAAGGAGGGAGACCTCGGCGCAGTCGCGCTTGAGGACGTTATCGCAAGGATAATTAAGGAGAACGCGGAAAAGGTAAGATAAGACACGGGCATACCCGTAGAAAGGCTGTAATATGGCAAACACACCCACTCCCGAGCAGCTTAACAGCTTGAACAAGGCGCTTGAGGAGCGCATACTCGAGGCGAATCAGGACGCCACCAAGGCAAAGTGGAGCAAGCTTCTGCCCGACCTTATGGCGGCGGATATATTCGTAGTGGCGCAGATGTCCGACAAGACCGACGCAAACGGCGCAAGGCTTCTCAACATTCTTATGATGTCTGACGACAAGGGACACCACGTAGTTCCGTTCTTCACGTCGCCCGCGAAAATGAGCGTGCTTGTAACGCCCGAGAGAAAGACTCTCAACGTTATGAAGCTAAACGCTGTAAAGCTCTTTCAGTCGATAAAGGGCAAAACGGCGGTGCTCAATCCCCGCACGCCCTATGCTAAGCTTTTCACGCCGTTCGAGATGAACATTCTTGTAATGGAGAATCTCGACAAGGTAAAGGAGCAGCACAGCAAGCCCGAGGAAAAGTCTGAGTAACAATAACACAACACGCCCGCGCAGCGCTTCTGCGCGGGCGTTCTGATATATAAAGGAGGATAAAAATGCACAAAAAGACAGCTGCGGCGTTCGCGGCGCTGGCGCTCTGCCTTACTTCCTGCGCGGCACGCGAAAATACGCAGATATCCGCGCCGAGCGCCGAAGCTCTCGCGCAGGTATACGAGTTTGCCATAGGCGAGGAGCGGGACAATGCGTTTTTCGCGCTCAGGGTGAACGAGGCGGTTCGCCTGTCCTCTATAGGCGAATACCGCGCCGAGGACGGCTGCGACATACTTGCCGTCAGCATAGACACCGAAAACCTCACCGAATACGACCTGCCCATGTCCTGCTACGACTTTGACATCGTGTGGGCGCAGGGGGAGCCGCAGCAGGCGTTCAGCATGGGCGGCGAGGATAACGGCTACGGCTTTGAGGACTACCCCGACGACGCGGAGATACCCGAGGGCGGCGCGCTTTCGGGGTGGCTGTACTACGTTGCGCCGCAGGAGTGCGAGGGACTATCGCTGCGGTACGAGGAGCTTTACGACGACGGCACGGCGGGCGGCGTATGGCAGGTTTCGCTTGGCAGCCCCGAGTACCCCGCATACAACGCGCAGGCGGACGAAAGCGCGCAGACCCTCGCGTGGGAGTGAGCGGCGCGCCGTTTGCCTCAAACATGACTTGTTTTCCTGATAGCGCCATTTCACGGTTGATATGTGCAATTTGGTAAAAAAATATCTCATATTCCCTTGACAATTTCGTTATTATGATGTAAAATAAAATAAGGCTATACTGTATCGGCGGCACGGACCCCGCCCGAGCAGACGCCTGCGTTTATTATATATTTCAATTATATATTTACGTTATGTGGCGGAATAATATATAATCTTCGGGAGAACTGTTGTACGGGCGTGTTATGCGCCCCCGCGGCGGCGCGCTGCGCTGTCTGCGGCTGATACCTTGATTCGCAATAGAAGCCGTACGGCGGCTGAATAGGGGCGGCGCGGATTTGCCGCGCCGCGCCGGATTTTGTGATTTGTTATAATGGGGGTATTTACGCGGCGGAGCGCTTTTCCGCCCGACATTATTTAAGGGAATCCCGCCTTTTGCGGCGGTTCCTTGATTTTCCTAAAATTTTATATTTGTCCCGCCGATTTCAAAGGAGGGAAAACACACGATGGAGGTCCCGGTTATTGCGGTTGTGCTTATCGGTATCGCCGCACTCCTCGTAGGTGCTGTTGTTGCAGGCTTCGTCTGCTTCAGAATGGGTATAAGTCACCGCATAAAAACGGCTGAAGCCCAGTTTGAGTCAGCTGAAAAAGAGTCTGCGCGCATTGTTGAAGAAGCAGGCGAAAAAGCGGCGGCACTCAAGAAAACAGCCCTTGTAGAAGCTAAGGAAGAAATCTACAAACTTCGCACCGACGCCGAAAAGGACATTCAGTCCATGAAAAGCGACGCCGAACGCGAGCTGAAGGAACGCAGAAGCGAGGTTTCGCGTTCGGAGAGAAGAATTCAGCAGAAGGAAGAAAACCTCGACAAAAAGACCGACAAGATGGAGAAGCTTGAGGAGCAGCTCCAGCACAAGCACAAGAAGGCGGACGAGAAGATAGCGGAGGCGGAGCAGCTCAAGGCGAGCCAGATGGATATTCTCGAAAGGATATCGGGCTTTACCGCAGAGCAGGCGAAAGAGCACCTGCTGAGCCTGCTCGACACTGAGCTCAACCATGAGAAAGCGCTCAGGCTTTCCGCGTATGAGCAGCGCCTTAAGGACGAGTGCGACGAAAAGGCGCGGCAGTACATATCCCTTGCAATAGCAAGGCTCGCTGCCGACACCGTATCCGAAACGGCAGTATCCGTTGTCGCTATTCCGAACGACGAGATGAAAGGCCGCATAATCGGCAGAGAGGGCAGGAACATCCGCGCGCTTGAAACGCTCACGGGCGTTGACCTTATCATCGACGACACGCCCGAGGCGATAACGCTTTCGTGCTTTGACCATGTAAGGCGCGAGATCGCCCGCATTGCCCTTGAAAGGCTCATACAGGACGGGCGCATTCACCCCGCGCGCATTGAGGAAACCGTTGAAAAGGCGCGCAGGGAGGTTGAGCTGCGCATAAAGCAGGAGGGCGAGCGCGCCGTTCTCGAAACCAACGTGAACGGGCTGAACCACGAGCTTGTACGCCTTATAGGCAGGCTCAAGTACCGCACTTCCTACCGTCAGAACGTTCTCAACCACTCCATAGAGGTGGCTCACCTTGCGGGAATAATGGCAAGCGAGCTTGGCGTTGACGCAGCGCTTGCAAGGCGCGCAGGACTACTGCACGACATAGGCAAGGCGCTTGACCACGAGATTGAAGGCTCGCACGTGCAGATAGGCGTTGACGTATGTAAGAAGTACAAGGAAAGCCCCGAGGTTATCCACGCTATCGAGGCGCACCACGGCGACGTTGAGTGCCGCACAGTCATCGCAGCGCTCGTGCAGGCGGCGGACGCTATAAGCGCAGCCCGTCCCGCGGCGAGAAGCGAGAACTACGAAAACTACATCAAGCGCCTTGAAAAGCTTGAGGAGATATGCTGCTCCTACAGCGGCGTTGAGAAGTCCTACGCTATACAGGCGGGCCGCGAGGTGCGCATAATGATAAAGCCCGAGCAGATTTCCGACGACGATATGAAGGTGCTTGCAAGGGATATAGCAAAGCGCATTGAAAGCGAAATGGAATACCCCGGTCAGATAAAGGTAAACCTTATTCGCGAGAGCCGCGCGGTAGACTACGCAAAGTAAAAAAGGCCTGAGGGCGCTGTGCGAAAAGGCGCAGCGTCCTTTTCTTACCCATTTGACAGACAGGAAATGACAAGTTTCGGGAGGAAATACAAATGATTTTATTTGACGCGTCAAAATGCGTTGCCTGCAACAGCTGTGTGCGCGTCTGTCCGACGCTTGAAGCGAACGGGTGGAAACATGATGAAAACGGCAAGCTTGTTTTCGACGTAAAAGAGGACAAGTGCATACGCTGCGGCGCCTGCATCAGAGCGTGCAGCCACGGCGCAAGAAGTTTTGAGGACGACACCGAGCGCTTCTGGAAGGATCTGTGCGCGGGCAAGAAAATTACTATCATTGCAGCTCCCGCAATAAAGGTGTCTTTTGACGGCTGCTGGCGCAGCGTGCTGGAGATTTTACAGGGCAAGGGCGCGTCGAAAATATACGACGTATCCCTTGGCGCGGACATCTGCACATGGGCGCACCTGCGGTATCTGGCGCAGCATAAGGGCGAAAAGCTCATTTCGCAGCCCTGCCCCGCCATTGTGAACTACATAAAGAAATACTGCCACGAGGCGCTAAAGCACCTCTCCCCTGTTCATTCGCCCATGCTCTGCACGGCGGTGTATCTGCGCAAGTATCAGGGTAACACAGACGCCATTGCGGCGCTTTCCCCCTGCATAGCGAAAAAGGACGAGTTCCGCGAAACGGGGCTTATCGAGTACAACGTGACGTTCGAGCGGCTGGGCGAGCTTATGGAGCGCGAGGGTGTGAGCGTGGCTTCGCTGCGCGGAAAACGCAGCAGCTTTGAATTTACGGGTCAGCAGGGCATAATGGGCGCTGTTTACCCCCGTCCGGGCGGACTTAAGGCGTGCCTTGAGCTTGAGGACAAGACGATAAAGGTAATAACCTCCGAGGGCGTTGACAGCGTGTACGCGGACCTTGATATGTACGCGGACATAGACAAGCGCGACGCACCCGATGTGTTCGACGTGCTTTCCTGCGCGCACGGCTGCGGAAGCGGTCCCGCTATCGGGCAGCAGATGTCGGTATACCGCATGAGCGGAATATTCAACGGCATTGAGCAGTACAACCGCCACCACCGCGTAAAGTTCGACCTGAGGAAGCGGGACAAGCAGTTCCTTGACTTCGACAGGAAGCTGCATCTTGAGGATTTTGTACGCAAGTACGTCCCCGAGAATGTAAGCACAAGAAATGTATCGGCAGAAGAAATTGAGAAAATGCTGGTGAAGATGGGCAAGACCACTCACACCGAGCGCAACTACAACTGCCACGCCTGCGGCTTCCCCACCTGCCGTAAAATGGCGGAGGCTATCGTAAAGGGCACCTCTACGATGGATTCCTGCGCGCAGTACAATCTCCACAGGGCAGAGCTTCACCGCCGGCACATTGAGGAAACAAACCGCGAGATAAGCGACATCACCGCGCAGCTCGGCGAGGTGGTATCGCAGCTTTCGGGCAGCGTTTCCTCCGTTACGGAGGCTACCGACGGCATAACGGGCATGAACGGCGTGAACATGGAGCAGATAACGCGCCTTACCGCTGTAATAGACGAGCTTAAGAGCGCAAGCGGAAACATCAGCACCGCGATGTGCTCGATAAACGAGAGCGTTACGGGCTTCTCCCGCATGACGCGCAGCATAAGCGACATAGCGCGGCAGATAAATATTCTCGCGATAAACGCAAGCATTGAGGCGGCGCGCGCAGGAGAAGCAGGCAAGGGCTTCGCGGTCGTTGCGGAAGAGGTGCGCTCGCTCGCGGAGCATTCGCAGAGCGCAGTTACCGAGGCGGAGGCAAGCAACGCGCTTGTATTCAGCAATATTGAAACGGTAAACGCCATTGTTGACGACATAGCGCAGAAAACGGCGGACGTCCACAAAATGTCCGAGAAAATGCACGGCAATATAATGCGCACCGTTGAAAAGGGCGGCGACATAAGCGCGGCAATGAGCGGCGTGAGCGATATCACCGACCGCGTAGACGGGCTTGTAACGCGCGCGGACGAGGTTCTGTCCTCAGAGGAATAATATGTCAGTGACGCGCGGGAGATTTTCCTGCGCGCCTTTTTGTGCGTGTGTTATTTTTGGCGAAAAAAGCCTTTTTCTGCTTGTATTTTAGTTACATTGCTGATTGACGTATCCGTATATTTCTGCTATAATGATATTGTCCAAAAGTATAACTGCGGACGCCAAGGGGCGGCTAGCCCAAATCTGACAGTAAAGGAACATTTTTATGCGTATGCGGGTTTCAAAGGTATCTACAAGGCTCATGACTATTGTCACAGGTTTTCTGGTGGCGCTTACGGCGGTGCTTGTCGTCGTTTCCATTGTGCTTACCAACAGGAATGTTGACCACATCATGGGTCAGCGCGCCCTCACGGGTATCTCGGTGCTTAAAAGCACGGAGGAAAACGAGCTTGACCGCTGCAACGATGTGCTGCTGACCCTCGAGCTTGGCGGCACGGCTGAAAAGGCGATAAACGGCGACATTGCGGGACTTGACCGTATATTCGAGGACGACAGGGAGACCGAAAGCGATTTTTCGGCGATATTCGACGCTTCGGGCAATGTTGTGTGGAAAACTGACGGCTACGCTATCACCTCGCCTGCCGCGCTTCTTACGGGCAAAAAGGTAAGCGGCGTTCTTTCCGACGGCGGCGAGCTTTACCTCGTTGCGGCGGAGCCTATCGACCCGCAGGGCGGCAGCGTTATAGGCACGGCGATATTCGGCATGAGGCTTACCGAAACAGGCTACCTTGATACGGTAAAAACGCAGACTGAGTGCGAGGTTACGCTCTTTAACGGAAACATGCGCTATGCAACAACCATTATCAACAGCGACGGCAACCGCGCAACCGGCACGGCTATGGCGGGCAGCGTTGAAAAGACCGTTATTGACGGCCATCAGAGTTACACGGGCATGGCTGATATACTCGGGCAGAACTACTATGTACAGTACGAACCCATGCAGGACGTAAGCGGCAATTACATAGGCGCTTACTTCGCGGGCATATCCTCTGCGGAGGCTGACGCCATGATACGCAACATAATCATAATATCCGTTGTGGTTGCGCTTATAGTGCTTGTTGTCATAGATATCTCCATGTTTACCGTAATGAGCCATATGATAGACAAGCCCATTATCGAGGCGGGCAAGATTTCCGCGCAGATGAGCCGCGGCGAGCTCAGCGCGCCCGACTCCACCTTCAAGTTCATGAAGAACGAGATAGGCGACCTTGCGCACCGCATCGAGGACACCAAGCACACGCTCAACAGCTATGTCGGGGATATCTCTTCGGTGCTGTCCACAATGGCGGGCGGCGACTTCACCGCGCAGCCTTCGATCGAGTATGTGGGCGACTTTGTCAAGATAAACCAGTCGTTCGAGAGCATTCGCGACAACCTGCACAGCGTAATGGTAGGCATAAACAATTCTGCGGACGGCGTTATGTCGGGCACGGCGCAGATGGCAGACGGCTCGCAGATGCTTGCGGAGGGCACGACCACTCAGGCGACGGCTATCGACCAGCTTTCCTCCACCATTCAGAACATCTCGAACCACATTGAGAAAAACGCTGAACACGCAAAGAAGGCAAGCGAGCTTTCCGCTGAAACCGAGGTCAAGATAGAAAGACAGGACGCAGAAATTGCGAATATGCTGGACGCGATGAAGAACATCGAGGAGCAGTCCACAAAGATAAGCGAGATAATCAAGACTATAGAGGATATAGCGTTCCAGACGAACATACTTGCGCTTAACGCGGCTATCGAGGCTGCGCGTGCGGGCGACGCGGGCAAGGGCTTCGCGGTAGTTGCGGACGAGGTAAGAAACCTCGCTGCAAAGTCCGCGGAGGCTGCAAGCAACACAAACGCCCTTATCAACGCTTCGATAGAGGCGGTAAACAACGGCGCGGAGATAGCGAACAACACCGCAGAAACAATGAAGGCGGTAAAGGACATCTCCCTGCAGACAAACGATATCATTGCGCAGATTTCGAGCGCTTCCATTCAGCAGGCAGAGGCTGTAAAGCAGGTAACAACGGGTATAGAGCAGATTTCCAACGTTGTACAGCAGAACTCCGCTACCGCAGAGGAATCCGCGGCTTCGTGCGAGGAGCTTAACAGCATGGCGAGAATGCTTAAGGAACAGCTCGACAAACTGAGGGCATAACCGATATAAAGCTCCGGCGGGGTCTGCCTTTTCGGCGGGCTCCGCTTTTTTGCGCCCGTATTACCTGAAGCAGACATTTATGTAAGTAAATGCCGTATGCTGATGTCTTTCAGCCTTGCAAAAGGGCGCGCCCCGCGCCGGACAACCTTCAGAAAATGCTGTTTTGCTCAATAAGTCAAAATATACACAAAAAATTAAAAAAATTTTCAATATTTTTTGAGAAAACGCTAAAGTTTCGGATTTCGCTGCCGATATAATATACGTGATAGCTGAAAAGCTGAATTTCCCCGCAGTCCTTGAGTGTACATATAAAGGGCAGTGAGGAAGCCTATTACTTTTAACCAACCGCTCCGCAGGAATGATTCCGAATATACGGAGCGCGTAAAAATTCAAGGAGGATATTACTATGGGAATGGTAGTACAGCACAACTTAAACGCGCTTTCCGCGTACAACAAGCTCAACACTAACGTAGCAGGTCTTAAGAAGTCTTCTGAGAAGCTTTCTTCCGGCTACAGAATCAACCGCGCAGGCGACGACGCAGCAGGTCTTGCAATATCTGAGAAGATGAGAAGCCAGATCCGCGGTCTTAACCAGGCAGTTCGCAACTCTCAGGACGGCATCAACATGATCCAGACCTACGAGGGTGCTCTTCAGGAATCCCACTCCATTCTTCAGAGAATGAAGGAGCTTGCTTCCGAGTCCGCTAACGGTACATACCAGAACGAAGTTGACCGCGACGCTATCCAGCTCGAGTTCAACCAGCTCAACGACGAGCTCAACCAGATTGCAGATACCGACTTCAATGGTACTGTAATGCTCAACGGCGGCCAGATGGCTGACGGCACCAAGGCTGTTAACGGTCAGTTCGACTATGTTGACGGCTCCAAGGCAGCTTCCAAGCTCAGCAAGGGCGACGTAAACGTTCTTGACGGTCAGAAGTGGGATGATACTGATATAGCAAATGATGCTTGGAAGGCTCTTAACGCCACATGGACAAGAACCGCCGGTCAGCCTGACACCTATGGTCCTGACTCCGTAGATATCACTTTCAAGTTCGATAAGGCTACAAGCCAGTGGACCTGCATCAACGCGTCTGATGGCGCAGACAAGAACAAGGTAACTGCTGTTAAGACCAACAACGGCGGCTTTGGCGTTCAGATTGGCGGCGTAGACGTTTCAAACGTAGTTCTTGATCAGACTAAGCTTGGCAATGGTGACACCATCACCCTTACCTTCAAAAACCCTGCAACCGGTATCTCTGCTCCTACAAATCAGGGCGCAACGATTTCCGATTCTACCAACTTCACACAGGGTACTTCCGCTGCTGCTGTTAAGCTTGAGAACGCAAACCTGACTGTTGCAAGCAAGGTAACAAACGCTCTTATGACAGAGGATCTTAATTCCCTGCTCAAGGAACTTGACGGCGCTACTGTAGAGGTTACTTATGATTCCACTGCTGCCAATGCTGCGGGCAACATGAAGATTACCCTTAACAACGGCACTGTTATCAGCGGTACGGCTGCAGACAATAAGGTTACAATAGGCAACACCGAGTACACGCTTGACCTTTCTGCAAAGAATGTTATCAAGATCGGCGACGCTACTACTGCTGACCTTATCACCCTGACTGCAACAGATCAGGCTGCAAATGCCAAGAAGGACGGCTCTGCCGGTACTATCCAGTACAAGCTCGGCTTTGAGAACTACTCTTACGACAACGGCGCAAAGCCTTCTGTAGAAGTAGCTAAGACCGGCAACGTATCCAAGGCTAACTCCAACGACGCTGCAACCGCTCCTCTTACCTACACCGACCACCTGGTTCTCCAGACCGGCGCTCGTACAAAGGATTCCGTTGACTTCTCGTTCGAGTACACGACCGACGGCATGGGCGAGCTCAAGTCCAACCTGAACGTTTCTTCGAGAGCAGACGGTCTTAACACCGCTAACCTGTCCCTCGCAACCCAGAAGGACGCTAACGCTGCTATCGACCAGATCGACAACGCAATCAACAAGGTTTCGATGGTTCGCGCTACATTCGGTGCTACACAGAACCGTCTCGAGCACAAGATCGACAACCTGACCACCACTTCCACCAACCTGACCGAGGCTGAGTCCTCCATCCGTGATACTGATATGGCTTCTGAGATGATGACTTACACCAAGTACAACATTCTTCAGCAGGCAGCTCAGTCCATGCTGGCTCAGGCAAATCAGCAGCCTCAGTCCATTCTCCAGCTCCTCGGCTAATTCCTTTCGGAATAAGTCAGGCAGAGTCTGCCGCACGTTTTCGCGAGATGTGCGTGCTGACGCGGAGTGCCGCTTAGCGGCATGATGGAACGCTGAATAACCGCGCCCCCCTTGGAATACCGAGGGGGGCGTTTCTGCATATTTATGCGCGCCGTGGGAATAATACCCGAAAAAAGAGCGGGAGGATTTATGTACAGAACTGACCTTATAACCGAAGCGGCGCGCCAGTTTTCCGTAGGGGGCGCCGCGCGCACGCGCACTCTCGGGGACGTTGCGGTAACGGACGTGCGCCTGTCGAAGCGCACCGCTGCGCTTGTGGGCAAGCCGCAGGGGCGCTACATCACGCTGGAGTGCGCTCCGGACGCGCGCGGGCTTCACGCGGTCCTGCGGGCGGCGCTTGCACAGCTTGTCCCGCCGAGCGGGCGGCTTTTTGCGGCGGGGCTCGGCAACCCCGATGTGGTTTGCGACTCGCTCGGGGCGCTTGCCGTGCGGAATATCATGCCGCAGAACGGCAGGCGGTATTCCATTGCGGCGGTGGAAACGGACGTCGCCGCGCGCACGGGTGTTGAAACGGCGGCGCTTGTCCGTGCGGCGGCACGGGAGATAGGTGCAGACTGCGTTATCGCTATAGACGCGCTTTCGTGCGGGGAGCCGCGCCGCATTGCGCGCTCGGTTCAGCTTACCAACGCGGGTATAGCGCCCGCGTCGGGGGTCGGCGGGCGGCGGCAGGAGCTTTCAGAGCGAACCGTGGGCGTGCCCGTGGTGGCTCTCGGCGTGCCTATGGCGGCGGAGCTTTCGGGCGTAACGAAAGCGCGGGGCGACGACGGCTTTATGGTCACGGCAAGCGATATTGACTGCAAGGCGGCGCTCTGGGCGGAGGCTATCGCGGGGGCGATCATGGGGTTTTCAGGGTGACTCCCCTGCCCGGCTTATATTATAATAGTATATGACACGTGCTGAATGCAAAGCATTGGAGTATTGTGCAAAATGGCTAAAAAGTGTGCTTAAAAACGCGAAAAATTCTCTGCGGTTTATCGGGAATGTTTTCGCTCATCTATTGAAAAAATACGTTCAATATGTTAAAATAGATGTTGGCGGCTGTACATGATATGCCGCTGTATAAGCTGAGGCAAGGCGATGATGTCGGAGGTTGCGCGGTTTCCGCGGGAATTTCGACGGAGTATGTCCGATTTCAAATCGGGCGGAGAAGATTCAACAGAAAACGTGAGTTTCTCCGCGTTTGCAGGCGTTAAAGTGTCTGAGAGGCTCAGATAACTAACGGCTGTGGGCGATAAAAAAGAAACACACGGTACAGTGGATTTTTCAAATAGGCTTTCGCCGTACACAAATCAGAGAAAGGGTTGAAAAATCAATGGCATCTAACGAGAAAGTAAGAATCAAGGTCAAGGGTTACGAACACAGCGTTGTAGACGCTGCCGCAGCAAAGATTGTTGACGCTGCAAAGCGCAGCGGCGCAAGAGTAGCAGGTCCTATCCCGCTGCCCACCGACAAGGAGATCGTAACCATACTGAGAGCGGTTCACAAGTATAAGGATTCCCGCGAGCAGTTCGAGCTCAGAACTCACAAGCGCCTTATCGACGTTATCCGTCCTTCTCAGAAGACGGTTGAAGCTCTTCAGAATCTTGAGCTTCCCGCAGGCGTAGAAATTTCAATGGATATCTAAAATAGATTCCTTGGAGTTATGTTGGGCGCAAGTCCAACCACTAACCACGCGCTCATAAGGGCGCATGGTCATGTCGGGTGAAACCGACCAATAACCAATTTAAGGAGGAAGCCGAAATGACAAAGGGTATTATCGGCAGGAAGATCGGCATGACGCAGATCTTCGACGAAGCAGGCAAGGTCGTTCCCGTTACCGTAATCGAAGCGGGTCCCTGCGTTGTGGTTCAGAAGAAGACCACAGAGAACGACGGCTACGAGGCTGTACAGATGGGCTTTGGCGACGTATCTCCCAAGCACGTCAACAAGCCTGAGCAGGGTCATTTCAAGAAGAATGACGTTGCTTTCAAGAAGACCCTTAAGGAGTTCCGCCTTGACGATATGTCCGCTGTGAACGTGGGCGACATCGTAAAGGCTGACGTTTTCGCCGAGGGCGACGTTATCGACGTTGCGGGCGTAAGCAAGGGCAAGGGCTTTACCGGCGCTATCAAGCGTCACAACCAGCACAGACTCAAGGAGACCCACGGTTCCGGTCCTGTCGCAAGACAGGCAGGCTCTATGGGCGCATGCTCCAGCCCCTCGAGAATCTTCAAGGGCAAGGGCATGGCCGGTCACATGGGCGCAGAGAATGTTACGGTTCAGAATCTTGTAGTTGTTAAGGTTGACGCAGACAACAACCTTATCGCTGTCAAGGGTGCTGTTCCCGGGCCTAAGGGCGGCGTAGTTACCATCTGCGACGCAGTTAAAGCGTAAGAGGGGAGGACAACCATCATGTCAAAGATAAACGTAGTAGATATGGCGGGCAACGTTGTTTCCGAGCTTGAACTGAACGACGCAGTTTTCGGCATTGAGCCGAACGAGACCGCTATGCACTCCGCTGTTGTGAACTATCTGGCAAATCAGCGCCAGGGCACACAGTCCACGCTTACCAGAACAGAAGTAAGCGGCGGCGGCAGGAAGCCGTGGAGACAGAAGGGCACAGGCCACGCAAGACAGGGCTCCACAAGAGCTCCCCAGTGGCGTCACGGAGGCATCGCGCTCGGCCCGAAGCCCCGTTCCTACAGATTCACTCTCAACAAGCAGGTTAAGAGACTTGCTATGCTGTCCGCTCTTTCGAGCAAGGTTGCAGCAAACGAGATGATCGTTGTAGACGCAATCAAGACCGACGAATTCAAGACCAAGACAATGGCAGCTATGCTCAAGGCTATCGGTGCGGAAAAGAAGACCCTCATCGTTCTTGACAGCGTAGATACCAAGGTAATCAAGTCCGCAGCTAACCTCGAGGGCGTTAAGACCGCACAGTCCAACTCCCTTTGCGTATACGATATACTCAACTGCAACAAGTTTGTTGTAGTAAAGGGTGCTGTGGAGAAGCTTGAGGAGGTGTACGCATAATGACAAAGACAGCTCAGGACATCATCATCAAGCCCATTATCACAGAGCATAGCATGGAGTGCCTCGCAGCGGGCAAGTACACCTTCAAGGTTGCTAAGTCTGCAAACAAGGTTGAAATCGCTAAGGCAGTAGAGAGCCTCTTCAAGGGAACCAAGGTCGCAAAGGTTAACACCGTGAGCGTCCGCGGCAGAAAGAAGAGAATGGGCAGAAGCGAGGGCTACACTTCCGACTGGAAGAAGGCTATCGTTACCCTTGCAAAGGACTCCAAGACCATCGAGTTCTTTGACGGAATGATTTAAGTAAGGAGTGAAACGAAATGGCTATAAAAGCTTATAAGCCTGTCAATAACGGCCGTCGCGGCATGACAGTTACTGATTACAGCTGCTTATCCAAGGTCGCTCCCGAAAAGAGCCTTCTGGAGCCTGTTAAGAAGACCGCAGGCAGAAACAGCTACGGCCGCATCACCGTCAGACACATCGGCGGCGGCAACAGAAAGAAGTACCGCGTTATCGACTTCAAGAGAAACAAGCAGGGCATGAGCGCTACGGTGCTTTCCCTCGAGTACGATCCCAACCGTTCCGCGTTCATCGCGCTGGTTCAGTATGAGGACGGCGAGAAGAGATACATCATCGCTCCCGACGGACTTAAGGTCGGCGATAAGGTAAGCGCGGGCAAGGACGCAGATATCAAGCCCGGCAACGCGCTTCAGCTCAAGGATATCCCCGTTGGTACGGTTATTCACAACATTGAGCTTCACCCCGGCAAGGGCGCACAGCTCGTTCGTTCCGCAGGCAACATGGCGCAGCTCATGGCTAAGGAGAACGGCTACGCGCTTATCCGCCTCCCCAGCGGCGAGCTGAGAAACGTATCCGCTGACTGCATTGCGTCTATCGGCGTTGTTTCCAACCTCGACCACGAGAACGTAAACCGCGGTAAGGCAGGTAAGACCCGCCACCTCGGTATCAGACCCACGGTTCGCGGTTCCGTAATGAACCCGAACGACCACCCGCACGGCGGTGGTGAGGGTAAGTCCCCTGTTGGCCGTCCCGGCCCTGTAACTCCGTGGGGCAAGCCCGCTCTCGGTTATAAGACACGTTCTACCAAGAAGGCGTCCAACAAGTTCATCGTCAAGAGGAGAAACGGCAAGTAAGCCGAGAACCCTTGATACAATAAGAAAAATCAACCTAAAGTTGCTGTTAATAAGAACAGCGTTGCACATCATGATTAAAGTTGTGCGTAAAACGCGAACGCGGCTGCCGCTGCTCATTAACTTGCAGCTAAACTGAAAGGAATTACCGACATGGGAAGAAGCGTTAAAAAAGGACCTTTCGTCCAGGAAGCCCTCATGAAGAGAGTGCTTGCGATGAACGAAGCAGGCGAGAAGAAGGTACTCAAGACTTGGAGCCGTTCTTCTACAATATTCCCCGACTTCGTAGGTCACACCTTTGCCGTTCACGATGGCAGAAAGCACGTTCCTGTATATGTTACAGAGGACATGGTAGGTCACAAGCTGGGCGAATTTGCTCCCACAAGAACCTTCAAGGGTCATGCAGGCAGCAAGACCACAGGCAAGAAGTAAGGAGGAGAAATAATGGAAGCTAGAGCTGAACTCAGACAGGTTCGTATTTCTCCGAGAAAGGTCGGCATCGTTCTCGACCTCATCAGAAACAAGCCTGTAGATATCGCAATGGCGATACTCAAGAACACACCTAAGTCCGCTTGCGAGCCTCTTGCAAAGCTGCTTAAGTCCGCAGTTGCCAATGCGGAGAACAACCACAGCATGGATACGAGCCGTCTTTACGTTTCCGAGTGCTTCGTAGGCGCGGGCGTTACACTCAAGCGCATCAGACCGAAGGATCACGGACGTGCTCACAGGATTCTCAAGAGAACTTCCAACATCACGCTGGTTGTAAAAGAAGCTGAATAAGAGAGGAGAACAACAATGGGACAGAAGGTCAATCCCCACGGTCTTAGAGTAGGCGTTATCAAGGATTGGGACTCCCGCTGGTATGCGGGCAAGGCTACCTATGGTGACACGCTCGTTGAGGACTACAAGATTCGCGAGCTTCTTAAAAAGAAGCTTTACAAGGCTGGTGTTCCCTCTATCGAAATAGAGAGAACCGGCGATAAGGTAACTATCGGCATCGCTTGCGCAAAGCCCGGCATGGTAATCGGCGCTAAGGGTGCAGAGGTAGACAAGCTCAAGGCTGAGATGGAGAAGTTCACCGGCAAGAGAGTTGACATCAAGATCATCGAGGTAAAGAACCCCGACATGAACGCTCAGCTCGTTGCAGAGAACATCGCTCAGCAGCTTGAAGGACGCGTTTCCTTCAGACGCGCTATGAAGGGCGTTATCGGCAGAACCATGAAGAGCGGCGCTAAGGGTATCAAGACCATGGTAGCAGGTCGTCTTGGCGGTGCGGAAATCGCCCGCAGCGAGAGCTATCACGAGGGTACTATCCCGCTTCAGACTCTGCGTGCCGACATCGACTACGGCGTAGCAAGAGCAAACACAACTTACGGCGTTATCGGCGTTAAGGTATGGATCTACAAGGGCGAAGTGCTTAAGGGCGAGATCCCCGCACAGAGAACCGAAAGAACCGACCGCCGCCGCAACGACAGAAACGGCGCAGGCAGAGGCCGCGATGACCGCCGCCCCCGCAGACCCAGAGAAGCCAGAAAAGAAGGAGGTAACGACTGATGCTGCTTCCTAAGAGAGTAAAGTACAGAAGAGTACAGAGAGGCCGCCGTTCAGGCGTAGCTACTAGAGGCAATACGGTATCCAATGGTCAGTATGGCCTGCAGGCTCTCGAGGCTGCTTGGATAAAGTCCAACCAGATCGAGGCTGCCCGTATCGCAATGACCCGTTACATCAAGCGTGGCGGTCAGGTATGGATAAAGATATTCCCCGACAAGCCCGTTACGACAAAGCCGCTTGGTACTCGTATGGGTTCCGGTAAGGGTTCCCCTGAATACTGGGTAGCTGTTGTAAAGCCCGGACGCGTTATGTTTGAGATAGCAGGCGTATCCGAGGAAACCGCACGCGAGGCGATGCGTCTTGCAATGCACAAGCTCCCCATCAAGTGCAAGTTTGTAAAGAAGGAAGACGGAGGTGAGTCTTAATGAAGGCTTCGGAAATTAAATATCTTTCGGAAACTGAGCTTGACACTAAGCTCGCCGAGTTGAAGCAGGAGCTTTTCAATATGCGCTTCCAGCTTGCAGTAAATCAGCTCGACAACCCCACCAGAATTAAGGCTGTCAAGAAGGACATCGCCCGTATCAAGACCATTCAGCGCCAGCGTCAGCTCGCGTCCAACGATTGAGGAAGGAGGATAAGAACTAAACATGGAAAGATCTCTGAGAAAAACAAGAATCGGCAAGGTAGTCAGCAATAAGATGGACAAGACCATAGTTGTTGCTATCGAGGACAATGTTCGTCATCCTCTTTACAAGAAGATCGTAAAGCGCACCATCAGGCTCAAGGCTCACGATGAGAACAACACCTGCGGTATTGGCGACAGAGTTGAGATCATGGAGACCCGTCCCCTCTCCAAGCAGAAGAGATGGCGTCTTGTGAACGTTATCGAGCGCGCTAAGTAATCTGGCGGCAATTATATTTTGTAAAATTACGAAAGGAGTAGCAAAGTCATGATTCAGATGCAGACATTGCTTAAGGTTGCCGACAATACAGGCGCAAAGGAGCTTATGTGTATCAGAGTGCTGGGCGGTACCCGCAGAAGATATGCAAACATCGGTGACGTAATCATAGCTTCCGTTAAGAAGGCAACACCCGGCGGCGTTGTTAAGAAGGGCGACGTTGTAAAGTGCGTTGTTGTTCGTTCCGCAAAGGGTCTTCGCCGCGACGACGGAACTTATATCCGCTTCGACGAGAATGCAGCGGTTATCATCAAAGAGGACAAAAATCCGAAGGGAACTCGTATTTTTGGGCCGGTTGCCAGAGAGCTGCGTGACAAGGACTTCATGAAGATCCTGTCGCTCGCTCCTGAGGTACTGTAAGGAGGCCGACCGTATGAATAGCTTAAACGTTAAAACAGGCGATAAAGTACAGGTGATCAGCGGCGCGGAAAAGGGCAAGCAGGGCAAGGTTGTCAGCGTATCCGCAAAGGAAAACAAGGTCATCGTAGAGGGCGTAAACAAGGTAACAAAGCATGTTAAGCCCAGGGCGCAGGGTCAGCTCGGCGGCAGAATCGAGGCAGAGGGCGCTATGTACGCGTCCAAGGTAATGCTCGTTTGCCCCAAGTGCGACAAGACCACGAGAGTCGCTCACAAGATCGAGGACGGCAAGAAGATAAGAGTCTGCAAGCACTGCGGCGCAGAGCTCAAGTATTGATAAAGCCGAGATAGGTCGGATATAAGCAGTGCACAGCTTATGTGCTGCGCATTAAAATCCGGCTGTCAGATAGGAGTTAATCACAATGGCTAGAATGAAGGATTTCTACAAGGAAACCGTTGCTCCCGCCCTTTTCAAGAAGTTCGGCTACAAGTCTGTTATGCAGACCCCGAAGCTTGACAAGATCGTAGTCAATGTTGGCTGCGGCGAGGCGAAGGAGAACGCAAAGATAATCGAGACCGTTATGGGCGAGCTTGCACAGATCACAGGTCAGAAGCCTGTTGCGTGCCGTTCCAAGAAGTCTGTAGCTAACTTCAAGCTCAGAGAGGGACAGATAATCGGCGTAAAGGTAACGCTTCGCGGCGATATCATGTACGAGTTCCTCGACAGACTTTTCAACGTCGCTCTCCCCCGTGTACGCGACTTCAGAGGCATCAACCCCAACTCTTTCGACGGAAGAGGCAACTATTCCTTCGGTCTGAAGGAGCAGCTCATCTTCCCCGAGATCGAGTTCGATAAGGTAGAGGCTGTACGCGGCATGGATATCAACTTTATCACGACCGCTAAGACGGACGAAGAAGCAAGAGAGCTGCTCAGCCTTATGGGCGCTCCCTTCGAGAAGTGATAGAAAGGACGCAGGAATAAGTTATGGCAAAAAAGTCTATGATCGCTAAGCAGCAGAGAACGCCGAAGTTCTCCACCAGAGCTTACAACAGATGCAAGCTCTGCGGCAGACCTCACGCGTACCTGCGCAAGTTCGGCATTTGCAGAATTTGCTTCAGAGAGCTTGCTTACAAGGGTCAGCTTCCCGGCGTAAAGAAGGCAAGCTGGTAATTCCCCGCTTCAGGAACGTCGAAACAGCAGCTCCCCGATAATCTGTTCCCTCGCCGGGCGGGTTTTTCATACGAATTAAAGCTCGGCTCAAATACAGCCCGAAAGGGCAAATCATGACAGTACGACGGACGAACTGGAGTCCGTAACGGCTTTCGTATAGGAGGTAAATGAATGCAGATTACTGACACGATCGCAGATATGCTCACGAGAATCCGTAATGCAAACTCTGCAAAGCACGCATCTGTTGACATCCCCGCTTCCAACATGAAGAAGCAGATCGCTCAGATCCTTCTTGATGAGGGTTACATCAAGTCCTTTAAGGTAATTGATGATAACAAGCAGGGCGTCATCAGAGTAACACTCAAGTACACAGACACAAGGGCACAGGTAATAACCGGTCTCCGCCGCGTTTCCAAGCCCGGTCTGAGAATTTACTCAAACTGCAAGGATATGCCTAAGGTAATGAAGGGTCTGGGTATTGCAATAGTATCCACCTCCAAGGGCATTATGACCGACAAGAAGGCTCGCGAGCTGAATGTCGGCGGCGAAGTCCTTGCTTTCATCTGGTAATAGGAGGAATAGTAATATGTCTAGAATTGGTAAACTGCCTATTGCTGTTCCCGCAGGTGTTGAGGTAAAAATCGACGGTCCTGTTGTTACAGTAAAGGGTCCCAAGGGTACGATCACCAAGGAGTTCAACCACCTTATGAAGATCTCCCTCGACGGCTCACAGGTCATAGTTGAGCGTCCCGATGACGAGAATCTCAGCAAGTCGCTCCACGGCCTTACAAGAACGCTCGTTCACAACATGGTAACAGGCGTTACAGAGGGCTTCAGGAAGGAGCTTGAGATAAACGGCGTCGGCTACAGATGCGAGAAGAAGGGCAAGGACGTTATCATGAACCTTGGCTTCTCCCACCAGGTAATCGTATCGGATACCGACGAGATAAAGCTCGAGGTTCCCGCTCCCAATAAGATCATCGTAACAGGCATCGACAAGCAGAAGGTTGGTCAGATGGCTTCCGAGATCAGAAGCAAGCGCCCGCCTGAGCCTTACAAGGGCAAGGGCATCAAGTATGCCGAGGAAACTATCCGCCGCAAGGAAGGTAAAGCCGGCAAGGGTAAGAAGTAATCTCGACGAAAGGACTGAAAATAAATGGTTAAAGTTATTGACAAGAACAAGAGCAGGCTTCGCCGCCATGCACGCGTTCGCGCTAAGATCAGCGGTACTGCTGAGTGCCCCAGACTCAATGTTTTCCGTTCGTCGCAGCACATTTACGCTCAGATCATTGATGACGTAAAGGGTGTTACACTCGCTGCTGCTTCTTCCACCGAAAAGGGCTTTGAGGACTTCGGCGGCAACTGCGAGGCTGCAAAGAAGGTTGGCCGGATGATAGCTCAGAAGGCTGCCGCAGCAGGCATCACCAATGTCGTTTTCGACAGAGGCGGCTATGTGTACCACGGCAGAGTTGCTGCTCTCGCCGAGGGCGCAAGAGAAGGCGGACTTAAATTCTGATAAGGAGGGAATAACTTGGCAAATATAGTAAACGACACCGAGCTTCAGGAAAAGGTCGTATATATCAACCGCGTATCCAAGACCGTTAAGGGCGGACGCATCATGAAGTTCTCCGCACTGGTAGTTGTCGGCGACGGCAACGGCACAGTCGGCTTCGGAATGGGCAAGTCTAACGAGGTTCCCGACGCTATCCGCAAGGGTCTTGAGGACGCAAAGAAGAATCTTCACAAGATAGCACTCAAGGGCACTACCATTCCCCACGAGATTACAGGCAAGTTCGGCGCAGGCGCAGTTCTCATGCGTCCCGCTCCCGAGGGTACCGGCGTTATCGCAGGCGGCCCTGTTCGTGCGGTAATCGAGATGGCTGGTATCAAGAATATCCGTACAAAGTCCCTGCGCTCCAACAACCCCTGCAACGTTGTTCGCGCAACAATGGCAGGTCTTACCGCGCTCAGAACCGCGGAAGAGGTCGCAGCGCTCAGAGGCAAGTCCGTAAAGGACCTTTGATTCTCGCGTAGGAAAGGAAGAAATACAGATGGCACTTAAAATAACACTTGTACGCTCGCTTAACAGCTGCAAGAAGAATCAGATCGCCACAGCGTATTCCCTCGGTCTGCGCAAGGTGAACTCTGCTACAACTCAGCCCGACAACGAGGCAACAAAGGGTAAAATCAAGACTATCGCTCACCTGGTAAAGGTTGAAGAGGTTTGATTAACACAGTAACATTCTAAATTTACTAGGGGGTGCAAAGCTACTATGAAGCTTCACGAATTACAGCCCGCTGAGGGCTCTGTCAAGGACGTAAAGCGCATCGGCCGCGGCCACGGTTCCGGTAACGGTAAGACGGCAGGCAAGGGCCACAAGGGTCAGAAGGCTCGTTCCGGCGGCTCTATCAGACCCGGCTTTGAAGGCGGTCAGATGCCTCTGCAGAGAAGAATGCCCAAGAGAGGCTTTAACAACATCTTCGCTGCTGAGTATGCGACAGTAAACGTGTCCGTTCTCAACGACCGTTTTGAAAACGGCGCAGTCGTTGACGCGGCAGCTCTTATCGACTGCGGCGCTATCAAGGACGCTAAGGACGGCATCAAGATCCTCGGCAACGGCGAGCTTACCAAGAGCCTTACAGTAAAGGCAGTAAAGTTCACCGCACAGGCTCAGGAAAAAATAGAAAAGGCAGGCGGAAAGGCTGAGGTGATCTAATGAACGGGATGATTACAGTCTTTCGCAACGCATGGGTCGACACTCAGCTGCGTAAAAAGATTTTGTATACTCTGTTCATCATTATCCTTTTCCGCTTAGGCTCGAACATCTTTGTTCCCTTCCTCGACAACGCCGCCATATCTACAATGATGGGCGACGCGTCGCTGCTGAATTACCTCGACGTAATGACGGGCGGCTCGCTTGGCAAGGGTACATTGTTGGCAATGTCGATTACGCCTTACATCAATGCGTCGATCATCATACAGCTGCTGGCTGTTGCCATACCCGCCCTGGAGAAACTATCCAAGGAGGGCGAGGAAGGCCAGAAGAAGATGAACACCATTACAAAGATCGTTTCATTAGCGCTTGCGATTTTCCAGGCGACTGCGTTCTACTTCACGCTCAGAAACGGTCTTAACCAGAACGATCAGCACACGGCTATCCTGAAGTACGGCGACGTTCTTTACGGTAAAAACGATGATATGTTCAGCGTTATCCTCTCGGCAGTGTGCATAATCGGCTGCTTCGTTGCGGGCGCTTCGCTCATTATATGGCTTGGCGACCGAATCAACGAAAAAGGTATCGGCAACGGTATCTCCATGATACTCTTCGCGGGTATCATTTCAAACCTTCCCGGCACGGTAGAGTATTTCATAGAGCTGTGCAAGCAGAAGATGTCCAACATCATCTACGTTGTACTCATTGTTATCGTGTTCCTCGTGATGATATGGTTCGTTATCTATATGACGAACGCAGAACGCCGCATTCCCGTCCAGTACGCAAAGCGCGTTGTCG
The DNA here is from genome assembly GCA_934446455.1 of uncultured Oscillospiraceae bacterium. Lineage (GTDB taxonomy): Bacteria > Bacillota > Clostridia > Oscillospirales > Ruminococcaceae > CAG-115. Next base: position 35,258 of record CAKSEE010000008.1, on the reverse strand, counting down.
GCAGGAAGATGTACGGCGGTCAGTCCACCCACATTCCGATCAAGGTTGCAATGTCAGGCGTTATGCCCATAATCTTCGCAATGTCGATAATGAGCCTTCCGCAGACGATTTGCTACTTCTTCGGTATCGACGGTACGGGCACGGGATTCTGGGACGGTGCGATAAGGTATGTATTCAGTCAGAGCAGCCCCGTTTACGCGGTGGTTTACTTCATACTGATAATACTTTTCAACTACTTCTATGTATCCATCACATTCAACCCTGTTGAGATAGCTAATAACCTCAAGAAGAACAACGGCGCTATTCCGGGTTATCGTCCCGGCAAGCCCACTTCGGACTTTATTTACAACTCTCTCAACAAGATAACACTTATCGGCGCTATATTCCTCGGAATTATCGCTATATTCCCCATTATCTTCGCGCTTGTAACCAAGCTCAACGTATCCCTCGGCGGCACGACGATGCTTATCGTAGTCGGCGTTGCACTCGAAACGGTTCGTTCGCTTGAGAGCCAGATAATGGTTCATCACCACAAGGGCTTCCTTGATTAAAGACTCTTTGCACTCCTTCACGGGCCGCAGGGCTCGTGGGAGGTGTGCTTGACCCAACAGACACAAGGAGTATTGCTATGAACATGATTTTTTTAGGCGCTCCGGGCGCAGGCAAGGGCACACAGGCAGAGGTAGTCTGCAAGGAGCTGGGTATTCCCGCAATCTCCACGGGCAATATGCTTCGTGAGGCGGTGAAGAACGGCACACCCGCAGGTCTTGCGGCTAAGGAGAAGATGGAAGCGGGCGAGCTTGTTCCCGACGAGATCGTTATCGGTATTCTCAAGGACAGGATCGCACAGGACGACGCCAAGAACGGCTTTATCCTCGACGGCTTCCCCAGAACCGTAGCGCAGGCAGAGGCTCTTGAAAAAATGGGTGTGAATATAGATAAGGTCATTGAGATAAGCGTTCCCGATGAGAAAATCACAGCGAGAATGTCGGGCAGACGCGTATGCGAGAAGTGCGGTAATTCGTATCACATCGAGTACAAGCCTACCAAGGTCGAGGGCATCTGCGATGCCTGCGGCGGCAAGGTTGTACAGAGAGCGGACGACAAGCCCGAGACTGTTATCGCAAGGCTTGCGACCTACCACGAAAAGACGGCTCCCCTCAAGGACTTCTATGCCGCAAGAGGAAAGCTCGTAACGGTAGTTGGTCAGGACGAGATCGCCGAAACGTCGAAGCTCACCCTCGCAGCTGTCAAGGGCTAAACCCTTGTTAGAGAGCAGGATCACATGATTCAGATCAAAAATCCAACCGAGCTGAAATTTATGCTCAAAGCAGGCGAGCTTGCAGCGCAGGCGCTCGAGCTTGCGGGAAAGAACGCGGTAGCGGGCATTTCCACGTGGGAGCTTGACAGGATAGTGAACGACTACATCGTTTCCAAGGGAGGGCACTCCCCCTGCAAGGGCTACGGCGGATTTCCCGGGCATAACTGCTTTTCGGTGAATGAGGAGCTTATCCACGGCATTCCCTCCAAAAAGAAGATTCTCAAGGAGGGCGACATAATCTCCTGCGATATCGTCGCGGAGCTTGACGGCTTCATGGGCGATAACACAAAAACGTTCCGCGTGGGCACGGTAAGCGCCGAGGCGGAGCGCATAATGAAGGCTACCGAGGAGGCGCTCTACAAGGGCATCGAACAGGCAGTCGCCGGAAACAGGATAGGCGATATCTCAAACGCGGTGCAGCAGCACGTCGAAAGCTACGGCTATGCGGTGTGCAGAAAGTTCATAGGTCACGGCCTGGGCAGAGAGATGCACGAGGACCCCGAGGTGCCGAACTACGGCAGGCCCGGCAGAGGTCCGCGCCTCACTCCCGGCATGACGATAGCCATTGAACCTATGGTGAACACGAACTCCCCCGAGGTCAACATTCTGTCCGACAAGTGGACGGTGGTGACGACAGACGGGTCGCTGTCCTGCCACTTTGAACATTCGATCGCGGTAACGAACGGCGAGCCGATAATACTGACGCTCCCGTCGCACTGACACGGTAACTTATGCAGATAAAAGCAGGAACGGTTGTTATAAGCTCCGCGGGGCATGACATCGGGCGGTGGTTCGTTGTCACGGGAGCTGAGAGCGGCGTTGTGTACGTCGCAGACGGTAAGGAGCGCAAGCTTCTTTCCCCGAAAAAAAAGAATATCAGGCACGTCCGTGCCACTGCGGGATTTATAGACCCGCAGGGGCTGACGGACAGAAAGCTGCGCAGCGCTCTCAGGGCGCTGAGTACGCAAAGCATCGCCGAGGAGAGTGAATAGCTTGTCTAAAGAAGATGTATTGGAAGTTGAAGGCGTAATTCTTGAGGCTCTTCCGAACGCACAGTTCAAGGTAGAGCTTTCAAACGGTCACCAGATCCTAGCTCATATAAGCGGCAAGCTGCGGATGAACTACATTCGTATACTGCCCGGTGACAAAGTGACCGTTGAAATGTCGCCTTACGACCTTACAAAGGGCAGAATCACATGGCGTGCCAAGTGATGGCGGCAAAGTAAACAAACCTTAAAGGAGGGTGTTTCAATGAAAGTAAGACCTTCAGTAAAGCCCATGTGCGATAAGTGCAAGGTTATCAAGCGCAAGGGTAAAGTAATGGTTATCTGTGTTGAACCTAAACACAAGCAGAGACAGGGCTGATAAAGTCCGAAATCCGATAGAGGAGGAAAAAACATGGCAAGAATCGCTGGTGTAGACCTGCCGAAGGAAAAGCGCGTAGAAATCGGTCTGACCTATGTATACGGCATCGGCAGAAAGTCTGCAAATGATATTCTGGCAAAGGCTGGCGTAAATCCTGACACCCGCGTCAAGGACCTTACCGACGACGAGGAAGCAAAGATCCGCGAAGTAATCGCTAACGACGGCTATCTCGTAGAGGGCGACCTCAGAAGAAAGGTATCCCTCGACATCAAGCGTCTGGTTGAGATCAACTGCTTCCGCGGCACTCGCCACCGCAAGGGTCTTCCCTGCCGTGGTCAGAGAACAAAGACCAACGCCAGAACCCGCAAGGGTCCCAAGAAGACCATTGCTAACAAGAAGAAGTAATAGAAAGGTGGGCAAAAAATAAATGGCAGCAACCAAAGGTGCAAAGCAGGTAGTTCGCAGACGCCGCGAGCGCAAGAACGTTGAGAACGGCGCAGCACATATTCAGTCTACGTTCAACAATACCATCGTTACCATCACCGACCTTCAGGGCAACGCTCTTTCATGGGCAAGCGCAGGCGGACTTGGTTTCAGAGGTTCCAGAAAGTCCACTCCTTTCGCAGCTCAGACCGCGGCAGACGTTGCGGCAAAGGCAGCTATGGAGCACGGTCTTAAGACTGTTGAGGTTTTCGTAAAGGGTCCCGGTTCCGGACGCGAGGCAGCTATCAGAGCGCTTCAGGCAGCAGGTCTTGAGGTTAAACTCATTAAGGACGTAACCCCCATTCCCCACAACGGATGCCGTCCCCCCAAGAGAAGACGCGTCTGATTTTACACAACCGAGCTATTCGTTTACTCGGCGTCGGCAGCAGGACGTGCGATGGGCGCGTCGAGCCGATATCTATTTAGAACAACGGAGGAAATAATACAATGGCAGTAAATCGCGATCCGATTTTGAAGAAGTGCAGATCCCTTGATATAAGCCCCGCAGTTCTCGGTTACTCCGAGAAGAAGGTGTCCAAGAGACACCCCGACGGCAACAAGCGCAAGAAGGTTTCCGAATACGGCACCCAGCTCAAGGAGAAGCAGAAGCTCAAGTTCGTTTACGGCGTTCTTGAGAAGCAGTTCTACCACTACTACGAGCTTGCTACCAAGGAAGAGGGTATCGCCGGTGAGAACCTTATCCGCCTGCTTGAGTCCCGCCTTGATAACATCGTATTCAGAATGGGCTATGCTATCACCCGCCGCGAGGCTCGTCAGCTCGTTTCCCACGGTCATTTCTGTGTGAACGGCAAGAGAGTTGACATCCCCTCCTACAGAGTTAAGGTAGGCGACGTTATCTCCCTGAGAGAAAAGAGCAAGAAGAGCAAGAAGTTCGAGGAAATCGCTGAAGTTGCAGGCGGCAGACTCGTTCCTATGTGGCTTGACGTAAACAAGGAAGCTGCAACCGCAAAGGTGACCCGTATGTTCCAGCGTGACGATCTTGACTTTGAGATCGCCGAGCACTTAATTATCGAGCTGTATTCTAAATAATTGCTTCTTAGCATACAGATATTTAGTGCAGTTATTTTTAATTCACGGTCTGACGGCGCATGCCGCCTGTTTAGGCGGTGCGCTGCGCGTCAACACTTTGTATAAACGTTACACGCTGAGCATGAGTTAAAATTAACAGCGGATACAGCAGCAAGCACAGGATAATTAAAGGACAAACGTGTGGGAGGGTTACCAAATGCTAGAAAAAACTGAAAAGCTCAATATTGAGACCTCGAAGCTGAGGTCTGACGGAACTTATGGAATGTTCGTTTTGGAGCCGCTCCAGAGCGGATATGGAAACACCTTGGGCAACAGCCTGAGAAGGGTTCTGCTCTCCTCGCTTCCGGGCGTGGCAGCGACTTCCGTCAAGATTGACGGTGTTCAGCATGAGTTTTCCACGATACCCGGCGTGAAAGAGGACGTTACTGAAATAATCCTCAACATAAAGGGTCTCAGAGCGAAAATGTACGGCGAAGCTCCCAAGACCATATACATCGAGGCAGAGGGCGAGTGTGAGGTAACTGCGGGCGATATCAAGACCGACAGCGAGGTCGAGATACTTGACCCGGGAATGCACATAGCAACCCTCGGCGCGGGCGCAAAGCTCTACATGGACATCACTCTCGACAGAGGCAGAGGCTACGTTTCTGCGGAGCAGAACAAGCAGCAGCTCCAGCCCATTATCGGCGTGATACCCATAGATAGCATTTACACCCCCGTACTGAAATGCAACTACACGGTAGAGAATACCCGCGTCGGACAGAGAACCGACTACGAAAAGCTCATCATTGAAATCTGGACCGACGGCACCATTTCCGCCAAGGAAGCGGTATCCTATGCGGCAAAGATACTTATCGAGCGCCTTCAGCTCTTTGCAGAGCTGTCCGACGACACCAACCCCTCCGACCTTATCGAAACCAAGGAGGAGAGCCGCAAGGACAAGGTGCTTGAGATGACTATCGAGGAGCTTGAGCTTTCTGTTCGTTCCTTCAACTGCTTAAAGCGCGCGGGCATAAACACCGTTGGGGACCTCGTGGACAAGTCACCCGAGGACATGATGAAGGTAAGAAACCTCGGCAAGAAGTCCTTCGACGAAGTTAAGGCAAAGCTCCAGTCGCTCGGCTGTGACCTCACACCGTCCGACGATAATAATTGATTTCAAATCCCTGTTGAAAGGAGAATGGAAATATGCCAGGAACAAGAAAACTGGGCAGGACCAGCGACCACAGAAAGGCAATGCTGAGAGGTATGGTCACTTTCCTGCTTGAGAATGGTAAGATAGAGACCACCGTTACTCGCGCAAAGGAAGTTCGCGCTGAGGCGGAGAAGATGATTACTCTCGGCAAGGCAAACACGCTTCACACCAAGCGTCAGGTTTACTCCTACGTTACCAAGGAAGCTGTTGCAAAGAAGGTATTCGACGAGATTTCTCCGAAGTACGCTGACAAGAACGGCGGCTACACCAGAATCTACAAGATAGGCCCGCGCCGCGGCGATGCTGCCGAAATGGCAATAATCGAGCTTGTCTGAGATATAAGACACATAATAAGATATAGCGCGCCCTTGTATTCAGGGGCGCGTTGTTTTTGCTAAATGGTATGCACAAAAGGCGCGCGAAAGCAGCATAAAATGTAACGATGTAACAAATAGGGCGCGAAAGCCTTTTGTAACTCTTTTTAAGTAAATATTAAGTGAATAATAAGCAAATCTGCACAAAGAAAAGAGTAAATTATTATCTGTTTTAGATATTGAAAAGCGCACGGTGATAAGGTATAATAGATAGTGAAAAATGCTGCGGGTATGCCCGCTGATATTTCTACGGAGGTTGACTATGAAAAAATTCAAGGCAATTGCTTCCGCCCTGCTTGCTGCGGCAACGGTTCTTTCGCTGACCGCCTGCGAGGAGGAGGGAGTAAATTCCAACTCGGGCGCGCCCGGAAACGCTACGCCCGCTACTACTACAACGATAGCTTCTACCACATACGCTGAAAATGCGGGTGTAAACGACGCTGTAACCAACATGGACCCTACTGCGCTCGATAACCCCGACCTTAAGGTTACAAAGCGTCTTAAGTGGCTCGCATGGAACAACTGGACCATCGATGAAACGTCTGCTGCCGCTATGCTTTTCAAAGAGGTTTACGGCATTCCCGAAACGGGCGACGACCCCTCGTGCGCAGGACAGATTTTTGAGAACTTCTCCACTTCGTATGAAGACCGTTACACCAAGCTCGGTTCTATGATAGCTTCGGGCGATTCTCCCGATCTGTTCCCGTTTGAGGCGCTTGACTTCCCCTATGGCGTAACGCAGAACCGCTACAACGCTATTGACGATATCGTTGACCTTAACTCTGCCAAGTGGGACGCTACAAGAGATCTCATGGAGATGTACGCGTTCAACGGCAAGCACTACTGCGCATTCTACGAGATATCTCCGAACAACCTTATGTATTATCGCCCCGCGCTCATTGACGAGATAGGCGCTGACGACCCCAAGGATCTGTTCGACAAGGGCGAGTGGACATGGGACGCATTCCTTGACATCGCACGCAAGTGGCAGTCGTCCGCTGAGGGCAGATATGCTATCGACGGCTACAACCCCGAGAACGACTTTGTTATCTCCACGGGCAAGCCTATGGTAAGCAACGAGAACGGTCAGCTTGTAAACAACCTCTATTCTCCCGAGTTTGAGAGAGTTCAGCAGAATATGCTCAGCGTTCTCCAGTCTGAGAATCTGCGTTATCCGCGCCACGAGGTTAACAGCTGGAATATAAACACCAAGGAATGGCTCAACGGCAACATTCTGTTCTACGCAGACGGCGGTTACTGGGTATGGAAGGATAACCTTGCAAAGTACGCTACCTCCGGCAAGTTCACATGGGGTCCCGACGATGTATCGTTCGTTCCCTTCCCGAAGGACCCGATGGCTGACGACTACTACATCGCGCTTAAGCAGGACGCACAGATGTATGTAAAGGGCGCTGAGAACGTTGATGGTATCAAGGCATGGATTGACTGCTGCGCTACCGTTGCCAACGACCCCGACGTACGCACCGCAAGCTTTGAGCAGGCTATCGAGAACTACGGTTGGACCAGAAAGAACCTTGAGTTCTACTATGAGCTTACCGCGCTTGACGGAAGCAGCCCCGTAAAGCTCCTTGCAGACTTCAAGGGCGGTCTTGGTACCGTATCCGACGGCAGCTCCACGCAGAACCCGATTCAGTCGCTCACCAATATGCCTTATCTGACGGGTGAATCCTACGTACAGCTCAGAGAGCAGCACAACCCTGCTATTCAGGACGCTATCGACCAGATAAACAAAGCTTTAAGAGAACTTTGATTTCTTAAGCGGATATCCCCCTGTGCAATGCGCAGGGGGATTTTTTGCCACTTTTTGCGCTTCTGCACGGTATTTATAGGAGAGAACATTCCGCGGCAAGATTTCTTTATATTTTCACAATAGCGGCGGTTTTATGTGTTGAAAAAAAGAACAGAATATGTTATAATTAAGCTGTATATTTATGCGCGGACTTACCGCAGCTGAATGAAAGGAAAAAGAATGTCTAGGTTTGCAAACAAACTATGCCCCGTGTGCAGGGCGCCGTTTACAGATGACGCCGACGTTGTTGTGTGCCCGATATGCGGCACCCCGCACCACAGGGTGTGCTATATGAAAAAGGGGCGCTGCGCGCTTGAGGGGCTGCACGCGCAGGGCTTTGTGTGGAATGGCAGGCTGCCCGACGAGCCTGCGCCGAGCGTACCGCATGAGGAGCCCGACCCGCACCATGCCGAATACCCGCAGGGCGTGCCGCAGCAGACGGAGGATACGTTCTTCGGCGGGGAGGATATGCAGGACTATTTTGCGGGCATGATGAAGCGCTTCGCCGACGAAACGCAGGGCGCGGACGGTGTAAGTATGCGCGAGCTCTGCGCGTATGTGTCAAAATCCGCAATGCACTATGGGCGCGCGTTTCTGGCGTTCAGAAAAAGCGGCGGAAAGCAGGCGGTGCTTTCTGTGAACATATGCGCGGGGCTGTTTGCACCGCTGTTTCAGTTCTACCGCAAAATGGATTTCTGGGGCGTTATTGTAATGCTGGCGACGCTTGCGCTCTCGCTGCCCGTATATCTCGTGAATGTCGGGGCGTTTACTGCGGCGCAGGTGGCGCAGTATCATCTCCCCGCGATATGCACGGTGTGCAGCATGCTTAACTTTGCGGTGACAATGGCGCTTTGCGCGTTCAGCGACAGGCTATACTACCGTCACTGCGTAAAGCGCATAAAAAAGCTGCGCGAGCGCTGGGAGGGCGACCGTGGCGAGGCATATTACGAGCGCCTGGGCGAGGCGGGCAGGCCCTCATGGCTGCGAATGATCGTGGGTGCGCTGCTTACTGCGCTATGCTCGGCGTGCGCGCTGTTTATCCCCTCTTTCATGGCGAACTAAGAAAAAAGGACGGACGGAAAAATGAAGCTGATAATTCAGATACCATGCTACAACGAGGCGGCAACGCTTGACGTTACCATACACGACCTGCCGCGCCACATCGACGGCATAGACGAGATAGAGTACCTCGTTATAAACGACGGCAGCACGGACGCTACGGCAGAGCGAGCAAAGGAGCTCGGCGTTCACCATATCGTAAGCTTTACGCACAACCGAGGGCTTGCAAAGGGCTTTATGGCGGGAATAGACGCGTGCCTGAGGCTTGGCGCGGATATAATAGTAAACACGGACGCGGACAACCAGTACGCGGGCGCGGACATAGAAAAGCTGGTGCGCCCACTGCTCGAGGGCAAGGCGACCATGGTAATAGGCAACCGCCGCACGGACACCATAGAGCATTTCTCCCCGCTTAAGAAGAAGCTGCAGAAGCTTGGCAGCGGCGTTGTAAGAAAGGCGAGCGGCACAGATGTTGCAGACACCACAAGCGGCTTTCGCAGCTACACGCGCGAGGCGGCAATGAGGCTGAACGTCCTGTCGGACTACACCTACACCCTTGAAACGATAATAACCGCGGGCGCGGACCGCACAAAGATAATGTCCGTGGACATCAACACCAACCCCGAGCTTCGCAAGAGCCGCCTTTTCAAGTCCATGTGGGGCTACATCAAGCGCTCGTCCGCTACTATAATCCGCAACTACGTTATGCGCAAGCCGCTTAAGACGTTCCTTATAATGGCGGCGGTATTCGTTATTGCGGCGCTTGTGCTCGGTATCCGGTTCATTGTTTACCTGTGCCTCGGCGACGGCGGCGGGCATATACAGAGCCTTGTGCTTATGGCGGTGCTTGCGCTCACGGGGATACAGATAGGCATATTCGGCCTGCTTGCGGACGCCGTTTCGGGCTGCCGAAAGGTGATAGACGAAACGCTGTTCCATGTTAAGCGCGTTGAATACAACAACACTAACGCAAACTACCGCAACTACAACTCATGCAGCTACACGAAAGAGGAAATAACCGGGGAATGAAAAAATACCTTGCACGTTTTTACTCCGCCTACGGCGACAGGGGCGTAATGTTTATCCTCTACGCCGTGTCCGTGGTGATACACGCGCTGCTTTCCGTAAACGAGGAGCTGCCCGCGATACAGCCCGACGAAATAGGCGTGGCAAGCATTGCGGCGTTCTATTCGGGGCGCGACTGGTCGGGTGTGATGAGCGGCATAGGCTATTACTACGGGTATATACAGGCGATAGTATACACGCCGTTATTTGCACTGTTCAAGAATCCATATGCGCTTTACAAGGCTATGACGGTGCTCAACGGCGTAATAATCAGCTTTATCCCGCCCATAGCCTACCACCTTGCAACAAAGCTTGGCGTTGAGCGCGTGCGGCAGAAATGCGTGATAGCGGTGTGCTGCGGGTTTTACGTGGCGTACACGGCGCACTCAAAGTTCATCTGGAACGAGGCTGTGTGCAGCGTTATTCCGTGGCTGCTGGCGTGGTGCATATTCATGGCGTGGGACAGAAAGAGCCGCTTTTCGCGCATAAGCTGGTCGGCGCTTGCGGGCTTTCTGTGCGGCGTGGGGTATGCGGCGCATATAAGGCTCTTAACGCTCACGGCGGCGGTTTTGCTTACGGTAATATGCGCGCAGGTCTTTTTCCGCGAGAAAACGCTGAATATGCCGGCGTTTGTTATCACGGGCGCTGCAACGTTCGGTACGGAGAGGCTGTGCGCGGCGATGATAAAGCAGGGCGTATGGCTCGGCGGTGCGCAGTTCAACACGGCTGAAAGCGAGCTTTCAAGGCTTGGCGAGGTCGAGGGTCAGGGCAGCTTTTTCGGCACGCTGTTCGGGCATATATACACGTTTATGACGTCTACGGCAGGCGCGGGCGCTATGGCAGTTGTAATAACATCCTGCATAATAGCTTCTCAGGTATACAGATGGTATAAGCGGCGCCCTGTTACCGGCGAGGACGGCACGCGCAGCTACACCAAGATAAAGCGCCGCTACGACCTGCGGCTCACGATATTTGCGCTATATGCGCTGTTTGCCGTCGGCGGGACGCTTCTGGGGTCTGTGCTGTACAAGTTTAAGTCTGAAAAGGCACAGGCGATACAGGACCTCACGATATTCGGGCGCTACACCGACAGCGCTGCACCCCTTGCGATATTTCTCGTACTGGCGTTCATGTTTATTTACGGGATACGGCTGCGGCACATTCTCGCAGGGGCGGGAGTGTACGGGCTTGCGTGCCTGCTGTTCGGGCTGTGCGGCTATCGCACGGTGGCGGCGGCGCAGACCTACCGCGAAAGCCCGATAATAGGGCTGCTGCCATGGCGCATGGGCGAGAACATAACCGCCCCGCTTACGGGCATGAGCTTTGTTATCATGTCCTCGTGCATTTTTTCCATGTTCGCGCTGTGCGCGGTGTTTTCCGCGTGCACAAAGCGGCACATAAACCTTGCCCTGTCGGTAATGATATGCTCTGCGGCGATATACACAAACCTGTTTGTGGGCGCGGTATACCTGCCCATGCGCGCGCAGGAGAACGCAGCGCTTACAGCGCCCGCAAAGGCGGTATCCGAGCTTATCTACAACGATTCGCAGTCGCCCGTGGTGGCGGCGTATCTCGTGCCGTCAAGAACGGCGTCGCTCGTTCAGTTCCTGAACCCCGATGTGCGGGTGCTTATCGTAAAGGACAGGCTGGACCTTCCCGAAAACTGCATACTTATCACAGAAAAAACGCGCTCCGTTCCCTTCCCTTCGCGGCATTGCGACAAGCTTGGGGAAACCGACGACTACGCGGTATACGCCGTGGGCGAGGGCGCGCGCGACTTTATAAAATACAAGATAAGCGCTGAATAGCGCAACGGAGGAAAATATGAGTGAAAGCGAAATAAGCGCAAACAGCGCTCCCCTGCCCGAGGAGTCCCGCGCAGGGGAAATGCCCGAACAGAACGCTGCGGGCGCGGTAAGGACGCGCAGGGGCTTTGTGCATTCAGACGGCTTTGTTATGCTGATAATATACTGCGTAACGCTCCTTATCCACGTGCTGATGTCGCTCAGCAGCACGATATTCAACCTCACGCCCGACGAGTACAGCGTTACTGCGGTAGCGGCGTACTTCAACGGCTACGACTGGCGCGCCACGGTATCCACGGGCGGCTATTACGGGTATTTCCAGAGCCTGTTCTATATCCCCACGTTCTGGATAACCGACGACCCGTATATGCGCTATCGGCTTATGCTGATAATAAACGGCATACTGATGAGCCTTGCGCCGACCATAGCCTACCGGCTGCTGCGCAGGAAGTTTGACGTGAACAAGCCCGCGTCCATACTGTTTTCGGCGATATGCGGGCTGTATCCGTGCTATATGCTGCTTACAAAGTATACATGGAACGAAACCATGTGCAACCTGCTTCCATGGGTGTTTATGCTGGTGATGTTCTGCGCGGCGGACTGTGAGAGCAAGGTTAAAAAGCAGGTGCTTTCGGTGCTGGGCGGGCTCACGCTTGTGGCTGCCTATGCAACGCACGGCAGAATGCTTGCGCTGCTTGCGGCGGGCGCGGTGCTTGTGCCTATCGTGTATTTCACGATGAAGAAAAAGCGCGTGTTCTGCTTTACGGGCTTTTACGCGGCGCTTGTCGCGGGCTTTATCGGCGACAGGTTCATGAAGCGGTATATACAGGGCGTGCTGTGGCGCGTAAACGAAGGCAAGCCCCCCACCAACACCATAGAGCGTATGTTCACGAGAATATTCTCAACGAGCGGCGATGGCGGGATACTGAGCGACAACGTGTCGCTTGAGAAGTTCGGCAATACCCTGCTTGGACACCTGTTCTACTTCATCACCTCCACATGGGGCTTTGGAGCTATATGTATCGTGGCTGTGATAGCCTGCATAATATTCTACTACAAGCGCAGGAACAAGCCCGTTGAATACGACGAAAACGGCGCGGTAAAGCCTAAGAGCGGTCCGTATGTTGATGACAGCACGGCGGTGCTGTGCTGGTTTGTTTTCCTTGCCATGGGCGCTATATTCGCGGTGAGCGTGGCGTTCAAGGCTACGTCAACGCTGTACGGCGAGCGCATGGACACGGTGCTTTACGGGCGCTATACCGAGGTGTTCTATCCGCTGGCGCTCTTTGCGGCGCTCATACTGATATACAAGCGGCGGTTCTCCGTGGTGCAGTGTTTTGCGGCGCTTGCAACGGCGGGCGTAATCAATCTGCTGACGGAGCTGTTTGTGGTGCCTGTGGCATTGCAGAGCGACCGCTTTGTAAGCGCGATGGTAATGGGGCTTTCTCCCCTGCGCTATAACGAGAACATAAAGGACCTTTACACGCAGGTGACGTTTATCAAGTTCATTGTAACAACAATGACAATGCTGTTCGTGTGGGTGCTTGTAAAGGCGTTCAGGGGGAACGACAAGCGCGTTTACGCATACTTCTCCGTGCCGCTTGCGGCGCTGCTGCTGTACTCAAACGTATTCGGCTTTGTAACGTACACGCTGCCGCAGAGCAAGAACTCCGCAGCGGGCGCGCGCTATGTTCAGGAGGCGATCACCCTGCTTGACGGCGAATACGACAGCGTAACGGCGGTGAACCTCTCCCGCGAGCGCTATGTCAAGGCGCAGTTTATCTACCCGTCGCTTGACGTGGAGGTAATATCGAGCATTTCCAAGTTCAGGACGCTTGAAGAGAAGCCCGAGATATCCATCGCCGCGCGCGAGGATATTCTGAATCTCTGGGCGGACGGCGTTTACCTTATCGGCAGCCCCAACAACAACGTGTGCGTTTACGCGGCAAGCGAGGACGCGGTGCGCCGGGCGCTCGACAAGGGGCTGAGAGTTACCGAAAGCGGCGTTGTGCGCTACACCGCGGCAGACCTGCCCTGCACAACGCACGTTATAAAGACCGGCCACGACCCCGCAGCCGACATGAACTATCAGAACGACGCAGAGGATGCGGTAAGGGCTCAGCTTCCGAGCGGCTCTGCGGTATACACCAACTACTTTACGGTACACCGCGCGGGCATATACTACGTTACGGTAGAGGGCAGCAGAGTAAATTTCGGCAAGGTGAACCTCACCTCGGACAAGGGCGAGAACCTTATGACGTTCCAGACCGTAAAGGCGTCTGACAACGAGCTTGTGATAAGATTCACCGTAAAGGACAAGACCGAGGGCGTGCGCTTTAAGCTCACAAACAGCGGCGGCGAGCAGATAAGCGTGAGCAGCCTTTGCATAACAAAAACAGCCCCCGAGGACTGACGGAGGTAAACAATGCCTGTTCTTTCAAAGGCGAGGGGCGCGCGGCTTGACCCCGCGAGGACGCTCGTCATAGGATTCCTGGCGATAATAGTCGTGGGCGCAGTGCTGCTGTGCCTGCCCATATCCTCAAAGGAGAGGGTGTTCACGCCGTTTTTCGACTGCCTTTTCACGGCAACGTCTGCAACGTGCGTAACGGGGCTTATCGTTTACGATACGTTCACGCACTGGTCGCTTTTCGGGCAGGGCGTAATAGCGCTGCTTATACAGACGGGCGGACTTGGGTTTGTAACGCTCATTACGTTCTTTAACATTGCCGCGGGAAAGAAGCTGGGCTACCGCACGCTTAAAAACGCTGCGGGCGACCTTACAGAAAGCAGCTTTGAGGGCGGGCGGCGCATACTCGTGAGCATAATGAAGTATTCGCTTATATTTGAGCTTTGCGGCGCTGTGGCAATGGCGTTTGTGTTTGTGCCGCGATACGGCGCATACGGCGTGTGGATAAGCGTTTTCATGAGCGTTACGGCGTTCTGCAACGCGGGGTTTGACCTGCTTGGTATGGAGGGGCAGTTTTCGAGCCTTACGGCGTTTCAGTCGGAACCCGTGGTGCTTATAACGATATCGCTGCTTATAATCATCGGCGGGCTTGGCTTTATCGTGTGGGAGAACTTCCTGAACATACGCACGGTGAAGAAGCTCAGCCTGCACTCGCGCGCGGTGCTTGTGATGACTGCGGTGCTTGTGGCGGGCGGCACGGTATTTTACCTTGCGGCTGAGTGGAACAACCCGCAGACATTAGGCGGCATGAACTTCGGCGAGAAGCTGCTGAACGCCTTTTTCTCGTCTGTCACGGCAAGAACGGCGGGTTACAACTCGATATCCGTTGAGGGCATGACGGAGTTCTCACAGCTTGGAACGGTGCTGCTTATGTTCATTGGCGCGGCGCCCGCTTCAACGGGCGGCGGAATAAAAGTCACCACCCTGCTGGTGCTTATAATGACCGTAGCGAGCTATATGCGCGCCAAAAACGACGTAGAGGTGTTCGGACGGAAAATAGACAAGCTTACGGTATACCGCACGCTTGTTATCACGGTGCTTTCGATGCTTGCGGTTGGCATATGCTTCGGCGCGCTCTACTTTTCAACGCCCAACGACGTTAAGGGCGGCGGCGCGGTGCAGTGCCTTTTCGAGGCGGTATCGGCGTTCTCCACCACGGGGCTTTCGGCGGGAACGACAGCTGTGGCGGGAACTGCGGGCAGGGTTCTGCTGGTGCTCACGATGTTCACGGGGCGCGTGGGACCCGTGTCGCTTGTGATGTCGCTTGTGCTCAACACCAAAAAGAGAAAGGATATCATCGTCCCCGACGGACACATTCTTATAGGATAAAACGGGCTTCCCGTAAAACAGGAGGAACAAAATGGATACAGAAACCTTTGCTTTGGGAAACATCAAGATGTATGTTTCGGAGGACCACCGCTTCGGCACGGACGCGTTCATTCTCGCTTATTATGCATGCGTGCGCCCCGACAGCGTGGTGTGCGACCTCTGCACCGGCTGTGGCATAATCCCGCTTATTTTCTGCAAGAACGTTAAGCCGCACCTTATTTATGCGGTAGATATACAGCAGGAGGCAATCGAGCTTCTCAGTCGCACCGTAAAGGAAAACTCGCTTGAAAACATGGTACAGCCCATTCTTGCGGACCTGCGCGAAATGCCACAGTCGCTTATAGCGTATGAAACCGTTGACATAGTAACGGCAAACCCGCCCTACATGACGGGCGGCTCGGGCTTTGAAAAGACCTCGCGCCCGCAGGCGATAGCGCGGCACGAGCTTATGTGCACCGTGGGCGACGTATGCGCGGCGGCGGGCAGGCTGCTTAAATACGGCGGGCTGCTTAAGATGTGCCACCGTCCCGAGCGCCTGTCGGACGTTATAAACTCCATGCGCGAAAATAAGATAGAGCCTAAGAGCATAACCTTTGTACATAACAGCATTCTCGACCGCCCGTGGCTGTTCCTTATAACGGGCAAAAAGGGCGCAAAGTCGGGCATGGTGGTAGAAAAGCCCATGATTCTGCGCAATGACGACAAGTCGTACACGGAGGAGTATTCAAGGCTGTATGAGTGATAACACAGGGTTTGGCAGACTGTCGCTCGTGGGGACGCCGATAGGAAATCTGTCGGATTTTTCCCCGCGCGGCATAGAAACGCTTGAAAAAGCCGATTATATAGCGGCGGAGGACACGCGCGTCACGATGAAGCTGCTAACGCACTTTGGCATAAAAAAGCCGCTGCTGAGCTACTACAAGCCGCTTGAGGCGGAAAAGGGCGTGCGCATTCTCGAGCTTCTGGGTGAGGGCAAAAACGTAGCGCTTGTAAGCGACGCGGGTATGCCGT
Source organism: uncultured Oscillospiraceae bacterium (assembly GCA_934446455.1). GTDB lineage: Bacteria > Bacillota > Clostridia > Oscillospirales > Ruminococcaceae > CAG-115. The sequence goes on along the minus strand of CAKSEE010000008.1, from coordinate 18,924 downwards.
GCATATCCGACCCCGGATACTACCTTGTGGGCAGGTGCTACGAGCAGGGCATCCACGTGGAGGTGATACCGGGGTGCAGCGCGGCGGTGGCGGCGGTAGCGGTGAGCGGCATAGACACCGCGCGCTTTACGTTTGAGGGCTTTCTGCCCGTTGGCAAAAAGGAGCGCGCCGAGCGGCTGGCGCAGGTAAAGGCGCTGCCGCATACGCTTGTGTTTTACGAGGCGCCGCACAAGCTGCAAAAAACGCTTGCGGACATGGCGCAGGCGCTTGGCGAGCGCAGCGCGGCGCTCTGCAGGGAGCTTACAAAGCTGCACGAGCAGGTGGTGCGCGGCACGCTTTCGCAGCTGTGCGCCATGTGCGACGATACCGAGCCGCGCGGCGAATACGTTATAGTGGTAGAGGGCGCGCACGAGAGCGCGCAGGAGCAGCTATCGCTCGAGCAGGCGGCGCAGCTTGCACAGGGACTTGCCGACGGCGGAATGCGCCTGTCGGACGCCTGCAAGGAGGCTGCGGCGGCCTCGGGGCTGCCGAAGCGCGACATCTATTCGTATCTTATGTCACAGCAGGACTGAAAGGAGAACATTATGGAGAACAAGAACATCACAAAGCCGAGAGTAGGCCCGTTTGCAACGGCGGTGCTTCCGATAATCGGCGCGGTTATCATCGTGGCTGCGGCTGTAGCCTACATCTGCATGAAGCTTGGCGACGAGCTGCGCTACAACGAAAAATGGAAGGACTACGACGAGTGCGGCTGGCACTGAAAGCGCGGGTCGGCGGGCTTCATTCCTGCCGACCCGTTTTATCTTAATTGTAAATCGGGGCGAAAGAACATGGACTACAACGAAAGCTTAAAATATCTGGCGGGATTTTCAAAGCAGGGCGCGCCCGTCAAGGACCTGTCGCGCTTTAAGGCGCTCTGCGTGCGGCTTGGCAACCCCGAGCGCGCTTTGAAGTGCGTGCATATCGTGGGGACGAACGGCAAGGGCTCTGTCGCGGAGTATACAGCGCAGGGGCTGAGCGCGTGCGGATACCGCACGGGGCGCTTTACGTCGCCCTATATCATCGACATAAGGGAGCGCATAACGCTTGACGGGGAGTTTATCCCCGAGGAGGACTTTGCGCGGCTTATGACGGGGGTTGCAGGGGCTGTGGAGGAGTGCGAGAACCGCGCCTTTTCGCAGTTTGAGCTGCTTACGGCGGTATGCTTTATGTACTTTGCGGGGCGTGCCGACCGCTGTGTAATAGAAGCGGGAATAGGCGGCACGCTTGACTGCACCAACGTTATCCCCTGCCCCGAGGCTGCGGTGTTCACCTCGATAGGGCTTGACCACACCGCGATACTCGGCGGCACGCACGCTGAGATAGCGCGCAGCAAGAGCGGCGTAATAAAGGGCGGCAGCGTTATAGCGGCGGCGGGGATATGCCTGCAGGCAATGGCGGTAATAGAGCAAAAGTGCGCTGAAACGGGCGCGCGGCTCATAGTCCCCGACATGGGCGAGCTTAAGGACGTTGAAAGCGGGCTGTGGGGCAGCAGCTTCACCTACCGCGGCGTGAGCGTGCGCACGGCAATGTGCGGCGCGCACCAGATAAGCAACGCGCTTACTGCAGCGGAGGCGCTGCGCGCCCTGCCCGAGGTGGATTTCGCCCGCGCTCTCGGCGGCTTTGCAAGGGCGAAAATGCCCGCGCGGCTCGAGCGCATTTCCCGCAGAGGCTGCCCCGACATAATACTTGACGGCGGGCATAACCCGCAGGCAATGGAGGCGGCGCGCGCGGTGCTTAAGTCCGACCCGCGCCCCAAAACCGCCCTTATCGGCATGATAGACACAAAGGACTACGAGAGCGCGCTTGGTGTTATCCTGCCGTGCTTTGAGCGGGCGGTGTTTCTTGACGGGTTTGCGCCGAATGCCGTTGCGGCGGAGAGTCTGTGCGCCACGGGCGCGCAATACTGCGCGTGCGAGTCCGCTCACTCCCCTGCCGAAGCGCTGGAGCGCGCTATTGCCCTTACCGGCGAGGGCGGACTGCTGTTTATCGGCGGGTCGCTTTACATGGCGGCTCAGCTGCGCGCTCTGCTTGTCGGGGGTCGATTATGAAGCGGCTGCGCCTGCCCGACGGCAGGGAGCTTTGCTACGAGCTTACGCGAAAGCCCGTGCGCAACATCAATTTCCGCGTAAAGCCCGACGGGGTGGTGTATGTTTCCGCGAGCGGCAGAGTTGCTGTAAAGCGCATAGAGCAGCTGCTGACAGAGCGCGCGGAGTTTTTGCTGGCGGCGGCGGAGCGGCTTTCCGAAAGGGAGCGGCGAGGCAAGGTAACGCTTGAAAGCGTGAAGTGGCTGGGGCGGGGGATGCCCGTGAGGATAATAGCGAGCGCGCGTGAGGCGGCGGTGCTGGAGCAGGGGGAAATGCGCGTTTTTTCCTGCCGTGCAAACGACGAGGAGTGGCTGCGCGGGCTTATCAGAAATGAGCTTGCGGCGAACTTTGCGCGGCTGTGCGCCGAGCTTGACAAGCAGGTGCGCGCGCAGCTTACCGCAGCGGGACTTGTCCCCCCGCCGACAAGGATAACGATAAAGGACATGAAAAGCCGCTGGGGGAGCTGCTCCTACACGCGCGGGCATATTTCGATAAACTTTCAGCTTTACGCCTACCCGCGTGAAACGGTGCTTTCGGTATTCTGGCACGAATATGCGCATTACTGGCAGCACGACCACTCCCCCGCGTTTTACGCGCTTGTGGAGCGCTTCTGCCCCGAATACAGGCGGTGGAACGGACTGCTGAAATAGGAGGACATATGAAGGATTGCTGCATGACCGCAGACGGCGCATGGTTCAGGTACAGGGTGGGCGCTGTTATCGTGGCGGACGGCTGCGCGCTTTTTGCGCGGACGGAGCGCGGCGGGTATTACTACAGCGTGGGCGGCGGCGTTCATATCGGCGAGCGCTCCGACGAGGCGGTGGTGCGCGAGGTGCTTGAAGAAATAGGAGAGCGCTTTGAGGTGGTGCGCCCGCTGTTTCTGGTGGAGAACTTCTTTCACGGCGAGGACGGCTCTGTAGACGGGCTTGCGTGCCACACGCTGGAGCTTTACTACCTTATGAAATGCACGGAAAAGCGCGAGTATTCGGCGCAGAGCGTTACAGCCGACGGCGAGCGCGAGCGGCTGTACTGGCTGCCGCTCGACAGGCTGGACGAGTACGACGTCAGACCCTCGCTCTTAAAGCGGGTGATTTGCGGCGGTATCCCCGAGAGCTTTGAGCGGTATGTAAACGACGGCAGATAACAAAAGCGCCCCCGCAGAATTGCCTGCGGGGGCGCGCTGTGTAACTTAGCTTAGGATATTTCCTTTGTCGCGGAGCTTATCGCGCTTCTTGCGGCGGTGATGGAGGTGCTGCTTTCGCTGCTGAACGACGAGCGGTCGTTCTCCTGAATCATGTTGTAAAGGCCAACAAGGGCGTTGAGCTTGTCGCTTGCCGTCTTAAGGTAGCTGTAAGCGCTCGAATAATCGGACGGCGGGTTTGCAAGCATAATGCGGTATGCCGCCACTTCCTGCGCGTACGCTGCGGCGTTTGCGTAGGTCTTGGAGTTAGCGCTCTTGGAGAGCGTCTGAACGGCGTTCGTGTCGAAGTTGTCCTTCTTAAGCTCGGTGAGCTTGCCCTCAAGCGTGCTGAACGCGGAAACTGCGTTGTTCGCAGCCGCGATAGCGTCGCTCATAGCCGCCGCATAGGACTCTGCGGTCTCATACGCGGTATAGCTCGAGGTGAACTTTGTGTACTTGAAGTTGCTGCTGAGCGTGGAGGTGAAATCCGACAGGTATGTAGAGCAGGAGCTTGTGAACTTGCTGGTGCTGCCCGAGGGGCTCTTTATGAAGTCATAGTACGCGGTGTACTTCTTCTGGAGCGTGGACAGCTGGCTGTAAACCGAATCAAGCTCGCTGTTCTTGGGCTTTGCGGAGGAAATAGCTGCGTCTACCGCGCTCTTTCCGCTGTCAATGGAGCTTATGATGTTCTTTGCAAAGTCGCGGTTGTAGTAGCCTGTGCGGGCGGTTTCCGCGTTGCCCGAGGCGTTCTCCATAGTATAAATGACGTTCTGCGCAAGCATATCTATCTTGCCGACTTCTGCCGCCATCTTCTCAACGGCGTCCATTATCTTCTCGCGGTCCTTTTCAAGCGAAGCCGCCTTTGCGCTTACCGTGCCTGTCTGCGTGGGCTTTGCGGAGGTGGTAGTCGCCCTTGGCGTGGTTGTGGTGTTGGGCTTTGGCGCAGTAGAAACGGCGGGCTTGGATGTGGAGGTCGCAGGTTTTGGCGTGGAAGTCGCAGGCTTCGGCTCTGAAGTATCGGGCTTCGGATCGGAGGACTCAGCGGTTTCGGGGTCGACGACAGCGGGCATGCCGTTGGGATCCTCTGCGGTTTCGGGCGGAGTTACCTCGTCGGGCTCTGTTACGGAGGGAGCGTCGTCCGTGTCTGGTGTTGCGGCGTCCCCGCTCGGCGTGCTGTCCTCGGGCTCGGCGCTTGCAGAAGCGGAAGAGCTTGCAGAGGACGCATTAACGGAGAGCGTTTCGTTTCCTGTGAGGTTATCCTTGTTCTTCTTTGCATTGGTACCTACGATAAGCAGAACGATTGCCGCGCAAACAACCGCCGCAGAGCCAATGATAATGGGAAGGGTCTTTTTCTTCTTGTCGTCCGTGCCGCCGCCAAGTCTGTTGTCAAGTGAGGCGTCGTGCTTCTTGGGCGCTCTGTACGGTGCGCCGCAGTTCTTGCACACGGTCTCCTTTTCGTACATATCCTGTCCGCAGTTGCGGCAGTAGGAGAGCTTGCCGAGAACGGGGTCCTCCTCGGGGGGAGCGTTCGGGTCGCGCGGGCGGCGTGCAAGCTGTATGGGATTATCGGGCGCGGCAGGCGCGGGATCAGGAGCTTTCTCAGCAGTCGGGCTTGCGGGCTCGTCAGCCGCTTCAGCCACCGCGGGCGCGCCGTCCTCGATAACGGGAGCGGGTTCTTCATACTCGGGCATTACGGGAGGTACGTACTCAGGCATAACAGGCGGCTCGGTATCCTCCGCGAAGTCCTCGGGCTGCATGGGAGGCGCGATCTCCTCAACTGCGGGAGCAATCTCCTCAGCAGCGGGCGCAGCGGGCGTAAAGTCCTCGGGCTGCATGGGGGGAGCGATCTCCTCAACGGCGGGGGCAATCTCCTCAGCAGGAACAGCGGGCGTAAAGTCCTCGGGCTGCATGGGAGGCGCGATCTCCTCAACTGCGGGGGCAATCTCCTCAGTCGCAGGAACAGCGGGCGTAAAGTCCTCGGGCTGCATGGGAGGCGCGATCTCCTCAACTGCGGGGGCAATCTCCTCAGCAGCGGGCGTAAAGTCCTCGGGCTGCATGGGAGGCGCGATCTCCTCAGCGGCGGGGGCAATCTCCTCAGCAGCGGGCGTAAAGTCCTCGGGCTGCATGGGAGGCGCGATCTCCTCAACTGCGGGAGCAATCTCCTCAGCCGCAGGCGCAGCGGGAGCGGTTTCCGTGCCCTCAAGAACATTGTTTACAAACGAATATGGGTCGAGCGATACATCGGCGTTGGGGTCCTCGTCCATAGAACCGCCCTCTATTATTGGAACGGAGCGGTCTGTGGGGTCGGTGAACACCTGTGAATGCGCTTCTGCGGGGTCCATAGCGAAGTCATGAAGCTCTCTCGCTTCGCCTGCCTTAGGCTCGGGCTGGCGCATCTGCACGGGCGCGGGCTGAACGCCTATAGCGGGCATATCTCCCGTTGAAGCGCCGAAGCTTTCAAGCTGGCGCGTAAGCTCGTCTATTTCGGACTGCGTGCTTTTGCCGATAGCAGCCATTTCTCCGCCCGAGGACGGGGTGCCGTAGGTTATCTGCGGTGCAGCCTCAAGTCCGCCGCCGCCAAGCAGGTCGTTGATCTGCCCGATGTCCTCGTCGGAAATGCCCGATATGCCGCCGAACTCGTTTTCTATCGGGTTGTTGTTTACAAGCGGAACGCTTCCGTTTGACACATTGACCGTGGGGCGCGAGCCGCCGAGCGGCATTCCGCACTTTTCGCAGACGGTGGTTGACGTCTGCATATGCATACCGCAGGTCTGGCAGAAAACAAGGGTGCCGTTTCCGTTATTTATAGGCTCAACGCTCGGTGTGGAGCGTACCGCTGCGTTATCCTGACTGCCTGCCGCGGAGTTTTCCGCACCGCCCTGCGCGGCGCTGTCCGCAGGCTGCTCCTTCTCCTCTTCCTCGGGAGGAACGGGCGTGCCGCATTCCATGCAGAACTGATAGCCCCTTATGAGCTTCTTTCCGCAGTTTTCACAGAACATATTTTGCTGACCTCCAACAATGTTATTTGAAAACAGTATATCCTCAACCAAATTAACACTATATGTAACAGTCATATGCAGACTGCGGCTTATCGAGAACAGACTGATATCCAATATAAGTATACATTATTACCGCGTTCTTGTCAATTCATTTTGTGGAAAATTGTAAAAATGATATAACAGGCGCGGTTCTGTTTTGTGCAGAATACGACAAACTATGCCCGCCGCCACGCTCCTTTTAAGAAGCATGACGGCGGGCGCTCAGTTATTCGGTAAAAAATCAGGCAATGGCGGAGAAGTAAAGTCCGGCGAAAACGCCTGCTACTATCGCCATTAACGCAACTGCGGCAAGGCAGAGCGCAATGTGCGTGAAGGTGTAGCATTTTTCCGCGGGCTGCTGCGTGGCGGGTGCGGGCGCGCTTACGGGGGTGCTTGCAGGCGCGGGCTGTTCCATGTCGGGGACGGGCGCGCTTACGGGGGTGCTTGCAGGCGCGGGCTGTTCCATGTCGAGGACGGGGGCGCTTACGGGGGCGCTTACGGGGGCGGGCTGTTCCATGTCGAGGACGGGTGCGCTCACAGGGGTGCTTGCAGGCGCGGGCTGTTCCATGTCGAGGACGGGTGCGCTTACGGGGGCGGGCTGTTCCATGTCGAGGACGGGTGCGCTCACAGGGGTGTTTGCAGGCGCGGGCTGTTCCGCCTTTACGACCGCCGCGCCGCAGTATGTACAGAACATGGCGTTATCCCCGAGTATTTTTCCGCATTTAGAGCAAAACATAATTCATTCTTCCTTTCGTATTCAGGCATTGGTTTCAAGAACCAGTCCGTTGTTGTTTCTCACATAATCAAACAGGTATTGCTGAGCCACTCCCTGCGCACCGAGCGCGCATTCGGGCAGACCGTTCGGGTAAAGCTCGCTCATTATGCGCTTTACCCACACGTCGCGCGGAAAGGCGTCCAGCTTGTGGTAGGCGAACAGCAGCACGCAGTCCGCAACCTTGTCGCCAACGCCCGTTATTGTTTTGAGTACGGCGCGCGACTCGTCCGTGCTCAGCGAATAAAGCGCTTCAAGGTCTACCGCGCCGCTGTTTACTTTTTCAACCGCGTCGCAGATGTAGCGCGCCCTGAACCCTGCCCTGAGCGGCGCGAGGTCCTCGGGCGTTACCCCGCGCAGCCGCTGCGCGCTCGGAAAGCCGTATACGCTTCCGTCGCACCCGCCGAGCGGGTCGCCGAAGGCTTCGCACAGGCGGGTGATTATCCCCGAAATGCGCGGAATATTGTTGTTTTGCGATATGATGAAGCTGATGAGCGTTTCAAAAGGCTCCTGCCGCAGTATCCTTATTCCGGGTGAGCACTCCGCCGCGCGGCGCAGTATCGGGTCTGCCGAGAAGCGCTCTATAAGCGCGCCATAGTCGGTGTCCATGTCGAAATAGCGCTCCCAGAGAGGCAGGTCTGCGGGGTCTGCGCCGTGCAGCGCTATAGCGTCCGCGCGCTGCGAGAGCGTAAGCCGCCTGCCCATTGCAACGCCCGAAAACGAGCCGTCCGCGTTTTCCTTCCAGCGGAAGCACTGCCCGCACAGAAAGGTCTGCTTAAGGTCGAAATTGTTTTTTTTGAGTTCGTAGTCCATTTTTTCTCTAAAACCCCTTGATTATTTATCTCAATTATAATACAATATACTTATAAAATCAAGTCCGCGCGGCGTTATTTCAATTATTTTTCATCTGCCTTACACCTTTTCAGCGCCTGCGCCCTGTCGAAAGGAATCATGCAATGAGAGAGAGTATCCTTACCATACCCGTAAACGAGGTGTTTGAGCCGCGCGAGGGCTGCCCCATATGCGCCATGCGCAACACGGTGGAGCAGCACATAAGCGAATACATAATGGGCGCTGCGATGATGGAGCCCGACGTGCGGCAGGAAACCAACGCCCTCGGCTTCTGCCACACGCATTTCAACAGCCTGCTGCGGCAGAACAACCGCCTGTCGCTTGGACTTATGCTCAACACCTACCTTGCAACGGTGCGCAGCGAGGTGTTTGAGAAGAAGAGCCTTTTCTTCACAAAAGAGGCAAAGGTGAAGAAGGCGGGCGGTATAGGCGAAACCTGCTTTGTGTGCAGCAAGGTGAACTGGGGCATAGACCATATGCTTGAAACGGTATTCACCATGTACAGGCAGGACGGCAAGTTCAGGAATCTCTACGCCTCGCAGGAATATATATGCGTGCCGCACTATAAGCTGCTTATGACGCGCGCGGCGGAGAAAATGCCGAAGAACGAGCGCGCTCCCTTTATGGAGGCTACGGACAGGCTGGTTGAGAATTACATAAAGGCGCTTAACAGCGACGTAAACGAGTTCTGCAACAGCTTTGACTACCGCAACGCGGGCAAGCTGCACAACGAGGACATGGAACACGTGAGAAGCTCGATAGAGCGCTCGATAGAATTTCTTACGTCGAGAAAGCCCGATGTAAAATAAATAAACGGAACAGAAGGAAGAACAATGGATATTTTGGCGATAGAAAGCTCCTGCGACGAAACGGCTGCCGCAGTGATACGCGACGGACGCGAGATAGTGTCCTCGGTAGTGGCAACGCAGATAGAGGAGCATAAACTTTACGGCGGCGTGGTTCCCGAGATAGCGAGCCGCAGGCATTGCGAGAGCATAGTGGGCGTTGTGGGCGAGGCGCTCTCCCGCGCGGGAAAGACGGCGCAGGAGATAGACGCGGTAGCCGTGACATACGCCCCGGGGCTTATAGGGGCGCTGCTTGTGGGCGTGAACTTTGCAAAGGGGCTTGCGTTTTCGCTCGGAAAGCCGCTTGTCCCCGTACACCACATACGCGGGCATATCGCGGCGAATTACCTTTCCCACCCCGGGCTTGAGCCGCCTTATATGTGCCTTGTGGCTTCGGGAAGCCACAGCCATATCGTCCGCGTGAAAAGCTACACCGAGTTTGAAACGACAGGCAGGACGGTTGACGACGCGGCGGGAGAAGCGTTCGACAAGGCGGCGCGCGCCATGGGCTACCCCTACCCCGGCGGCGTACACATAGACCGCGCCGCGAAAACGGGCGACAGGAAGAAATACCCCCTGCCCCACCCCAAAACCGCAAACCCGTACGATTTCAGCTTTTCGGGGCTTAAAACGGCGGTGGTGAACCTTGTGCACAACACGCAGCAGCGCGGCGAGGAGCTTGACATACCGAGCCTTGCGGCGAGCTTTCAGTATACGGTGTGCGACATACTCACCTCAAAGCTGCTGAACGCCGCAAAGGCTGAGGGCTGCACGCGCCTTGCGCTTGCGGGCGGCGTTGCGGCGAACTCGGGTCTGCGAGAAATGCTTAAGCGCCGCGCGGACAACTGCGGCATGGAGCTGTTTATCCCCGAGCTTTCGCTGTGCGGCGACAACGCCGCGATGATAGGCTGTCAGGGGTATTATGAGTATCTCGCGGGGGCGCGCGCCGGCGCGGACCTCAACGCCGTTGCGACTATGAATCTTGATAAGGCGGTGTGGTGATGAAAAACGTTGTTCTTGTAGGAATGCCCGCGTGCGGCAAAAGCACCATAGGCGTGTTGCTTGCAAAGGCGCTCGGCTTTACGTTTATCGACACCGACCTTGTTATCCAGCAGGAAACGGGGCTGCTTTTGCAGCAGATAATAGACGCGCAGGGACTCGACGCATTCTGCATAGCCGAGGAGCGCGCGATATGCAGCGTAAACGCGCAGCGCTGCGTTATAGCGACGGGCGGCAGCGCGGTTTACAGCCGCACCGCAATGCTTCACCTTAAGGAGAGCGGCACGGTGTACTATCTTTCGCTGCCGACAGACGAGGTAAAGCGCCGCCTTTACAACATAAAAAGCCGCGGCATAGCCATGCGCCCCACGGACACCATAGAGGACGTTTTCGCCCGCCGCAGGGCGCTTTACGAGGAGTACGCGGATATCACCGTTGAATGTCTCGGCAAGACCATCGAGCAGACCGTAAGCGAGATAGCAGACTATCACAGGGCGCTCGGGGAGTAAGGAGAGATTATGTCAGAAGAAATAAAGCTGCCCCCGCAGGGAGAGCAGGGCGCAGCGGAAGCTCCGCATGAAGCGAACGAGCCGTCGAAGATACCCGCGTTCAAGAACGTTTGTATGCGCCTTGGGCTTATGATGGCGGTGGTATTCGTTTCAAGGGGAGTATGCACGGTGCTTATGAGCCTGCTTGCGCCCGGCATGGAGGAACTTGGCGCAACGAGCGCGTATATCATACAGTCGGGGATGTCGCTTGTGTTCCTTTATCTCATACCCATGTCGTTTGCGGTGTGGATAATGAAGGAGCCAACGCGCGAAACGTGCGGGCGAATATACTCGAAGCCGCAGTATTTCGGGCGGGCGCTGGGAATGTTTCCCGCGTTTTACGGGCTTGCGATATTCACGAACTTTATCGTGCTGTTTATAAGCCGCTTTATCACCGACCCCGACCTCAACCGCTCGTTCAACACGGTAAACGATTTGCAGGCGGACAATCTCGCCTGCGCGCTGATTCTTTTCGTGCAGCTTGTCGTAATAGCGCCGCTTTTTGAGGAGTTCTGGTTCAGGGGCATTGTTATGGAGAGCCTGCGGCCGTACGGCAACGGGTTTGCGATATTCGTGTCGGCGCTGCTGTTCGGGCTTACACACGCTAATTTTCAGCAGTTCTTCTATGCGTTCGTTATCGGCGTGTGCCTCGGCTACATTGCGGTTTCAACAAAGAGTATAATCACAACGACCGTTATGCACGCGATGTTCAACGGAATTTCGGGTCTGCTGCTGCTGTTTATGAGCGTGCCCGCTGTCGGGGATTACCTGCTTGAGCTGCAGCGCGTCGACCATTCGGGCGCGCAGGGGGTTATGTCCGATATGCCGCCCGTTGTGGTGGTATACCTCGTTTACCTTGTAGCAGTAGTGCTGCTTATGGTGGTAGGGCTTATCATGGCGATTTTCAAGCTTGCAAAGATAAAGAAGTACCGCGTGCCTAAGATGTGGACGGAGCTTACTGCGGCGCAGCGCTGGGGCGTGTTCCTCTCGCGTGCAACGGTGATAGCAATGCTGGTGCTGGCTGCTGATACGCTCACCTTCAGATTTATTACAAAGTTCTTTTACGGGTTATTTTCCCGCTGAAATGTCCCATATGGCGATTTTTGACTAAAATTGCGATGAAAAATGAATTCTCTTAACACATAATTTACACGCATGGTATTCTACAGGTGGTATACTCATATCATAGGGACGCAATTTATGCTTCCCAATGTTGTGAAATGAGGATATATATCATGTGGGAGATTTTTGTGCAGGAGCGGGTTACAGAGGAGCAGGTGCACTACACTGCGTACGGCGTGCGGCGCGGCGGGTGTGAGATTGCTGACATCTGTACGGACAGGAGCGGCATTGAGGAGCTTGCGGGGCTTATGAACAGGTATGACGCCTCGGAGATCAATGCCGCAGATATCGTGGAGGACTTTATTGCGGCAAGATAAAAGAACCCCGCCCTTTCGTTGTGCGAAAAGGCGGGGCTTTTGTCACAATGAAAGGGCGGGGGATTTCGTTCCCCTGCCCTTTTGCGGTATCAGACGTAATACGGGTTAGGCTTTGCGAGAATGCACAGCACATCTACAAGCCAGCCGATTCCGAACAGGCCGCCCGAAAGCGCCCAGATGATCCCCGTGCCTATCTTGCCCTCGTAGAAGCGGTGAATACCCAGATACCCGAACAGCAGGCACAGCCAGAAAGCCATCCACTTGTTTTTCGGCCTGCCGAGCGGCATATATGCCATCGGTGCGATGCTGGTATTTACGTTGTTGTTTACATTGTTGTTGGAGTTGTTGATGATAACGGGCTGAGCCTGAGCCGCGCTCTGCCGCAGCTCCTCTACCTGCCTGCCGCAGTGCACGCATATAACGGCGTCCATTGGTATGCGGTTTCCGCAGAATTTGCAGAACTTCATATCGGCAGCTATGGGCTGAATGTTCTGCTGCACGCGAATTTCGGGCTGCTGCACGGCGTACTGCGCCGGGGAGGCGGTCCGCTGCTGCGGCTGGGGCGCGTTATATCCCTGCTGAACGCCGCTGTACTGAAACCCGTTCTGCGTGAATCCTCCCTGCTGCGGAACGCCCTGCGGGTACATCGGGGCGCCGCCCGGGTATATCTCGCCCGTTGCAGGGTCTGTATATGAATTGTCCGCAGCTTTTTTCAGGCTTACTTTGTGTGAATAGTTTTCTTCCATGTTGTAGTACCTCTTTTTTGTAATTAGCCTTGTTGTTATATTGTATCACGAAAGCGCGACTGCGGGAGCCGTGCCCACGATTATACCTGTTGATGTAACGCCCGGCGTTGTGCTGTCCCAAGCAAAGCCCGCAGGGAACATTCCGCCCGAAAGCGTGGGGTAGTCCGTACCCGCCGCGAGCTGCGTGCCGCCCGCGTCCTTGCTGAACGCAGCTGCGGTGCATTCGCCGTTTGAAAACGACAGCATTATCGAAGCCGACGTGAGCTGAGGGTAGTTTGCGGAAAGCTGCGCGCACAGCAGCGCCTCTCCGCTTGTAAGCGAGGTTTTCGGCACGGCGGAGGTTATGCCGCTTGCCGCGCTGCCCCATGTTATCGTGGGGTGCTGCGAGAAAGCTGCCGTGGCTTCCGTGCAGCTCCACGCGCCGCTTGCGTCTACCGCAAGGAACAGCTCGCAGATGTTGGAGCTGTTTCTCGCCATGCCCCAGCCCTCAGAGTCCGCGTTTGTGAGAAAAACCGAAGCGTCCTTTTTTATGCTCGCCGCCGTGGAGTTTGCAGAAGCCACGCGCGAGGACGTTACCATTCCCAGAAGCGTAGGGACGAGTATCACGGCAAGTATGCCGACTATCGCTATTACCACTATAAGCTCCACCAGCGTGAAGCCCCGCCTTTTGCCAAGGCGGGCAGGATTTAACGCCGTCATTGCAGTTACCCCCATAACATTTATTGCGCATTTGTCCGATTAGCGCACCATATTATATTCATTGTAGCACTTTCCGCGCCATATTGCAAGTGTTTTTATAAAAAACTGTTTGTCGGCGCAAAAAAGCGCTTTGGGAGAAAATTTCCCCCGCGCACGGGCAGCGCCGTATGCGGGGGGTGTGTTATCCGTTCGCGTTTTTGAAATATTCGTAAACCGTTATGCGCTCGGGAAGCTTGTGCTCGCCGAACGTGAACTCGGGCAGCTTGTTCCATGTTATAAGGTTTGCGTTGGAGAAGTATTCCTTCAGCATTTCCTCGGTAAGGCGCTCGGGGTTGGGCGAGGGCGTGCCGTTTATGTCGGTTATCGCCGCTCCGCCTGCCGCTTCATAGATGAAATCGCCGTTCCACGGCATATAGTAGAGCCACATTGCGTTATTGTCGGCGCACTGCTGCGGGTCGGGGATATAGCCGCACTCCGACAGCGCAAGCATCTTGCCCTCATAGGTGTATGACGCAAGGCTGTTGTACTCAGAAACGAGCGGGGTGTGGTCCTCTGTTGACGCGTAGTAGTCAACGCCCGCTATGTCGTAGGTGTTGGGGTCTACAACGCAGTGCTTTGTCTGACCGTTCCACACCCATATGATGTTGGAGAGCTTGTGGTAGTTTTCAAGTCTGTCGAACATCATATACCACAGACGCTGATATGTTTCCGGGTAGGTCCCGTCCTTTATCAGTTTCTTGTCCGCGGGCTGAAGTCCCCACCAGAACCACGAACCGCTTGCCTCGTGGAACGGGCGGAAAAGCACGGTTATCCCCTGCGCTTCCATTTCCTGAAGAAGGCTTGCGATAAGGTCGATATCGTGTACCGCCACCTCGTATTCCTTGGTGCCGGGGGTAGAGGCGTTAAGCGGGTCGAAGTTAAGTATTTCCTCCTGATAGAAAGCCCAGCCCTGTTCAGGGTCGTCTATATCGCGCGGTACGTTCCAGTGCCATGTGAATGTAACCAGTCCGCCGCTGTTCTTCGCCCAGTCTATTGCGCCGTCTATCATGCTGCGGTTATAGTAAGAGCCCGTGCAGAAAATAAAGTCGAAGCCCTTCATTGCGGGCAGGTCGCCCGTTGCGTTGTAGTAAACGAGGTCCTCGTAGTTTTTTGCGGTGTCCATCTGCTGCTGGCAGGCTATCATCTGCTTGCCGTAGGCTGAGCGCAGGTAGTTCCACACCTCCATTGTAGAGGCGTTCTTGCGCGCGTTTTCGGATACGGGCTGCGTAAGGTCTACCGCCTTTGCGGACAGCGACGCCTTCAGCGCGTCGTAGTCAGTTTCGTAGGCCAGCGCCGCGTCCATGTCGATATCGCCGTCTGCGGTGAGCTTTACGGGGTTGTATATTGCGGAGATAACGTTGTCCTGCGTGTTATCCGTGCTCGTAACGCTGCTTGCGTCAGAGCCGTCGTTGCTGTCGCCGCCGCTCTTTTTGCAGGCGGTAAGGGAGAGAATCATTGAGAGCGCGAGTACCGCGCCTAAAAATCTTTTCATTAAAGCGTCCTTATCTGAATAGTGTGCATTCACCGCTTTTGCGGTAGTAGTCTATACGGGATTGTATCGCCTGCCTTGTTGTTGAATAATAGCGCGCAAGGCAGTCGATACAGAAAAACTCCTGAACGTTGCGGGAAATGAGCTTCTGGTTTATCGCTATTTCGTCGGAGTGAAGCTCCGCGCCGCATTCCCTGCAGGTTTTCCAGTTTGCCATTACTTCATGTCAACGAGCCTGAGCCTGAGCACCTTGCAGTCGTGCGGCTCAACGGTGGCAGCGTAGCGCTCCGTGAACCTGCCTAGCTCCTTATGCTCCCAGCAGTCGTATATCTCAAAGCCCTTGCCGCTTGCATAGGGCAGGCCGATATCCCAGAACTGCAGCGACATTTCGCCGGCGGCACCGCCGAAGTTGAACATACCCACAGCGTAGCTGCCGTCGCTCATAAGCTTTATCATGGAGAACACGTTTTCGGGGTTGTTCCACTGCTTTATGCAGTAAGCGCCGCGGCACTCTATGTCCTGGTTTATCTCGATAACGTCCTTGTTGGTGAGTATCTCCTTTGCCGCAGGGGACATCTTTCTGATGTCGCAGCCTATCATCAGCGGGCTGTTCATGATGGCCCACAGCGAGAAGTGGGTCCTGTACTCCGCGTCGGTGCAGCCGCCTATTTTCGCGGGAGCGCCCGCGCTGCCCGCGCTGTCTGCGATAACGTTTATCTGGCTGTCAGCCGTGCCGTTTATCCACTCGTTATTGCTGCCGCCGTACATTCCAACAACCAGCATATCAATGTCGTTGTGGCAGAAGTTGCCGCCGTAGCACTCGTTGCCTATCTGCGAGAGCGCAAGGCGCTTTATGCAGTTCCAGTTATCCTGTATATCGCCCGTGGAGCGGAAAAGGTGCGCGCCGCTTTCCCTTATCCACCTGTAAACGTCGTCGTTGCCCCAGTTGCACGCGGAGAATACGATATCCCTGCCACAGTTGCGCAGTGCAAGCGACATTCTCTTGTAAAGCACCTCGCCGGGCACATGGTCGGGCTTGTAGCAGTAGTCGTACTTAAGGTAGTCAACGCCCCACTCCGCAAAGGTCTGCGCGTCAACAAACTCATGCTCAAAGCTGCCGGGGTGTCCGCCGCAGGTGTGCGTGCCCGCGCAGGAGTATATACCGAATTTCAGCCCCTTTGAGTGAACGTAGTCCGCGACTGCCTTAATGCCGTTCGGGAACTTCCGCTTGTCGGGCACGAGCCTGCCGTTCTCGTCGCGCTGCTTTTCGCTCCAGCAGTCGTCGATTACCACGTACTCGTAGCCCGCGTCCTTAAGGCCCGTTTCAACAAAGGTGTCTGCAACCTGCTTTATAAGCTCCTCGTTTATCTGCCATGTAAAGGTGTTCCATGAGTTCCAGCCCATAGGCGGGGTGAGCGCTAAAAATTTATTCTGCATTTTATCCTCCTTATTTGTCGGGAGTAATATCCCATATATCCTGCGCGTAGTCTGCCATGGTCCTGTCCGAGCTGAACTTGCCCGAGCAGCACATATTTATCCAGCATTTTCTGATAAAGCCATCGCGGTCGAGGCGGTAGTCCGCGTTGGTCTTAAGCTTTGCCTCAACGTAGGACTTAAGGTCGCCGAGCAGGTAGTAGTGATCGGGAACGTGCCAGCTTGCGCCGTCGAGCAGCGCGTAGTAAAGCTCCCTGAACGAGCCGTTTCCGCCGTCGGTGAACGTGCCGTCTATAAGCGTATCCACAACGCGCGCTATGTCGGGGTTTTCCGCGTAAATGCGGCGGGGGTCGTAGTCGGGCATTATCTTTGCAAGCTCCTCAACGCGCGCGCCGAAGATGTAGTTGTTGCCGATACCCGCTTCCTCGGCTATCTCAACGTTCGCGCCGTCGTACGTGCCGAGCGTTACCGTGCCGTTGAGCATGAACTTCATGTTGCCCGTGCCGCTGGCTTCCGTGCCTGCGGTGGAAATCTGCTCGGACACGTCCGCGGCGGTAACGAGCTTTTCAGCGTAGGATACGTTGTAGTTCTGCACAAAAACGACCTTTATCGCGCCGTTTATCGAAGCGTCGTTGTTTACGAGCGCGGCAATCTCGTTTATGTACTTGATAACAGCCTTTGCGCGGGCGTATCCCGGTGCGGATTTCGCGCCGAAAATGAACGTAGTGGGCGCGAAGTCCTTTATCGTACCGTACTTTATGCCATAGTAGATATAGAGAATGCCGAAAGCGTTGAGAAGCTGGCGCTTGTACTCGTGCAGGCGCTTTATCTGTATGTCGAAAATGCTCTCGGGGTCGGTGTCAACGCCCTCGTGCTGCTTTATGTAGGCTGCAAGAGCGCGTTTGTTTGCCGCCTTGCCCTCTGCAAAGCGCCTGAGCTGCGCGCTGTCGTCGGCGTACTTTTCAAGCTCCTTAAGGCGCGGCAGGTCTGTTATCCAGTCCTCGCTGCCGAGAAGCTCGGTTATCTGCGCGGAGAGCGCGGGGTTGCAAAGCGCAAGCCAGCGGCGCGGGGTTATGCCGTTTGTCTTGTTGTTGAAGCGCTCGGGGTAAAGCGCGTACCACTCGGGCAGCGCGTCGTGCTTTAGTATCTCGGTGTGAATGCGCGCAACGCCGTTTGTGTGGGAGGTGCAGTATATCGCCATCTTCGCCATATGCACAACGCCGTCGGACACGGGCTTCATGCGGGCTATCTGCTCCTTTGGCATACCGCGGCGGTACATATCCGCAATAAACGCCTCGTTTATGCGCAGTATTACGGCGTATACGTCGGGGAGAAGCTCCTCCATGAGGTCCGTTCCCCACTTTTCGAGCGCTTCCGCCATAATGGTGTGGTTGGTGTAGTTAAAGGCGTCGCGCGCAATATCGAGCGCTGCGGCAAAGTCCACGCCGTAGTCCTTGGTGAGAACACGCACAAGCTCGGGGATAGATATTGTGGGATGCGTGTCGTTGAGCTGAATGGAGTTGAAGCGCGCGAAGTCCTTTATGTCGCGCCCTGCGGCGAGGTGCTTTCTTATAAGGTCTGCGATTGAAGCGGCGGAGAAGAAATACTGCTGCTTTAAGCGCAGGAGCTTTCCGGGGCGCGCGTCGTCGTTGGGGTAAAGCGTGCGGGAGATGTTCTCCGCTTCTATCTGCGAGCGGCACGCCGCCATGTAGTCCTGACGGTTGAACGCGTCGAAGTCGAACGCCTCTACAGGCTCCGCCTGCCACAGGCGCAGCGTTACGGCGTAGTCGTTCTTGTAGCCGAATATCGGCATATCGTAGGGGACAGCCTTAACGCTGCTCCCCGCGAAGTTTACGATAACCGCGTCGTTTTCGCGGCGAACGCTCCACGGGTCGCCGAAGCGCGTCCAGTCGTCCGCGTATTCGCGCTGGAAGCCGTCCTCTATTGTCTGGCGGAAAAGCCCGTACTTGTAGCGAATGCCGTAGCCCGTAACGGGCAGGCGCATTGCCGCGGCGCTGTCTAAAAAGCACGCCGCAAGCCGTCCGAGTCCGCCGTTGCCGAGAGCCGCGTCCTCTATCTCCTCAAGGTCGCAGAGGCTCGCGCCCGCGCTCTTAAGAAGCTCCTCCGCCTCGTCGTGCAGTCCAAGGCACAGCAGGTTGTTGTACACCGCGCGCCCCACAAGGAACTCTGCGGAAAGGTAGCCGGCGCTCCTGCCCTTCGGCGCGGAAGCCTCCATAAGGGCGGCGTTCTGCTTCATCACAGCGCGGGAGAGCGCGTCGTGCAGCATGGGCGCGGTGGGCTTTTTGCCCTTCGGGCATACCTCGCTCAGGTATGTCTCAAAATCAAGTTTAAGCTGTTTCTTGTCAGTCATTGTGTTCTCCTTAATATAGGGTCACCTCTAAAAACCTTGTTTGAGAGAAAATGTGTATAGCACACCGACTGCTTCCTCAAACCTCCTTGTAAGGCATCAAGCCTTACTTCGTCGGCTTTCCTCGCATTCGGCGCACTCTACCCATTTTCCCTTTTCAAACCGCTTTTTAGAGGTTCCCATAAAGCACTAAGCTTTAGATTGGGTATACATATATATATTATAGCATAGCCGCGCGCGATTTTCAAGGCATTTCACGGCGGCACAGGAATTTTTCTGTAGTGCTACAATAGATATTGGACAAAGAAAGAAAAAAGGTTGAGAGATAGACCAAAATCTGCTAGAATAAA
>CAKSEE010000007.1 GCA_934446455.1 uncultured Oscillospiraceae bacterium | reverse complement strand
TCTAGCAGATTTTGGTCTATCTCTCAACCTTTTTTCTTTCTTTGTCCAATATCTATTGTAGCACTACAGTGATTTTTGTGAGAAAATTCCCCCTGCGCTTGACAGATAGGGAACAAGTGTGGTATAATTATACCATACGATGTAACAGAAGGACGGCGCTGTGCGCGCCAAGGCGATATTCCGCTGCCCTGCCGCGGCGGTATACGGGTTTTTCGACAGGAGGACGATATCATGAACAATATCAAAAGCTACGCAGACGACAGGGCGGCGCTCTGCCTTTCCAACGACAGCATTCCCGACGAGCTGTTCAAGCAGTACGGCGTAAACCGCGGGCTGCGCGATATTCATGGCAAGGGCGTGCTGACGGGTCTTACCAACATTTCCAGAATCAAGTCATTTGAAAACGTAAACGGCGTGCAGACTCCCTGCGACGGCGAGCTGTGGTACAGGGGCTACACGATAAAGGACCTTGTAACGATGATGGGCGACGGCTTCGGGTTTGAAAAGACCGCGTACCTGCTCATATTCGGCGTTATCCCGACGGAGGCGGAGGCCGCAGAGTTCGCTAAAATTCTCGGCGAGTGCAGAAGCCTGCCCACAAACTTCACGCGCGATGTTATCATGAAAGCGCCGAGCAAGGATATCATGAACTCCATGACGCGCAGTATCCTTACTCTCGCCTCATATGACGACGAGGTGATGCCGAGCAGCGTTGCAAACTCGCTGCGCCAGTGCCTGCTGCTTACAGCGCAGTTCCCGATGCTTGCGGTATACGCCTACCACGCGTACAACCACTACGAAAACAACGACAGTATGTACATACACCGTCCCGATCCCGCGCTTTCAACGGCGGAGAACCTTCTTATGATGCTCCGCCCCGACAAGAGCTACACTAAGCTTGAAGCAAAGGTACTTGACGTTGCGCTTATGCTGCACATGGAGCACGGCGGCGGCAACAACTCCACGTTCACCACGCGCGTTGTAACGTCCAGCGGCTCTGACACTTACTCGACGATAGCGGCGGCGATGTCCTCGCTTAAGGGTCCCAAGCACGGCGGCGCCAACATCAAGGTAATGGAGATGATGGACGATATCCGCGAAAACGTGCGCGACACGACCGACAAGGAGCAGGTGATGGACTACCTCGCGAAGATACTTGCGGGCGAGGCGTTCGACAACAAGGGGCTAATTTACGGCATGGGGCACGCGGTATATTCGCTCTCCGACCCGCGCGAGCGCATATTCAGGGGCTTTGTTGAGCGCCTTGCAAAGGAAAAGGGCCGCGAGGAGGAGCTCGCCCTCTACGAGTACATAGAGGAGGCTGCGCCGCAGCTTATCGCGAAAAAGCGCCAGATTATGAAGGGTGTAAGCCCCAACGTGGACTTCTACAGCGGGTTTGTTTATGATATGCTCGGTATCCCGCGCGAGCTGTACACCGCGATATTCGCGATAGCGCGCATTGTCGGGTGGAGCGCCCACCGCCTTGAGGAGCTTACTTCTGCGGGAAAGATAATCCGCCCCGCATACATGAGCGTAATGAAGGAAGCCGAGGTATAATGCTATAGTCGTCAGATAATTCTGTGATCGGGGTTACGGCAGGAGAGCCGGGCGTATGCACGGCTCTGAGACCGTCGAAAAAGTCCCGTTGGGACTTTTCCGACGAAGCATCTCAGCTGCGCGCACTCATTGTCGGCTCGCCGCATTGCGTAAGGCGAAGCCGTCGCGTACACACTTGCTGAGATAGAAGAGTTTTTTGCCTCGGGAAGCCCGAGGCAAAAAAGTTATTTTGAAGCCCGCATACGCGGGCAAAAATGATTTTTTCGACAAGCTGAGAGCCGGGCGTATGCACGGCTCTTTCTTGTTTCTGTGACGCTGCAGTTGTTCGCGGGGAATGAGGAAACACCATAATAATACAAAAATCCCTCTTGATTTACAAATGACTGACAAAGAAGCAATTGCTAATTTGTGTAGAATGTACGAAAAAGAATAATTTCACAAAAAGTTATTGACAGAACAGCCAAAAGACTGTATAATATAATCAAATAAATGGTCCGGATACAAACCTCCGACTCATTTGTTTTGTTTAGTTGTCTCCTTTCTTTTGTTCTACACATAGTTATTATTTCATCTCGCGGATATCCGCACCGAGCCTTTAGGGGCTCATTTTTTTTGCTATTTTTCACACAAAAGGTATGGAAATAAAACGCATTATATGGTATACTATAAAGTAGGCTTGCAAGGTGTAACCCTGCATAATATAACGTAACACAAAGGAATGATGAAATATAATCAAGTTTAACAGACGAAGCATAGGCGAGGGCGTGTGGTTCGGAACGCTCACGGACAGCCACTTCAAGATAAATCAGATAAGCATTAACATTTACACGGATTTTGAGAATCTGAGCCGCGCTGACTGCGCGCTGGTGTCCTACCTGCTGACGGACAGCTGTGAGCGATACCCCGACTACAAGAGTATGTCCAACAGATATGCGGACCTTTACGGCATGACCTGCGTGAACAACAACACATTCGGCGGCGATATGTTCTGCTCGTCCATCACGGCTTCGGTGATAGGCGACGGCTACGCGCTGAACGGCGAGCAGCTCGAGAGGGGCTGCTGCGAAACGCTGCTCGAATGCCTGTTCCGCCCGAAAACAAAGGACGGCGCATTCGACCCGCAGACGGCAGGCGTGCTGCGCGCGGAGCTTGCGGACATAATCCGCGGCATTGTAAACGACAAAAAGGCGCTTGCGAAATACAACGCAGCCTTCACCGCGTTCGAGGGCGAGCCGCAGGGCAAGGGGCTTCTCGGCACGGTGCAGGAGGCGGAGAGCATTACGCCCGAGGGCGCATGGCGCGCTTACAGGCGGCTTATTGAGCGCGGGCATATCGAGATAATCTGCGCGGGGTGCAGCGATTTTTCCACGGCGGAGAGGATATTTTCCGAGGCGTTTGCAGGGGTGGACAGGCACGACGTGTGCGGGATCTCCGCAAAGCCGAGTATACTCAAGCCGCAGCCGCGTTACGCTAAGGACAGCGCGCAGATGCAGCAGGCGGTAACGCGTATGTACTTCAAGGCGCCCGAGCTTACCGACCGCGCGGCGAACGCGATTTTCTCACTTATTCTGGGCGGGATACCCACGTCGCGCTTCTTTACGAATATAAGGGAGAAGCAGTCGCTGTGCTATTACTGCTCGTGCCTTTCCAACCGCTTCAAGCGCACGCTTACGGCGTATGCGGGCGTTGAGCCGCACAACGTAGAGCTTACGCAGCGCGCTATACTGCGCGAGTTTGAGAACATCTGCGAAAACGGCGTCACCGCAGAGGAGCTTGAGGAAGCGAAAACCGCAGCGCGCGGCGAGCTTTCGGGGATATACGACAGCGCCTCGGCGATTTCGGGGTGGTATCTCGGGCAGGTGCTCGGCGGAGAAATCATATCCCCCGAGGAATACAGGGACATGCTTGACGCGGTGACTGCTGAAAGAGTTCAGGCGGCGGCGCGGCTGTATACGCTTGATACAGTCTACACGCTTAGTCCTGCGGAGGTGGAGCAATGAGTGAAATAATACGCTGCAAGGCTGCGAATGAAAGCTGCGAGAAATACGTGCACAGCTCGGGCGTTACGGTATATATGCGCCCCATGGAGGGCTACTCCACGGCGACCGCGCAGATAGCGGTGCGCTTCGGCTCAATGGACAACAGCTATACGCTCAATGGAAAGCGCTTCGATATCCCCGACGGCACGGCGCATTACCTTGAGCACAAGCTGTTTGAGAGCGAGGACAAGGACGCGCTCAAGCTGTTTGCAAAAACGGGCGCATCAAGCAACGCGGGCACGGGGCATGAAAGCACGGTGTACTACTTCACCGCTTCGCACGGGTTTGAGGAGAGCCTTGAAATACTGCTCAACTTTGTCACCGGTCCCTACTTCACGCCCGAAAACGTGGAGAAGGAGCGCGGCATAATCGGGCAGGAGATAGCGATGTACGACGACAGCCCCAACTGGCGGCTGCTGCTTCAGCTGCTGAACGGTATTTACGTAAATAACCCCGTGAGAAACGACATAGCGGGCACGGCGGAGAGCATTTCGCACATAACCGACAAAATGCTTTACGAGGTTTACGAGGCGTTTTACCACCCGCAGAACATGACGCTTGTTATCGTGGGGAACTTCGACCCCGACAGGGCGCGCGCGATAATCGACCGCTGCCTGAAGCCAAAGCCTCCCGTGCAGCTGTCTCTCAACCGCGTGCAGGAGCCGCACGAGACAGCCGAGAAATACGCCGAGTGCGAAATGCCCGTTGCAAAGCCGCTTTTCGCAATAGGCTTCAAGCGCGACGAGCTGCCTGCGGAAAAGGCGATGGAGGACACGCTCTATTTTGACCTGCTGTTTGAGATAATGTTCGGCGAGATGTCCGACTTTTATATGAATATGCGCGACAGCGGGCTTATCAACGATGAATTCAGCACGGGGACAGTGCGCATACGCGGCACGGTGCTTCCCACGATAACCGGCGAGAGCGACGACCCCGAGCGGGTGCGCGCCGCCGTTATGGAAACGATACGGCATTTCAGGCAGACGCCGCCCGACAAAGAGGTGTTCCTGCGGCTTAAGAAGCAGATTCACGGCGACAATATCCGCACGTTCAACAATGTCGAGGCGTACGCGCAGCTTATCACGGACATGGCGCTTGCGGGCGCTGCGCCCTATGCTGCGGCTGAGAACGCCGCTGCGGCGGATTATCAGACCATGCTTGAAAAGCTGAGCGGCTTTGACGAGGAAAACTCGTGTATGTCAGTGGTAAGACCCTGCTGACGAAAGGAGAGCAAAATGACATCATTGTTACAGCTGGCAGTACCCGTAACACAGGAGATAGAGGTAGAGTTCCCGAACCTGTTCGGCGGGCTTGCGATTAACTACTACAGGGGATTCGAGCTTTTCGGGATATCGATATACTGGTACGGCGTTATAATCACAGTTGGCGTTATCCTTGCGTATTTGTACGCAATGCACCGCACAAAGGACTTCGGGCTCAACAAGGACAGAGTGTTCGACGTTGTGTTTGTGGCGATAATCTGCGGATTCATCGGCGCGCGAATTTACTACTGCGTATTCACAACGCTTAACCCCGATTCGGGCATGAGCTATAATTTCGTGACGACGTTCACTACGATACGCGACGGCGGGCTTGCAATTTACGGCGGCGTTATCGGCGGCTTCCTTGCGGGCTACATTGCGTGCAGGGTGCGCAAGGTGAACTTCTTTGCGATGACCGACATAGCGTCGCTGGGCTTCCTTATCGGGCAGACCCTCGGCCGCTGGGGCAACCTTATAAATCAGGAGGCGCACGGCAGCGTCTGCGCGGACGACTGGATTTTCGGCATGACGGGCACGATTATTTCCCGCGAGGTTGAGGCGGGGCAGCTTGTGCACCCGTGCTTCCTTTACGAGAGCACATGGTGCCTGCTGGGCTTTATCCTGCTGCATTTCTACTCAAAGAAGCTGCGCAGCTACGACGGCGAGATAACGCTGCTTTATATTGCGTGGTACGGCATAGGCAGGGCGTTTATTGAGTCACTGCGCACCGACAGCCTTATGGCGGGGCAGTTAAGGGTATCGCAGATAGTGGGCGCGGCAAGCTTTGTCGTGGCGGGAGCGCTTTTCGTGGTGTTCAAGATAATCACCGAAAAGAAGGGCATACCGCTTTACGTTAATTCGCAGGCATGTGCGGAGCTTATGGCGGCAGACCGAAAGGCAGCCGAGGAGCGTGCGGCAAAGGCGGCGGCAAAAAGAGCCGCAAAGGAGACCGCTCCGAGCATTCTTGCGCCCGAGGCTGAGGACATAGAGCTTGCAGCGCCCGAGCGCGGGTCTGCGGCTGAAAGCGAGGAAACACCCGCGCAGGAGCAGGCAGCGCAGGAATCACCCGAGGACGGCGGGAAAACCGAGAGCAATGAAAGCGAGGACGAAAATGGCAGCAAGGATAATTGACGGAAAGGCGGTATCCACCGCAGTTAAGGAGCAGGTGCGCGCCGAGGTTGAGCGCGACTGGAAGGACAGCATAGGTCTTGCGGTAGTTATCGTAGGGGACGACCCCGCGAGCCGCGTTTATGTAAACAACAAGAAAAAGGCGTGCGAGGCGTGCGGCATAAAGAGCTACGAATACGCGCTGCCCGCAGACACAACGCAGGCGCAGCTGCTGGAGCTTGTGGACGCGCTCAACACGCGCCCCGAGGTAAACGGCATACTGGTTCAGCTGCCGCTGCCGAAGCACCTTGACGAATCCGAGGTGATAGCGCGCATATCTCCGCTTAAGGACGTGGACGCGTTCCACGCTTCAAACGTGGGCAGGATAATGATAGGCGACTACGCTTTCCTGCCATGCACCCCTGCGGGCTGCATGGAGCTTATCCACAGCACGGGCGTTGACATAAGCGGCAAGGAGTGCGTTGTTATAGGGCGCAGCAACATTGTGGGCAAGCCCATGGCAATGCTGCTTCTGCACGAAAACGGCACGGTGACGATATGCCACAGCCGCACAAAGAACTTAGCGGAGGTATGCCGCCGCGCGGATATCCTTGTAGCGGCGGTAGGCAGACCCAACTTCGTTACGGCTGACATGGTGAAAGAGGGTGCCGTCGTTATCGACGTCGGCATAAACCGCCTTGATACGGGCAAGCTCTGCGGCGACGTTAAGTTTGACGAGGTAAGCGAAAAGGCGGGCTGGATAACGCCCGTACCCGGCGGAGTAGGTCCCATGACGATTGCAATGCTCATGAAGAACACGCTCATGGCAAAGAAGATACAAAGCAGATGAACAAGCAGCAGAAATCGTTTCTCCGCAACGCAATACTCCTCACGCTTGCCCTTGCGGTGATAGTTCTTTTTATGGAGAGCTGGGGCGCGGCGCAGATTATTGTTACTGCGCTTGTGGCGCTTCTCGCCGCAGGGCAGTGGGCGCTGTTCATCTACATAAAGAAGCAATAGGCAAAGCGCCCTTATCACTCAAGTAAGGTCACCCCTAAAAACCTTGTTTGAGGGAAAATGTGTATAGCACGCCGTCTGCGTCTGTCAACAAGCGAAATTTCTGATGTGACGGCGTCCGTGCCGTCACTCGGTTATTTCGCTTCGCAACGTCGTGTTGCACCTCCTTGTAAGGCATACAGCCTTACTTCGTCGGTTTTCCTCGCATTCGGCGCACTCTATCCATTTTCCCTTTTCAAACCGGTTTTTAGAGGTGCCCTCATCAGCGATAAGGGCGCTTGCGGTATTACAGTCCGAAACTTACCGACAGGGCGTTGTTCACCTGCGACATGGATTCGCTGTCAAGCTCGCCCATTCTCTCCTTCAATCGTCTTTTGTCCAATGTACGCACCTGCTCAAGAAGCACTACCGAGTCCTTTGCAAGACCGCAGGATGCCGCGTTGAGGGAGATATGTGTCGGCAGTTTTGATTTCTCCTTCTGGCTGGTTATTGCCGCTGCTATCACCGTGGGGCTGTGCTTGTTGCCGATATCGTTCTGCACTATCAGTACGGGGCGCACGCCGCCCTGCTCTGAGCCTACCACGGGGCTTAAGTCCGCGTAGTATATTTCTCCGCGCTTGACTAACATTTTCAGACCATTCCTTTCGCTGCGGGACGTATCGTCCCTGTTTTCTGACACCTCGCGGAGCTTGTGCGCTGCCGCCCTTGTGTTCCGCTGTTGGTATTATTGCCCCTTGGAAAGTCAGTTATTCAGCGAACGGCGGCAGCATGGACGGCTGTTTTTTGCGCCGTCGGTGCCGCAGCGTTTATGCGCGCGGCTCCTCTATATTTTATTCCGCACGGCGGCAGTTTGTGCGGGGAAAGGCGGGTGTTATGCTTATGACCTGGCAGCAGCTGCTGTGCGCAAGGCGCAGCAGGCAGCACGTTTCCAATGTTCCGAATGATGTGCGCACGGAATTCAGGAAGGACTACCACAGGATTATCGGCAGCGCGAGCTTCCGCAGGCTTCAGGACAAGACGCAGGTTTATCCGCTCAATCGCGGCGACTTTGTGCGCACAAGGCTCACGCATTCGCTCGAGGTGTCGAGCTTTGCGGGGTCGCTCGGCGATATCGTATTCCGCAGGCTTGAGGAGCAGTGCGTGCAGGGCGTTGACGGGCAGACGCGCGAGAACTGCTGCGATATCCTTAAATGCGCGGGACTTGTGCATGACATAGGCAACCCGCCGTTCGGGCATTTCGGCGAGTTTGCGATACGGCAGTGGTTCGGCGAGAACCTGCCCGCGCTTCGCTTTAAGGGCGTTCCGGTAACGGAGCTTCTGTCGCCTCAGGCGCAGGGCGACCTGCTGCATTTCGAGGGCAATGCGCAGGCGCTGCGCGTTCTCACAAGGCTGCACTGCCTTGTGGACCTCGACCACGGCATGAACCTTACATACGCGCTGCTTAACACTATCGTCAAGTACCCTGTGTCATCGCTTGGCATGGATAAGGGGAGCGGCAACGTCAAGGACAAGAAGATGGGCTACTTCGTGTCAGAACAGGCGCTCTACGAGGATATAGCCGCTTCTACGGGGGCGGTGGACTGCCGCTATCCGCTCACATTTCTGCTGGAGAGCGCGGACGATATCGCGTACAAGACCGCGGACATCGAGGACGCGGCAGTAA
Source organism: uncultured Oscillospiraceae bacterium (assembly GCA_934446455.1). GTDB lineage: Bacteria > Bacillota > Clostridia > Oscillospirales > Ruminococcaceae > CAG-115. The sequence goes on along the minus strand of CAKSEE010000007.1, from coordinate 62,827 downwards.
AGGGGCTTATCTCGTTTCAGGCGCTGCTTGAGGAGCTGAGCAAGCTGCCCGGGCGCTGCAAGACGGAGGAGGAGCTTGAGCTTACGCAGCAGGCGGCGCAGAAGCTTTCGGACTGCCTGTGGGCGGCAAAAAAGCACGGGCTTCCCGACCCGGAGGAAAAGGCAGTGCAGAACTGGATGATATTCATGCAGACAAGGCTTATAACGGCGGCTGCGGACGCGTTCACCGACAATTACGATGCAATAATGGCGGGCGAATTTCCGCAGGAGCTGCTTGCAGCGTCCCCCGCGCGCGTACTGTCAAAGGCGCTGAGCGACATAGCGTGCAGGTATGCGTTCCGCTCTGCGGGCATACTGCGCACCGAGCTTGCCGCGGACACCATGATGACCTTTCTGCTTGAGCGGATAACGGGCGCAGCGCTGCGCTTCGATACCGAGCAGCAGCGCATAACCGACGAGAACCTTATTTCGGTGATGTCGGGCAACTACACCGAGATATGCAAGAGTAGCTGCCGCGGCGCGGACGACGCAGAGCAGTGCAGGTGCAGGCTTCAGCTTGTAACGGACTATGTGTGCGGCATGACGGACGGCTTTGCGCAGGAGCTTTTCCGCAGCCTGAGCGCGATATCGTAGCGCTGCGGGGGCATGGACGAGATAAGGAAAGTCAGCCTTGAAAAACGCCCGCAGGAAGCGCCCGACAGTCCCGAGCGCCTTATCAGAACGCGCGGGACATTCCATTGCGCGTTCAGGCACGAGAAGCTGATACTTATAATAACGGGCGGGATTACGGTGGTGCTGTTCGCGGCGCTTATAGCAAGGCTCGGCACGGACTGCCCGGGGCTTGCCGAGGTGCTGTACGGAGTGGCTGACTTCATCGACATGATGATTGACGGCGCGGTCGGAATCGTCACGGGTACGATATTTGCAGCGATAAACGCAGGCAGGTTCTACCGCTGCGAGCTCACGGACGACGCGTTTATCGTAACCGACGGCAGGGGTAGGCGCGAATATTTCTACTACCGCGAGATAACCGATATCCGCCGGGAGGAGATAAAGCGCTTCGGCAGACGGCGCGGGTGGGCGGTAACGATTGAAACGGAGATAAAAACGGTCGTTTATCCCGTAATATTCAAAAGCGACGGATACACGGATATTACGGACACGCCGTTTTATTACCTTATGCTGAACACCGGCATAGCCGAGGTAAAGCGCGTTGTAAGGCACGCCGAGGAACCCATTATCGCGGACTCTGCGGGCGAGGAATATTCTCCGCTGGAGCAGGCGTTTGTGGCGCAGTACCGCGCAGCGCGCGACCTGGAGCGCGAATCGGAGCGGGAGAACCGCAGACGCCGCCGTCTGCGCTGATTTGGGCGAATTGCCCAAAAACGGGGACAGGAAATTCGTGTATTTTTCCCCGCACGGCGTTGCAATAAATGAAGAAAAGTGTTATAATATAGTAATAGGCTTGTACGAACAAAAGGAGAATAAATTATGGCACTTGATATAGGAATAGATTTAGGCACAGCGAATATAATCATCACCGTGAGCGGAAAGGGCATAGTCCTGAACGAACCGAGCGTTGTCGCGTACGATAAAAAGAAGAAGATGGTCGTTGCTGTCGGCAGCGAGGCGTACAAGATGATAGGCAGAACGCCCGAGTACATCGTTGCGGTGCGCCCGCTCAAGGACGGCGTTATTTCGGACAACGACATGACCGAGGAAATGATACGCGCGTTTATCCACAAGGTAAACGGCGGCTTTATGGTGAAGCCCCGCGTTGTTCTGTGCGTTCCGTCCTCCGTAACGGACGTTGAGCGCCGCGCGGTTGTAGAGGCTGCGCTTTCCGCAGGCGCGCGCAAGGTATTCCTGATAGAGGAGCCCATTGCGGCGCTTATCGGCGCAGGGATAGACATTTCAAAGCCAAACGGCACAATGGTCGTGGATATCGGCGGCGGCACTTCCGATGTGGCTATCGTGTCCTTTAACGGTATCGTATCCTCGCGTTCACACAAAATGGCGGGCAACAAGTTTGACGCGGCAATAATACGCTACCTCACGCAGAAGTACAAGGTGCTTATCGGCGAAAAGACTGCGGAAAAGGCGAAGATAGAGATAGCAAACGTATTCGACCCCAAGGGCGAGGTGAAGATGACCGTCCGCGGCAGAAACCTCCTCAAGGGGCTGCCCGAGAGCATTGAGATAACTGACCTCGACATTTACGACGCGCTCCACGAAAACGCAACGGAGATAGTGGAGCAGGTGAAGCTGGTACTGGAGAGCGCGCCTCCCGAGCTTGTCGGCGATATCCTGACGAACGGCATACTGCTGACGGGCGGTGGCGCAATGCTCGGCGGTCTTGCAGAGCTTATAAGCGACAACGTGGGCGCGCCGTGCTATGTTGCGGAGAACCCGATAGAGTGCGTTGCGCGCGGAGTGGACACGGCGTTCAAGATGAGCGGCGAGCTGCTTGACGGCTTCGAGCAGGTTTCGCTTTACGGGTTCAGATAAACGCGCGTGCGCTTTCGCCATGCGGGTAGTACGCAGCGAATAAGCGACAACAGAACAGAAAAAACGGGCTGAACCAACAGCCCGTTTGAGTCTGTCGAAAAAGTCTTGCGACTTTTCCGACAGGAACATCCGCACTGCGCGCACTCATTGCCGGCTACGCCGACAATTCGCACACTTGTGCGGATAGAAGTGTTTTTTGCCCCGGCGGAGCCGTGACAAAAAACGGATTTCAAAACCCGCTTCGCGGGCATAACATATTTTTTCGACAAGCTGAAACGGGCTGAACCAACAGCCCGTTTTACTATTTGTATAAATATGCCGTAATATTACGAGTTTGTGCCGTTCTCAAACTTCTTTTTATAGAACATAATGCCGAACGCAAGCCCGAAAAATCCGCCCGTTAAGTGACCGAAGTGCGAGATGTTGTCGTTTGTGAACAGTCCGTCGTATATTTCCTGCCCGAGATACGCCGCAGTCACGAGAATGAGCGTTATAGGTATCTCGCCCTTTCTCATGTTGGTAAAGGCGCTCAGGATTATCAGCATGAACACAATGCCGCTTGCGCCGATTATTCCCGTGGAGAATAAAATGCTGTTGAGAATACCCGTGCCGAGCGCTGTCGCGCCAATCATCACGCACAGGTTCCAGCTGCCGTAGCGCTCCTCGACTATAGGACCCACAAGCAGCATGAGCACCATGTTGTTGGTGTAGTGCGCAAGGTTCACATGGCCGAATATATGCAGCACAAGCCGCGGGTATGTCAGCGGGTCGAACAGGTTAGGGTGGCCGTAGCATATGAACAGCAGCCTGTTCAGCAGCCCGCCCGTAAGGGAGTCTGCAACAAGCACTGCAAGGCACACCAGAGCATAGGTGAGTATAACGGGTGAGTTGTACGTGAGCTTTTTGAGTTTACCTGCCATTTCGCTCTCCTTTTACAATGAGTAATATAACTCGACAATATACGAGCTGTTTACAGCGGCGAGTATACAAAATGCAATAATCCGCGGTAATATTACAATCCGCTGACTAAATGCGCCTTTTAAGCACCCGCGCGAGCCTTGCAACGGGCAGCCCCATGACATTGTAGTAGTCGCCCTTTATCCCCTTGACAAGCAGCGCGCCCCTGCCCTGAATGCCGTAGGCGCCCGCCTTGTCCATAGGCTCGCCCGTGGCGGCGTAGGCGGCTATCTCCTCGTCGGTAAGCTCAAAGAACTCCACGAGCGTTTCCTCGGAAAAGCACTCGCGGCACCCGTCAGGGAACATCACGCAAACGCCCGTGTACACCTCATGCACGCGCCCCGAAAGGCTGTGCAGCATTTCGCGCGCGTGCGCTTCGGAGCGGGGCTTGCCCATGATAACGCCGTCGCAGCACACAACGGTATCGGCGGCGACTATCGCCTCGCCGCTGTGCGTGAGCGCTATTTCCTGCGCCTTCTGCCGTGCGAGAAGCTCTACGGCAGCGCGCGCAGGCGTGCCCTCGGGAATGCTCTCCTCGCCCTTTGCCGGGATTATCGTAAAGTCTTCAGTGATAAGCGACAGCAGCTCGCGCCTGCGCGGCGACTGACTTGCGAGAATCATTCCTCGTTCTCCTTCTCCCGCGCGCCGTATATCTCGTTGTAGTTCTTTATGCACTGGCTGATTACCTGAATTGCGGCTTTCTGCCCCATAACCTCGTTCACGGCTGTTTCCTTGCCCTCGAGCTGCTTGTACACCGAGAAGAAGTGGCGCATTTCCTCAAAGATGTGGCTCGGGAGCGCCTCAATGCCGCGGTATGCGTTGTAGGTCGGGTCCTCAAACGGAATGGCGATGATCTTCTCATCATTCTTGCCGTTGTCGAGCATGGTGATAACGCCGATAGGGTAGCACTGCACAAGCACAAGCGGGTTAATCGGCTCGTTGCAGAGCAGCAGCACGTCGAGCGGGTCGCCGTCGTCTGCAAGGGTGCGCGGGATAAAGCCGTAATTCGCGGGGTAGTGGGTAGAGGTGTAAAGTATTCTGTCGAGTATGATAAAGCCCGTCTGCTTGTCAAGCTCGTACTTTTTCTTGCTGCCCTTTTCTATCTCAACTACTGCAAGAAAATCTGTGGGGGTTATCCTCTCGGGGGCTACGTCGTGCCATATGTTCATATCTTTTCGTCCTTTCAATGGGTTTGTTTACTATGATTATACACCATTTTCTGCGCAAAATCAATAGGGCGGGGGAATTTTTGCGCGCATACAGGGGTTTGGCATTTTAACCAAAAATAACAGCTACTCATAATGCGTTGTCGGGCTTGCAGCCGTTGGTTCGTCAAAACGCTGAAATCAGGGCGCTCAGGGGGAGGTTATTTGTTACAACGCTTAATTAGACTGCATAAATATTGTATTCCGTAAGCTTGATTTGCAATATCACCACAATATATAGTGGTGGCGGATTCTTTGACCGCGGTCAGGCGCCGAACTGCCAAATTTGGCATAACAAAGCCGTTTGCAGGGATTGTGCAGTTTTGCGGCCAAAAACGGGACAATTAAAACTGTATCAAAAAAGCCGCAGTTTTTTGCTTGACGGAAGCGGGAATATCTGCTATACTGTCATCATCAGCTGAGAAACCCCACAGGATTTACGTCATCACGGAGGAACAGATATGGAAATTACAAAGGTTATCAGGACGGATTGCTGCTACCTTGCGGAATTCGACAACAGCGGCGTACTTTATGCGACGGGTATGTTTGGTAGCAAAAAATACGGAAATTACGATTATGCCTGCGTTATCCCGTCGCAGGCTGAGGGAATGCGCGTTGCAGGAACGCTCGGATATACTGAGAGCACTTTTTTCAGCGAGCTTTACGTCGGCAGGCTCGAGGGCTCTGACAGAACGGCGGTGATACCCACGCGAAATGTGGAGAGCGACAACGAGGGCAGAATGCTCCGCGGCTGGAAAGAGATGGCGGCGACAATGGGCGGGACAATCAGCGATAAGGATGGAAAGGAAATAAATGTAAGCGTTGATACCGACCTTTTCCCGAAAGAATGCCGCAGAAGCTTTGAAAGGGTAGTGCTTTCCGATGGGATAACGATGATAGGCGCGCGCACATTTGAGGGCTTTACAAATCTGCGCAGGGTTGACCTCCCGAGGTCGCTCAGGCTTATAGATGAGCTTGCGTTTGCAGACTGCTTCGCACTTTATGAGATAAAGCTCAACGAGGGACTTGAGGAGATAGGAGCGTGCGCGTTTTCGCAGTCGGGGCTTGATAAGATACGTATTCCGCGCACGGTGAAAAGGATTGGCTACAGCGCGTTTGAGGAGTGCCACGAGCTGAGCGAAGTAACGCTTTCAAAGGGACTTGAGGAGCTTGGTGCAAATGCGTTCCTTGCCTGCACGTCGCTCAGGCAGATAAAGCTGCCCGACACGCTTTGCGTTATGTACGGCTACGACGAGTTCAGCCCGTTCGCATACTGCTCAAAGGACCTTGTCGTTACGTACAGGGGCGTAAAGTACCGCGTAGCGGAGGACGGCGCGCGTTCTCTCAACCTTGCGGTGAACGGCAGGCTGCTTAGCGGCTCTCTGCTTGAGAATATTCCCGACACGCCCGCAGAGGAGTTTGAGTATGACGAGCTTGAGGACGGCACGCTGCGCATTACGGCGTACAACGGCTCTTCCCGCAGTGTTAAGATACCCGAAGCCATTGACGGCAAAACCGTTGTAACCTTGTTTGGAAATTTTTTAGTCGAAAACGGAATAGAGGTGCTGGAGCTACCTGCAACATGGAAGTATGTGGTAGAGGGCGAATATTATGATGATTACTTCAGCCCTGAGGAGAAGGCAATACTGCGCGCGATAAAGGTCGACGGCGGGGTAGTGCCGGGGTATTTTCTCAACTATTGTATAAACCTGCGCGAGGTATACCTTGCGGACGGCATTGAGGAGCTGTACCAAGGGACGTTTGCTGATTGCGGCAGACTTCGCTATGTAAGGCTGCCTGAAACGCTTAAGGAGCTCGTTTACAGCGAGCTGCTCTGCGGCGTATTCGCCAAAAACAACAGTATCAAGAAGCTTGTCCTGCCCTCTTCGCTTAAGGTACTGGACGCAATGGCGCTTTCAAGCGACATGGGAGGGCTTCCGAACATGGAGTATCTCGTTCTGCCCGAGGGGCTTGAGGAGATACATGACCTGCCTTTCTTTGATGTGGGTAATCTCAGGGAGCTTAATATCCCGAGTACGGTAAAGAAGTTCTCTTTCAGGAACATACAGGGCATATTTGATGAAAACGCAACCCGCCCCGAGCTTAAGGTGACTTACCGCGGCAAGACCTACGAAACGTTCTTCTACACGGAAAACTGCAGAACGCACGTTAACGGCGCGTTCTGCCCCACGGTAAGTCTTAAGTGGTCGGTGGACGAGGGCGCGCTGTGGGACGATATGCGCCCCTATGTAGAGTGCGAGCTGCCCGAGAACTGGACGCAGGATATCAAGGCTGAGGGCGAGCAGCGAACGGTATTCTTTGACGCGTCCGACAGGTACCCGCGCGTTTTAAGCTGGGTAAACGGCGAGCTGCAGTAAAGCGCCGTCGGAACGCAACAAAAGCCGAGGAGCGATCCTCGGCTTGAGTCTGTCGAAAAAGTCTTGCGACTTTTCCGACAGAAACATCCGCACTGCGCGCACTCATTGCCGGCTACGCCGACAATTCGCACACTTGTGCGGATAGAAGTGTTTTTTGCCCCGGCGGAGCCGTGACAAAAAACGGATTTCAAAGCCCGCTTCGCGGGCATAACATACTTTTTCGACAAGCTGAAGCCGAGGAGCGAACCTCGGCTTTATTAGCTGTTATTTTCTCTTTTTGCGCAGAACCGTCACCGCAGCGCCTGCTGCAATCAAAGCCGCAAGGTTTACGGCAATTCCCGTTGCGGGAACGCTCTCGTCCGCTTTACCGTCGGAGCTGTCGGAGCCGTCGGGCTTTACGCCTGTGCCATTGCCCTGTCCGTCGGTATCCGTGCCGCCGTTTTCGCCGCTTTCCGAGCTCTCGTTTTCCGCGCTCTCGCCGCTGTCTGCGGGTGAGGACTCAGAGGATTCTGAGCTGTCGGGCTTGGCGTCGTCGGGCTTGGCGTCGCTCGGCTTGGTGTCGCTCGGCTTTGTGTCGTCGGGCTTGGTGTCGCTCGGCTTTGTGTCATCGGGCTTGGCGTCGTCGGGTTTGGTGTCGCTCGGCTTTGTGTCGTCGGGTTTGGTGTCGTCGGGCTTGGCGTCATCGGGCTTGGTGTCGCTCGGCTTTGTGTCGTCGGGCTTGGCGTCGTCGGGTTTGGTGTCATCGGGCTTAACGTCGTTGGAATCGTCGTCCCTGTTGGGTCTTGAGCCGCCGCCCGAGGAGCTGCTGCTATAACCGCACTTTTCACACTTTCTGCCTGTGCCGAATTCGTGCGGCTCTTCTGCGATAGTCACCTTGCCGCAGCAGGAGTATTCCTGCCTGTGCGCCTGCGAGGATATCGACGTGTACTTAAGCACGCCGCTGTGAACGTCGGGGTCTGTGCTGCCATATTCCTGCCCGCATATTTCACAGCGCGCCTTTGCGTCGCACTCCGCTGTGCCGCCGCTGTGAGCGGAAACGTCCGTTTTTGCCTCGCACCGCGCGCACTTGTGCCAGTGCTGCGCGCCGTCGCTCGTCCACACGGTCGTGTAGTCATGCCCGAGCGCCGATTTTGTCTGCACGTTCTCCTTTACCTGCGCCGCAAACCCCTCCCCACTGAATACCGCGGTATATGTGGTAAGCTCGGGGTCAAGGCAGGTCTGCGGCCGGGTTACCTTAGCGGCAGCCTTTACCGTTTCCTTGTCGGTAAAGCCGCAGCGCCCGCAGTCGCGCGCCGCAGTGCAGCCTGTAAGGTCCGAGCTCCATGTGTAAGAAGCGCTGCCGAAGCTGTGCGTGCAGCCGTAGCCGCACTTTGTGCATACCTTGTTCTCGTCAAAGCAGTGCGGTTCTTCCGCAGTTACCTTGCCGCAGCAGGAATACTCCTGCCTGTGCGCCTCGTCGGATACTCTGACATACCTGAGCGAGCCGCTGTGGTTGTCAGGGTCAATGCTGCCGTATTCATGCGCGCAGTATTCGCAGGCGGCGGGGGACAGGCAGTCCGCCGTACCGCCGCTGTGCGCGGAAACGTCCGTTTTCTCGTTGCAGCGCGCGCACTTGTGCCAGTGCTCGGCGCTGTCGCTCGTCCACACAGCCGCGTAGTCATGTCCGAGCGCGGGCTTTGTTTCAACGTCCTGCTTTACCTGCGTGGTAAAGTCTGCACCCGTAAAGGTCGCAGTGCAGGTGGAAAGCTCGGGGTCGGTGCAGGACTGCGCCTGAGTTACCCTTACAGTTACCTTTGCGTCCTGCGTGTGCGTATCGGTGCAGAACTCGCACGTCCTTGAAGCCGTGCACGCTGTGCCGTCATTGCTCCACATATAGTCGGGTTCTTCAAAGCTGTGCGCGCAGGCGTAGCCGCAGTCGCGGCAGTCGAACGCGCTGTCCCAGTCGTGCATGAATACCTTGTCAGCAGCCTCGCCGCAGCACGCATGAACGAGAACGTGCGTTGTTTCCGTGGTGTCCCATGTAAGGTCCTCTGAGGAGTGAACGGCGGGGTCTTTGTCGCCGTATTGAGCGCCGCAGCTGCCGCATACCGCGCTCTGCGAGCAGGTAGCCGTACCGCCCGAATGCTGCTCGCTTTCGGAAGCGGTGCAGCCGCTGTTTGTGCAGCCTCTCGTGTGGCGTTCGGGGTCTGCGGGGTCGGCTGCCCATGCGCCCCACGCGTGTTTTGCCTGCATTTCGTCAGAAGCGTAGCCGCATATATCGCACGTGTCGGGCTGGGTGCAGTCGGTGCTTGCGGTCATGGCGTGGGCTTCTGTGACGCTGTCAGCAATGCCGCATTCCGTGCAGCAGAGCCAATGCCCGTTCTCGTCAGAGCCGTAATCCGTGCCAAAGCTGTGTTTGTCGGTAAGCTCGCCGTATTCCCTGCCGCAGCGGGTGCATACGGCTCTGTTCTTGCAGGTAGCCGTACCGCCAACGTGCGCCGCAGGAATTGCAAACTCCGCAAGCGGCACTTCCCGGGTCATTGTATTATCGCTGAAAATAGCGCCGCAGCTGCACTCGTAGTGTGCCTTTGCGCCGTTTGTGGTGCAGGTTTCGTCTACCTGCGCAACAAGCTGCGGTGTGTGAACATGGTCGCTTTTAAGCACGACCTTCGGGTTTATTATGTTTATTCCCGTACTGAACCATGGTTTTTGTTCATCAGGGTTGTACTTATATTCATAGTCGCCGCGCAGTAGTTCGTATATGTTTTTTTGTGCGCCTGACAAGTTTACGTTTATTTCGGAATATGAGCCGCCTGCGAGTTCTGCTTCGGCGCTGCCGTTAATTGATAATCCGTCTCCATCGATTTTTCCGCTGTTTATTGTAATATTTCCGCTATTAAGTTTAATTCCGTTGACAAAATAGCCGCCGTTTATTGTTATATTACAGTCAGCGTTCGTATCCTTGACATAGATGTTAAACAGGGAGTTGCTAAGGTTTTTGAACGTTCCGCTCTCGATGGTAAGGCTGCCTGAGTTTACCGTAAACAGATACCAGCCTTCGCAGAACAGGAAGCCCCCTCCGTTGACGTCGCCGGACTTTACGGTAAGGCTGCCGCCGTCAATTGTAAAAAGGTCATTACCATTGCTGCCGCCCGGTATTGTAAGCGAATATTTGCTAAGGTCCAGCGTAATCTCCTGATTAGGCTCAATCGACAAAGTTCCGTTAAGATTACCTGCATTAACATTGCTGAGCAGCGTTATTGTCGAGCCCGGGTTTTCCTTTGCATAAAACCACGCCATCTTAAAATCCGTAAACACCTTAGGCTCCAAAGAGCCTACCGTTGTTACCGCCGCCATTCTTTCGGCGTTGTCGCTTGTTCTGTAGCCGCAGGTTCTGCACCATTTTATCGGGTAGTCAAAGATACTTCCGCCCTTTTCAAGGTATTGCTCCTTGTCGTAAATGGTCATAAAATCGTGCGGCTCAGAGGTCATTTTCTGCCCGCAGCCTGCGGCGTTGCAGAGCTTGTAATGCTCGGTTTCGTTATATGCCCATGTGGCTCTCGGGGTGTGGGGGCATACCGTTACCTTTATCTGAACCCTGTTAGTCCCCGTCGCTGCGTCCTGCACGGCGGTGGTGTCGTAGCTTTTGGGGTCAAACGTGCCATATACGTAAAATTTCTGCGCGGAATCCGACTTTGCGGGGTCAAAGCTTACCGTGGAATAGTCCCATGTTATATTAAAGGAAACCAGCCCGTTTTCCTCGGTTTCAGCCACAACGTATTTGGGCAGACCGTTCTTTACGTCGTCCGCCGTTGAGCCGTGCGGGAACTCCTTATCGGCAATCGCCTTAAGGCTCGTGATTTTCTGCATGCGGGTGACGGGGAACTTTGCAACGACCGTAAGCGAATTGTCCTTGTTTATCGTAACGGTATCCACGGGAACGCCCGTTACCGCGGTGTTTTCCGTAAACTGAATACCGCTTTTTGGCATAAGCGTTACGGTAAGGGAGTACAGGGTGTTATAGCTTGCATTTCCCGTTACCTGCATATTGTTGTTGTATACGTTTCTCCAGCAGTAAGAGTTTATGTAAGCGCTGTCGGACGTGCAAACGGGCGTGCCGTAAGCGGCTTTAGCCACGGGGGCGTCTACCGAAAGGGAAACTGTATCCGCTGTTTGCGGCGCGGGAATGCTTATCTCCTGCGGCGCGCTCGCGTAATCGCACTCGCGCTCGCCGTGCAGCTCCTCGCCGACAATGTAGGCGTGGTATGTCGATGGGTCCATTCTGCCCGCCTCGTCGGAGAGCGTGAACTTGTTATTAACCACCTCGCCGTAGTAGAGAACCTTTGCGCCCTCCTCGTAAAAGCCCCTGTCGGTGATCACCACGGATACGCGGTCCATTCTGTCCGCGCCCCGCTGCTTTGTGTAATCCACCGTTACGGTGTTTGCGCTGCGCGTGGGCGTGCCCTTAGGCGTAAGAACCATGTCGTCAAGCTGTAAAGTTAGCTTGTAGGTGTCCTTGTGTTTCTCGTCGGGTATGTCAACCTTTGAGGTGAAGAGAATGCTGTCCGACCTTATGTTCATCATAGGGCTTACGCCTATCGTAGCGCTAACGTCAAACACGCTTGCGTTGTTTTTGGCGACCTCGTCCACTCTTATGATGTCGGGGTAGTAGTCGTTCGCCGGCTTTCTCAGCACAAGCGGCGTTGCGATTTCGTTCCTGAACGTGCAGCACAGCCAATAGCTTATTTTACTGCCGTATTCATTTTCGGCAGTCTTGCCAAGGTAGGTTTTTGCAAGACCTTTCAAATCATGGCGGTCGAATTTAGGGATACCGTATTTTGTATCCAGGTGCGCGCCCGTCATGGGGAAGAAATAGGTGTTTGTGAAACGCATACTGCAAACGCGTCTGCCTTCTCTCGGTCCTCCATTAGCGGCGCCCCTCGTGCTTTTCGCAATGAGCGCCCTTTCCTCATCGGTAAACGCTGTGTTATAAAATGTGCTGTTAAGCCACTTCTTTACGGGGCTTTTATCAAATATTATGCCGGTATCAATGTCGTCAAAGTCCTCATCGCCGTTGAGCATAGACTTCTGGTCGACGATATTGTCGCAGTCGAGCGTAAGCACATTTTCACTTATACCGTAGCTTTCGCCGCCGTACTTTTCCATAACGCGGAACCTTAGCGGGTAGCCCTTGTAGCTGCCGAAGTAAACAAGGTCGCCGCTCCAGTAGTCCTTTGAAGCGCCGGGTCTTTCCAGCTCGTTAAGCCGCACGCCCGTAACGGTTTTGGGCGACTGCGCGCTCGCCACGCCCGCCACGTCGGCAGGTTTTGGAATGAACGCCATCGCCGCGGCAATAGCGGTCGCCGTCAGGGCGCTGACGGCGCGTTGAATCAGTTTTTTCATATAATTCCTCCAAACTTATTGCTAAGCAATGATATATATTATACTATATTTTGGCTGTTATGTCAACATATTTTCCCGTAAAATATGCCCCGCCCGTGGGTTCACGAGCGGGGCTTCCGTTCAGAATTTCACTATATCGAAAAGGTTCTGCGTGATGAGCCAGTTTGGCACATAGCAGCGGTTTACCGTCCACCAGCTTGCGCCCGCCAGCCCGTACTCGTTTATAAGCCCGAGCTTTGCGGTTATGGAGCGCGGGTCGTCGAACCACACCACATGGCGCGCGCCGTTTTCGGTGTAGTTGAAGAAGGGGGTCTGCGCAAGCTCGTCGTACTGTATCTCCGAGCCTGTGCGCACCGCGAGTTCCGCAGCCTGTGCAAGGCCTATGCTCTGCGCTGCCGTTCCGCGCATATAGGGCAGGGTCCAGTCGTAGCCGTAGTTTGGCATACCCATGAGTATCTTTTCGGGAGGTATCTCCGTTACGGCGTAGTCAAGCACGCGGCGCACCTCGTTTATGGGCGATACCGCAAGCGGGGGACCGAATGTATACGTCCGCTATCATTACAGTATTCGGGTGAGATATCGTACAACCCCTTAGCAATATAATTAAGCGGGGTGATTTTTATGGAAACTATACTTACATTTACCGCGCCGTGCGGTGCTTCGGTAACATTCAGCAGCGACGCTTACAAAGACGTCCGTGAAGCGGAGCTTGAATTGCGCCGTGAGAATATGCTGAATACGGCGGCGCAGCTGAGTCGGCAGCAGCGTGAACGCAAGCCCCCGTGATTCGCGGCGGGCAATATTCCGCCGGAAAGGTGGTTACGGCAATGCAGTACGCGGTATATCTGCGCAAATCCCGCGCCGACCTTGACGCGGAGGCTATGGGGCAGGGCGAGACCCTCGCAAGGCACAGGGCGGCGCTGCTTGAATACGCGCAAAGCCATGGTATGGAAATAGGCGCGGTATATGAGGAGATAGTTTCGGGCGAAAGCATTGAAGCGCGCCCGAAAATGAAGCGGCTTTTGCAGGAGGTCGCACAGCGGCGCTGGGCGGGTGTGCTGTGCATGGATATAGACCGCCTTGCAAGGGGCGACAGCGCCGACCAGGCGCGGGTGTCGAACACGTTCCGCATATCGCGGACTCTTATAATCACCCCCGCAAGGGTGTACGACCAGACCCGTGAAAGCGACGAGGAATACGTTGATTTCGAGCTTTTCATGGCGCGGCGCGAGTACAGGGCGATATCCCGCAGAATAATGCGCGGGCGCATTGCAGCCGCAAAGGAGGGACACTTTATCGGCAGCACGCCGCCGTTCGGCTACGACAGGGTAAGGGTAAAAAAGGGGAGGGGCTATACGCTGTCGCCGAACGCTGAGAGCGACGTCGTGCGGGCAATATTTGCAATGTGCATTGGCGGCATGGGCTGCGTGGCGATAGCGCGGCGGCTTGAAGAAATGGGCTTGCAGCCGCGCAGGGGCGGCGCGTGGAGCGGCGCTTCGGTGCGGGACATACTTAAAAACCCCGTATACTGCGGCAAAATCCGCTGGCAGTACCGCAGGGAGGAAAAGTCGCTTGCAGACGGCATAACCATAACGCGCAGGCGTAATAACGCCTGCTGTATCATGGCGCAGGGGCTGCACCCCCCGCTTATAAGCGACGAGGATTTCGACCGCGCGCAGCAGTGCATCAACACCCGCAGAATGCCGCACAGCAAGGACGGCGCCGAGCTTCGCAACCCGCTTTCGGGGCTGATATACTGCGGTATGTGCGGCAGTATGATGACGAGGGCAGGCGCGGGCGGCAAAAGCCGCAGCGAGATACTCCGCTGCCCTAACCGCAGCTGCAGGAATGTTTCTGCAAAGCTTGCGCAGGTGGAAAGGGCGCTTGCCGAGGGCGCTGCGCAGTGGCTGGGAGGGTGCTGCGTTACGTTGAGCGAATCGCAGCGCGGCACAGCTCAGGCGGAGTTGCTCTGCGCGGAAAAAGCGCGCACGGAGCTTGAAAAGCTTGCCGCACAGCGCGAGAGGATATACCTTTTTTTAGAGCAGGGCGTGTATTCGCCCGAGGAGTTTGCAGGGCGCATTGCGGCGCTTGACGGGCGCAGGGAGAGACTTTCGGATAGCCTGCGCCGAGTCGGGGAGGCGCTCGTCATGGCGCGGGAGGAGCAGGCAGCCTGCTTGCAGCCGCCGCGTTCCGAGCGCGTCATGGATATCTACGAAAAGGCTTCTCCCGAAGAAAAAAACCGCCTGCTGAAAACCATAGTCAGCAGGGCGGTTTACATAAAAACCGAGCGCAACACCCGCAGCAATGCGGACAGGTGCGGTTTTTCGCTCAATATCGTGCCGCTTTTCCCGCAGCGGCAGGTAACGGATTAAAGCCGCGTTCAGCCGCCGCTCATGGCGCTGTAGGCAATCTGCGCCGCTTCAAGCGAAATGTTGCAGCCCAGTTTCCACAAGCGCACCTTTGCTGTAACCTCGTCAATGCAGGAAAGCAGCGCGCTCATTCCCGCGGGGTCGCACGGGCGGATCGTCTGGTCAAGCAGGCGGAACACCGCTTCTTCCGCAGGCAGGGGAGCTATGCGGTTTTCGGGGCTTCTTTCAAGAATGCAGATTCCCTGTAACGGAAATTCCGCATTGAAATTGAGGTCGCTCTTTCCGCTCCACGGCGTGCCGCACACGGTGACGGAGCCGCCGCGCAGCATAACGGCGGGCTTGTCGTCGTTAAGTATCCGCGCGCGCTCTCCGAAAAGCTCGAGCCACAGCGCGGTGTGCGTGGATTTTCCCGTGCCGCTTGGCGCGGAGAAAAGGTACGCCCGCCCGTCTGCAACGACAGCGCTTGAATGCAGCATAAATCCACCTCTTATGGGAAGTTCGCGGTAGAAATTCTCCGCGGTGAACACTATTTCGGCGTTGTCTGCGTCAAGCCCCGTACGCGCGCTTATTTCGGCAAGCGCCGCCGCGTTATATGGTATGATTATGTCGGGAGCGCTGCCGTCGGGGGCGGAACCTCCGTCGGGGGCGGAACCTCCGTCGGGGACGGAACCTCCGCCGGGGACGGAACCTCCGCCGGGGACGGAACCTCCGCCCGGCAGGAATTTTTCCGCGCGCGCCGTCATTGTCGGATAGCGGAAGTCGCAGCCTACGATAAAGCCGCATATTTTGTAAAGTCTGTACATAGTTCTCCCTACGCTGAGCGCCGAACGCATTGCACGCCCGGCGCTTTTAATTTTTCGGAATACCTCGAAAATCAAGCCGCAGGCTTAGTTCCACTCGCCGTTGCTGAGGTCGAAATCAATTTCGTTGTTGGTATCCGCGTTGAGGCTGCCGCCGTTAATCATGCCAGTGGTAGTGCCGCTGGCGGTGATGATGTCCTTGGTGGTGAAATGGGTGATCTCAATTTCGGGTCTGATGTATGTCTTTTTCAATGCTTTGTCCTCCTGTAACTCAGCCTAATCCGTTGATAAGCTCAAACTTGACAGAAATGTCGCCCCACGAATCCTGAACGTTCCTGAGCCTGATAACGATGTAGGGTAACTACGCCGTCCATTGCGTCAACTGTTGCAACGTCGGGGGTATCGGAAGTCCATGTAACCTCCCGGTCGTCAGCGTCAGAGGGAGTTACCGCTGCCTTATTGTGCCGTTCTCTTCGTAATAGTCTGAAGAAACAGGGTTCTCTACCCCATCGTAATAAACCAGTACCATTAACTGCTCTACAGTAGAAGCGCTGAAGTTAAGTACCGGATAATCATAATCCGACAAAATCCAGCCGGGTAGAATATTTTATTCCTATACCCGCCCAACCCGAGATATATGTTATTGCGTTTGTCGCGTCATCGTAGGTTGTGCTGCTCCAAATTTCGTTAAAGTCCGCTGCTGTATGGCTAATGCTCAGACTGTCCACAGCACCTGCTGAGATTTCGCATACGATAGCAGAGCTTACAGTCATGATTCCTGCCATCGAAGCCGCCATTAAACGTTTTAGTTTCAAGTAATCCTCCTATGAAATAAAATTTCCCGAGTGGAAAATAATACCTCGTTTTCAATTATAATATTTGAGAAAATAAAAGTCAAGCTGAAAATGAGTTACATGAAAAAATCGGCAAATAGGACTGATTAAGGCACAGCAAATTGTTCGTTTTAACCATACCGCGCCCTATATCAATATCTGCGCAATGACTATAATGACGCAGGACGTATGTATATCCCCACTCATAAGTCATGATAATAACATAGTCGGCTATCTCTCCCTGCGCGCGGTAGTCGTGCGCCTCATAGAGAATGCCCTGCTGGTCTGCGGAGATTTTGGGCGCAAGGGCGGTAACTAGGACGTAGCCGCGCTCGTGCAGCCTGTCTGCAAGGTTACGCAGGAAGTCGGTGTAGCTCTCGCGGTCGTCTGGCGCGATGTATTCTATGTCCATATTAACGCCGTAGTAGCCCTTGCTGTCAAGCTCGTAGAGAATGGCCTCGGTGAGCCGTGCGCGCGCCTCCTCGCTTTCAAGTATGCCCGTAAGCGCCTCGGTGCTGAACGTGCCGTCGAATATGTTGGTGACTACCATAAGCGGCATTACCGCAGAGCGCACCGCCCTGTAGATAAGGTCGCTGTCGTCGGGCGCGGTAAGCTCCCCCTGCGGGGTAAGCGTGTAGGAAAACAGGCTTATGAACGTTAGAAACGGAATGACGCAGTTAAGCGAGTTGGTGTTTATCGTGGGGTAGGCGTAGCCGTTGGTGATAATGGGGCGCTTCTTTACGGGCGGGGCGGCGGGGATTATCACCGTGTCGCCCGCGTTAAGGGAGATGGGGTTGAGGTCGGGGTTGGCTTCAATAAGCGCCTCGAGCGGCACGCCGTATTCCTGCGAAAGAGAAAAGAGGGTCTGCCCCTTGCGCAGTATGTAGCGCACGGAGTCCGCCTGTATCAGAAGGTTCTGTCCCGGGACGATACTGCCTGTGTTCGGCAGCACGTTGTCTGCGGCGATACGGTTTACGGGCACGCCGTATCTGCGCGCTATCTCTGCAAGCGTGTCGCCGCGCTTTACGGTGTAGATCAGCATAAGTTCCTCCTTTGCTGCGCGGACGTCTTTATCGCCGCGCGCCTGTGATGTGTATGCCCTGCGCCCTGCTGTAGGGGTAGGACGAAAGCCGCCTGTTGCGCGCGGACGACGAGTGCGCGCAGACGAATATCCTGTCCGCTTCCGCACCGAAGCCTGCGGCTATGTGGGAGATGATGAGCGTGTGGTAAAAGCGCCCCTCGCCGTTTTCAAGCTGAATAAGGTCGCCGCGCTCAAGCCTGCCGAGCGGCGCTTCCTCGCCGTAAACGCCCGCGCCCTTGTGCGTGAGAAGAAACTCGCGCAGGAACACAACCCCCGTCCACGAGGGCGAGCGGTTGTTGAGATTTATATAGTACCAGCCGTTCTCCTGTGAGTAGTTCATAACGCCGCAGCCTGCGTAAAGGCACTGCGAGATGAAATTCGTGCAGTCCCCGCCGATAGCGTCGAAATAGTAGTAGCGCGGGTTCGCGGAGTACGCCCATTTGAGCGCGTATTCCACCGCGGCGCGGCGGTCGTAGCCTGTTTCGCGCATGGTATCACCTCCCGTAAAGACGATAACGCGCAGGTATCGCCTCTCTTTATGATATGCGCGGGCGCGCTCGTTTGTGAAGTATATTCGGCGCTATGGCGTAGCATAATATCATTGGGCGCACAGCGCGCCGAATTTATTTCAGGAGGACACGAATATGTCTAATCAGAACCGCACCCGTCAGAACGGTCAGAATCAGCAGAACCAGAATCAGAACCAGCAGAACGGTCAGAATCAGCAGAACCAGAATCAGAACCAGCAGAACGGTCAGAACAGGAACGACCGCTGAAAAAGGCGGGGCTTCAGACTGACGATAAAGGCACAGCTGCGTTGTCAACGTCATTTTGGCAGGCAAATAGCCTTGCCGAAATGACGTTTCCTAGCAGCTGCACCCTTCTCGCCGGTCTGGCGTTGCTCTTTTTCGACAAGCTAAAGCGCCGCATTTACGCGGCGCTTTTTTATTTGACAGAACTCCACCCGTCTGTCATGATTAAAAAGGCTTCTCATAAATTTTTCTCAGCAACTCTAAAAATCGCTGCCTCAATCGTCTAATGGTATGAAAGGGGGAAAAGCTTGGAAAACGGTACCGGCCACATCTCACAGCTCTTTTCGCAGCATGGCGACCGAAATACTCAGGCTATGCTTTCTGTACCTCAAAAACCGCGAGGACGCAGAGGACGCGGCAATGGAAACATTCTCGCGCGCCCTGACGAACTCAGGCAGCTTTCGCGGCGGCGCGCAGCCGCAGACGTGGCTTGTGCGGATAGCCATAAACGTGTGTAAGGATATGCTTAAAACAAAGTCCCGCCGAAACAATATGGGAAGCGCCCCCCGGAAGCTATCGCCGCGAACGACGAGCTTTCGCTGCATGAGGACAGGCTTGCGGTTACCGCGGCGATAGCCTCGCTTCCATTAATATACCGCGAGGCGGCGGTACTGCATTTGTACAACGGCTTTACCATTAAGGAATCGGCAAAAATCGCGGGCATTCCGCTTACTGCGATGGCGTTTCGCATAAGGCGGGCAAAGGAGCTTTTGAGGGAATCGCTCGCAGAGTGGTTTCCCGATTTGTGAAAGAAAGGAACATAGCTATGAACGAACTGCGTAAACGAATTGACGAGGAGCTTTCCGACCTTACATTTGAGAGCATTAAATGCAGGCGGAACGCTCTGCAAACGACCGAAGGGAACAAGAAAATGACGTTGAACAAAAAGGCTATGGCGATCTGCGCCGCCGCTGTTTAACGGTACGGTGCTTATGGCTTCTGCGACGGTAACAGGCAAGGACGGCGCGCTGCTTTCCTCATTTACGCGGGCAGCGAAACCGACTCGCAGACAGGGCGTGAAAGCCGTATTCTGTGCTTTACAGAGCCCGTGGACATCAACGTCGTTACCGCGATAACAGGCGGGGCGTACACTACGGAATAAACGTCCCGCTGCGGGCGAACGGCACTTCCTGAACAAAAAAGCGCGCTCCTTTCACAGAGCGCGCTTAGTTTATGCTGTTTTGCCGTTATCAGCCGAGAACTACCTCGACCTCGTGAACGCCGCCGTCGCAAACGGGGATAACGTTGCCATCAACGGCTCTGCCGTCAACGGTCATGCTCTTAACGCCCTTGCAAACGTGGTCCGGGTTCTTTACGGTGATGTTGTAGGTAGCGCCGCGGAACTGACGCGTAGCCTTCATGCCGTCCCACTCGTGAGGAATGGAGGGGTCTATCTTAAGACCGTCGAAGTCTGCTGCGATACCGAGAATGTACTGCGAAATGGCAACCATGTTCCATGCCGCCGTACCCGTAAGCCAGCTGTTCTTGCCCTGGCCGAAGTTGTCGCCGGGCTTGCCGATATCAGCGCCTGCGTCCTTGCCGCCTATCATCTGACCGTAAACGTAAGGCTCGGTCTTGTGAATGTCGGAGGTCTCCTCGGTGAACGCGGGAGCTATCTCGGAGTAATACTTGAACGCCTGGTCGCCCTCGCCCGCGTATGCAGCGGCGCAGATTATCCATGCGTTGTTGTGCGTGAAGATACCTGCGTTCTCCTTGTAGCCGCCGGGGTAGGTGGAAATCTCGCCGTACTGAATGTAATACTTTGTGAACGCGGGGTTGTTGAGAACAAGGCCGTACTTGGTGTTGAGGCGCTCGTCAACAGCGGCGAGGGTCTTTCTGGTGGCTTCCTTGTCGATGTCGGACATGATTGCGAAGCCCTGCGGCTCGATGAAGATCTGACCTTCCTCGCACTCCCTGGAGCCCATCTTCCTGCCCTCTGCGTCGTACGCTCTGAGGAACCAGTCGCCGTCCCACGCGGAATCCATCATAGCCTTCTTCATCTTGTCTATCTCAGCCTGAGCCTTTGCAGCCTCGTCGGTCTTGCCGAGGTGCTCGAGTATCTTAACGTAGTTCGGGCCTGCGTAGGTGAACAGCGCGCCGACAAACGCGGACTCCGCAACCTTGGAGTAGCCGCCCTCCGCCTTGAACTTGGGGTTGGTGTAGGTCTGGAAGGACTCGCCGGGCGTGTCGGAATAGCACGAAAGGTTGATGCAGTCGTTCCAGTCTGCGCGCATAGCAAGGGGCAGACCGTGCGGGCCGAGGTTGTTTACGATGTGATAGAACGAAACCTTGAGGTGCTCGAGCATGGGCTGCGCAACGGACATATCGTTGTCGTAGGGCACCATCTCGTCAAGAATGCTCCAGTCGCCCGTTTCCTTGATGTACGCGGCAACGGAAAGAATGAGCCACAGCGGGTCGTCGGAGAAGTCGCCGCCGATATCGGCGTTGCCCTTCTTGGTGAGGGGCTGGTACTGGTGGTAGCAGCCGCCGTCGGGGAACTGCGTGGAGGCGATATCGATGATCCTCTCTCTTGCCCTGTCGGGAATCTGATGAACGAAGCCGAGAACGTCCTGGTTGGAGTCGCGGAAGCCCATGCCGCGGCCTATACCGCTCTCGAAGTAGGAAGCCGAGCGCGACAGGTTGAACGTAACCATGCACTGGTACTGGTTCCAGATGTTTACCATGCGGTTTACCTTGTCGTCGGGCGTGTCAACGTTGAGTATGCCGAGCAGCTTGTCCCATGTTTCCTTAAGCTCCGCTAGACCTGCGGCAACCTTTTCGGGGGTGTTGTACTTCTCGATCATTGCGTTGCTTCTGACCTTGTTGATGGTCTTGCCGTCCGCCTCGAACTTTTCTGCCACGGGCATTTCAACGTAGCCGAGAATGAACACGAGCGTCTTGCTTTCGCCTGCTGCAAGGGTGATCTCCTTGTAGTGGGAAGCAATGGGTGACCAGCCGTCCGCAAAGGAATCCGTAGCTTTGCCGTCGAGGACAGCCTGCGGGTTGTTGAAGCCGTTGTACAGGCCGATAAAGGAATCCCTGTCGGTGTCGTAGCCGTCGATAGTGTCGTTTACGGTGTAGAACGCGAAGTGGTCGCGTCTGTCGCGGTACTCGGTCTTGTGGTAGATGGTGGAGCCCACTACCTCAACGCGGCCCGTGGAGAAGTTTCTCTGGAAGTTCGTGCAGTCGTCCTGCGCGTCCCACAGGCACCACTCTGCAAAGGACCAGAGCTTGAAGGTCTTTGCGCTGCCGCTCTCGTTGGTGAGAACCACCTGCTGAACCTCGCCGTCGTAGTTCTGCGGAACGAAGAAGGTCACCTGCGCCTTAAGTCCGTTCTTCTTGCCGGTGATGATGGTGTAGCCCATGCCGTGGCGGCACTCGTAGCTGTCAAGCTCCGTCTTTACGGGGCTCCAGCCGGGATTCCATATCGTGTCGCCGTCCTTGATGTAGAAGTATCTGCCGCCCATATCTATAGGCACGTTGTTGTAGCGGTAGCGGGTAATGCGGCGCAGACGCGCGTCCTTATAGAAGCTGTAACCGCCTGCGGTATTGGAGATGAGCGAGAAGAAGCCCTGCGTGCCGAGGTAGTTTATCCACGGGTAGGGCGTGCGCGGAGATGTGATGACGTACTCGCGGGCAGCGTCGTCAAAATAGCCGAATTTCATGTAGACCGTCCTTCCTTGACAGGGAACGCTGTGGTCTGCCGCGTTCCTGCAATTATGTGTAATCTGCGGCATATCAATGCCTTCAAAGAATAGTATACAACAAATTCCCGCTAATTACAAGTGCTGAAAACGGTTACAGCAAAAATCGTCTGCATTTTTTACTTAAAAACCGAAATTCGCAGCGCAGATATGGTGATTTTGACGAAAATCAAAAATATTTCGGACGGGTGTTGCGGTAGATATGCCATATGTGCTATAATAACAATGAATGCTGATTTTGCAATAACTTACTTTAATATAGCGACTTTATTGTGACTTTAAGGAGCAGAAATGTTTGAACTGAAAAAAACAGAGGGCAGAGCGCGGCGCGGAATATTCCGCACGCCTCACGGCGACATTGAAACGCCGTTTTTTATGAACGTTGGTACTGCCGCAGCGATAAAGGGCGGCATATCCAGCATAGACCTGAAGGGGCTTAAGACCCGCGTGGAGCTTTGCAACACCTATCACCTGCACCTGCGCCCCGGCGACGACGTGGTGTACAAAATGGGCGGGCTGCATAAGTTTATGAACTGGGACAAGCCGATACTTACCGACAGCGGCGGGT
This sequence comes from uncultured Oscillospiraceae bacterium, assembly GCA_934446455.1. Lineage (GTDB taxonomy): Bacteria > Bacillota > Clostridia > Oscillospirales > Ruminococcaceae > CAG-115. Next base: position 40,231 of record CAKSEE010000007.1, on the reverse strand, counting down.
TTCAGGTGTTCTCGCTTGCAAAGCTGCGCAAGATAACCGAGGAGGGAGTGCGCTTCGCCTCGCACATAGACGGGCGGAGGCTGTTCATAGGTCCTGAGGAGAGTATGCGCATACAGTCGCACCTTGCCTCTACCATAGCAATGGCGTTTGACGAGTGCATTGAGAACCCCGCCCCGCGCGACTATGTACAGCGCAGCGTTGCGCGCACCACAAGGTGGCTTGCGCGCTGCAAGGACGAAATGGCGCGCCTTAACGCCGACCCCGCCACCATAAACAGGCGGCAGCTTCTTTTCGGCATAAACCAGGGCGGCACTTACGACGACATACGCATAGAGCATATGAAAACCATAGCCGAAATGGGGCTTGACGGCTATGCCGTTGGCGGGCTTGCCGTGGGCGAGCCTACCGAGGTGATGTACCACATTCTTGACGAGGTGCTGCCATACGCGCCTGCGGACAAGCCGCGCTACCTTATGGGCGTTGGCACGCCGTCCAACATAATCGAGGGCGTGTACCGCGGGGTGGATATGTTTGACTGCGTAATGCCCAGCCGCAACGCGCGCCACGGCACTATATTCACATGGGGCGGCATAATGCACATACCCAACGAGCGCTTCATCACCGACCCGCGCCCGCTTGACCCGCAGTGCGACTGCCCCACCTGCCGCAATTTCTCGCGCGCGTATATCCGCCACCTTTTCAAGGCGGGGGAGCAGCTTGCGGGGCGGCTTGCGGTGCAGCATAACCTTTATTTCTACAACACGCTTATGGACAGGATCTGCGAGGCGCTCGACGAGGGGACGTTCACGCAGTTCAGGGAGAAATACTCTCCGCTGCTCGCTTCAAAGCTTGAGGACTGAGGCGCGAATCAAAATCGGCGCGCACCCAGCTGACCGCGTGCCGCGTATAGCAACGTATTAAGAATACACGAATCATAGTCGGCACGCATGCATATAAATACCCCGATGGGGGTGCTTGTATGTCATTTGCTGAGCTTGCGCTGATAGCGCTCGGGCTTTCTATGGACGCGTTTGCGGTGTCCGTGTCGGACGGACTTGTGATGAAGCGCAAAAGCGGCGCGTTTGCTGCGGCGGCGCTTTTCGGGCTGTTTCAGGCGCTTATGCCTGCGGCGGGATACCTTGCGGGCGCAGGGCTTGCGGGGCTTATCGACGAGTACGACCACTTCGTGGTCATGGCGGTGCTGTGCTTTATCGGCGCAAAGGCTGTTATAGAGAGCCTTTCGGACATAAAGGAGCACAGGCGCGGCGAAAAGCGCGGGCGTTCCGTGCAGAAAATTACGCTCCCGCTGCTGCTGGCGCAGGCGGCAGCCACGAGCATAGACGCGCTTATGGCGGGCGTTGGGTTCGCTGCGGCGGGCGCGCAGATAGTGCCGTGCTGCGCGGTTATCGGCACGGTGACGTTTGCGCTGTGCGTGGCGGGCGGGCTTTTCGGGCGGCGCTTCGGCGAACTGCTCGGCGCATGGGCAGGCTTCGCGGGAGGAGCCGTTCTTATTGCGATAGGCATAAAGACCGCAGCGGAGCATATGTTTTTCGGGGCGTAGGCGCTCTGTGTGATTCTTGAGCAACACCGCGCAAAGACCATTTATTGGATTTTGCACGTGCCTTGCTTGCATATTTTCCGTCATCTTGCACAATTCGTCCTAGCAAGGCACACAGCCTTGCGTCGTCCTCATTGTACAATCTGACGAAAAATCTGACTGCGCAATACACGCACAATCTTTGTGCGGTATTGCCCTTGAGAAGAGGAAAACGAATGACGAAGAAAATAAATATGCTCAACAGCTCCGATTTTGCGCCGCTGGCGCAGCTCAGGGACTGCATAGAGAATATATGGGTCGTTAAGGTGAGGGACATCACCTACGAAACGGACGCGCAGAACAGGCGCATTTTCAGCGTCATGCTGGAAACGCTCGCCGACTTTGACCGCGTGAGCGGCAGGAACGCCGCAACGCTGCGCAAAAGCGAACGCACCGCGCTCGCCTACGCGCTCAACGCATTAGGGCTGCGCGCAAAGGAGGTAAACCCCGCGCTGTGTTCGCTGAGATTCGGCGCGACGTTCGAGGACGGCGTGCGCAACTTCATTTACGGCATTTTTGCGGAGAAGTACGCGGCGCCGCTTAAAAAGAAGTATTTCGACCCCGAATCCATGACGCGTTTTTCAGTCGACTTCGGGCGGGTGTTCGTGGTGTTCGCCGAAAAGCGCGACATGGATCGCTTCATTTCCTCGGGAAAGGCGCAGGCGCTCAGGGACGAGGCGTACGAGGCGCTTAAGTCGCTCGACAGCTTCTCATGCATAAGCGACGCGGAGCAGCACGTGCTTTTCCGCACGGCGGCGGAAGCGCACGAGATACTCCCCGACGAGGGCGGCATCGCCCCCTCGCAGCTCGGCAGCACGCGCTTTGACGATGTGTGCGAGGCAGTGGGCAAGTATTTCGGCGCGGAGATCGCGTGCGTGCGCTATCATTTCTCCGCGCAGTCGCTGCTGCACGATTTTACGCTCATACCGCGCACTCGCAGCGACTGCGCGAAAATCACGCGCCCGCGCTTCCGTGCGGCGGAGGAGAGTATCTGCACTGCGCTGCGCGAGCGGCTCGGCGGGGACGTCGGCAGGGGCGAGATAGTGGCGTGCAGGGTGTACGGCGGGTGCGTCGCGGATATCGCGCGGGACTTCGCCTCGGCGCGAATGCAGCATAACGGTGACTACGAAAAAGTGCGCGAGCGCTTCTACAATAAATTTACGATGAAGGACATAGAGTTTGACGGCACGGTGGCGCGCCCCGTAATGAGAAACGCGCTTTTCCGCTTTATATTCGAGCGCAGCGCGGCATTCCGCGCGCTTGACGGCACGATGAGGGCGCTTGTGCAGAGCTACGACGACTCTCAGCTGCTTGAGGACGGGAGCTTTGTTGAGTGCGTGACGGTGCGCGAGCTTTCACAGCAGACGTAAAAAGGAGAAGATATGTTCGGATTTCTGCGAAAAAAGGGTATAGGCAAAAGCGAGGAGGAAAAGCGCGCGGAGAGCCTCGACAGGACGAAAAAGGTGCAGTTTGAGGCGATGTCCCCCGCAGACGCGGAAAAGGCGCTCGACGCGGATATACGCGCGGTGCTGGGGTTCGTCCCGGTGAATTATTACGCGGAGAAGAACCGCTATCTGCTCTGCACGCTCTATTACGAGGAGGATTTTTCCGAGGTTTATATGCGCTTCGAGCTTCGGCGCGACGACCTGCCCGCAGGAAAAACGCGGCTCTACAGCATAGACAAGGTGCTGCTGCGCGACATACTGCGCAAATTCGGGCAGAATATAGATATAGGCAGGGTTTGATATGGCATCAATACTTAATGCACCCGTAAAATATGACGCGGGGGATTTTTTCAGCCTGCTGTCGCTTGCGGCAGGGGCTTCGATAGCGCGGCAGAACGCCATGGGCGCGCTTGTTATTGGCGACGGCGGCTGGCGCGTGGATATCCGCGAGCGCAGGATATATTTTGGCGACAGGGCGTTCGGCTGCGGCATTCTCGGCAGGGAGAGCGGCGGCGCGTGGATATGGGGCTGGGCGGACAGGGAGAGCGGTCTGCCCGAGGCGGCGTTCGCGCCCGCAAGGAGAGCGCGGCGTATTCTCGGCGGCGTGCCGGAGTTCACGGCGGAAAAGTTCATGCTTGACGACATGAGGACAGGGCACGCGCTTGCAATGATAAGCACGGCGGCAAGCGAGGAGGACGTGTGCTACTACCGCTGCCCGTTCGACGACGGGGCGTTCGTCGTGCAGGTGAGCGGGCTGCCCGCGGAGGTTTTCGCGCCGCTGCCGCAGACCATGATAATGCGCACATTCATGGACGTTATCGGCGGGCTCGAGTGCGACCACAGGCTTGTTGCGGCGGGTCTGCTGTACGAGGGCGGCGTGCCGTTCGGGGACGGCGGGGGGTATATCGACGCGCACTTCCCGGACGGCGGCGATATCCGCATGATTTTTGAGGACTATATGGGCGTCAGCAGGGTTCTGGATATAGGCGGAACCATATAACGCGTTGTTGATAATTGCCAAAAACGCAAGCCGATGTATCTGCGGATTTGTCTATGTAGACAAAAATGCGCAAAAATATGTATTTGGTACTTGATTTTTTCCCGCAAAAGGGTAAAATATAATTAGCACTCAGAGATAAAGAGTGCTAAGAATGTGAATGAATCGGGCGCCGCGTCCCGGGCAGGCTGCTTAGGGTGCGCTCCTGATACTGTTTAGGAGGAAACATATATGACAATCAGACCTTTGGCAGACAGAGTCGTTATTAAGATGACCGAAGCGGAGGAGACCACCAAGAGCGGCATAATCCTTACGGCTTCCGCACAGGAAAAGCCCTCCATAGCGGAGATAGTTGCAGTAGGCCCGGGCGGAATGGTAGACGGCAAGGAAGTTACAATGTCCGTTAAGGTCGGCGACAAGGTGCTTATAAGCAAGTATGCGGGCACGGAAGTCAAGGTAGACGGCGTTGAGTATTCCATTCTCAGACAGTCCGACATACTCGCAGTAGTCGAGGACGGCGCAAAGGCTGCTCCCAAGGCTGCCGCCAAGAAGACCGCAAAGAAGTAAAGTGCAGACACATCAAAGGAGGATAACATATTATGGCTAAGGATATCATTTACGGCGAGGAAGCGCGCAAGGCTCTCCAGAAGGGCATAGACACCCTCGCGGATACAGTTAAGATAACGCTCGGCCCGAAGGGCAGAAACGTAGTTCTTTCCAAGAAGTACGGCGCGCCGCTCATCACCAACGACGGCGTTACCATCGCAAAGGAAATCGAGCTTGAGGACGCATTTGAGAACATGGGCGCGGCTCTTGTAAAGGAAGTTGCCACCAAGACCAACGACGTTGCGGGCGACGGCACCACCACTGCAACGCTTCTCGCACAGGCTCTTGTACGCGAGGGCATGAAGAACATCGCGGCGGGCGCTAACCCCATGATAGTAAAGCGCGGTATGCAGAAGGCTGTTGACGCTGCCGTAGCAGAGATAAAGAAGAACGCGAAGAAGGTAGCAGGCTCTGCGGACATTCAGCGCGTTGCAACGGTTTCCGCTGACGACGAGTTCGTGGGCAAGCTTATTGCGGAGGCTATGGAAAAGGTAACGGCTGACGGCGTTATCACCCTTGAGGAGAGCAAGACCGCAGAGACCTACTCCGAGGTTGTCGAGGGTATGCAGTTCGACCGCGGCTACATCTCCCCCTACATGGTAACCGACACCGACAAGATGGAAGCTGTTATCGACGACGCGCTTATCCTCATCACCGATAAGAAGATTTCCTCCATTCAGGATATACTCCCCCTGCTCGAGCAGCTCGTACAGAGCGGCAAGAAGCTCGTTGTCATCGCGGAGGACGTTGAGGGCGACGCTCTTACGAACCTTATCCTCAACAAGCTGCGCGGCGTATTCACCTGCGTTGCAGTTAAGGCGCCCGGCTTCGGCGACCGCCGCAAGGAAATGCTCAAGGACATCGCGATACTCACGGGCGGCGAGGTTATCACTGAGGAGCTCGGTCTTGACATCAAGGAAACCCAGCTCAACCAGCTTGGCAGAGCAAAGCAGGTAAAGGTAACAAAGGAGAACACGATAATCGTTGACGGCGCAGGCAACTCTGCGGACATTAAGGCTCGCGTAAGCGAGATACGCAACGCTATCGAAACCACCACGAGCGAGTTCGACAAGGAGAAGCTTCAGGAGCGCCTTGCAAAGCTTGCGGGCGGCGTAGCCGTTATCAAGGTCGGCGCTGCTACCGAGGTTGAGATGAAGGAGAAGAAGCTGCGTATCGAGGACGCTCTCGCTGCAACAAAGGCTGCGGTTGAAGAGGGTATCGTAGCAGGCGGCGGCACGGCGCTCATCAACGCAATGCCCGCTGTTGACGCGGTTATCGCAAAGCTCGAGGGCGACGAGAGAACGGGCGCCAAGATAGTTCTGCGCGCGCTTGAAGAGCCGCTGCGCCAGATCGCGCTCAACGCAGGCCTTGAGGGCAGCGTTATCATCGACGCCATCAACCGCAAGAAGACTGTCGGCTACGGCTTTGACGCTTACACCGAGAGCTATGGCGACATGATAAAGAAGGGCATAGTAGACCCTGCAAAGGTAACGCGTTCCGCACTCCAGAATGCGGCTTCCGTTGCGGCCATGGTACTCACCACCGAGAGCCTTGTCGCTGACAAGCCCGAGGAGAATCCTCCCGCGCCTGCAATGCCTGCGGGCGGCATGGGCGGAATGTATTGATAAACAACGCATAAAGCCTTCGGCGCACCGATTGTGGTGCGCCGATTTTTAGTATGTAGCGTAATTACAGGCATTCTGCAAATAACAAGCTGAACGAACGTGCGTTATCACGCGCGCTTTCTGCAGATAACCAGAGCCGCGCCCGCTGCGACAAGCGCGCCTGCCGCTGCCGCCGCGCCCGCCGCGCCCGTTTCGGGGCTGCCCTTGGGCGATGCCGCCGTGGGCTCGGCGGCGCTTTCGCTCAGCAGTGAGTAAATAACGGAATGACCCGCCGCGTTGGGGTGGATATCCCAGAAGAGAATATTGGTGTACTCTGCGGCGTGACCCTTGAACGCGCTGTACACGTCAACTGCGGCGGTGTTCGGGTCGTTTTCGGCAATGGATTTTACCGCACCGTTAATAACACCCAGCTTCTCCTCGGCGAGGGTTATGAACGCGTCAAGACCGTCAATGCCCACCGCGCCCTCGAACGGGTCGTATACCGTGAGCAGGCAGAGTCTGCAGTCGGGGTTCAGCTCGCGTATTTTCGCGGTTATCGCGCGCAGGTTGTCTGCGGAGGATTCCGCGTCCACCTGTGCGGCGGCTGCGAGAATGGACTGCATTGCCTGCTCGAGAATCGCTGCGGTTTCGGGGTCTGAGGCGTCAAGGGTGCCCGAGGTGAGCGCCGCAAGCAGCTCGGAATTGCTGAACAGCGCGGCCTGCGCGGCGGTAAGCATTGGGCGCAGGAAGTCGTTGCCGCCTATCGACACGACCACGCTCTGCGCGTCCTTAACGGCGTCAGCCGCTTCCTGCTCCGAAAGCGACGAGAGCAGCTCCTCGCTTGTCCTGCCGTCTACCGCGAGGTTTACGTAATCTCCGCCCTCCGCCGCGATTAAGCTGCCAAAGCTCTGCGCGGCGCTTGAATTGTCGCCCGCGACGTAGCCGGAAAGCCCGTAGCCCGTAGCTATCGAGTCGCCGAGGACGGCGGTGCTGCCGAAGCCCTCCGCATAAGCCGCAGTCATAAAAAGCGACGCTGCAAGCGCCGCCATAACGGATAGTAGTTTTTTCATGCCCTTGCTCCTTTTAATTTTTTTAACCTGCCATAGTGTATGTTGGTATTATAGCATTATTCCGCGCGTAAAGTCAAGCGACAAGACAATGTTCGACAAATATGATTATTTTTCGGAGCGAACGCGCGCATTTTTTCGCGGCAAATCGCGGGAAATAAGCGTTATCACTTGAAATAAGCAGAGATTTGTGCTATACTATAAGATGTGGCATTTTAGGCCGCGTGTGGCGCGCGGACCAATCCCTTGCGGCTTGCCGCAGGATGGAGGAAGAAAATGACAGTAAATAAGCAGAAGAAGTACAAGCGCCTGCGCCAACGGCATATATGGCCGTCGGTCGTGCTGCTGGCGCTTTATATTGTTCTGGCAGGAGTTCTTATCACGGCGTTTTTCGGCATATTCACGACATATCTTATTGAAACCAAAATGACGCAGGGATACAGCAACGCTCTGTATCTCGGCGGGATAGCGCGCTATGAGCGGCACACGGGCAGCAGCTGGGACGAGGTTTCGCAGGGTATCTGCACGGTATCCGACAGGGTAGGCTCGGCGGCTTTTGTGGACGAAAACGGCGCGTATCTTGGCGGGTACGGCGCGCGCACCTACGACGCGGAGACTACGCTGAACCTTGATTTCGGCGAGGACAAGCTTACCGTACACCCCGACAGCAGCTCGCAGCTGCTGCCAACGCGCAACGGCGAGCTTTCCATGACGCTCGGGCAGCTTTTGCGGCAGGTGAACGGCACGGAGCAGTCCGCGCTTGACACGGCGTGCGTTATGAGCTACTGGTTCGACGTGCCCGTGGAAAATGGCGTACGGCTTCTCATGCGCAGCGAAATGTCGATATCGCGGCTTGAGCTGTCGTATGTGATACTCATGCTGGGCACGTCGATATTCCTTACGCTGATACCCTGCGTGCTGCTTGTGGTGAACCTTGTGAACGCCTTTGCAACGCAGCGCAGCATGAAGAAGCTCTTTTACACCGACCCGCTGACGGGCGGGCATAACCGCTTTTACATCGAGCAGTACGCAAAGCGCCTTTTCAAGGGGAAAAGCGCGCTCACAACGAGCGTGGCGGTGCTTTCGGTGAGAAAATACCGCAGTTTCTGCGCGTGCCACGGCACAGCCGAGGGCGAGGCGCTTCTCGAGGAGATACAAAGGCAGCTTAATGCAAGCCTGCGGCGCGGGGAGCTTTGCGGCAGGATATCCGAGGCGGACTTCTGCGCGGTGCTTAAGTCGAGCGACCGCGGCGAGGTGCGGCAGCGACTGGCGCGGGTGATAGAATCCGTGAGCGCGGTGCGGTGCGCAAGGCACCTGCACTGGCGCGCGGGCGTCTACATGACGGGCGAAAACGAGCTATGGCAGGGCAGGACGGACATTGCGCAGATGATAAACAACGCAAGCGCCGCCTGCAACGCCGCGGACGGCAAGGAACTGCCGGGCGACGGCTCGGGGCTTGCGCTGGAGTTCTTTGACAGCAAGCTGCTTGACACGCAGCGCTGGGAGCATACGGTTGAGGAGAGCATGGAGCGCGCCCTTGAAAATCAGGAGTTCGAGGTGTATCTTCAGCCGAAATACAGCCCCACGGACGAAAAGCTTTCGGGCGCGGAGGCGCTTATTCGCTGGATAAGCCCCGAAAACGGCTTTATCTCTCCGGGGCGCTTTATCCCGATATTTGAGAAGAACGGCTTTATCACAAAGATAGACGACTACATGATATCCCATGTGGCGGCGCAGCAGGCGCAGTGGCTGGCGCAGGGCAAACCCATAGTTCCCGTTTCGGTGAACGTTTCGCGCGCGCACTTTGCAAACCCCGACCTTGCGGAGCATATCACAGCGCTTGTTGACCGGTACGGCATACCGCATGAATACATTGAGATAGAGCTTACCGAAAGCGCGTTCTTTGACGACAAGGCGGCGCTGCTTGAAACGGTAAGGCGGCTTAAGAAAAGCGGCTTCGACATTTCAATGGACGATTTTGGCGCGGGCTACTCGTCGCTCAACTCCCTTAAGGACCTGCCGCTCGACGTGCTCAAGCTGGACGCGGAGTTCTTCAGGGGCGAGGCGGACGGGCGCAGCGAGGTTGTGGTAAGCGAGGCTATAAGGCTTGCGAAAAGTCTTGAAATGCGCATTGTCGCCGAGGGCGTGGAAAAAAAGGAGCAGGTAGACTTCCTTGCGGCGAACGGCTGCGACATGATACAGGGGTACTACTTTGCAAAGCCCATGCCCATAGCGGATTTTGAAAAGAAGCACTACGAAGCAAAGGAGCAGGCATGAAAACGGTTTTCATCGACAGAAGCCTGTGTTCGGGCAGACTTAAGGAGAACGTCCGCCCCGAGCACATCTGCAACTATATAAAGGCGCTTGCGGACGCGGGCGTAAAGTATGTGGAGCTTGACTTCCACGCGATAATGCGGCTGCACGAGCTCCCCGACGGCATGGGGTACATTTTCAGAATGCGCGACCCTGCGTTTGCGGAGCTTATGAACGTGTTCGATTTCAGCTACATTGTGGTAACGCCCGACGATATGCGCAGGCGCTTTCCGCTAAACGCACCCGCGATAATGGAGCTGCCCGCGCGCACGCGGCTTTCACACGGGCTGGTAAGGCTGATAAACAGCCGGCTTAACGGCACTGCGGGCATGATAAGGCTTTTTGGCGACTTTGGGCTTATGACCATGCAGGCGGCGGCGGGGTTCGTACTGGCGCTGAAGAACAGCGTAACGGTGCCCGTTGACCTGTGTCCCACGAACGAGGGGAAAACTGCGCTTGACAGCGCGGTGAAGTTTTCGCTCACGGGCGCGGACAGCGTAACGCTCTGCACGGGTAATTTCCGCAGATATGCGAGCCTTGAGGAATATATGTTCACGATGATGTCGGTGTACAGCACTATCCCGCAGGATCTGAACCTTGCGGCGGTGCTGCGCGCTTCGGTGTACCGCAGGCTGGTGTTTGAGGGCGCGCAGGACTGCGTGGGCGAGATAATGCGCCTTATCGACCACGACATAACGGGTCTTGTAAACGTGGACACGGGCGAGCAGTCGAAGCTCCATGTGGCGCTGCGCGACAGCCAGCTGCTTCACAGGTACTTTGCCACGGCGCTTGAGCGCATGGCGCAGGAGGAAGATATCCCCGAGGACATACTTGACGAGATAACGGGGGCGCTCGCGCATTTCGACATGACGCTTTTCAGCCCCGAGATAAGACAAAACGGCGCGGGGCTGCTTAACTAGAGGTACACAGAACGAAAGGAAAGAGAAATGATAAAACTGATAGCAAGCGACCTTGACGGCACGCTGCTCGACGATGAAAAACGTCTGCCCACGGACTTTTTCGAGGTGCTGGACCGTATATTTGAAAAGGGCGTGCGCTTTGCGGTGTCAAGCGGGCGCACCTATAACGCGGTGGAGCACTTGTTCCCTGCGGAATACTGCAAGAAAATGGACTTCATCTGCGACAACGGCGCGTGCATACTGCGCGGCGGCGAGCCGCTGGACATAACCCCGCTTGACAGGGGGACGTTTACGGAGCTTCTTGACGCGTGCGCGAAAATAGGCGGGCTTAAGGTGCTTGTCTGCGCGGCGGGCGGAACCTATCACCTTGCGGACAGTGACGAGTTCAACGCGGAGGTGCGCAAGTTCTACAAAAACCACATTGTGTGCGACAGCCTTTACGACATAAAGGACACGATATACAAGCTCGCTATCTGCGATATGCAGGGAACCATGCAGCGCGCAAAGCCTGCGATAGACGCGATTTTCGGCAGCAGGCTCAACGTGCAGGTTTCAGGACCTGTGTGGATGGACGTTATGGCGAGCGGCGTGAACAAGGGTGCGGCTCTGCGCAGGCTGACTGAGCTTGTGGGCGCGCAGTATGAGAACGTCATGGCTTTCGGCGACTACTTTAACGATGTTGAAATGCTTAAGGCGGCGGGCTGGAGCTTCTGCATGGAAAACGGCCACGAGGACGTAAAGAAGCTGTGCCGTTACGTGGCGCCCTCCAACAACGATGGGGGAGTTACGCGCATGATACGCCGCTATGTGCTGGGGGATAGAGTATGAACATACAGATTTTCGGCAGGGCAAAGTGCTTCGACACCAAAAAGGCGGAGCGCTACTTCAAGGAGCGCGGAATAAAGTTTCAGTACATAGACCTTTCGACAAAAGGCATGAGCCGTGGCGAGCTTGAAAGCGTGGCGCGCGCCCTTGGCGGCATAGACGCGCTTATAGACGAGAACTCGCGCGATTACGCGCAGATAAAGTACCTCTACGACGACGCAAAGCCCGAGAAGCTCGCGGAGCTTCCCTCGCTTTACAAAACGCCCATAGTGAGAAACGGCAGGCAGGCGACGACGGGCTACTGCCCGGACGTGTGGAAGTCGTGGAGCTGAATTTAAGGGAGAATATATGGCTGCAAAAATAATTGTTATCGTTGTGCTGATAGCCTTTTCAGGCTTCTTTTCGGCGACGGAAACGGCGTTTTCAAGCGTGAACAGAATACGCCTGAAATCAATGGCGGAGAACGGCTCGCGCGGGGCTGAGCGCGCGCTCGGCATACTTAAAAAGTACGACAAGGCGCTTACCACTATCCTTATCGGCAACAACATCGTAAACATTGCAACGTCCTCGATAGCGACGGTGCTTATGATAGCGGCGATAGGCGAGAAGTACGGCTCGCTTGTGTCCACGATAGCGACAACGCTTGTCGTGCTTACGTTCGGCGAGATACTGCCCAAAAGCATTGCAAAGGACTTTGCGGAGTCGCTGTGCATTGCGTTTGCGGGGATACTGAGTTTTCTTATGGCGATATTCACGCCGTTCTCGGCGTTCTTTATCCTGTTTAAAAAGGGGATAAGCCGCCTTATGCACCAGAAGGAGAGCGTGAGCGTTACCGAAGAGGAGCTTATGGCGATAATAGACGAGATAGAGGACGAGGGCGTGCTTGAGCAGCAGGAAAGCGACCTTGTGCGAAGCGCGCTTCAGTTCGACGAAACCACGGTGGACGAGATAATCACCCCGAGGGTGAGCATAACCGCCGCCGAAATTAACGACAGCCCGCAGAGCGTGCGCGAAAAGTTCCTGTCGGAGCAGTATTCGAGAATGCCCGTGTACGAGAAAACGCTCGACAATATTGTCGGCATAATCACCGAAAAGGACTTTTTCCGCGAGTACGAAAAGAACGGCGGAAACATCACGGTGCGCGGCATAATGCAGGATACCATATATTTCCCGCATATGCTGAGGATATCCGAGGTGCTTAAGAAAATGCAGAAGCAGAAGTGCCATATGTCCGTGGTGCTTGACCAGCACGGCGGCACGCTCGGTATAGTGACGATGGAGGATATCCTTGAGGAGCTTGTGGGCGAGATATGGGACGAGAGCGACGAGGTGAAAAGCCCTGTTACGGCGCTCGGCGAGGACGAGTTTGAGGTGTACGGCGACGTGTCGCTAAACAGCCTGCGCAGGTGGCTTGCCGACCGCGATATAGACGCGCCGCTGAGCGACGAGGCGCACACTGTCGCGGGATGGGTGCTGGAGCTTTTCGGCAGTATCCCGAAAACGGGCGACGTTACCGAAACGGACGATTTTGTGATAACCGTACTGGACGCGGCGGAGCTTCGCGTGAACAAGATACGTGTGAAGATAAAGCGGCTGCCCGAAAAGGAGTAATAACGCGGCGGAGGTGAGCCGTTATGCGGAGTTTTTATCTTGTGCTGCTGCTTTTGTCGGGCGTATTTCTGCTGCTTGAATTTATGGCGAGGGTGTTTTTCGGCAGAACGCTCATACCTGACTCGGGCGTTCTGTTTGAGCGAAAAAAAAGCCGCCTTGAATGGCAAACCGTATTCCCTAAAAATATGCTCAGGCTCATAATATTCGTGTTTTTGAGCGCGCTGCTGGGGCTGCTTTTAGACCTTGCGGGGTTTGCGGGGTGGATATCCATGCCGCTTGCGGCGGTAGGCGGGCTTGCGTTCAACTTTACGCTCAACATGGCGATAGCGCCGCTTTACTTTCGGCTAAGCAAGAGCGGCGCGCCCAAGCCTGCGCAGCTTGAGGGCATGGACGGCACAGTCACCGAGGACATAACCGCGGAGGAATACGGCACGATACGGGTGCGCTGCGGAAAGCGCAGCTACTATTTCGCGGGCGCCACGGCGAACGGCAGGGCGCTGCCTGCGGGGACGAAGGTGATTATAATATACAGCGAGGACGGACTTTGCTTCGCGGAGAGTGCGGACCATTTCTACGACATACTTTTTGAGGACGAGGAGGAACAGACGTGAAAAAATGGTATGCAGAGGAATACGAGTGGACGATTGAGGTGACGGGCTTTCTTCGCGGCGACAAAACCGAGCGCTACTGCCGCAACGGCGAGGAGATAGGCGACGTTTACACCTGTACATACGGCTGCCCCGTAAACAAGGACGGGCAGGGTATATGCTCAAAGTGCATGACGGTGATGTTCCCGATAATGGAGGCTGTGCGCAGCGGCGGCGACCTGCGCAGAATCGGCGGCAGCGGGCAGTACACAAAGGACGTTGTCTGTCCTGACGGGTGCGTTATGTTCAGGCTTACCGCAAAGCCGCTCGGCAACGAGAACTTCCACACGGGCGGCTTCTGGGGCTGATATATGCGATAATAAAAAGGCACGGGGCGCAAATACGCTCCGTGCTTTTCTATGAGAATTTCGGGTCATCTCCAGAAGGAATACATCGACGCTAAGGTTCGTGCTGCAAGGTGTTCGGCGTCGGCGCAGCGGAAGCCGTAAAGCACAGCCGCTGAAATCCCGCAGAAAATAAGCGCGGTGATAAGGCAGCTGAGCCCGCTTTTGAAGAGCTTTGCAAGCGAAAAACACAGGTATGCGCCGCCGTAGAAAATGAACACCGCAAACACCGCGCCTATGGGCGCGCCCACTATTATCACGGGATAAACGTAAAGCATGCTGCACACGAGCGGCGCGGTGAACGTCAGGAAGGAAGCCGCACAGTAGAGCGACATATACTTTTTGTAGGAGTGCCGCGCCTGAAGCCACGTCATAAGCGCAAGCAGCAGCAGGTGCACCACGATTAGCGCCGCAACATGGCTGCACAGCCACATGACAGCGCCGAACAGCATGGCGCCCACGGTGAAGAACGGACAGGCTATCAGAAACAGCGTTACGGCTGTGACATATGCGCCGTCAACGTAAAAGACCTCGGCGGTGTCGGGCAGTAACAGCGAGTCGGACTTATGGTAGTTTACGAACCACATATCAGCCCTCCGGTCCCCGTGTGAAGTGCTTTACGCAAAGGTAGATGAATCTGCCCGTGCCAAGCAGGAAGCCGAAAAGTCCGAGAACGTAGCCAACGAATATGTATAGAACGACAATCAGTATTCCAAAGATAAGGTTGCCTGTGAATATCGCCGCGAACGACGTCCAGCCGAACCATGTGCGCATGAATCCCCATGCCCACATCCACGCGAGAATAACAAGCAGTCCGCCGAACACGCTGCCTACCTGCGTGTCTATAAGCAGACCTATAACCATGAGAATAAGGTCCGCAAAGGTCAGGATCACGCGCCAGCGCAGGTACTTGAATTGCATTTCCTCAGTTTCGCCATAGAGCTTCTTAAACATAATAATACCTCCTGAAAAATATAACCGTTCAGGCTTTTGCCCTTGCTTATAGTATATCACAGTCTTTTCGGCTTTCCGTAATCTGCGTTTTCCTTTTTGCCCTGACGCGCGGCAGATGTACTCTGACAGCAAGCGCCTGTTAAATTTGCGGAAAAAGACACAACCTTAGCGTTAAAAGACGAGATATTAACTATATGCGCATAAAATAGCCTTTATGGTTTATTTTATTATAGCATAACTGCCTTTATAATTCAAGTATATTTTATAAATTTTTTGGAGGGGCAGCATGGATTATTACGAGATAGGGCAGCGCATACGCAGGGTGAGGAAAGCAAAGGGAATATCGCAGGAGCAGCTGGCAGAGGCGGTGGGAATCTCCGTAACGCACATGAGCCACATAGAAACGGGCAACACCAAGCTCAGCCTTGAGGTGTTCGCGGGGGTGGCGCGGGCGCTCGGCGCGGGCGCGGACGAGCTGCTTTTCGGGCAGAGCGCGGGCACGGGGCGGCTCGCGTTCGAGCATATAAACGAGGTGCTTATGAGCTGCACCCCGCGCGAGCTGTGCATTATCTCAGACATTGCGACTGCGGCAAAGGTGGCGCTTGCAAGGTACGGGGAGAACGGGCAATAAAGTAACGCGCGATAACGTTATGTCTTGATTTTCCCGCGGCAATGGTGTATAATAAAAGAAGCGGCTATTTTTGGTCGGGACAATAATTGTTATACGGAGAGAAGAACATGGATAACTTTATACAGATAGATATTTACACCTCGTCGCAGGCGATAGACGGTATAACGGGCGCGCTTACTGACTACGGCATAACGGGGTTCATTATTCAGGACAGCGCGGACTTCGAGAGCTTTCTTGAGGACAAGAACGCCAACTGGGACTACGTAGACGACGAGCTTATGGGGCTTAAGACGGTTGAGCCGCACATCACGCTTTATGTACACGACAACGCGCAGGGCGCGGAAATGCTCGCGGCGATACGCACGCTTGCAGACGGCTACGCGCAGAACAACGCGGACGGCTATTACGGCAATATCCGCATGGTGCTTGCAAACGTAAAGGAGGAGGACTGGGCGAACAACTGGAAGCGCTTCTACAAGCCGTTCCGCGTGGGCAGAAGCCTTGTGATAAAGCCCTCGTGGGAGGACGTTGAGCCTGCCGCTGGCGACCGCATTCTCGAGATAGACCCCGCCTCTACCTTTGGCACGGGGCAGCACCACACGACAAAGCTTGTTATGGAAACGCTCGAGGACGTGATAAAGGGCGGCGAGCGTGTGCTTGACTTAGGCTGCGGCAGCGGCATTCTGTCCATTGCCTGCATGCTTTTCGGCGCGCAGAGCATAACCATGTGCGACATTTTTGAGAATGCAGTCAACACCGCCGCCGAAAACGCCGCAAAGAACCACATAGACCCGTCGTGCTGCCGCACGTTCTGCGGCAACATCATAGACGATGAAGGGCTTCGCGAGCGCATAGGCACGGGCTACGACGTTATCTGCGCAAACATAGTCGCGGACGTTATAATAGGCATGGCGCCGCTTTTCGGCGGGTTTATGAAGCCCGGCGCGCGGCTCATTGTTTCGGGCGTTATAGACGAGCGCCTTGACGAGGTGCTGGCGGCGCTTCGCGAAAACGGCTTCACGGTTCTTTCAGAAAAGAACGAGGAGGGCTGGAACTGCGTTCTTCTCGCCGGGGAGTAACGCGGCGCTTCGCTTTGCATATACTGCCATAAGGAGGCGGTATATGTGGGTGCAGGAGAGTTTTTATACGCATTCGTGCTGATGTTTCTGGCGATATTCGGGCTTGCCATGCTTATAAAGGCGCTGTCGTGGGCGCTTCTGCGGCAGCGCGGCGGCAGGTTCGAGGTGTACATTAAATCAGACGCGGACGCGGAGGATTTTGTGGAGTACGCGCGGCAGACGGGGCATATCAAGCAGGTGAACATTATGCTCACAGGCGGCGAATGCGACGATAAGGCGCGGCTTCTTGCGCAGAAATACGCGCCGGTAAGGCTTTGCAGGATAAAACAGGAGAAGTGACATTGAACGGGACGGATATCGCGGGGGAGCTTTCAACAATAAGCGGCACGGTGGAGGACGTCGTTTTCTTCAACGAGGAAAACGGCTATATCGTGCTGGGACTTGACGTGGACGGAGAGCTTGTGACGGCGGTCGGCTGCATGGGCGACGTGCGCGAAGGTGAGAGCCTCACGCTCTACGGGGAATATGTGAACTCGCAGAAATATGGCAGGCAGTTCAAAACGGAGATATTCGAGCGCGCCCTGCCGCAGACGGCGGACGCGCTGCGCCGCTATCTGGGCTCAGGCGTTATCGCGGGCATAGGCCCGTCGCTTGCAAGGCGAATCGTTCAGGCGTACGGCGAGGACACCGTGGATATTCTCGAAAACTCCCCTGCGCAGTTAAGCGCAATAAAGGGTATAACCACCGAGCGCGCGCTTGCCATCGGCAAGGAATTCCGCAGAATAACGGGACTGCGCAAGGCTATGACGTTCTTTTCAAAGTACGGCATACAGCCCGTGTACATAGCCGCCGTGTGGAAACAGTACGAGGGCGCTACGGTAAAGATAGTGAGCGATAATCCCTACTGCCTGTGCGCAAATGGTATTGAACTGCCTTTCAGGGACGCGGACCGCATGGCGCTTGACCTTGGCGTGCCGCCCGACAGCGAGGAGCGCATTTACGCGGGTATCCTGTGGGTGCTGAGAGCGGGCGCCTCAAACGGCAGCACCTGCCTGCCCGAGCCCCTGCTGAGCGAGCGGGTATGCGCTGCGCTTTCCGTAAGCGAAAGCAGCTATTATAACGCGCTTAAAATGACCGAGGAGCGCGGCGAGATAGCTATCGACAGCAGGGAGGAGGGGCGCTTTGTTTTCTTAAGCGACCTTTACGGCGCGGAGCGCTTCATTGCGGAAAAAACTGCGGAGCTTATAAAGGCGGGCGGCGATACGGACGCGGACTTCTCAAAGGAGATATCAGCCATAGAGTGGACGGAGAACATCACCTACGAGGGGCTTCAGCGCGAGGCGATAAACGCCTGCATGAACAACCGCGTGTTTATCCTCACGGGCGGCCCCGGCACGGGCAAGACCACAACGCTCAACGCTGTAATTTCACTGTGCAGGCAGCGCGGGCAGAAGATAAAGCTTGCGGCGCCCACGGGCAGGGCTGCAAAGCGCATGGCGGAGCTTACAGGCGCGCCCGCGCAGACTATCCACCGCCTGCTTGAGGTGGACTTTGCGGCGGGGGGAAGCTCGTTCAAGCGCAACGAGGAGAACCCGCTTAGCTGCGACGTGCTGATAATCGACGAGATGTCCATGGTGGACACGCAGCTTATGGCTTCGCTGCTGCACTCGCTGCGCGGTAAAACGCGGCTTGTAATGGTGGGCGACAGCAGCCAGCTGCCCTCAGTGGGCGCGGGCAACGTGCTGGGCGACCTTATTGCAAGCGGCAGAGTACCCGTGGTGGAGCTCAAGCAGATATTCCGACAGGCGGCGCAGAGCCTTATCGTAACCAACGCGCACAGGATAGTGCGGGGAGAGTACCCCATACTAAACGACAGAAAGAACGACTTTTTCTTCATGCCCTCGGACAGCGAGGAGAACACCCTGCGCCTTGTGGTGGAGCTTTGCAGAACGCGCCTGCCCGCAAGCTACGGCTACGACCCGCTCGACGACATACAGGTGCTGTGCCCCTCCCGCATGGGTACGGTGGGCACGCAGAGCCTTAACCACGAGCTGCAGCTGGCGCTCAACCCGCCGTCAAAGGACAAGCGCGAGGTAAAGTTCATGAACACGCTTTTCCGCGAGGGCGACAAGATAATGCAGACCAAGAACGACTACGACGTGGAGTGGCGGCGCGGCGCGGAGAAGTCCCACGGGATATTCAACGGCGACATCGGCAGGATAGCCGAGGCGGACCGCGTGAACGAGAACGTTGAGATAGACTTTGACGGCAGGCGCGCGCACTACGACAGCGAAATGCTGAAAAAAATAGAACACGCCTACGCCGTGACCATACATAAAAGTCAGGGCAGCGAGTACCCCGCCGTTATAATCCCGCTGCCGAACGGTATGGACAGGCTGTCTTACCGCAACCTGCTTTACACCGCCGTAACGCGAGCAAAGAAAACGCTTATCATCATAGGCACAGTCGGCAAGGTGTACAGCATGGTTGACAACGACCGCCGCGCGCACCGCTACACATGCCTGCGCGCTTATCTGGAGGAGTATTTTGACAAGGAGTGAGCTTGGGCGGGCGCTGCTGTCGCTTCTCGCGCCGAACCGCTGCCCGTTCTGCGGCGGCATTGTCGGGGCGTTTGAATACTGGCACGAGCGCTGCTATATAGCCCTGCGCGAATACGACGGCGCAGAGCCGGTCCCCGAGGGACTGAGCGCGCTTACCGCCCCGTATGTCTACGAGGGCGCTGTAAGGGCGGCGCTGCTGCGGTACAAGGGCGGGCCTTTGGGGTGCTATGCAGAGCCTTTCGCGCTTATAATGGCGGAACGCATCGGCAAGGTGCAGGCGGATATGCTTGTGCCCGTGCCGAGCAGGTTTTCTTCAACGCTCGAGCGCGGCTTTCAGCCCGCGGTAAGGCTTGCCCGCAGACTTTCGCGCGTATGCGGGGTTCGGTGCGTAAGCGCGCTTGGCGTGCGCGACGGCGCGGAGCAGAAGCGTCTGCGTGCGCAGGCGCGCCGCGAAAACGCGGGCGGAGCGTTCTTTGTAAGGCGCCCCAAAACCGTTGCGGGAAAGCGCGTGCTTATTATCGACGACATCTGCACCACGGGCAGCACGCTCAGCGCCTGCGCACGGATTTTGCGCGAAGCGGGGGCGGCAGATGTTGAAGGCGCGGTATTCGCAAAGACGCTTTCATCACGAAAATGAAATATTTCTCCGTTGGACTTGCATTTTCCCGAGAATGTGTTACAATATATCAGAGAGAACGCGCTTGCGGGCTGAATCAGTGCAGGCGCAGAGCATGCAAGTATTCAAAAGAGGTGCAATATGGACAAGGATAAGGAAAAGAAGCCCGAGCCCCGGAGCGCTCCCGCAGACAAAACGTGGGTGGACGATATGAAGCAGGAGCTGGAGGACTATATAGAGGAGCAGGGAATATACATCAGGCAGTAGGCTGGCGATAAAGGTACATCTGCGTCGTCAACGACATTTCGGCAGGCACAAAGCCTAGCCGAAATGCCGTTTCCTAGCATCTGCACCTTTCTCCCCAGCCTAGTGAGAATCTTTTTTAACAAGTAAAAACAAAACGGCGGCTCGCATTCAGAGCCGCCGTTCTTTTGTTTTAGTAGACTTCCGTACCCGTGTAATAGAACTCGAGTATCTGCTTATAATCCCAGCCCCAGTAGGTGGCAAGGGCGTTTGCGCCGTTCTGGCTGAGCCCCACGCCGTGGCCGTAGCCGTAGGTGGTAATCGTGAAGCTGTCCGTGGCTGCGTCGTAGCTTATGTCAAACGCGCTCGAGCGGATATCGTAGCCCATTATCCTCTGCCTGAACACGCGCCCCGAAATTTTCACGGTGTCGCCGTCGCTGTCGATATAGCTGTGATAGCCGCCTATGCTCATCTGCTCGACGTATTTGCCGTCCACGCGCTTGTCTATCGTGAACCACTCCGCAGGGCTGCCCGTAAGGGAAATGCCCGTTTTGTTGTATATGCGGGACTTCATGTCGTCTGCGGAGAACGTCGCGGTCCTGCCGTAGTTGGGGTCGTACTGCTCGTCAAGCTCGCAGTAAACGCTTGTGAGGTATGAGTAATAGTTGCCCCACACGCTCTCGCTTGAAGCCGTGCTGCCCGCAGAGGAAGCGGAGTACACCGCCTGAATGAGCGAGCCGTCGCAATACACCGCCTGCCCTATTACGGAGGCTGTAAGCGTGCGCACAGAGTCGTTCACGCTGTCGCTCAGGATAACGCTCGGGTAGCTGCCGTACTTGTTGCAGTATTTTATGTAGGTGTACGCCGCCACCGCCTGCGCCTTTATCGCCTCGGGCGCAAAGGTGTAGCCCACCTCGTTCTGCGTAACGCGCGACACGATATCAAGCGCGGAGCCCGACACCGTAACGCCGCCGTTGTTGACGTAGAGTATCTCGTCCGCAACGTCCGTGGGTATCTCCTCGGGCTGGCGCGGCGCTGTAGTGGAGGGCGTGGTGTCCTCAACCTTAATGCCGCCGCCCGAAGTGGATTCGGGGGTTGCGGCGGTAGTTGTCGTGACCGTTGTTACAGTGGTGGTCGTTACGGGAGTCGTTGTGGCAGAGGACGCCGTTGTGGCAGGCGTTGTTACGGGGGGAGTTGTCGCAGTAGTCGCCGTGGGCGTTGCAGCGGCGGGCGGCTCGGGTTCCTCGCTCTCCTCGGGCACGACGATCAGGTCGGGCTCTTCGCTCTCCTGTGCGGTTTCATCCGTGTCGATAAGCTCAACGCTCTCATAGGTCTGCTCCTGCGGCTCGATGTTGTCGCGCTCAATGAATGTGCTGGACACGGGGCGCTCGGACAGCGGGGGCTGCGCAAAGGTCAGCTGCTCTACATAAACCGTTTGCTGCTGCTGCGCGTCGGGCGCGATGAAGTCCACCGTACCCTGTCCGTGAAGCTCGTCCTCGGGGCGCTGCTCAATTTCCTGCTGCGGCGCGGGCGCGGTTTTCTCCACCGTGCCGCTTACCCCGCAGCTGAGCAGGAACACGTTGCTTATAAGCAGCGCTGCAATTATCTGTGTGAGTGAAAGATGTTTCATATTTTCTCCGTCAGAATGTCAGGCGGGGTCGTCCTCAAGACCGTTTTCCCTGATGTACTCGTCCATTCCCTTTACAAGGGAGGTGTCCCACGTTCTGCCCGACCAGGTGTTGCCGTAGATGTCGTAGTACGCGTCAAAGTATTTTATGCTCTTCTTGCGCGTGATTTTGGAGGTGTCGACCTCGGGCATTTCGTTCTCGCGGACCTTTCTCGCAACCACCACAAGGCGCATATTCTTAACGCCCGTGGACTCGTCGCAGGTTGACATGGTGAGAAGCTCGTCGCCGTATTCTATGTCAACGCCCGTTTCGTAAATGCTGCGGTCCATGCACTCGAGAATATAGTTGTAGAAATCCGAGGAGTTCTTGAAGTAGACGTAGTTCGTGTAGTCGAACAGGTCGCCGTGCTCCTCCTCGGTATTCACCTTGAACACCGCGAAGATCTTGTACTTGTTGTCCTGATAGAGCGTGTTGAAGTCCACAACGGGGGACATCTTGAGGAACTCGATATCCTTTGAGTAGTTTGTGAGCGCCGTGAACTTGTACTTGTAGAGCATATTATGCCCGTAGAGTATCGTGTTGTTTGGCATTACCCCGGGGCCGAACTTGCCCTCATAGTCGGTGAAGATAGTGCCCTCGAAAAGGTCGCTGCCGTCAAAGTCCTTGTGCAGGTAGTATTCGTTGTCAGGCCCCTGAACCACGGGGTAGTCTATGTTCGTGCCGGGAATGTTTATCCAGCCGACAAAATCGTTGTTTGCGGCGTAAAGCGCGGCGTATTCCTCGTTTACGGAGCCATCGGGGAGCTGCTCTATCTCCTGCTGCGTGGGCGTCTGGTTCTTAAGCTGCACTATGTAGGCGTTGACGGCGCTGCCGCCGCCTGTGCCATCGGGATTATCGGTTTTTTCAACGCCTGCATAGAGCATGAGGTTGCGCGCGATTATCACCGCCGCACCCACGAAGATGACGAGCGCGAGCAGGAAGATAACCTTGCGGAATATTTCTGTTGCGCTGTCGCCCTTCCACGGGATAAGCCCCTTGACTATGCTCTTGAAGAGGTTCTCCTTTTTCCTTTTCTTTCTTTTCTTTTTAGGAGAAAAGCTCGTTTCCATTTCTGCCATGCGGATTCATTCCTTTCGGTGTGCCTTTATCTTAATAGGTGTAACCCTGAATAAGGTCTGCGGGCCATTGTCTGCCGCTCCATGAGCCGCCGTAGTAGCGGTAATATTTCTCGAAATAGAGCGGGTCGGGGTTTGCATAGGCGCGCTCAACGTCTACCGTGGGATCCTCGCCGTCGCGCACCTTCCGCGCGAACACTACCCAGCGCAGGTCGAACGCGTCGCCGTAGTCGAAAATGCACGTTGAGAGCGTGAGCAGTTCGTCGCCGTACTTAAGGTCAACATCAGGGCTGTAGAACGTGCTGCGGTCGAGAACGTTAGCGCAGTAGTCGTCGAACTCCGCCTTGGAACCGAAGTCCAGCCCGTCGATATATCTGAACACCTCGCCGTCCTTCTTGCGCACGTTCATCAGCACTCCCGCGAAAATCTTGTAGGTGCTTTTTTCGTAAAGCGTGCTGAATGTGAGCGTGGGGTGCTGCTTGTAGAACTCCATGTCCGTGTTTCCGCTAGGGCGGTAGTTGAAGTAGCGCGTGAGCCTTGCGAAATATTCGCCGGAGGACATATTGTGTCCGTAAAGCACGATGTTCGCAGGCCGGCTGTCGGCGGTTATCGGCTTGCGGTAGTCCGCGAAGATAGCGCCGGAAACGCTCGGGTCGCCCTTGTAGTTGTGGTTGAGGTAGTAGGAGTTGTCGTCGCCCTGCATTACAACGTAGTCGATGAACGGGTCGTCCTCGTCGCCTATGGTTATCCAGCCCACAACGTCCTCGTTTATCTCAAGCAGCGGCAGGAACTCGTCCATAACCTGCGGGTGTTCGCGCTGAAGCTCCTCGCGCTTTGTCGTGTCTATCTCGACTGTGGTGCTGCCCGTGCCGTGGTAGAGGTTCGACAGATCGTTGTTGTCCTTTGTGTCCTTTACCTTGTTGTTCGCGGTAACCCCGAGGGATACCAGCGACACGACAAGCACGATAAGCGCCGCAAGGAATATTATCTTGCGGATAATCTCAACGGGTCTGTCGCCCTTCCACGGGATAAGGTATTTTGCCACGCGGAGCATGGGGTTTTCTTTCTCAACAAAGTTTGCCATATTTTCCCCTCCTGTTTTTATCTCTCGGAGTTATCAGCCGTCGTAGCTCAGCAGCTTTGATTTGTCCCATACGCTGCCGTACCACTGACCGCCTATGAGGTCATAATAGTAGTCAAACAATTTTGCCTGATAGTTTCGCACAGCGACTGTGGTATCCACAAATTCGCTTTCCCCCGGGCGAACCTTTCTCGCAAATACTACCCAGCGCGTGTCAACGCTCTCGCCGAGCGGCCAGTAGCAGGTTGACATGGTGAGCAGCTGGTCGCCGTAGTCAAGGTCGACGTCCGTAAAGAACCAGCTTCTGTCCATAATGTCGATGATGTAGCTGTTGAAGTCCTCCTTTGAGCTGAAGCGGGTCTTTGATGTGTACTTGAACACCTCGCCGTACTTTGACTGGGTGTTGAGCAGCATCGCCGCGAATATCTTGTAGGTCTGACTGCCGCCGTCGGGCGTTGCAAGCATTACCGTGGGGTGAACCTTGTAGAAGGCTATAGGCTCGCGGCTTGTGTCGTTGGGCGCGTAATGTCCGAGCGTTGCAAAGAACTCGCCGCTTATCATGTTGTGCCCGTAGAGTATTATGTTGTCGTCCGTGCCGTCCCACCTGTTCTTCTTGTCGGAGAACACCGTGCCCGTAATGGAGTCGTTGCCGTAGAAGTCGTGGTCGAGGTAGTAGCTGTTGTCGCCCGAGCTTACCACAACGTTGTTTATTGGCGTACCCGTTATCTTGACCCATGCGCGGGTGTCCGGGTTTATCGCCTTAAGCGCGTTGAAGTCGATGTTCAGGGGCGTGTTGGTTACGGGAGTTACGTTTATTTCCTCGGTTTCGTCGGTAACGCCGCCCGTGCCCGTAGTGCCGTTTGTCGCGAACGGGTCGCGGTTCAGGTCTACGTCTATCGTGCCTGTGGGCGAGCCCGCTATCTCAGCGAGCTTGTCGTTGGTTGCTGCGCCGTTGTTCATCGCCAGCATCTGCCGCACAAGGAACACGATAGTCGCCGCAAAAATAATGACGGCCGCGATAAGTATCAGCTTGCGCGCCTTTTCGCCCGCGGGGTCGTCCTTCTGCGGGAATACCGCCGCCGCGAAGCGCTGAGCGGGGCTTTTCGGCCTGCCCTTTATCTTGTCGGGACGCCTGGCGGGCTTTCTGGGCGCGTCGTAAAAATCGAGCTTTTCGAGCGCGATATCCTTAGAAGTGCTTTTCTTGTCCTTTTTCGGTTTCTCTGTATAGTTTGCCATTTCTTTTCCCCTTTCGGAACGTTAAGGCAGTATAGCGCCAAAGCCTGAATCGGTTTTGCGCCCGTTATCTTAACATTTTATCCCTGCATAAGCTCCAGCAGCATTGCCAGCGCCTGCCTTGCCGCCTGCGCGCGTATCTCCGCGCGGGGGTCTTCGCCCTGCGCGCTGAAAAGAAAGCGCTCTGCGCGGCAGTGCGTGCGGCTGCAAACGCCGATATGCACCTCGCCCACGGGGTGCTGCGCGCTGCCGCCCGTGGGTCCCGCAACGCCCGTTGTGGACACGCCGAAATCCGCGCCGGCAAGCGCCATAACGCCGCGCGCCATTTCCTGCGCGCACTCTGCGCTGTATTCGCTTTTCTGCTCGAGGGTGTCCTCGCTCACGCCGAGCACCCTGTGCTTTATCCTGTTGGAATAGGAGCACACGCCAAGCTCTATAGCGGCGCTGCTTCCCGAAACGGCGGTAATCGCCGCGGAGATCATGCCGCCCGTGCAGCTTTCCGCCGCGGCGACCTTTTCGCCGCTCAGCGCGCAGCGCTCCACTATCGCGCGGGAGAGCCCTGAAATTTCTTCTGTAAGGGTCATATTATCACCTTTTAATCAAGCAGCACCGTTTCCTCGCCGTACCTGAAGCGCTTTATCTCGGTTTTCTCCACCGCTTCGTCCACAAGCGCGTTAAAGTCGAACGCCTGCTCAGCCGCAAGCACGTCCTCAATCTTCGGGTGGGTGCGCGGGTGCTTCGGCGAGAACACCGTGCAGCAGTCCTCGTACGGGAGTATTGAGGTTTCGTAAGTGCCTATCTTTCGTGAAATGTCGGTTATCTCTATCTTGTCCATGCCTATAACGGGGCGGAACACGGGGAACTCCGCCGCAGCGTTGGTGCAGAACAGCGCAGGGAGCGTCTGGCTTGCCACCTGCGCCACGCTTTCGCCCGTGATTATAGCACCGTAGCCGTCGCGGGCGCATATCCTGTTAGCTATCTTCACCATAAGGCGGCGCATAAGCACCGTGAAATACTCCTCGGGGCAGTTGTCGCGCAGCTTCTCCTGTATCTCGGTGAACGGCACGCAGTAGAATATGATGTCGCCGCAGTATTCCGTAAGCTCCTCGCAGAGCTTCTCAACCTTCATGCGCGCGCGCTCGGAGGTGTAGGGCGGGGAAACGTAGTGGATACAATCCACCACAAGCCCGCGCTTTGCCATCATGTAGCCCGCAACGGGGCTGTCTATTCCGCCCGAAAGCATGAGCAGCGCCTTTCCGCTGCTGCCGACGGGCATTCCACCGGCGCCGATAACGCGCTTTGCGGAGAGGTACGCGCCGTTGTCGCGTATTTCAAGCCGCACGGTAACGTCGGGTGAATGCACGTCCACTTTAAGGTGCGGGAACAGGTCGAGAAGCGCCCCGCCCAGCTCCTGCTGTATCATCGGCGAGTTCATCGGGAAGGTCTTGTCCGAGCGCTTCGCCTCCACCTTGAACGTGGCGGCGCTTTCGAGCGCTTCCGCCAGGTACTCCTTTGCGCCCGCGCACACCGCTTCAAAATCCTTCGGGAACACCGCGCAGCGCTGTATCGCGCCTATGCCGAAAACGTGCGAGAGTTTCTTTTCGACAAGCGCCATGTCCACCTCGTCAAGCGGCGTAATGTAAATGGTGGACTGCCGCCTGTAATACTCGAACCGCCCGTAGCGCCTGAGCCTGCGCTTTATATTTTTCTGGAGCATAACCTCGAAGGTGTTCTTGTTTTCGCCTTTAAGGGCTATCTCCCCGTATTTTGCCATTATAAGTTCTTTCATCTTCTGAACCTTTCAATTCCCTTTTTTATCCCCTCGCAGAGCGCCGCGATATCCTCCGCAGAGGTCTGCGCGCACATTGAAGCGCGTATCGCGCAGTCCGCGTCCTTGTCGGACACGCCGAGCGCCGCGAGCACGCCGCTCTTTTTCCCACGGGAGCAGGCGGAGCCGCTCGAAACGTATATCCCCGCTTCCTCGAGCGAGTGCAGCATTATCTCGCTGCGAACGCCCCTCACAGAGAAGTTCACGATGTTCGGCACGCAGTTGTCGGAGGAGTTCACGCCGACGTCGGGGAGCTGCGCAAGTCCCGCCAGAAGCTGCGCCTTAAGCTGCGAAAAATGC
Organism: uncultured Oscillospiraceae bacterium; assembly: GCA_934446455.1. Classification (GTDB taxonomy): domain Bacteria; phylum Bacillota; class Clostridia; order Oscillospirales; family Ruminococcaceae; genus CAG-115. The sequence continues at coordinate 12,986 of CAKSEE010000007.1, read as the reverse complement.
TCCGCGCCTCCCCTGTAAGCCTTTATTGCGGCTTCAAATCCCGCTATAAGCTCGACGGGCTCCGTGCCGCTGCGCTGCCCTTTCTGCTGTCCGCCGCCGTACATCAGCGGAGCGGTGCGCACGCCCTTTTTGACGTACAGCGCGCCTATGCCCTTTGTCGCGTGTATCTTATGCCCCGAAACGGTTATGAGGTCGCCCTCGAGCGGCACCTTGAGGAAACCCTGCACCGCGTCGATATGTACGAGGGTTTTCGGATTCCTGCGCTTTACAAGCCTGTACAGCCGCTTTACGTCAACCTTGAAGCCCGTTTCGTTGTTCACAGACATGCAGGTCACAAGCAGGGTGTTATCGTCCACCGCGTCCGCAAGCGCCTGTTCAAGGTCGGGGTGTTCGCACGGGATGAGACGCGTCACCTCGTACCCGCGCTCCTCCAGCTTGTCGAGAACGCGCGCCACGGAGGGGTGCTCCATCGCTGTGGATACTATTTTTTTTCCGCTGTGGCGGTAGACCTCGCACGCGCCGAAAATGGCGGTGTTGTTGCTTTCTGTCGCGCCCGAGGTGAAGTACACCTCGCCCTCCGCGGGCTGAACCCCCCCCGAAAGGGCTGCAAGCAGCGTTTTTTTAGCCGAGGCTATCGTCTGCCCCGAGGCAATGCCCAGTCCGTGCAGCGAACCCGCGTTGCCGAACTCCCCGCGCATTGACGCAAGAACTGCCGCGCACGTCTCCTCGCAGGGCTGCGTGGTGGCGGCGTTGTCCAGATATATCATTTTTTGTTATCTCCCGAATGAGCTGTGCGGATCCTGCGTGAAATTCACTGCGGGACGCACGCGCGCAGGGCTGCACTGTGGCGCACCTACTGTTTTAGTATATCACATTTCCCCTGATTTGAAAAGTGATTTTTTCAATTTTTCATATTTATTTCATCGTTATTACGCTTTGGTAACAAAAAAGTTACAAAACGGTTACAAAATCTCCCGAAATGTAACAGAAAGATAACAGTTTGCGAAATTTGGTTACAATACTGTCAAAATGCTTGAAAAAACTTTTTTGATGTGGTACAATGGGTTCAGAAAGAAAAAATCAACATAAAAAATCCTCCAAATAAAACGGCAGACGCCCCTGTAATGCAGGGGCGCTCAGCTTGTCGAAAAAATCGACTTTTTCGACGGTCCGGGCTGTCGGCGCAGGCCGGCAGCTGTTTTTTTGTTCAATAAAAACATTATTTGCATTTCACACTGCTGAGTTCTCGCACATTTTTTTCCTTGAAAAACGCGTGTGATTCTGGCATAATAAAGGGGCAGTCGGGAGCTGCTTACGCCATGGGGCGGGCGGCGGGCTGCACGGCGCGCTGCGCTTGTGTATCGCTATCCGATAAGAACGCTTCGGCGGCGCTGCGAGGGTTCTGATCCCTGCCGACCAAGGTCGGTCCCGGTGGGAAAAGCTTTCCTAAGGGAAAGCACACACGTGCTCCGCGGTTATCGCGGGGCGCTCTGAAAGCTGCCGCGTCCGTTCGCGGGGGCGGCTGATTTGCATTATGCTGTGCTGTTCCGCGCGCTTTGCGGGGGTTCCCGCAGAACGCAGCGCTTCCCGCTCCTGTCGGGGGAGGATACAGCGCCGCAGAAAGCCGCGCCATGCTCCGTAACTGCACGGAGAGCCGCGCGCCTGCCTGCCGCGCTCAATCCCGCCGCCGAGCGTGCGGCGCGGGGACGGCATACGCGAGGGTTTCAGCGCAGCGGCGCTGTTATGATAGACTGAGCGCATTGAGCGCCGGGAGGAGAAACGACATGAAAACGGTTATCAACGAAAAGCAGAAGGCACTTATATACATAAACGGCGCGCTCAAGAGCGTGCAGGGCGCGGGCGCGGTGCGCACGGGCGGCAGAAAGACAGCCGAGATACTGCCGCTTGAGGGCGAGCTTGCGCCGCAGGGCTGCACCCCCGAGCGCATAGCGCAGCTTGACGAAAAGCTCGTGACGCTTGTGAACGTGGAGCAGGGCAAGCTCTGCCTGCACTATGTGGACGGCGCTTTCGCGGGGCTTCTTACGGCGGGAAAGCACGCGTTCTGGAGCGAGTGGGGCAGGCACGAATTCCGCATGGAAAGCGCGCTCACCCCCGAGATTCCCGAGGACATAGCGCAGACCGTGCTGCACCTTATCCCGCGCGAGCATTACACTGCCGTAACGGTAAGCGACCACGAGGCGGCAAGGCTGTGCTGCGACGGGAAGTTCGTAAGGCTTCTGGGCGCGGGCGCGTACTGCTTCTGGACGGACGCGGTAAGCGTTTCCGTGCAGCTTGTGGACCTGCGCGAGCAGGCGGTGTCCATTCCCTCGCAGGAGATACTGACAGCCGACAAGGTAGGGCTTCGCGTGACGTTCGCGATGTTCTACCGCGTAACCGACGCGGCGGCTGTGGACTGCACCGCGGACGAGATGCTGCGTACGCTCTACCTGCACGCGCAGCTTGCCCTGCGCGAGTGCGTGAGCAGGTACAGAATGGACGAGATACTCGACGACAAGGACAGGATTGCGCTTGAAGCGGAGCAGTCGCTGCGCGTGCGCACTGCGGGAATGCCTGTTGAGATAACCTCCGCGGGGATACGCGACATAATCCTGCCAGGAAAGATAGCCGACATAATGAACAGCGTACTTGAGGCGGAAAAGCGCGCTCAGGCGAACGCCATCACCCGCCGCGAGGAAACGGCGGCTACGCGCTCGCTGCTCAACACCGCAAAGCTGCTGGATGAAAACGCAACGCTGCGCAGGCTCAAGGAGCTTGAGTATGTAGAGAGGATATGCGCGGGCATAGGCTCGATAAACGTTGACGGAAGGGGCGGGCTTGTTTCGCAGCTTGCCGGGATACTCACTGGGGAGAACGCTTCTCCGTGAGCCGTGTTATAACGTGATATAAGGAGAAGAAATGAAGATAATAAAGGGAATATATGCAGACGCGGTGGTTTACACCGATAATCTTGAGGACGCGGCGCTCGGGCAGATAACGAGGCTTTGCTCGCAGCCGTTCGCGCAGGGCGCGAAAATACGCGTAATGCCCGACGTGCACGCGGGTAAGGGCTGCGTTATAGGCTTTACGGCTGACCTCGGCGAAATGGTGATACCGAATATAGTGGGCGTTGACATAGGCTGCGGAATGTTCACGGTGGAGCTTGGAAAGGCTGACATAGACTTTGCGCAGCTCGACGACCTTATAAGGCGGCGCGTACCCTCGGGCAGGGACGTTCACGAGGGGAGAATGACGCGCTTTCCGCAGCTTCCGGAGCTGCACTGCTACCGCGAGCTTAAGGACGCGCGCCGCATTGAGCGCTCCATAGGAACGCTCGGCGGGGGCAACCACTTTATCGAGATAGACGCGGACGAGGACGGCGCGAAGTATCTCGTTATCCACACGGGCTCGCGCAACCTCGGCAAGCAGGTGGCTGAGATATACCAGACCCTCGCGTTCGACCTTAGAACAGGCAAGGACAAGTTTTTTGAGCGCCAACAGCAGATAATAGACGAGTACAAGGCGCAGGGCAGAAAAAGCGAGATACAGGCGGCGATAAAGGCGCTCAGGCAGAGCTTTGTCGGTGTTGAGGCGGATATCCCGCGCGAGCTTTGTTACCTTACGGGCGACTACAGGGCGCGCTATCTCGACGATATGCGCATATGCCAGCGCTTCGCGTGCCTTAACCGCCTTACTATAGCGCAGACGATAGTGAACGGGCTTTTCGGAAAGAACGTTGAGGACTTCCCGCACTTTGAAACGATACACAACTACATCGACCACGACGAGAACATAGTGAGAAAGGGCGCGGTGTCCGCAAAGGCGGGCGAGCGGCTTATAATCCCGATAAATATGCGCGACGGCTCGCTTATCTGCGTGGGAAAGGGCAACCCCGAGTGGAACTGCTCCGCGCCGCACGGGGCGGGCAGGATATGCTCGCGCACGGCGGCGAAGGAGAACTTCACACTCGAGGAGTTCATGCAGAGCATGGAGGGCGTGTACACCACCTCGGTGAACGCCTCCACCATAGACGAGTGCCCCATGGCGTACAAGGGCATGGACGAGATACTCGCGAACATCGCTCCCACAGCGCAGGTTGAGCGCATAATAAAGCCGCTCTACAACTTCAAGGCGGGGGAGTGAGCGGGCTGCGCTTTTCTGACACCTCAGAAATGTTATCCTATTGAAAAATGGCGGTTTTTCTGAAAAAATGCTTATTTTTTTGAAAAATCCCCTTGATTTTTGGAAAACAACGTGGTATAATACAGTATGATAGATTAAGCTAAAGACTGAGGTTTGCGCCTCGGTCTTTAAGTTTTATTAAGGGCTGCGGCTTATTCCCGCGGCGGGTATGAGGGAGGCTTGCTTATGGCTCTGGCAAAGGGTCTCAGCACGATTGAGGCGGCTGCGGAAAAGGCGGTGCGCGATATCGTGGAGAGTCACGGCTACACGCTGTGGGACGTGGTTTTCATGAAAGAGGGCGCGGCGTGGTATCTGCGCGTGTTCATCGACAAGCCGCAGGGCGTTTCCATTGACGACTGCGTTTCTGTCGACGGACTTATAAACGAGGCGATAGACAGGCAGGATTTCATCGACAAGGTGGATTACCTGGAGATAGGCTCTGCGGGGCTTGAACGCAGCGTAAGGCGCACAGACCAGCTTGCGCCGTCCGTTGGAAGGAAGATACGCCTGCGCACATACAAGCTGTGCGAGGGGCTTCCCGCAAAGGACGTTAAATGCGTGCTTGAGGCGTTTGACGGCGAGAGGGTTACGGTTAAGGGAGATTTTGGCGGCGCCGCTGTAGCGCTCGCGGATATCTCGGCGATAAATTACGACGACTTTGACGAGAACGATAACATTTTTATGGAGGAGTAAACGGAAAAATGGCTAAGAGAAAAGTACAAAAGGGCGAGGACTACGGAACGATATTCGAGAACCTTGCCGTGCTGGCTGAGGAGAAGGGCATAGACAAGAACGTGCTTGCGGACAAGATAAAGTACGCGATAGAAAGAAGCCTGCGCACGCACTTCAACCTCGACGATACGGAGGACAATGTTCACGTAAACATCGACTTTGAGCATAACATCTTCGACGTCAGCATAATGAAAGAGGTAATCGAGGTCGCAGACACGCTTTACGAACCCGAGATAGAGATAGTTCTCGATGACGCACGCAAGATAGACCCCGCGCTTCAGGTGGGCGATAAGGTGCGCTGCCCGATAGACCCGCACACCTTCAAGCGCATTGCCGCTAAGAACGCCAAGGACCTCATCAAGCAGGGCTTCAGCAACGCTGAAAGGCAGCACCTGTCCGAGGTTTGGGGACAGTACGAGAACGAGGCGGTGTCCGCGCTCGTATCCAAGGTCGAGCCTAAGTCGGGCTACGTTATCCTTGAAATAAACCACAACGAAGTTCCCCTGCCCAAGAGCGAGCAGATACCCGGCGAGGTGCTGGAGGTGGGACAGGTGATAAAGGTGTACATCTCGGGTGTTTCCAAGGACTACAAGGAGGGCGACAAGAACCAGTACCTTAAGGTGTCCCGCACCGACAAGTGGCTGATAAAGCGCCTGTTTGAGATAGAGTGCCCCGAGATTTACGACGGCACGGTTGAGATAAAGGCTGTAAGCCGCGCTCCCGGGAGCCGCAGCAAGATAGCGGTGATAAGCAACGACCCCAACGTGGACGCCGTGGGCGCGTGCATAGGTCCGCAGAAGTCGCGAATAAACGCGGTAACGAAGGAGCTGCGCGGAGAAAAAATCGACGTTGTGCTTTACAGCGACGATCCCGCAGAGTTCGTCAAGCAGGCTCTCAAGCCCGCAGAGGTGATTAAGGTGGTTGTTACCGACCCGAATCCCGACAAGCGCGAGTGCAAGGCGATAGTTCCCGACAGCCAGCTTTCGCTCGCTATCGGCAACAAGGGTCAGAACGCATGGCTTGCCGCAAAGCTTACGGGCTACAAGATAGACATAAAGGCGGAGAGCGCCGTGAAGCCCGAGGACCTGACGGTAACGCCGCTCAGACCTGCGCTTGACGAGCAGACGACAGAGGAATGAGCGGGGAGAGCGCCATGCAGGAAAAACGCGTGCCGCTGCGCAAGTGTCTTGGCTGCGGCGAAATGATAGGCAAAAAGGGCGCGGTGAGGATAGTGCGCAGCAAGGACGGCGAGGTGTCCATAGACCCCACGGGAAAGAAATCGGGGCGCGGCGCCTACATCTGCCGCGATATGGCGTGCCTTGAAGCGGTAAGGAAAGCGCACCGCATTGAGCGCTCGCTCAAATGCAGCGTGCCGCAGGAGCTTTACGACGCGCTTGAAAAGGAGCTGAGTGAAAATCGGTAACCTGCTTTCAACCATAGGACTGTGCCGCCGCGCGGGAAAGCTTGTAATGGGCTTTGACGCAGTGGTGCAGGAAATATCCCGCCCGAAAACAAAGGCGGCGGGGATAGTGCTTGCAGCCGATGTTTCCGCAAAGACCTGCAAGGAAGTCGGATTTGAGGCGGCGAAGCACGGCACACAGGTCGTACAGGCCGGATTTACAATGGACGAGGCGAAGGACGCCATCGGAAAGCGCTGCGGCGTGTTTCTGATAACGGACGGCGGGCTGTTCGGCTCGGTAAAAAAGAACATAGAGAGCCGCTAGGCGGCATAAGCCCGCTTTTCGCGGGGAATGATTATTGCGGAGGTATTTTACATTGCCAACAAACAAACAGAACAAATATAAGCTCCAGGACGTAGCGCGCGACCTCGGGGTTGACCGCACGGAGCTAATGAAGCTCCTTGACGAGGCATTCGGCGGCGCGCCCAGAAAGTCGCAGAGCTCGCTGAGCGGCGACGAGGTGGATTTTGTACTTGAAAAGTATACAAGGCAGCACGAGGTTGCCGACGTTATGAAGACATTCGGACAGACGAAGGAGCTTAAGACCGAAAAGCCCGCGCCCGAGGAAAAGAAGCCTGCGAAGAAGAAGGCGGAGCCGAAGCCCGAGACCGGGGAGGATGCGCCTGCTGTCAAGGCGGAGGTTCCCGCTAAGGAAGAAGCCCCCGTTAAGGAGGAGAAGCCCGCTGCCAAGGCAGAGCCCGCCCCCGTTAAGGAGGAGAAGCCCGCTGCCAAGGCAGAGCCTGCCCCCGTAAAGGAGGAGAAGCCCGCGCCCGGGGCGGAAACCGCTCCCGTTAAGGAGGAGAAGCCCGAGGTTAAGGCTGAAGCTCCCGCAAAGCCCAGAGAGGAAAGAACCGAGCAGAAGCGCCAGGGCGACGCGCGCAGCGACAGACCGCAGGGCGGCTTCCGGCGCGACGGACAGCGCTCCGACAGACCGCAGGACGGCTTCCGGCGCGACGGACAACGCTCCGACAGACCGCAGGGCGACTTCAGGCGCGACGGACAGCGTTCCGACAGACCGCAGGGCGACTTCAGGCGCGACGGACAGCGCTCCGACAGACCGCAGGGCGACTTCAGGCGCGACGGCGGCCGCGACTTCAGGGGCGACAAGAGAAACGCACAGCCCGCACAGCAGCCCGCGCAGAAGCTTCCCCCCAACAAGGCGGCTGTCGACAGCAGCAAGCTTAAGGTAAACACACCGCCCGTTCAGCAGCAGAAGCCCAAGGGTGAGAGCGTTCAGCGCGGCGAGCAGGTAACAAAGTTCGTTGACACGCGCGGAAGCTACGTTGAGCTTGACAAGTACAACGAGCGCTACGAGAGCATCGCTCCCGCAAGCCGCATGAACAACGACAACTTCCAGCGCAAGCAGAAGATACAGCAGAAGTCCCAGCAGAGGGGCAAGCCCTACGGCGCAAAGCGCGAAACCGAGGCGCAGAAGCTCAAGCGCCTTGAGCTCGAGCGCGCGAGAAAGCAGCAGCTCAGGGTGCAGATTCCCGATGAGATAACCGTCGGCGAGCTTGCGACAAGACTCAAGACCGCCGCTACAGAGGTAATAAAGAAGCTCTTTAATCTCGGCGTAATGGCAAGCATAAATGAAACCATTGACTTCGACACCGCGTCCCTCGTAGCTGAGGAGCTCGGCGCAAAGGTAGAGAAGGAAGTGGTTGTGACGATAGAGGAGCGCCTGTTCGAGGACGCAGAGGATAAGCCCGAGGATCTCGTTCCGCGTTCGCCCGTAGTTGTAGTCATGGGTCACGTAGACCACGGCAAGACCTCTATCCTCGACCATATCAGAAACGCGCACGTTACCTCCACGGAGGCGGGCGGTATCACGCAGCACATCGGCGCGTACCGCGTAAAGCTGTCCGACCGCGAGATAACGTTCCTCGACACTCCCGGACACGAGGCGTTCACCTCAATGCGCGCACGCGGCGCCATGATAACGGATATAGCGGTGCTTGTAGTAGCCGCTGACGACGGCATCATGCCGCAGACCGTTGAGGCTATCAACCACGCGAAGGCTGCGGGCGTTTCCATTATCGTTGCGATAAACAAGATGGATAAGGAAGGCGCTAACCCTGAGCGCGTAAAGGAAGAGCTTACGAAGTACGACCTCGTATGCGAGGACTGGGGCGGCGACGTTATCTGCGTTCCCGTTTCCGCAAAGACGGGCGAGGGCATGGACACGCTGCTTGAGATGATAGCCCTCACCGCTGACGTTCTCGAGCTTAAGGCGAACCCCAACAGGCTTGCAAAGGGCGCCGTTATCGAGGCAAGGCTCGACAAGAACAGAGGTCCTATCGCAACGCTGCTCGTGCAGAACGGCACGCTCCACACCGGCGACGTGCTTATCGCGGGCACGGCTGTCGGCAGGGTGCGCGTAATGCGCGACGACAAGGGCAGGACCGTAACCTCGGCAGGTCCGTCCGTTCCCGTTGAGATAATGGGTCTTGCAGAGGTGCCCTCCGCAGGCGACACATTCGCTGCGGTAGAGGACGAGAAGCTCGCGCGAGAGCTTGTTGAAAAGCGCAAGCACGACGCGAAGGAGGAGCAGTTCAAGGCGTACCACAAGGTAACGCTCGACAACCTGTTCTCTTCTATCGAGCAGGGCGAGGTCAAGGAGCTGCCCATAATCGTAAAGGCGGACGTTCAGGGCTCTGTGGAGGCTGTGCGCCAGTCGCTCGAGAAGCTTTCGAACGAGGAAGTGCGCGTAAGGGTAATTCACGGCGGCGTTGGCGCTGTAAGCGAGAGCGACGTTATGCTCGCGATGGCGTCGGGCGCGATAATCGTCGGCTTTAACGTAAGACCCCACGCTTCCGCAGAGGAATCCGCGAAGCGCGACGGCATAGAGATTCGCCTTTACCGCGTAATATACGACGCTATCGAGGATATCCAGGCGGCGATGAAGGGAATGCTCGCGCCGAAGTTCAGGGAGGTAATGCTCGGCAAGGTAGAGGTGCGCCAGGTCTACAAGATAACCAACGTAGGCATTGTTGCAGGCTCTTACGTTCTCGACGGCAAGGTAACGAGAAACGCTCAGGTGCGTATCGTGCGCGACGGCATAGTTGTCGGCGACGACAAGATAGCGGGACTTCAGCGCTTCAAGGACGCTGTAAAGGAAGTAGCCGCAGGCTTTGAGTGCGGCATAAGCCTTGAAAAGTTCACCGACATCAAGGAGGGCGACATCTTCGAGGCTTATATGATGGAGGAATATAAGGACTGACGGCGTGCGGCGCAGGACGGCTGCAAATGACGGCCGCCCCTGCCGCGCCGGTCAGGTTTACGGTATAGGAGGGAGTCACGATGGCAAATTTCAACATCAAGCGTCTTAACGAGGATATAAAGAGGGAGATTTCCGCTGCGGTAAGCGGCGTTAAGGACCCGCGCGTGGCAAAGAGCTTTGTTACCGTAACGCACTGCGAGGTGACCAACGACCTGTCATACTGCAAGGTGCTTATCGCGTGCATGGGCGGCGAGGGGCGCACTGCGCAGGCGGTAGAGGGTATGAACGCGGCAGCGGGCTACTTCAAGAAGTGCATAAGCGCCCGTATCCGCGTGAGAAAGATCCCCGAGCTTATCTTCCTGCCCGACAACTCGCTGGAATACAGCGAGCATATCGACATGATAATAGACGGGCTGCATAAAAACAGCCATAACGCTGAAGAGGGGGGCGGAGAAGATGACGGTAACTCTTGAGCAGGCGTGCGTTTTCCTTAAGGAGAGCGACGATTTCGTGATACTTATGCACGGCAACCCCGACGGCGATACGCTTGGCTGCGGCATGGCTCTGTGCGGCGCGTTACAAGAGCTTGGAAAGCGCGCCATGGTGCGCTGTCCCGACCATATCCCCGCGCGCTTTGACTACATGAGAAAGGCATACGCCGAGCAGGAGTTCACGCCGCGCACAATAATCGCGGTGGACGTTGCGGACCCGAAGCTTCTTGGCGAGCTGCGCGAGCTTGGCGAGCAGACCGACCTTTGCATAGACCACCACGAGTCAAACACGGGCTACGCGAAGCGCACGCTTGTGCGCGGCGACTACGCTGCGGCGGCTGAGCTTGTGCTTGAGGTGATAGACGAGCTTGGCGCGGACATCACCGTGCCGATAGCCAATGCCCTTTACACGGGCATTGCAACGGATACGGGCTGCTTCAGATTCAGCAACACCACGCCCGCCTCGCATATAAAGGCGGCGCGGCTCATAGGTCTGGGCGCTGAGATAACGCCGATAAACTACGCCATGTTCGACCTTAAGACCCCCGGGCGCATGAAGCTTGAGCAGGAGGTACTCAGCAAGATAAGATACTACGCGGGCGGACATATCGCCGTCATTTACACCTCGCTTGCGCTGCTTGAAAGCATCTGCGACATAGACAGCGACGACGTCGGCGCGCTCGCTTCACTCCCGCGGCAGATACAGGGCGTTGACATCGGCATATCCATAAAGGAAAAGAAAAACGGCGTTTACAAGGCTTCGCTGCGTTCAAGCGAGCGCGTGAACGTTTCGGATATCGCGCAGGGCTTCGGCGGCGGCGGACACGCGCGCGCTTCGGGCTGCTCGTTCGAGGGCATGACCGAGGTCGAGGCGGAGCGCCTTATCGTTGAGGCGTGCGTAAAGGCTCTTGAAAAAGAGGGCATAGCATGACGGGAGTTATTGCGGTGGACAAGCCGCAGAGCTTTACGTCGTTTGACGTTGTGGCAGTGCTTCGCGGGTGCATGAGAACGAAAAAGGTGGGGCACGGCGGCACGCTGGACCCCATGGCTACGGGCGTTCTCCCGATTTTTGTCGGGGGCGCGACAAAGGCTGCGGACATAATACCCGACACGGACAAGAGTTACCGCGCGGGCTTTATGCTCGGCGTAACTTCGGACACGCTTGACATATGGGGCAGGGTCGAGCCTGAGAGCACCGAAAGACCGACCGCAGAGCAGGTGCGCAGCGTATTCGCACAGTTTCTCGGCGAAACGCAGCAGATTCCGCCCATGTATTCCGCGCTTAAGGTGAACGGGGAGAAGCTCTGCGACCTTGCGCGGCGCGGCATAGAGGTGGAGCGGAAACCCCGCCCGATAACGATAACGCGCCTTGAGCTTGTCGATTTTGACGGTTGCAGCGGCGTGCTTGAAATGGACTGCTCGTCGGGGACGTACGTCCGCTCGCTTATAGACGACGTGGGGCGCGCGCTCGGCACGGGCGCTGTTATGACAAGGCTTGTGCGCACCAAAAGCTGCGGCTTTACGCTTGAGGAATGCACCCCGCTCGATAAGCTGCGCGGGCTTCCCTACGAGGAACTGTGCGCACTTGTAAGACCCGTGGACGCGGCGTTTGCGCCGTACCCCGCGGTAACGCTCGACGCGCCGCAGGAGCGCCTTTACATGAACGGCGTGCGCTTAGACCTTGACAGGGTTCAAAGCGCGCCGGAAAGCGGTATGTGCCGCATATACACGCAGCAGGGCTTTGTCGGCGTTGCAAGGGCGGAAAACGGGGAGCTTATACCCGTAAAGCGCCTGTGCGGCTGACGGCATATATACTTGTGGAAGTAAACTGAATTGATTGATATAACATACGGAAGCCCCGCCGCGGAGAAAACTGCGGTCGCGCTGGGCTATTTTGACGGACTTCACCTCGGGCATATGGAGGTGATAAACGCGGCGCTCTCGCAAAGCGGGCTTAAAAGCGCGGTGTTCACGTTCAACTGCGACACCACGCTGCCGAAGTTCGCCTGCCGCGAGGACATCATCTCGTTTGAGAACAAGCGCGAGCTTCTCGGAAAGGTCGGGGTGGATTACCTTTACGCGCCCGACTTCGCCGAGGTGAGCGGGCTTACCGCGCGCGAGTTCGTGCGGGACATACTTGTGGGGCGGCTTAACGCAGGCTTCGCGTGCTGCGGCACGAATTTCCGCTTTGGAAAGAACGGCAGCGGCACGCCCGAACTTCTCTCCCGAATTGGCGCGGAGTACGGAATGCGCGCTCTCACCGTTGCGGACGTGTGCCACAACGGCGTTATGATAAGCTCCACGCACATAAGGGAGCTTATCAGGAGCGGCGATATAGAGCAGGCGAACGAGCTTCTCGGCTACGAGCTGTGGTACAGGCTGCCCGTTATCCGCGGCAACGAGATAGGGCGCACGCTGCTGTTTCCGACGATTAACCAGATAATCCCAGACACCAACGTGATACCGCGCTTCGGCGTGTACAAAAGCTACACCGAGGTGAACGGGCGCACCTACCGCAGCATTACTAACATCGGTGTAAAGCCTACCATAGACGACAGGAGCGACGGCACGGGCGCGGTAATGGAAACGCACATTCTGGACTACAGCGGCTTTCTTTACGGTGAGAGGATAGCCGTGTCGCTCTGCCGCTTTATCCGTCCCGAGCGCAGGTTTTCGGGGCTTCCGGAGCTTAAGGCGCAGATAGCCGCCGACATTAAATCCGCAAACGAATAAAAAGCCGAACCTATCACGGATAATTCACAAGACTGTCACTATTGAGAGATATAATTACCTTATCAGGGCATTTTTTGTACCAAAAAACGCTGCTCTTCGGAGACCAGCTATGAAAAGTCAATAGACAAAAGCGCCAAAAATTAAGCGACAAGTTTGGCAGGATTGAAAGGT